>NZ_JBXWPG010000001.1:0-778843 GCF_059611285.1 Ruegeria sp. CDSA236
GTTCGAACTTCCCTTGTTCGAGGATCGGTTCTTATTGGCTGGAAGTTCGGCACGGTTGCGCAATTTTTCCAGCGATACAGAGCGTTTGCGCCCTTTGGACCTTCAAAATGCACAGCTTATGCTACTGGATGATGGGCACTGCCTGACGGATCAGGCCCTGGAGGTTTGTGGTCAGGACCGCAGCAGCGGTCTGATTAACATGGGTGCCTCGTCTTTGGCGACATTATCCCGTTTGGTTGCCGAAGGGTTTGGATTGACGCTCATGCCAGAGCTTGCCGCCCGTTCCGAATCCGACGCGGTACCGGGTCTTGAGCTGATGCGATTTGCCTCGCCGCAGCCGGCAAGGACAGTGGGGCTAGTTCGTCGATCTTCTACCTCGCAGGAAGATTGGTTCGAAAGCCTGGCGGATACCATTCGCACCGTCGGCGAGAGCATTGTCACGCAAACGCGCTAGTCACAAAAAAGCCCGCCTGAAGCGGGCTTTTCTGTTGAGGACGAACTCAAGCCAGTTCCGGCTCTTTGACTTCGTTTAGATGTTTCATCAGGTTTTCCGGTGACGAAACGCCATAGGGGTCCTCGGGGCAGTTATCCATCAGTCCGGGCTCTTCGAACCAGGCTTCGACGACGCCGTCATTGATGATGGCCGCATAGCGCCAGGACCGCATACCAAAACCCAGATTGTCCTTGTCGACCAACATACCCATTTTGCGTGTGAACTCGCCCGAGCCATCAGGGATGACTTTGACGTTTTTCAGGCCCTGATCCTGTGCCCATTTGTTCATGACAAAGCTGTCGTTCACGGACATGCAGTAAATCTCATCGACCCCAGCGGCCTGGAAATCTGCGTATCCGTTTTCGAAACCAGGCAGCTGATAGGTCGAGCATGTCGGGGTGAATGCGCCCGGCAGCGAGAACAGAATTACGCGCTTGCCCGAGAAGTAATCCGCCGTGGTTTTGTCTTCCCAGCGGAACGGGTTTGGTCCCTCGATTGCGGCGTCGCGGACGCGGGTGTGAAAGGTCACTTCGGGCAGTTTGGCGCCAGATTTCATGATCGAACTCCTGTGAATCACATGCGGTTTTCGTGGACTTAAAAGGATTCTAAATCGGCTTCAATGGCCGATGTTCCAGCTGCGTCAGAATCGACCCATGAACGCGTAAGTTGCAGTTAATCATAGGAAATTATTTAGAATTTTGGCCCTGAGACGTCAAAGTCTTTCACCCTGATGCATAGCGGCTATGCATGGGTGGTGTAATAGCAGAGGTCAGTTTATGTTATGGGTAAACCGAATTGACCCAAAGTCAGAAAGACAGGCCGTGCGCGATCTGAACATTCCCGAACAAAGACACCCAGAAAAGGCTCATCGGCCCGACAATTCGCAGCCGAAAAAGCCCAGTTGGATACGCGTCAAAGCGCCCGGTGGTCAGGGTTATGCCGACACGCGCAAGATCATGCGTGACAACAATCTGGTTACGGTCTGCGAAGAAGCCGGATGCCCCAATGTCGGTGAATGTTGGAGCCAGGGCCACGCGACCATGATGATCATGGGCGAGATTTGTACTCGCGGCTGTACCTTTTGCAACATCGCCACCGGTCGCCCGGATTCGCTGGATGCGTTTGAACCGGGTCGCGTTGCTCATGCGGTTGAAAAGCTGGGGTTGAACCATGTGGTCATCACCTCTGTCGACCGCGATGACCTTGCAGATGGCGGGGCAGAGCATTTTGCGCAGACCATTCGCGCCGTGCGTCACCGGTCTCCGGGTACGACGATCGAAATTCTGACGCCCGACTTTCTGAAATGCGATCCGTCCGTTCTAGAAGTTGTCGTTGAGGCAAAGCCAGACGTCTTTAACCATAATCTTGAAACCGTACCCGGCCTCTATCCCGAAGTGCGCCCGGGCGCGCGGTATTTCCACTCTTTGCGTCTATTGCAGCGCGTGAAAGAGCTGGACCCGTCGGTCTTTACCAAATCCGGGATCATGGTCGGTTTGGGTGAGGATGGTCAGCAGGTCCGGCAGGTCATGGATGATATGCGCGCCGCTGAAATTGATTTCCTGACCATCGGTCAGTATCTGCAGCCCACGCCCAAACACCACGGAGTCGATCGGTTCGTAACGCCGGAAGAATTCGCATCCTATGAAAAGGCAGCTTATGGCAAAGGGTTCCTGATGGTATCGGCCACACCTTTGACCCGGTCGTCTTATCACGCCGGAGACGATTTTGCCCGGCTGCGTGAGGCACGCCGGAAAAAGCTGGAACAGGGGTGACACCTGAAGCGCATGCGCGGCTGACACGCCTGCGCCACGAACTGCATCAATATCCCGAACTATCCGGGCACGAGCGTGAGACCGCTGCCCGCATAACAGATCTTTTGCGGGGGTTCGGTGTGGACCATGTGCTTACCGGACTGGGAGGGCATGGCGTTGCCGCGGTTTTTGACAGTGGGCAGGCTGGGCCAACCGTTGGTATCCGGTGCGAATTGGATGGGCTGCCGATTCAAGAACTTGGCACGCACCTATATGTGTCGAAGGTTCCGGGCAAAGGGCATCTGTGTGGCCATGATGGGCACATGGCGATGGTGCTTGGCGTTGCGGAAGACCTGGCGCGTCACCGACCCCAAAAGGGTCGGGTGGTTTTGATCTTTCAACCGGCTGAAGAAACCGGGCGGGGCGCCATCGCCTTTCGCGCGGACCCTCAATTCGCGAAGATCGCGCCGGACTACGTGTTCTCTCTGCACAACCTGCCGGGGTTGGAACTTGGCGCTGTTGAGTTGTGTCAGAGTTCGGCTAACTGCGCCTCGCGCGGGATGAAAATCATCCTGACCGGCAAGACGTCCCATGCGGCTGCGCCTCAGGATGGGATTTCCCCGGCTGAGGCGATGTCCGAACTGGTTTCGAAGCTGGCGAGTTTAGGCGCAGGCGGCGCGTTGGATGCCGATTTTGCGCTGACAACTGTGACGCATGCCCGTTTGGGAGAGCCGACTTTCGGCGTCGCTCCGGGACAGGCCGAGATCTGGGTAACCTTGCGCACCGTTTCAGATGCCCGGATGCAGACGCTGATGACCGAGGCCGAGGCACTGGCGCGCCGCGCCGCATCCGCCGACAGTCTGGAGGTTGAGATCACCTATGACGATGTCTTCGAGGCCTGCGTCAATCACAGCGACGCGGTGAGCATCATCGCAACGGCCTGCGCCGAGCGTGGAGTACCGTGCCATTCAACAGAGACGCCGCAAAAGTTCTCAGAAGATTTCGGGCAATTTGGGAAAGGCGCAAAAACGGCCATGTTCTGGCTGGGGTCGGGGCAGGATCATCCGCAATTGCATAACCCTGACTATGATTTCCCAGACGCACTTATCTCGGTAGGAGTAGACGTATTTGTTGCCGCAATTCGATCACTTAATGGCTGAAACTTCAGTTTACGAGATCGCTCACTATTCCAACGGCATCAATGACTGTCTTAGTTTCATCAGATATCGACAGGATTTCGTCATCCACGCGGATATATCGCTGACCGGCGGGTAGGGGCTTCAACTTCCAGCCGTCCAGGTCATCAAGATAGTCAAAATTCAGATCGTTAGGGAGTTTCTGACCTCGCGTATAACGCTTGATCTGTCCGGGCGGTACACCAACGCCATTATTGGTCTTTATCGACTTTTCGATTTTCGACTTGTCTGGACCTTTCCCTTTGCCCTTGTTGTCTTTTGCGTCCGCAAGACCAACCGTTGCGGCGACTGCGCAAGTCGCCAGAAGCCCAATAGACATTACTTTCATAAGCAGAATCCTCCCAAGATGATTGGAGGGTAATCTGTTGTTGAGGGCGTTGTCCAATGGTATTCAATTAAGTGAATGCAAAGGTGCGCAGCAACTTTGACTATTGGAATCTGGGTCTATTTTTACCCTTCTCAGGCTTCGATAAAACGAACCTTACCAATAAATGGCAAGTTGCGATTGCGCTGTGCGTAGTCGATCCCGTAACCCACAACAAACTCATCAGGAATTTCAAACCCGATCCAGTCCGAACGGAAATCGACTTCGCGCCGGCTGGGCTTGTCCAGTAGTGCGATCGAGCGAAGTTTTCCAGGATCGCGGCTTTGCAGCAGATGAGTAACATGGTTCAGCGTGTGCCCGGTGTCGACGATATCCTCGACTACCAGAACGTCGCGACCCTCAATAGCGCCGCGCAGGTCTTTTAGAATGCGGACTTCCCGGCTGCTTTCCATCGCATCCCCGTAGGATGACGCCTCAAGGAAATCCACTTCAATGGGCAAGTCCAATTCGCGCACCAGATCGGCGATAAAGACAAAGCTACCACGCAGCAGGCCGACAACAACCAGCTTGTCGGTTCCGTCGAATTCGGCAGTGATTTCGCGGCAAAGTTCTTCGATCCTGGCGGCAATGGCCTTTGCCGAGATCATCTCATCAATCACATATCCGCGCTGGCTCATCACTGCCCCCTTGATCTTTGGCGCGCAACATACGACATGACGCGCCATTGTCACCTGCAAAAACCGGACGCCATGCCTATACATTCGGAAACGCGACACCTGCCTTACACTGCGCAACAGATGTACGATCTGGTTGCCGATGTAGCAAAGTATCCCGAGTTTTTGCCCTGGTGTGCGGCTGCACGTATCCGACGCTCATATGCAGCAGGAGAGGCACAGGTGATGGAAGCTGACCTGATCATTTCGTTCAAAGTGTTCCGCGAACGCTTTGGCAGCCGGGTTACCCTGTTTGCCGAACAACGCCGGATCGACACGGAATATCTGGATGGGCCCTTCAAATACATGAAGTCGGACTGGCATTTCGAGGACGCGGCAGAAGGCGGGTGCAACGTTTCGTTCCATGTTGATTTTGAATTCAAGAATGCCATTCTTCAGGGTATCATCGGAGTGGTCTTCAATGAGGCGATGCACAGGATCGTGAGGGCGTTCGAGGGCCGGGCAGAGGAATTGTACAGCTAAGTCTTTACCCGAAAGCGGCGCTTGCTAGACTGCGCCACATGACTGATTTTACCACAGCATTGGCCGATTTTGCCTCGGGGCCTGTTGCGACCTCGTCAGAGGCCCGTCTTGTAACCTCTCTGTCTGCGCTGGATTGGGTGGCTGTTGGCCGCGTCGGTGTTAGCGAACCCGTATCTCAGACCGTGCGCGCACTGGTTCTGGATGAAGGAGGCAACCCGCAGGCCCATCTGTTTGGCGGGGGGCTGGCTCCCGTCAGAGCAGCAGGTTTGGTTAACGGAACCATTTCCCACGCTTTGGATTATGATGACACGCATTTTGCGCATATCGGGCACCCTTCGGTCGCGGTTATGCCTGCGGCCTTTGCCCTTTGTGATTGGGACGACCGGATTCTTGTCGATGTCCTTGAGGCCGCTCTTGTCGGGATGGAGGTTTCGATCCGCGTAGGGCTTTGGCTGGGGCGTGCGCATTACCAGGGCGGGTTCCATCAGACCGCGACGTCAGGTGCCTTTGGTGCGGCGGTCGCCGCTGGCCGGGTGCTGCGGTTCGATACGGAAAAGATGCGCCGGGTTCTTGGTCTGGCTGCCACCCGCGCCGCAGGGCTGAAAGCTCATTTCGGCACGATGGGAAAGCCCTATAATGCCGGGCTAGCTGCCGCTGCAGGGGTTGAGGCTGCGCTGTTGGTGTCCAAGGGGTTTGATCCCAACTCGGATGCGCTTGAGGGGCCCTATGGTTTTGGTGCAACCCATATGGGTCAGTCCGAAAAGGCCGCTGCTCTGGATGGAATCGGAGAGACGTGGCTGTTCAAAGATGTAAGCCATAAGTTTCATGCCTGCTGTCATGGGTTGCACGCCGCATTAGAGGCCGCACGTGACCTGGATATTGCAGAGCCCGAAGTAGCCGAGATCAGGATCAGGACCCACCCGCGCTGGATGACAGTGTGTAATCAAACCTCTCCGACCACCGGGTTGGGGGCCAAGTTTTCCTACCGGACGGTTATTGCTATGCAAGCGCTGGGATATGACACAGCCTTGCCAGACAGTTTTTCGGATAAGGTATGTGCGGATAGGCGCCTGCAATCGCTGCGGGACCGGATTTCAGTCGAAGCCGATGAGTCGCTGTCTGAAACTCAAGCGGATCTGTCTTTGCTGCGCCGCGATGGGGCACGTAAACAGGCCAGCCACGATTTGCTTGGCCCTATGACATTGGCCGACCGGGAAGACCGGGTCAGAAGCAAGGCGGCCAAGCTGATCGGTGCCGAGGACGCAGACGCGATCTGGTCGATGCTGCGTACCGGTGGCCGCACCCGTGATCTGGCGAAAATGCTGGCGCGTTAGACGACGCGCCAGTGCAAGGGGAACCCGGGTTCGAATACTGTTACCGGGCCGTCGTCAGTTTCGATCTTGTCGGGATATTCAACGGGGTCGCCCTTGGTAAGGGTGATGGTTTCTTTATTCACCGGCAGGCCATAAAACGCAGGTCCGTTCAATGATGTGAACCCTTCCAGCTTGTCCAGCGCATCCGCTTTGTCAAACATCTCGGCCACCAGGGACATGGTGTTTGTGGCGGTGAAACATCCCGCACAACCACAGGCCATTTCCTTGTTCGCATCTGTGTGTGGCGCGCTGTCGGTGCCAAGGAAGTAGCAAGATATCCCAGAAGTTGCGGCGCTCATCAAAGCCTGGCGATGGGTCTCGCGCTTGGCCACGGGCAGGCAGTAGTAATGCGGTTTGATCCCGCCCACCAGGATGTGATTGCGGTTGATGATCAGGTGATGGGCCGTGATTGTTGCAGCAAGATCATCTCCACCGGATTGCGCATAAATCGCACCCTGAGCCGTCGTGATGTGTTCCATCACCACCCGCAAACCAGGAGTCGCCTGGCGCAGTGGATCAAGTATCGTATCGATGAAAACCTCTTCGCGGTCGAAAATGTCGACCTCGGCATCGGTGACTTCACCATGGACACACATCGGCAGACCGATCTCAGCCATTCTCTCAAGCACCGGGCGGACCTTGTCGAAATCACGCACGCCCGAGGCGGAATTGGTGGTTGCGCCTGCGGGATACAGCTTTACGGCCTTGATCAGCCCACTTGCATGGGCTGCGGCGACATCCTCGGCGTCGGTGTCTTCGGTCAGGTACAAGGTCATCAGTGGCTCGAACGGCATGCCTTCGGGCAGGGCGGCCAGAATGCGGTCGCGATATGCGGCGGCCTGATCGCCGCGCACAACTGGCGGAACGAGGTTTGGCATAATGATCGCTCGGGCAAAATGGCGTGCGGTTTCGGGCAGAACGGCCTGCAACATGGCGCCATCGCGCAAATGCAGATGCCAGTCATCGGGGCGGCGAATGGTCAGCGTATCAGTCATGCGCACCCGCTAGCACAGCCTCGGCCAAAGACCAACCAAACCGTGAGGATCTGGTGCAAAAACTTCACCTATTTGCGGCGATGGCGTCTGGGTGGCGGGGCCGGGGCCTTGACGCCCCTGCGCTTGCATGACCTGTTAAGCAACGAAAGAAAGAGGGTTCCATGACGCAGCAAGATTCCATTGATACCGTGCAGCAGATGCTGGGCTCACAGGGTTACGTATGCGGTCGAGCCTTGGCGACAGTGGTGTTTTTGTCGCTTAAACTGGGCCGCCCGCTATTTCTTGAGGGTGAGGCAGGTGTCGGGAAAACCGAGATTGCCAAAGCACTGGCCGCTGGTCTGAACCGTCGCCTGATCCGCCTGCAGTGTTATGAAGGGCTGGACGCCTCCTCGGCGGTTTACGAATGGAATTTCCCGGCGCAAATGGTTGCGATCCGAACCGCCGAAGCCTCGGGCGGCGCTGACCGGGGTTCGTTGCAGACCGAATTGTTTTCTGACGACTACCTGATCGAGCGTCCGTTGTTGCAGGCCATGCGTCCGGATGAAAACGGGGCACCCGTCCTGTTGATTGATGAACTTGACCGCACGGATGAACCGTTTGAGGCCTTCCTGCTGGAAGCGCTCAGCGATTTTCAGGTCACCATCCCCGAATTGGGCACTGTCAAAGCGCCGGAGCCACCGATTGTCATCGTTACATCGAACCGAACGCGAGAGGTGCATGACGCCCTGAAACGCCGTTGCTTGTACCATTGGGTCGATTACCCGGATTTTGACCGTGAAATTGAAATTCTGAACGCCCGCGCACCCGAGGTCGCCGAGGCGCTAAGCCGAGAGGTCGTCGCCTTTGTCCAACACCTGCGCACAGAGGATCTGTTCAAGAAACCAGGCGTGGCCGAGACGATCGACTGGGCCAAATGCCTGCTGGCGCTGGACGTCATCAACCTTAGCCCCGAAGTGATCGGCGACACGCTGGGAGCGATCCTGAAATATCAGGACGATATCCAGCAACTGCAAGGGTCCGAGGCGAAACGCATTCTGGATGAAGCCAAGGCGTCGCTGGAACCTGCCTGATGGCTGAACAGCTCCCTCTCGAAATCCCCGACAACCCAAAACTGGCGCAGAATATCACTCATTTCGCGCGGGCTTTGCGCAAGGCAGGGCTGCCGATTGGCACCGGGCGGGTTGTGGATGCGATCCGGGCGGTTCAGGTTGCGGGCTTCTCGGAAAAGCGGGATTTTTACTGGACGTTGCACGCTTGTTTCGTGACCCGACCCGAGCATCGGGCAGTATTTGCGCAGATTTTCCGCATGTATTGGCGCGACCCACGTTACATGGAACACATGATGTCCATGATGCTGCCCGCGATCCGCGGCGTTCAGGAAGAGCGCAAGGCCGAAGCTGCAGAGAAACGCGCGGCCGAGGCTCTGCTGGACGGCGTCGAACGGGACTTGCCTGACAACACTGACATCGAGGAAGAAACTGAGCTGGAGATAGATGCGTCGCGGACCGCGTCCTCGGAAGAACGGTTGCGCAATCTAGACTTTGAGCAAATGAGCACCGAAGAAATTGCTTTGGCCAAGCGCATTCTGGCACAGCTCAAATTGCCGGTAAAACCAATCGAGTCGCGCCGAGGCCAAGCCAGCCACCTTGTGCATCGGGTCGACCGCGCCCGCACGCTGCGCGCATCCATGCGGCAGGGTGGTGAACTGCGGGACATCGCGTATTTGAAGCCGAAACAACGGTGGCCGAACCTTGTCGTTCTCTGCGATATCTCAGGATCTATGAGCCAGTACTCTCGTATCATCCTGCATTTCCTGCATGCGGTTTCAAACGTCAAGGGCGCGGGGTGGGCCAAGGTTCATGCGTTTACCTTCGGCACGAGGTTGACGAATATCACCCGGCACCTGCGCCAACGCGATGTAGATGCTGCCCTGTCGGCGGCAGGGGCCGAGGCGCAAGATTGGGAGGGTGGCACGCGGATCGGGGAATGCCTGCACGCTTTTAACCGTGACTGGTCGCGTCGGGTTCTGGGGCAGGGTGCGGTGGTGTTGTTGATTACGGATGGTCTGGATCGGGGCGAACCCGAGGTGCTTGGAAAAGAAATCCAGCGCCTGCATCTGTCAGCCCGCCGTTTGATCTGGCTGAACCCTTTGTTGCGTTGGGATGGCTTTGCGCCAAAAGCGCAGGGGGTGGCGGCGATGCTTCCCCATGTTGACAGCTTTCGGGCCGGTCATTCCATTGCGTCGCTGGAAGATCTGGCCAAAGTCATCTCAAAACCGGATGACATGGGTGAGAAAGCGCGGTTGATGGCCGCGCTTTCGAAGTAGGTCTCAACCAAGCTGTTCTTCGTTGCACTTACGCGCCATTTCCATCGCTTTGTACGTACCGGTCAGATCAACGGTGAAGGCGAATTCCTTTTCGGGGAACACAACCATAACTTTCTGTTTGGCAAGGTCTTCGGCAAACTTGGGGTCATCCGACAGCACATAGCCACCCGAATAGCCTTTGGTGATGTTGCCCTTCATGCCGGTGGCTTCTCCAAGATACAGGTTTTCGCCCAGCAGGATCGCCACAGCCTCGGTTTCGCCACGCTTGATGTTGGTTTCAGCTTTGGTGAATACGCCAACATATCCCACGCCGCGGTCTTCGGTCAGGCCCATTTGAACCACGTTTTCCGCGTCATCGACAGCTTCGATCAGGCAGGATTTCTTGTCTTCGTCGATGAAGATTTTCCATCCGTCCACTTCGCCATAGCGCAGGAAGGTATCTGCGCTGGCCACTGTCGCCGCTAGCATTCCCAATACTGATCCGAGTGTAATAATGTGTTTCAAGTCTCTGTCTCCTTTTGAAAATAATCTGCGTCACAGCTGCGCATGATCCGCGTTTAGGTCAGAATCGGGAGGGCTGGCAATCAATGCTTGGGATGTTCGGCTGAAACCCGCGGGGCTTTGCATAGCATTTGGAATTTCTTTCAAGGCCCATGAGTTAGCCTGATGGTTTACTTTTCATCCTGCCAAACCTGCCTATGTTGGTGCGGGAAACGCCAGGAGGGCGATATGGACAGATTCGACAACAGCCCCGAGACTGCTCTGGATTGGTATGAAACGGGAAAGCCAGTTGCGCTGGCTACGGTTGTTCAGACCTGGGGCAGTGCCCCCAGACGTGTTGGTGCTCAGCTTGTGATAGCAGGTGATGGCCGCTTTGAGGGGTCAGTATCGGGTGGCTGTGTCGAAGGTGCGGTTGTTGTCGAGGCGTTGGAAGCGATCGAAGAGGGTGAAGCGCGCCTACTTGAATTCGGGGTCAGTGACGAAGATGCTTTTGCGGTCGGGCTGGCCTGTGGCGGAACAATTCGGGTACTGGTCGAACCTATTGGATCGGTCCTTCCTGAAAGCATATTGCGCGATCTGGTCGCTGCACGCGCGCAGCGCGAGCCTGTGGCTTATGAAGTGAATATCGAATCCGGTCATCGTGCGTTGCAGCGCGATCGTTATCCCGAACGCATGCGCATGGACCGGTCCGGTTTCGAAGAGGATGCGAAGACATTTGTTTCGGTCCACAATCCGCCCTTGCGGTTGATAGTGGTCGGGGCCGTTCATATTGCTCAGGCCCTGGTCCCGATGGCGCGAATTGCGGGGTACGACCCTGCGATTGTGGATCCGCGAGATGCGTTTGCAACCGCCGCAAGATTCCCTCAGGAAACCGTGCTGACGGATTGGCCGGATGAGGCCGTTGCAAAGCTTGGAATGGATGCGCGAACGGCTGTTGTCTTGCTGACCCATGATCCAAAACTGGATGATCCCGCGTTAGAGGCCGCCCTGAGAGCCGGTGTGTTCTATATTGGGGCGCTGGGGTCTAATCGAACGCATGCGAAACGCGTCACCCGGATGAAAGAAGCCGGATTTACTGAAGGGCAGATTTCACAGATTCACGGTCCCGTAGGCTTGGATATCGGTGCCGCCGATCCTGCGGAAATTGCGGTTTCCATATTGGCCGAAATGACCGCGGTGTTGCGGGGCAAAGCATGAAGTTTGGCTCGGTTCCTCTGCGCGAGGCCGCCGGTGCAATTCTGGCGCATTCAGTGAAAGCCCAAGACACAAAGCTGCGTAAGGGCCTTTTGCTCACGCAAACTCATCTGGATGAAATGGCCGCCGCCGGGTTGACCTCGGTCACTGTTGCGCAGCTGGAACCCGGTGATTGTCACGAAAACGACGCTGCCCGGAGTTTGGCAGAGGCTTTGGCCCCGGACCCGGCAACCGTGGGATTGCGCGTCACCGAGCCGTTCACAGGGCGCGTTAACCTCTTGGCGAGAGGCCCCGGAGTCGCTGTTCTGGACGTACAGGCGCTGGAAGCGTTCAACTTGGTTAACCCGATGATTACCGTGGCCACAGTTCCCCAATATCAACAGATGGGATCAGGCGGGATGGTGGCGACAATTAAAGTCATTTCTTATGCCGTCCCCGGCGAAGATGTGGTGCGTGCCTCGGCGCTGGCACAAGGGGCGGTGCGCCTGTCTGGCCCGGTGTTTCGCAGTGCTGGCCTGATCGTCACAGACATCCCCGGAGGTGTTTCGAACGACAAGGGTATTGCCGCAATCCGAGGGCGAGTCGAAGCCCTGGGTATGGGTTTGGATGACATTCGGGTGGTGCCACATGAGATTCAGGCGCTGTCTGCTGCCTTGACGGGCGTTAAAGGGGATATTGTCCTGATCTTGACGGGCTCAGCAACTTCGGATGCACATGATGTCGCGCCGCAGGCCGTTCGTGTTGCAGGCGGTCAGGTGGATCGGTTTGGAATGCCGGTAGATCCGGGCAACCTGTTGTTCACCGGTCTGCTGGACGCCAGACCTGTAATCGGTTTGCCGGGGTGTGCGCGTTCTCCCGCACTGAACGGTGCGGATTGGGTTTTGTCGCGCGTGGCTTGCGGGATTGAAACGACAGCGGCGCATATTGCAGGCATGGGGGTCGGTGGATTGCTCAAGGAAATCCCGACCCGGCCACAGCCACGCGCATCTATCAAGCGGTAAGGCGTTTGACATCAATTTAAGACCCAGATCGGGCCGATTTGTTCGGCATTGTGATCTGTCCTAAACGGCGCCCTGCGAAATTTTTGTTCTCAAACAATAAGTCCCGTGTTTAACTCGACAGAGAAAAATATGACATGGGAGGAACTTATGACACAGGTCACCATGACCGTGAACGGGAGGTCTGTTAGCGGAGAGGTTGAGGGTCGGACGTTGTTGTCTGGATTTTTACGTGATCATCTGTCGCTGACCGGAACGCATGTTGGATGTGACACGGCGCAATGTGGGGCGTGTGTTGTTCATGTGAATGGCGCAGCGGTGAAGTCGTGCAACATGCTTGCGCTGGAAGCGGACGGGTCTGAGGTCGCCACGATTGAGGGCCAGGCCGCTGAGGATGGGTCTTTGAACGTGATTCAGCAGGCGTTTCAGGATCATCACGGGTTGCAATGCGGGTTTTGTACGCCGGGCATGGTGATGAGCGCCGCCGCCTTGCTCAAAGAGAACCCGCGCCCGAGCGAAGCCGAGATTCGAAAGTATCTGGAAGGCAACCTGTGCCGCTGCACAGGCTATCACAACATTGTCAAAGCGATCATGGCCGCATCGGGTCAGGACGTAAGCGGCATCGCTGCCGAGTAATACCGACGTAAAGAATTTTCGACGAAAATTCTTTTTCAGGGAGGAGAACAAGCAATGCCCAAAGACAGTGGCATCGGAGCCAGTTCCAAACGGCGCGAGGACGTGCGCTTTTTAACCGGAGCAGGCAATTACACCGACGATATCAACGTGCATGGCCAGGCCTATGTGCATTTTCTGCGGTCCGACATCGCGCATGGCCGGATCAACAATATCGACACTTCGTCTGCCGAGGCCATGCCGGGCGTGGTCAAAGTGTTTACCGGCAAGGATTTCGAAGGTGTGGGCGGCATGCCCTGTGGCTGGGAAGTGACCGACAAGCACGGCGCACCGATGCAGGAACCTCCGCATCCCATTTTGGCACAGGGTAAAGTGCGCCATGTGGGCGATCCGATTGCTGCTGTGGTTGCCGACAGCCTGGAACAGGCCCGCGACGCGGCTGAGGCGATCGAGCTTGATATCGAGGAGCTGCCCGCCGTGATCGACATGAAGGCCGCCGCGCAAGAAGGCGCGACGCTGGTCCATGACGATCTGAAAAACAACATCTGCTATGATTGGCAGCTGGGCGAAACCGATGATGCCAAGGTCAATGAGGTCTTTGCCAATGCGGCCCATGTCACCACGCTGGATCTGGTGAACAACCGTCTGGTTGCCAATCCGATGGAGCCGCGTGTGGCGGTGGGCGAGTACAGCCGCGGCACCGAAGAATACACGCTTTATACCACGTCGCAGAACCCGCATGTGATCCGCCTGTTGATGTGTGCCTTTGTTCTGGGCCTGCCCGAACACAAGGTTCGCGTGGTCGCGCCGGATGTGGGTGGCGGCTTTGGCACCAAGATCTTCCACTATGCCGAAGAGGCGTTCTGCACCTTCGCCGCCAAGGCTTGTAACCGCCCGGTCAAATGGACCTCGAGCCGGTCCGAGGCGTTCATGTCTGACGCGCATGGGCGCGACCATGTCGGACAGATCGAACTGGCGCTGGATGCGGACAATAACTTTATCGGTCTGCGCACCAACACCTATGCAAATATGGGCGCGTATCTGTCGACCTTCTCCAGCTCGGTACCGACATGGCTGCACGGGACGCTGATGGCGGGCAACTACAAGACGCCGCTCATTCAGGTTAACGTCAAGGCGATGTTCACCAACACGGTCCCGGTGGATGCCTATCGCGGCGCGGGCCGTCCGGAGGCGACGTTCCAGTTGGAGCGGGTCGTGGACAAGGCAGCGCGTGAACTGGGTGTCGATCCGATCGCCCTGCGCCGGCAGAACTTCATCACCCAGTTCCCCTATGACACACCGGTGGCGCTGACCTATGACACAGGCGATTATAATGGGACGATGGACAAGCTTGAGTCCGCTGCTGATCTGGCAGGCTTTGCCGCGCGTCGCGCTGAAAGCGAGGCCAAGGGCAAGCTGCGGGGTCTGGGCGTCAACTGTTATATCGAGGCTTGCGGCATCGCGCCCTCGAACATCGTTGGTATGCTGGGGGCCCGTGCGGGTCTGTATGATGCGGCGACTGTGCGGGTGAATGCCACCGGTTCGATCAGCGTCATGGTAGGTGCCCATAGCCACGGGCAGGGGCATGAAACGGCCTTCCCGCAGGTTGTGGCGGACATGATCGGTATCGACGAGTCGATGATCGAGATCGTGCATGGCGACACGTCGAAGATTCCGTTTGGCATGGGCACTTATGGCTCGCGGTCTTTGGCGGTCTGTGGATCGGCGATGGTAAAGGCAACTGAGAAAGTGATCGACAAGGCCAAGAAGATCGCGGCGCATCTGTTGGAGGCGTCCGAGGCTGATATCGAGCTGAAGGACGGTCAGTTCAGCGTGGCAGGGACCGACAAGTCGGTGGCCTGGGGTGATGTCACCCTGACGGCCTATGTGCCGCATAACTTTCCGCTGGAGGTCGAGCCCGGGCTGGAGGAAACCGCCTTTTATGACCCGGCCAACTTTACCTTCCCGGCTGGCGCCTATGCCTGTGAGGTCGAGGTTGACCCCGAAACCGGTCGGGTCACCATCGAAGCCTTCACTGCCGCTGATGACTTTGGCAATATCGTCAACCCGATGATCGTGGATGGTCAGGTGCATGGCGGAATCGGTCAGGGCATCGGTCAGGCATTGCTTGAAAACTGTGCCTATGACGAAAACGGTCAGCTGCTGAGCGCATCCTTCATGGACTATGCGATGCCGCGTGCCGATGATGTGCCGTTCTATGCGGTGGATCATTCCAGCCAGACGCCCTGTACGCATAACCCGTTGGGTGTGAAGGGCTGTGGTGAGGCCGGGGCAATCGGCTCACCACCTGCGGTGGTCAACGCGGTGCTGGATGCGTTGAATTCAGGCGGCAAAGCCATCGATCATATCGATATGCCGGTGAGTCCATCGCGTGTTTGGACCGCGATGCACGGGTGAGAGGTTGGGGTGCGAGGGGTCAACCCCTCGCGCTCCCCGAGATATTTATAGCCAGATGAAGGGCGGATCAGCGCCTTTCGGAAAGGAAGACGAAATGTACAATTTCGAATTTGAGAAACCCTCGACCATAGCCGACGCGGTTGCCGCTTTAGGGGCTGAGGATGCGCAGGCGTTGGGTGGTGGGCAAACCCTGATCCCGACGCTGAAACAACGATTGGCGGCGCCATCGGCACTCGTCTCGCTCAGCGGAATTCCCGAAATGCAGGGCGTCTGTGTTGGGGATGACGGGTCGGTTTCTATCGGTGGCGCAACGCCGCATGCAGTTGTTGCGCAAGAGGCAGCGGGATCATACCCGGCGCTGGCCGCATTAGCCGGTCAGATCGGTGATCCGGCGGTGCGCAACCGCGGCACGATTGGCGGTTCGGTCGCGAATAACGATCCGGCGGCGTGTTACCCTGCGGGCGTTCTGGGATCGGGGGCCACAATCGTGACCAACGCCCGTCAGATTGCGGCGGATGCGTTTTTTGATGGCATGTTCTCGACCGCACTGGATGAGGGTGAGATCATCACTTCCATCCGCTTTCCGGTGCCACAGGCCGCGAGCTATCAGAAGTTCTTGCAGCCAGCCTCGCGCTTTGCGTTGGTGGGCGTCTATCTGGCCCGGTTCGCCGATGGTGTGCGTGTGGCGGTCACAGGCGCCAGCGAGGATGGGGTGTTCCGCTGGTCCGAAGCAGAACAGGCGCTGAATACTGAATTCCGACCGGACGCGTTGATGGGGCTGAACATCAACCCGGCCAACATGATCGGCGATCTTCATGGCAGCAAAGCGTATCGCGCGCATCTGGTCAGTGTGATGACCAAGCGGGCTGTGCTGGCCTGCATGTAATTAAATCGGCTTTTAGTCGCAAAGCCCCGGGGTGTGTCCCTCGGGGCTTTTTCTATTTTCGGCGTATTTTCGGAAGTTTGTTTGGTTGCCAATAAGCTCCGGTATCTTCGCGCGCTTTTTGATAGGCCTCGACGCGGTGGGCTGCGGTTTCGCCGCCTGCCTCAAATAGATGGCCGATGAGGCATTCGAGCACGGCCATGACCCCGGTAAAACTTGAGGTGTGATGTTGTGACCTTGTGCTGACGGTAAAGACGACATCCGGGTCGACACCCGGCGCAATGACTTCGCTATCCGAGATCAGGATGACCCGAAGTCCTTTTTCCCGGGCGTACCTCACGGATTTTATCGTTTCGGCCGAATAGGGGCTTACGGTGATTGCCAGCAGGCAATCCTTGTCATCCGCGTCCAGCAGATCATCAGTGGCCGAGCCAATGTGGCGGGGGATCAACTGAATGCCCGGGTGCGCCATGCGCCCGTTATAGGAGAAATAATAGGCCAGCGCGTAACTCGCACGAGTGGCTGTTACGAAGCATCGGCGGGACCCGAGTATATGTTCAATGGCCAGATGCGCTGTGTCGGGCCTCATCAATCGCAGCGACCTGACAACGACATTCTGTTCGTTGCGGGCAAGCTTGGCTTGAAGTTGACCATGGGCTCCTTCAGCGTGCATGTGGGTTTGCCAGGCAGGGCCAAGGAATTCTTCGTTATCCGTCGCCAGATTTTGACGGAACGGAGAGCGAAAGGCCTGAAACCCACCATAGCCCATATACTGGGCAAGCCTGACAAGGACATTTGCACTGACACCGATCTTCTCGGCAGTTACCCGTATCGGGTCGAGGCCAAAATCCGCGGGGTGATCCACGATGTATTTGGCTGCCGCCTGAAGTCTGGGCGGCATCTGGTCGATGTTTTTCCTCAAGTTATCTGTCAGCTGGCGTTGGGTCTCTGTCATGAAAAAACATATGTTATGAAAGAAGGAAGTGTAAAACATAGGCCGCTTGCATAGATGCGGCAACAGGTAATCGGGGGCAGGGAATGTCACAGCATCGGTCGAAATCTGAACCCTACATTCTGGCGGCGCCCAATGGTGCGCGCCGAGGTGCGGCAGATCACCCAGCCCTGCCTGTCACAACCTCGCAAATTCTTGAAGCGGCCAGAGCATGCCATGAGGCCGGTGCGGCCGGTCTTCATCTGCACATTCGGGACACAGAAGGCCGTCACTCTTTGGACGCGGGACAGTATCTGGAAACACTTGCCGAACTTCGGCGGAGGGTTCCTGCCCTGGACATCCAGATCACAACCGAGGCGGCAGGGATTTTTGATGTAAGCGGCCAGTTCGAATGTCTGAGGAAGGTTAGACCGGCTTGGGCGTCGATCTCGGTCCGCGAAATCGCGCGCGATAACGATCTGGCTGACCGGATCTATGGTCTTTGCGCGGATCAGGGGACGCGGGTTCAGCATATTCTTTACGACGCTGAAGATGCGGCCCTATTAACAAGGTGGCAAAAGCGTGGTGTTGTGCGCGAACAGCAATCCGACCGTTTGCTTGTTCTGGGGCGCTATCGGACTGATCAGGAATCAAAGCCCTCGGATCTGGATGCGTTTCCGGACGGGGATTCGCCCTGGATGATCTGTGCCTTTGGAAAACAAGAGCATGACTGTCTGGTACATGCGGCGTCCTTGGGCGGTGATGTCCGGGTCGGATTTGAAAACAGCATCGCAGATCGGAACGGAGACACTTGGGACAATAACGCCGCCTCAGTCGCGGCTCTTGTCGCCAGATTGAAAGAGGATAGATCATGAGCCACGTTTTCCCACGCCATACGAAATCTCAGCTGCCAGTCGCGGTTGGCGGCGAAGGCTGCTATCTGATCGATGCTGACGGTAAGCGGTATCTGGATTGCGGTGATGCTGCTGTGTCCTGTCTTGGCCACTCAAACCGGGCGGTGATCGAGGCGGTTCAAAGCCAGGTTGAAAAGATCGCCTTTGCGCATACCGGGTTTATGACGTCCGAACCTGCCGAAGCCCTTGCGGACCTTCTGATTGATCATGCGCCCGGGGATTTGGATCGCGTTTACTTCGTATCCGGAGGGTCCGAAGCAACAGAGGCCGCCATCAAACTGGCGCGGCAGTATTTTCTTGAGATCGGTCAGCCCGAGCGCCGCCACGTCATCGCGCGCCGCCAAAGCTATCATGGAAACACTTTGGGGGCCTTGTCAGCGGGGGGAAATGCCTGGCGCCGTGCGCAATTCGCACCGATGCTGATCGAAATGACCCATATCGCGCCCTGCTACGAATATGCCGAAAAGCAAGATGGTGAGAGCAGCCACGCCTATGGTCAACGGGTGGCCGACGAGTTGGAGGCCGAAATTTTGCGTCTTGGCCCTGAAACCGTCATGGCGTTTATGGCCGAGCCAGTCGTGGGGGCAACGCTGGGGGCGGTCCCGGCGGTCGAAGGGTATTTTAGGCGCATACGTGAAATCTGTGATCAATATGGCGTTTTGCTGATCCTGGATGAGGTCATGTGCGGAATGGGGCGCACCGGGCATTTGTTTGCCTGCGATCACGATGGAATTGCCCCGGATATTCTGTGCATCGCCAAAGGTTTGGGGGCGGGTTATCAACCCATCGGCGCAATGTTGTGTACGAGCCGGATATATAAGGCGATCCAAATTGGGTCAGGGTTTTTCCAGCACGGGCATACCTATGTCGGCCATCCGGTGGCAACTGCAGCGGCATTGGCGGTGCTGAAGGAATTGACGAGCCAACAACTGCCCCAGCGCGCCGAGTTTATGGGACAGAGACTGCAATCTGCGCTGGAAACTGCGTTCAGCGAGCACCCTAATGTCGGCGATATTCGGGGCCGCGGGCTGTTCCGCGGTATCGAGCTGGTCTCGGATCGGGCCGGAAAAACACCGTTTGATCCCTCACTTGGTCTCGCGGGCAAGATCAAGAAGGCGGCGTTAAACGCTGGTCTGATCTGTTACCCCATGTCTGGCACGCGCGATGGTCGAAGTGGCGACCATATTCTGTTGGCGCCGCCTTTCATTATCAAAGACGCACAGATTGAGGAATTGGTTGAAAAGCTGGGGGTTGCACTCAAAGCCGCGATCTGACGCTCTTTTGATCTGACCTTCTCTTTTTACTCAATAGGGTATCGACAAAAGGTCAATTCCTGAAGGAGCGATGATGATTGTCGACATCTGGAAGAGTTTTCGTGACTTGCCCGCCTGGGTACAGATCTGGTTGGTGGTGCTGCTCATCCCGACCAATCTGGCACCTCTGGCGTATCTGGATCAGCCCAATGGTATTCTAATCGCAGCACTCTCAATCGGTGGGATGGCATTGAATCTTCCGATCATGCTGGCGACCCGAGGGATGAGCAAAGCGATGGCATTTCCGCATCTAATATGTTGGGTGCCAATGGTTTTCGTCGTGATTGCAGCATTTGCAAGCGAAGCCGAACTGGCGACCGGATATGCGAAATTTCTGGTGTTTCTACTGGTTATTGACCTGATTTCGCTGGCATTTGATGTGAATGACGCAAGGGTCTGGTTCAAAAGCCGAAGCGCAAAATAAAACCCCCTCATTCCGAGGGGGTTTCGAATAACTCAGTTGTCGCAGGGCTTACTTCTGCGGCAGCGGGCCGATCATCATGATCATCTGACGGCCTTCCATCTTGGGCATGTTCTCGACCTTGCCGATTTCCTTGGTGTCCACGGCAACACGTTCCAGCAGCTCACGGCCCAGATTCTGGTGTGCCATCTCACGACCACGGAAGCGCAGAGTCACCTTTACCTTGTCGCCGTTTTCAAGGAATTTGAACACGTTGCGCATTTTGACTTCATAGTCATGAGTATCGGTGTTGGGACGGAACTTGACCTCTTTCACCTCAATGACTTTTTGCTTTTTGCGCGCTTCGGCCTCGCGTTTCTGCGTTTCGTACTTGAATTTACCAAAGTCCATGATTTTGCAAACCGGAGGGTTTGCATTCGGCGAAATCTCGACCAGATCCAGGCCGGCTTCGTCCGCGAGTTGCATGGCTTTGGCGGGATGAACCACCCCGACATTTTCACCTTCGGCGCCGATAAGGCGAATTTCGGGGGCACGGATCTTATCATTGACGCGCGGGCCGGTGTCTCTCTGAGGCGGCGCGTTGTGAGGTCTGCGAGCTATGGGTTCATTCCTTTGATGATTGCAGAATTTCAAGCCCGGAATTTAGACTGGGCTGCGGGACGATTCAAGCGGCATAAGTGACCACCAGCGTGAATTTCCCATGATATTCCCGCGTTTTTGCCGATCTGATGTCGCATATCAGACCGGCAAACCGGATTAGCCAACAAAGGCCTTTTCAATGACGAATTCCTTGGGGTCGGAATTTGCGCCTTCGCGCAGTCCGAAATCCTCGAGGATTTTTTTGATATCCAGGTTGAAAGCCAATGATCCGCAAACCATCGCGCGGTCCGTATCCGGCTGGATGCCGCCCTCAATCCCCAGATCGGCAAATACTGTGCCGTCTTTCAACAGCTCGGTAATGCGGCCCATCTTGGGGCTCTGTTCGCGTGTGGTGGTCGGGTAGTAACGAATCTTGTCCGCAAAACCTTCGCCCATCAGCTCAGCCAGCATTTCGTCCTGGCGAATGTCTTCGATCAGCTGACGACCATATTCCAGCTCGGCCACTTCGCGGCAGGTATGAGTGATGATGATCTCGTCATAATCCTCATAGGTCTGCGGTTCGCGCAGCAGTGAGGCGAAGGGTGCAAAGCCGGTGCCGGTGGCAAAGAACCACAGGCGCTTACCGGGCAGCAGGGCGTCATGGACCAGCGTGCCAACCGGCTTGGGCCGCAGGATGATCTGATCGCCTGGTTTGATGTGCTGAAGTTTCGAAGTCAGCGGGCCGTCCTGTACCTTGATCGAATAGAACTCAAGCTCCTCATCCCAGGACGGCGAGGCGATGGAATAGGCGCGCAGCAGGGGTTTGCCGTTGTCGCCCAGCAGGCCGATCATCACAAACTCGCCCGAGCGGAACCGCAAGGACGCGGGGCGCGACACTTTGAATGAGAACAGGCTGTCGGTCCAATGTTTGACGTCTGTTACAGTCTGGGCGTCCGGCAGAACGGGGGCCTTCACGGCGGTTGCTTCGGTCACGGGTTTCATCTCTGTCATCGTTTCACTGCCGGTGGAGTAAACCGACATCTCCGTTTAATCTTTGATCCAAGTCAGGAAAAGGGGGCTCTTGCCCCTACGTTCCTATTTGAGGCTGCAAAAGGCGATTTTAGCCGCGCAGGCGGGCCTGATAGTTGTTGTCCTGCCAGTTGGCGCGAGCCACCCATTGATCTTCGGGCTGACGATCGGCCAGAGTGTCTTCAATCTCGACCTCATCAAAGCCGCTGCGCCGCGCCATGGCGTACTGGTCGGCAAGGACATGACCTTTGGCGCGCAAGCGACCGGTATAGCCTTTCAGGCGCAGGGTCCGCGCGATGGTAAAGCCGCGCCCATCCGCAAAGGACGGGAAATCGACACGCACCATCTTGGCGCAGCCCAGCCGTTCGGCAAGCTCATCGGGATCCGTGTCTGAGCTGACATCCAGCGCGACCACATCATTGGCCGCGTCTTCCAGCGTGACATAGCCATCAGTCCAATCATCGGGGGCGAACCCCTCATCGGTTACGATAACGTTCATGTGTTCTCTCCGGCGCGCATCATCTTGCCATCTACAAAATGAATGCCGCATTCTTCCTTGTTCTGATCGCGCCACCGTCCGGCGCGGGGGTCTTCGCCCTGTTTGACCGGCGAAGTACAGGGCGCACAGCCGATCGAAGGGTATCCTTTGGCCACCAGCGGGTGCCTGGGCAAGTTGTTCTCTTCCATATAGGCGCGCACATCTTCGGGCGCCCAATGGGCCAGCGGGTTGACCTTGATCCGGCCTGTGCCGTCCTCGACCTCAAAGAAATCAAGCGTGGCGCGGGACCCGGCCTGAAACCGTTTGCGCCCGGTGATCCAGCCATCATATCCCAGCAACGCCTGTTGCAGCGGGAAGGTCTTGCGCAGGTTACAGCACGCATCCATGTCCCGCAGACGCAGCGCGCCATAGGGGTCGTCGCGTTGAACATCCTCTTCATCCGCGCGGATGATCTTGACGTTTCGCAACCCCAACCGCTCGCTCACTTCCTGCTGATACTCCAGCGTTTCGGTGAACAGCATCTGCGTGTCGATGAACAGCACCGGGATCATCTTGTCGACCACGGCCGCCATATGCAGCAACACCACCGATTCCGCGCCAAAACTTGAGACCAGAGCGAGATCATCGATCTCTTCCATTGCTCCGTGCATCACGTCATGCGCACTGTGGTGGCGGAACCGGGCGTTCAACTCACTGACCCGTTCGGTCAGTTCACGTCTATCCCGGCCCAGTTCAGTCTGGATCAGATCAAGCGGCATTCGCTCGCGCCTCGGGGTAGAGGGCCGCCTTGAACGGAGCCATTCCGACACGGCGATAGGTCTCGAGGAAGGTTTCTTCGGCGCCCTCACGCTGCTCCAGATAGGTTTCGACGATGCGCTCAACGGCCGGAACGATCTCATCATAGGCAAAGCCTGGACCCGTACGATCGCCGATTGCGGCGTTTTCCGTGCCGTCACCACCCAGAGTGATCTGGTAGTTTTCGACGCCTGCACGATCCAGACCAAGAATGCCGATATGGCCGACATGGTGGTGACCACAGGCGTTGATGCAGCCCGAGATCTTGATCTTCAGGTGGCCGATATCATGCTCCAGTTTGAGGTCTTCGAACCGGGTGGCGATTTCCTGTGCAACCGGGATCGAACGCGCCGTTGCCAGAGCGCAATAGTCCATGCCGGGGCAGGCGATGATGTCGCTGATCAGGCCGATATTGGCGGTCGCCAGCTCGTATTCTTTCAGCTTGGCATGGATCGCGGGCAGGTCCGATTTGTGGACATGCGGCAGGATCACGTTCTGCTCATGACTGATGCGCAGCTCGTCATAGGCGAACTCTTCGGCCAGATTGGCAATCACGCGCATCTGTTCGGCAGTTGCATCACCCGGCGTCGCGCCGTGCTTCTTGATCGAGATGGTGACAATCGCGTGGTCCGCATTCTTGTGCGGCGCGATGTTTGTATCGACCCACGAGCGGAAGACCGGATCGTTGGTGTATGCACCTTCAAACGACGCAACCGACGCTTCGCGGAAGGTGGGTGCAGCGAAGTGGCCCTTGATCTCTTCCAGCAGGTTCAGATCCGCGCCTTTGAACTGCGGGCGGACCTGCAGGAAACGCTCGTTCACCTTGGCGCGGATGGCGTCTATGCCGTGTTCATGCACGGTGATCTTGATGCGCGCCTTGTACTTGTTGTCACGGCGGCCGATCTGGTTCCACACGGACACGGTGGCCTCAAGGTAGGCCAGCAGATCGTCAAAGGCGACGAAGTCAGACAGCTCTTTACCGATCATGGGCGTACGGCCCAGACCGCCGCCTACGATAACACGGGCGCCCAGAACGCCGTCACGTTCGACCAGTTGCAGGCCGATATCATGCGCCTTGATCACGGCACGGTCGTTCTCTGACCCTGTGATGGCGATCTTGAACTTACGCGGCATGAACTGAAATTCCGGGTGGTCGGTCGACCACTGGCGCAGCAGTTCCGCATAGGGGCGCGGATCGGCGACCTCATCCGCGGCGGCACCGGCGAAATGGTCGGCGGTCACATTACGAATGGTGTTGCCGCTGGTCTGGATGGCGTGCATGCCAACCTCGGCCAACGCGTCCAGCATATCCGGCACGTCATTCAGCTTGGGCCAGTTGTACTGGATGTTCTGACGGGTAGTAAAATGGCCATAGCCCTTGTCCCACTTCTCGGCCAGCAGGGCCAGTTGGCGCATCTGCGCACTGTTCAGCGTGCCGTAAGGAATGGCGACCCGCAGCATATATGCGTGCAGCTGCAAATACAGGCCGTTCATCAGGCGGAGCGGCTTGAACTCATCCTCGGTCAGCGATCCGTCAATGCGGCGCTCGACCTGGGCGCGAAACTGTCTGTTGCGTTCTGCCAAAAATGCTGTGTCGAACTCGGAGTAGCGATACATGATTAGCTGTCCTTAAGTGCAGCCCCGAACCTGGGGCCTTTGTAGGGGAGAGAGAGAGGGCCAGGGATCAGGCCCGGGGCTGCGGGGAAGTTTCCTGTTTGCCGTGGGCATAGTTGGACGGGCCAGTCCGGCGGAAGTCTTCCCGAAAATGAGTTGGTTCTGGGCCTTCGTCGCCAGCTATGGCGTCCGCCAGATAGGCACCGACAATCTTGCCTGCTTGGCGTTCGGCATCCAGAAGACGGACCTGTGCGTGGGCTTCGTCTGTGATCAGCTCTGCCTCGGATAATTCACGCGACCAGCGGTCGTCCTCGGTCAGATAGATGACGTCACCTTCCAACAGATCGTTGGCGGTTACCACTTTGGGGGTAAAAGCGCGGGCCATCAGGCGTGCTCCTTTTTGAATTCAGTCAGGGCCTTGGCTGCCTGGCGGGGGGCAAGGCCATAAAAAGTAAGGGTGGGGCCGTCCATGTTCGAGGCGTTCAGATCGGCGGACATGTGATCCAGCGTCGTGGTCAATATGCGCTGATCGGGACGCGACGCGTTTTCGATCAGCGTCACAGGTGTGGCTCGGTCGGCGCCGTGCATGATCAGGCGGCCCTGAATAAACCGGGCAGACTTTTTGCCCATATAGATCGCCGCCACCGAACCGGGCTGCGCCAGGGCGCTCCAATCGTGATCGGCGAACCCCTTCATGTCGTGCCCGGTCAGGAAACGGATCGAAGAATTGCGCCCGCGGCGCGTCTGGCTTTGCCCGATGCCTGCAACTGCGGCCGAGGCTGCGGTGATGCCGGGGATAATCTGCCACGAGATGCCAGCTGCTTCGACGGCGTCGATTTCTTCGTCCAAACGACCAAATACGGTGGGGTCACCGGATTTCAGGCGTACAACGCGTAGACCCTTCAGAGCGTACTCTACCAGCAGCGCGTCGATGTCTTCTTGTTTCCACGAGGGGCCGAACCCGGCTTTGCCAACATCGACCAGAACGGCCGTTTGCCCGGCTAGGGTCAGCACCTCGGCGCTGATCAGCCGGTCATGCAGGACCACATCCGCGCACTCGAACGCGCGCAGAGCTTTGAGCGTCAGCAATTCGGGATCACCAGGGCCTGCGCCGACAAAGTCGACATGGCCTGCGTCCTGATATGTTTGCGTCACTTGCATGTTTCGGTCCGGGTTGGTTTGACTTGACCCTCAATATAGGAAATATTCCCGGTATTGCGCCATATGTGCGCATAAAAAAGAACAAGCGTTTCGCTGTGTTGGTCAAGCGATACGAAAGTTTCGAAACGAGGAAGAAATTGGAATGTCAGTGCGGATTGATGACACGGATCGGAAAATTCTGGTTGAGCTGCAGCGCGACGCCAGCCAATCGCTGGACGAAATAGCAGCCCGGGTCGGCAGTTCCAAGACGCCTGTCTGGAATCGCATCCGCAAGCTGAAAGGGGCCGGGGTGATCGGTCAGCAGACGGTATTATTGGATGCCGAGGCGCTTGGTTTTGAGGCGACGTTCTTCGTGCTGATCCGCACCTCTGAACACGAGGCGGATTGGCAGCGAAAGTTCCTCAAAGCCCTGCGGGACCGCCCCGAAGTACAAGAGGCGCACCGGCTGGCTGGGGATATCGACTATATCCTCAAGGTGCGGGTTAAGAACGCGCGCGCCTATGACGTGTTCTATCAGACTCTGATTTCCGAGGTGCGCGTCCACAATGTGACGGCTCTGCTGTCGATGGAAGAGATCAAGTCGACGACCATGCTGCCGCTGAATGCCCTGATCGAGAACTAGCGGTCAGACCTGAACCATCAACCGCTTTAGCCCGTGAAAATGGTAGCTGTTGGAATATTCCGGTTCCGCGCTGAGCGCTAGGTTGGGACAGCGTTCGAACAGTGCCGCCAGCGCTATTAGCATTTCGAGTCGGGCCAACGGTGCTCCGACGCAGAAATGCAGACCCGCGCCAAAGCTGCTGTTGGTCAGGATGGGGCGGGTTGGATCGAACTTATGAGGTTCGGCCCAGACTTGTGGATCACGGTTCGCGGCTCCAAGCAACAAAGCGACTTCGTCACCGCGTTTAAAACTGTGCCCGAACAGGTCGATCTCTTCATAGGCATAGCGCGTGAACATATGCAGCGGGGGATCAAAGCGCAGGATTTCTTCGACGGAGGCGTCAATCGTTTCAGGCTGAAAGGCATCGGCTTTTACACCTTGTCGCAATACGGTCCTAAGCCCATTTCCCAGAGAATGAACCGTGGCCTCATGACCGGCATTCAACAGCAGAATGCAAGTTGCAACCAACTCGTCACGTGACAGTTTTTCACCATCTTCTTCAGCGGCGATCAACCGGGTAATCAGGTCATCCCGAGGGTCAGTCCGGCGCTTTTCGACGTAAGACGAGAGAAAGTCGGTGAACTCTTTTGCCGAGGCCGCCGCCGCATCCTCGGTCTGGCGTGTGCGGCTGGCCTGATACATCGCCACCATGTCATGGGACCAGCGCAAAAGCTCGGGCGACATCTCTTCGGGAACGCCTAGAAGGCGGCAGATCGTAACGACCGGAACTTGCGTGCAATAGGTGTCCAGAAGATCGAAGGGCGCATCCGGAAAGGCGTCGATCAGCTTGTGGCTGAGGTCTTGGATCGTTGGTTCCAGTGCCGCAATGGCACGTGACGTAAAGGCGCGCATGACCAGGCGTCGAAGCCGGGTGTGGCGCGGCGGCTCTGCTTCTAACAACGAATGAGATTCGACCATCAGCCAGGGGGCTAGATGCGCAGGACCTGGACGTTGCATTTCCGCCGGTACTTCGCGACCGAAACGACGGTCCTTCAGCAAGGCCTGAACCGCCCGGTGGGATACAGCAGCGTGCATCCGGTAGTCGGCCCAATACACAAGGTCGCCATGCGCGCGGGCCGCATCATAAAACGGATAAGGGTTCTGGACAAAATTCGGGTCAACAGGGGATTGATGCAAAGTCTTCATGGCGGGCACACTTGCCATGAGGCGCGTTGAATGCAAGACCCAATGTCATGCAAAGGGTATGGTTAATTTCGACATTTCTGATTGCTGTTGGGCTGCTCTCTGTTGGAGTGTGGTCATACGGCTTTCGTCAGGCTTTGTCGCCGCTGAGCGATAAGGCTGAGGCCGATCTGGAATTGGCCGCCGACCGCCTTAGCACACAAATGCAGGTCTATCAGGAACTGGCTGTCTTGATGGCCAGCCACCCGGCTGTTCGAACGCTTGTCACGCCGAGCGATCGCGCCATCGCGCAGGCTGTGTTGCTGGACGTGGCAGACAAAACTGCCGCCGTTAACATTGTCTATCTGGACCGTCTGGGCAGGGTACTTGCAGCCGCCCACCCGGTGCCTGAATTGACGATGGCAGACCATCCCGCATTCAGGCGCGCCATGCAGGGTGCTATGGGCAGTGCCCACGGGGTTGAGTCCACAAGCGGCGATCGAACCTATTCCTATGCAGCTCCTGCCTTTGGTCCCACCGGTATAGTCGAAGGCGCATTGATGGTTATAGCCGATGTGCAGGATGTCGAACAGACTTGGCGGGGCAGTACCGAGGCCATTTTCTTTATTGATGGGGAAGGTGTGGTGTTCATCTCGAACCGTTCCGACTTGTTGTTCTGGCGTCGGGCCGAAGGTCAACCGGGGCTGGTGCCGCCCGAGGGGCAGACGGTCGATTTCTCGTCGAATCTGATCGGACGACACGAGCTTTGGACCTTGAATTGGGGCCGGTATCTGCCACAGCGTGCGTTACACCTTACACTTGATCTACCGGTGATAGACATGACAGCCGAGGTGCTGGTGGATGTGGCCCCGGCGCGCCGTCTGGCGAATTTGCAAGCAGCGGCGGTAGCTGCGATCTGTCTGGCCTTCGGGGCGCTTTTGTTTATGGCAACCGAACGCCGGCGCGCGCTTGCTGAGGCCAATGCGGTGCTGGAAAGCCGCGTGACGCGCAGAACCCATGCACTTACCGCCGCGAACTCCGCCCTGCGGCGCGAGGTCCATGAACGGGAAGAGGCAGAGGTGGCGCTGAAACATGCGCAGGAAGAGCTTATACAGGCCGGGAAGTTGAGTGCGCTCGGGCAGATGTCGGCGGGCATTAGCCATGAGTTGAACCAGCCGCTGATGGCCATTCGCCAATTCGCCGAGAATGGAACGGCTTTTCTGACCAGAGGTGACGAGTCAAAAGCCGCCGAGAACCTCACCAGAATTTCCGATTTGGCCGCGCGAATGGCGCGAATTATCAAGAACCTCAGGGCTTTTGCCCGCAATGAAAACGAGCCCATGGGCAGAGTTGATCTGGTTCAGGTAATAGAAACGGCGTTGGAATTGACCGAGGCCCGGCTGAATTCGGAAAACGTTCGTATGGAATGGCAGGCTCCAGATGTCCCTATCTATGCTTGGGGTGGCGAAGTGAGATTGGTGCAGGTGTTCGTAAATCTGATTAACAACGCCGCCGATGCCATGAGTGAGCAACAACAACGCATGATCAAGATCGCGATAAACAGTGACAAGACCCTGACGGTCACGGTCAGCGACACAGGTCCGGGGATCGAGAACTCGGAGAAGCTGTTCGAGCCGTTCTATACCACCAAAGCTGTCGGTTCGTCTGAGGGCATGGGGCTGGGGTTGTCGATCTCTTATGGTCTGGTTCAAAGCTTTGGTGGTAATATTCGGGGCACCAACGCTCCGACAGGTGCGGTATTCACTGTGGAACTGGAACATTTCAAGGACGTAGGGGCAGCATGACCCGCAAAGTGCTTTTGGTCGATGACGACTCGGCAGTGCGCGAAGCGCTGGCCCAAACGTTAGAGCTTGCCGATTACGAACCTGTGACAGCAGGGTCCTTCGTGGCGGCGAAGGATCATATCCGGGCGGATTTCGCGGGAGTGATCGTGTCGGATATCCGGATGCCTGGTCGGGACGGGTTTCACCTGTTGACCTACACCCGCGATATGGATGCTGATCTGCCTGTCATCCTGTTGACTGGAGAAGGCGACATACCAATGGCAGTGCAGGCCATGGGGCAGGGTGCATTCGACTTTTTGGAAAAGCCCTGCGCCGCGGCAGATCTGCTAAAGGTGTTGGGCAAGGCATCCGAAGCGCGAGAACATGTCCTGCAACAACGCGCAATGAAAAGCGAACTCGAACGCGGCGATCCAGCGGCACGCCTACTGTTCGGTCTCTCATCAAAGGCCGAAGAACTGAGGGAAAGGGTTCGTACAGTAGCCCAGACAGGGGCCGAAGTTTTGGTCACCGGACCGGCTGGCAGCGGAGTGTCCAAAGTTGCCGAGGTCGTTCACCTAATGTCGCCGCAAAGTCAGGGCCCATTTGTCAAACGTCCATCCGCCGGTTTGTCGACCAGCGATCTGGTTCATGTCTGCGAAGATGCAGCCGGCGGTTCCCTTTTTCTGGACGAAATCTCGGCCATGCCCGAGGCCACGCAATATGCCGCACTGGAGATGGTTGAACAGGGTGTAGGCG
The DNA here is from genome assembly GCF_059611285.1 of Ruegeria sp. CDSA236. Taxonomy (NCBI): domain Bacteria; kingdom Pseudomonadati; phylum Pseudomonadota; class Alphaproteobacteria; order Rhodobacterales; family Roseobacteraceae; genus Ruegeria; species Ruegeria sp. CDSA236. Next base: position 29,862 of record NZ_JBXWPG010000001.1, read on the forward strand.
CCCGAATTCTGGCGGGCACGACCACTGACCTGGCCGAATTGTCTTCGGATGGACGGTTCCTTGCGGATTTGTTCTATCGTTTGGATGTGATGCGCGTTCGCATACCGTCGCTTGCCGAGCGCCCCGAGGATATACCTGTAATCTTCCGCCACTACGTAGCACAGGCAGCCGAACAGGCCGGAATAAAGGAACCGGAAATCACATCGGACCATCTGGCATCGCTGATGACCAGAGACTGGCCGGGCAATGCACGGTCGCTGATGTCAGCCGCAATGAGGTTTGTGCTGGGAATGCCCGAAGATGTCTCGCAGGCCGCAGAACTGGGGTTGAGCGAGCAGATGGCACGGGTCGAAAGATCTCTGCTGATTGCTGCCCTTGGCCGGCATAACGGCAAAGCATCAGAAGCCGCAAAGGCGCTAAAGCTGCCTCGCAAAACCTTCTACGACAAGCTGGCGCGATACCACATTCGTCCTGAAGACTACCGGAGGTAAAGGCTCCCGCCAGCTTTTCCCGCATTGTCATGCGGTTAAGCTGTTGGGCGTGGCAGTCCGCTGACGCGGACTGCGGGGCGAACCAAATGCCCGGCAATCGATTCGGATTCGGCGAATCGTTATTTGTGCGGAAATCCACACAATGGCGCAGATATATGTGCGGATTCTCGCACGGCTTTCTTGCAGGCTCAAACAGAGACTTGGTTGAATGCGTGTAACATCAAGTAAATAAATGACAAAATGTCAACCGGCGGCGATTCCCACAAAAAGTTGAGAGCGTGAGCCCGATTCGGTTCACTCGCCGCCATGGGACGACTTCGGCACGTCCGGAGACGTAGTGAAGTATCTGGGAGAACTCGACTGATGAAATTTCTGACAACGGCAGCGACCGCCGTCGCTCTAACCGTAACAGCAACCGCAGGCATGGCCGCTTGTGAAGACGGCGAAATCGTCGTGAAATTCGCGCATGTGACCAATACCGATAAACATCCCAAGGGTATTGCAGCCTCGTTGCTGGAACAGCGCGTTAATGATGAGATGAACGGCGTGATGTGCATGGAGGTCTACCCGAACTCCACGCTCTATAACGACGATAAAGTCCTTGAGGCGATGTTGCAGGGCGATGTGCAACTGGCGGCCCCGTCATTGTCCAAGTTCGAGAAGTTCACCAAGCAATTCCGCCTGTTCGACCTGCCGTTCATGTTCAAGAACATTGATGCGGTAGACGCATTTCAGGCTTCGGCCGACGGTCAGGCGATGAAAGACAGCATGCAGCGCCGTGGCCTGCAGGGGCTGGCATTCTGGCACAATGGCATGAAACAGATGTCGGCCAACAAACCGCTGGTCGATCCGTCGGATGCCAATGGCCTGAAATTCCGCGTCCAATCTTCTGACGTGCTGGTCGCGCAGATGGAGGCGATTGGCGGAAGCCCGCAGAAAATGGCTTTCTCAGAGGTTTATGGTGCGTTGCAGCAAGGTGTCGTCGATGGACAGGAAAACACTTGGTCCAACATCTACGGCAAGAAGTTCTTTGAGGTTCAGGACGGTATCACTGAAACCAACCACGGTGTCATCGACTATCTGGTCGTGACATCGGTTGACTGGCTGGACAGCCTGGATCCTGCGGTGCGCGAACAGTTCCTGACCATTCTGGGCGAAGTGACAGAACAGCGGAACAAAGAATCCTTCTCGGTGAACGAGGAAGCCAAGGTCTCGATCACAAATGCGGGCGGTATCATCCGTGAACTTAACCCTGAACAGCGTCAGGCCTGGATCGACGCCATGAAGCCTGTCTGGGAACAGTTCGCCGGTGACGTGGGTCAAGAAAAGATCGACGCCGCACAGGCTATCAACGCCGGGTTCTGATCCTGGTATACGCCGCGCGTCCGGGGACTGGGGAGTATTCGACGCGCGGGCAGGGTGGGCCGATTTGGCCCGCCCAAACAGCACTTATCTCAAAAAAATGTGGGGACAGATAGATGTCTGGTGCGCAATCCGGCCAAGGCGGGCTGGTCGACCATATCGAAGAAACCTTGATCGCATCGTTGCTGGGCCTGATGACGGCTGTGACATTTGCCAATGTGATCGCAAGGTATTTCTTTAATTCCAATATCCTATGGGCACTAGAGCTGACGGTATTCGCCTTCGGCTGGTTGGTGCTGCTTGGGGCGTCTTATGCCGTCAAGAAACACGCTCATCTGGGAGTGGACGCCATCCTGAACATGCTCAGCCCGGCGCCTCGACGGATTTTGGCTCTGATCGCTGTAGTCTGCTGTCTGGTGTTTTCTCTGCTGATGCTAAAAGGCGCATATGACTATTGGGCCGTGTTCGCGGATCTGCCGCCCACATCGGGGCGATGGTTCCCTACCGGGTTCAACTTCGATGCGCGCAGTCAGAGCTTTTATGAGGTCGACGACATTCCGATGGTTGCCCCGCTGCGGTTTCTGGAGGATCTGATCAACTATGGCGAGGGCTATGAAAAACTGCCCAAGGTGGTGCCGTATCTGGTTCTGCCCGTGTCGATGCTGCTTTTGGTGATCCGCTTTGCGCAGGTTGCGGTACAGATTTGGCGCGGCGAAGCCGATCGGATGGTCGCTAGCCACGAAGTCGAGGACGAGATTGAAGAAGTCCGCGCTCAGCAAGGAGAGCACAACTGATGGATGTCATTCTTCTGTTCTCGATGGTGATCGGCCTGCTGCTGATCGGCGTTCCGATTGCGGTGGCGTTGGGGCTCAGCTCGACGCTGTTTCTGCTGATCTATTCCGACAGTTCGCTGGCCTCGGTCGCAGGCACTCTGTTTGAGGCGTTCGAGGGGCATTTTACCCTTCTGGCGATCCCGTTCTTCATTCTGGCCTCATCCTTCATGACCACGGGCGGCGTGGCCCGGCGCATCATCCGTTTCTCGATTGCCTGCGTGGGGCACTTGCCCGGAGGTCTGGCGATTGCGGGGGTGTTCGCCTGTATGCTGTTTGCGGCCCTGTCGGGGTCGTCTCCGGCTACGGTGGTGGCCATCGGGTCGATTGTGATCGCCGGGATGCGGCAGGTTGGTTATTCCAAGGAGTTTGCCGCCGGTGTGATCTGTAACGCCGGGACGCTGGGCATTTTGATCCCGCCGTCGATCGTGATGGTGGTCTATGCCGCCGCTGTCGAAGTTTCGGTTGGCCGCATGTTCCTCGCCGGTGTGATCCCCGGCCTGATGGCTGGGCTGATGTTGATGATCACCATCTATGTGATGGCCAAGGTCAAGAACCTACCCAAAGGTGAATGGAAAGGCTGGGGCGAAATCTTGGTCTCTGCACGCGAAGCAGGTTGGGGTCTGTTCCTGATCGTGATCATTCTGGGTGGCATCTATGGGGGTATCTTTACCCCGACCGAGGCCGCTGCGGTGGCCGCAGTCTATGCATTTTTGATTGCCAGCTTCGTCTACAAGGACATGGGCCCCCTCAGCACCGAGGGTGAGGAAAAGAATATCTCTTTGCTCAGAAAGCCTTATGCGCTGATCACGGCGATTTTTCACCCCGACACCAAGCAGACGTTGTTCGAAGCTGGGAAACTGACCGTTACCCTGCTGTTCGTTATCGCCAACGCCTTGATCCTTAAACATGTTCTGACCGACGAACAAGTGCCGCAGCACATAGCAACTGCCATGCTGTCGGCAGGTCTGGGACCGGTGACTTTCCTGATCGTGGTCAATGTGATCTTGCTGATCGGCGGCCAGTTCATGGAGCCTTCGGGCCTGCTGGTTATCGTAGCACCACTGGTGTTCCCGATTGCAATCGAGCTGGGCATCGACCCGATTCACCTAGGCATCATCATGGTTGTGAACATGGAGATCGGGATGATTACACCGCCGGTCGGCTTGAACCTGTTCGTGACCTCGGGCGTGGCGGGCATGCCGATGATGGGCGTTGTCCGGGCGGCCCTGCCATTCCTGGCGGTCCTGTTCGTCTTCCTGATCATGGTGACCTATATCCCGTGGATATCCACCTTCCTGCCCAACACCTTCATGGGGCCGGAGATCATAACAAACTAGCGGGTCCAACCGCTGAGAAAAAGACCGGGCAGGGGATCTCTGCCCGGTCACTGCGTCTTGAACGGGGCGCCATGGGGATTATCTAAAGGCAGAGGACGACCTCTCCATCACGGGACAGTATCCGGGACGACCCGGACTGATCAGAGGTCTCTTCTATGCCCTGGATTATCCTGTTGTTTGCTGGCCTGCTTGAAATTGTCTGGGCCGTGGCGATGAAGCAATCTGCCGGGTTCACCCGGTTCTGGCCGACCGCCCTGATGGCGGTTTCGATGCTGGGTTCGTTCACCTTGCTGGCACTGGCCATGCGGACGCTGCCTTTGGGAACAGCCTATGTCATCTGGACGGGAATAGGAGCGGTTGGCGCGTTTACCGTCGGCATCTTGTTTTTGGGCGAAGCCCTGACCGCCACGCGGATCTGCGCGGCAGTCTTGATCATTGCCGGGATGGTGACGATGAAACTGGCCTGATCAGGCCTGTTCCAGAGCCTGAATGATGCCCGAAAAATCGTCAGCCTTCAGGCTCGCCCCGCCCACCAATGCGCCATCCACGTTCGATACGGCGAAAATCTCGGCGGCGTTTGATGGCTTGACCGAGCCGCCATAAAGCAGCCGGACCGAACGTCCAACGCCTTCGCCAAAGCGCCGTTCCAGCCGCGCGCGGATAAAGTCATGCACCTGACCGATTTCATCCAGAGTGGGCACTTTGCCCGTGCCAATGGCCCAGATCGGTTCGTAGGCGACTATTAGGTTTTCGCCCGTTGCCTGATCCGGGATCGAGCCGGACATCTGACCGCCGATTATATCCAGGGTATTGGCGGCCTCGCGCTGTTCCAGGCTTTCACCGACGCAGATGATTGCCTTTAGCCCACCATTCATAGCGGCAATAGACTTAGCACGAACATCTTCATTCTGTTCACCATGATCTTCGCGGCGTTCAGAATGGCCAAGAATGACGGCTGACGCTCCGGCGTCGACCAGCATCTGGGCGCTAATGTCACCTGTATGCGCGCCCGAGTTTGCCGCGTGGCAATCCTGACCGCCTATCTGGATGTTTCCGCCCGGGACCTTCTCTTTGGCCCGATGGATCAAGGTGGCAGGTGGGCAGATCAGAATATCAACTGCCGGGGCAGCATGCATGTGAGAAAGGGCCTGAAGCTCGCTCAAGTCGGCAGCATTACCATTCATCTTCCAGTTTCCAGCCGCCAGTTTACGCCGCATATCGCGTCCCCTTGAAATAAATCGGTTTTCTGGTGACCGGATATCATTGCCAGTCAGGTCTGACAATTCCGGTTGCAGAGCCCGTTGCAAAACGGCAGTTTCCGCCGCGATGAGGAATGAGCAATATGATCGAACATCTTGATCTTGAAAAACTGGATCGGTGCGACACGGCGGAATTGGCCAAATTGACCCGCGCCGTCGGTGAAGTTGGGTTTCTGACCGTGTCCAATACTGGTATCTCCGCCTGTCGGGTGGAACGGGTCATCTCGGCATATCACGCATTCTTCCGGCTGCCAGAGGCCGAGAAACGGTGCGTTGATATGGCTGTGACCGGGTCCAACCGCGGGTGGGGCGCCTCGCGCTCGGAACAGGTAGATCCCGCTGCAAATCCTGACTTCAAAGAGGTGTTCGATTGCGGATACGAGCTAGCTGAGACCAATAGGTACTTTGGCAAGAACCTCTCGGTTTATGCCCCGAACCAATGGCCGGAAGCAGTGCCCGAGTTTCGATCAATCATCGAGGCCTATTATGGTGACGCCTGTTCGGTTGCCATGCGGGTGTTGCGCGCCATTTCGGTGGCATTGGGCAAGGATGCCAACAGCTTTGACACTGCCTTCGACACGCCCATGGCCCTTTTGCGCGGCAATTATTACCCGCAACGTCCAGTCTGGGCAGGCGAAAAGGATTTCGGTATCGGAGCGCACACTGATTATGGCTGTCTGACCCTGCTGGCCACCGATGGTCGAGCAGGGTTAGAGGTACAGATGCCGGACCAGAGTTGGGCTCAGGTCCAAGCGCAGCCCGGAACATTCATTATCAATTTTGGGGAGATGCTGGAGTTCTGGACGGCAGGGGCGGTCAAGGCAACTCTGCACCGTGTGATCGGTGAATCTGCTGAAAGGCTGTCGGTTCCTTTGTTCTTCAACCCGTCTTATGACACCAATGTTGCCCCGCCACATTCAGAGAATGTCATCCAGGCAGGAGAGCACTTGACGCGTCGTTTCAACGAGACCTATGTGCACTTGCAGGCAGCGTCTTATGGCTGAGTTGCAATGCTTTCGTCGAACTTGATGGATTCTCCGCAACCGCAGGCATCTACAACATTCGGGTTGCGGAACTTGAAACCGGATTCAAGTAACGAGACCTCATAGTCGATCTCTGTTCCAAACAGGAACATCTGTGCCATCGGGGCGATCATGATCCGCGCGCCGTCCTGCTCGACCACTTCATCATTGGTGTCAGGCTGGTCGACATAGTCCATGGTGTATTCCATCCCGGCACAGCCGCCTTTCTTGACGCCAATACGCAAACCAGCATGGCCGCCCGAAGTCATCAGGCGGGCAATCTGCTCTGCAGCCTTTGGTGTCATTGTTACGGCCTGTTTGCCGGGGATGCCGAACATCATGATCTCCGTCGTTGTTCGTTGCTGCCAATGTAGTGCCCCGAGGCATCAGTCTCAAGACATAGCAGGTTTTCTTACCTAACTTTTACTGTCGTATTAGATTTCCCGCCCCAGTCGGTAAGCAAGGCTTGCTTTGCAAATTACACTCGTCATAGCCTGTCTCATGATCCACTTTTGGAAATTATTTGAGGCTGAACAGCATGAAAAGACTTTGGTTTAGAAAAAAAGATATTCTTACAATTCCTTCTCTGATGCTGTCTGTGTTTTTGGCTCAGACGGCGATCGCAGAAGAAAAGCAACATCCGGTAAACTGTGCAACGGCAGAAGGTGATTTGCGCGCGATTGCAACCGAACGAAAACATGCAGAAGAAGAGCAGGCCAAAAGTGTAATTGCCATTACACCTGCTGGGGCGCTTCTGGGCCTTGTGACTGGAACCGAAAAGAAAAGACTAACTATGTTATCAGGAGATTACATAGAGAAGCTTAACCAGAGGTCGGACGAAATCAAATCGACCTGCGGAATTCAATAACAGCAGACCTTCGCACTTGGCCTTACATAAATCCAAGTTCCAGACGCGCTTCGTCTGACATCATTTCCATGCCCCAGGGAGGCTCCCAGGTCAGTTCCACGTCAACTTCTTTAACGCCGGCCACGGGTTCGATTGCCTCGACGATCCACCCAGGCATTTCGCCGGCAACCGGGCAGCCGGGCGCGGTCAGTGTCATGATGACCTTGACCGCGTTTTCCTGGGTGATGTCGATCGTATAGATCAGACCCAGATCATAGATGTTTACAGGGATTTCGGGGTCATAAACCGTTCGGCAGGCGTCGACCACCGGCTCATAAAGAGGGTGTTCAATCGTTGAAGGGGCAATAAGAGGTGTGCCTTCAAACTGTTCGCTCGGATGAGTCATTCGTGCCTCGGGTTTGTTACCTGACGAATTATATAGGGAAAGCCTCGGGCAGCGTCCAGAGGCACAATGACACCCCCTTAAGGGGTGCCATAAGAGTTTAGTCGTTTATGTCATGTCTAAACTTCTTCACCTGGCCATGGGGCAGAGCAAAGACGCGGCGCAGGATCAGCCAGGCAATCAGCGACAGAGTCGCAAAGATCATAAGCAGGATCGGCAGCGACGGTGCTATTCCAGGGATTGCCAGCAGAATACCCGTCAGCCCGGCTCCGATGGCGAAACCCAGAAAGATGAACCCAGGTAGGACTATTTCGAGGATGCCCAAAGCCAACGCGCCAGCCAGCCATAGCCACCATGTTAACCAAAAGGGATCAGCCATTATGTACGTCCTTTCAACATGTTGAAGGCGTTTCCGAAAGCTTCAAGCGCATTGGCAGGTACAACGATAGTCTGCGAGCCATTGCCGGTGCCCAGCGTGTTCAATGCCTCAACCTGTTTCAATGCAACCTGGTACTGAGCCGCTTCGATACCGTTTTCCTTAATCGCCTGGGCAACAACACTGGTTGCAAAGGCTTCGGCTTCGGCTTGAATGCGGCGCGCTTTGGCCGTTTGTTCTGCCGCATAGAGTTCGGCGTCGGCCTGAAGCTCAACAGAGCGTTTCTTGCCCTCAGCCTCAGTCACCTGCGCGCGGCGCGCGCGTTCAGCATTCAACTGTTGCAGCATCGCGTCACGGGTCGCCTGATCGAGGTTAACGTCCAAAATCTCGGCGCGCGTCACTTCGATCCCCCAGTCATCCACGGCGGTTTCGACGCTTCCTTGAATCTGAGTGATCAGTTGAGCACGGTTCGACTGAACTTCGTCCAAGTCCATCTTGCCGATTTCCGCCCGGACGATACCGGCAACGGTCGTCGCGATAGCACCATCTACATCGCGGATGCGGTAGACTGTCTTTTCCGGCTCTAGGATGCGGTAAAAGACAGAAGTGTCGATTTGGACCAGAACGTTATCTTTTGTGATTGCGTCCTGCGTTGCATTGGGAAGCTGGCGTTCCAGAATGGATATCTTGTGCCGCGCAACATCTAGTAAAGGAACGATAAAGTTGATCCCAGGGCCAAGCACCGAATGCAAGCGCCCGAACCGTTCGACCACATATTTTTCTGATTGCGGCACGATTTTAATGCCTTTTAGCGTGATGATGACGATCAATGCCGCCGCGAGCAGGTAAATTATGTTCGAAGAAAGCAATCCAATGATTTGGTCTTCGGTCATATCTGTCCTCTTTTATTGTGTACGATAGTATACATTTGGGGGTTGAATCGCCCTTTTTCAACTCTGGTATGGAGGGATTGTGCGTGGATTCAAAACGCTGATCCATGGATTTTGGTTAGTTTTTGCTATTGTGACCGCTTTGCATCCCCTCGCGTTTGCGCTATCGGGCTGGGATGAAACTGATTATTGATACAGACCCCGGCATCGACGATGCGATGGCCATTGCATATGCCGCTGCAGCCCCCGAGATTGACTTGATCGGCCTGACGACCGTTTTTGGCAACACCCACGTCCATCAATCCAGCCGCAATGCACGGTTTTTGGTGGATAAACTTGGGTTGGACATTCCCGTCGCCCAAGGCGCGGCCTACCCACAGGGAACAGGACACCACGCACCGTCCGAACACGTTCACGGTCCCGAAGGTTTTGGGGATATTACCGATATCCCGGAAATCGGGGCGAACCATGATTTGAATGCCACGGAATTCCTGGTGAAAATGGCGCGCCGCCACAAGGGAGAGCTGACGGTTTGTGCAATCGGCCCCTTGACTAATATTGCTGCGGCGATGCGTTTGGATCCTGAGTTTTCGCAGAACATCAAACAGTTGGTGATCATGGGTGGGGCGGTTTTCTGCCCAGGAAACATCACGGAACATGCCGAAGCAAACATCTATCACGATGCCCTTGCCGCAAATGAAGTGTTTGCAGCACCCCCGGCGACCGTTGTGGTTGGTTTGGATGTCACCTTGAAAACGCTGTACAAAAGTGCGGATTTTGACGGTCTGGCCCAACGCTCGCCCGATATGGGGGCTTTCCTGCGTGACATCTCGGTATTTTACCTGAAATTCTACAAGGATATCGGCGGGTTGGAGGGCTGCGGCCTGCATGACTCGACTGCTGTGATCGCCTGCACCCATGGCACGATGTTCGAGATGGTCGAAACCGGGGTTGAGGTAATTGTGGGTGGTACGGAATCCGGCGCTACGCGTCCGGTCTCAACGCGACCGGCTGTGCTGGTATGCCGGGATGTTGACGGGGCAGGGGTTGTTGATCTGTTTACCCGGCAGGTTGCCTCTTTACCCTGACAACTTGCAATGGCTGAACAGATCGGGCAAATCCTGCCCGGTTCAGCGACCCGAGGATGCCCAATGACAGACCGTTTCTCATTTGACCTGAAGGCCACCGACGGCAAGGCCCGCGCCGGGGTGATCCACACGCCGCGCGGTGAGGTGCGTACCCCGGCGTTCATGCCAGTGGGGACTGCCGCGACGGTCAAGGCGATGATGCCGGAGAGTGTTCGTGCAACCGGTGCCGATATCTTGTTGGGGAACACCTATCACCTGATGCTGCGCCCTACGGCTGAACGCATCGACCGTTTGGGCGGGTTGCACAAGTTCATGAACTGGGATCGTCCGATCCTGACGGATTCCGGTGGATTTCAGGTCATGTCCCTGGCTGGTCTGCGCAAACTGACCGAAAAGGGCGTGACCTTCAAATCTCATGTCGATGGGTCCAAGCACGAGCTGACCCCGGAACGCTCGATGGAGATTCAGCGTCTGCTCGGGTCAGACATCGTGATGTGTTTTGACGAATGTCCGGCCTTACCCGCAGATCGAGATCGAATTGCTGAATCAATGCGCCTGTCGATGCGATGGGCCGATCGATCGCGACAGGCTTTCGGCGACCGTCCTGGACATGCGTTGTTTGGGATCATGCAAGGCGGGCTGGAACAGGATTTACGCGATGAAAGTGCCGAGGCGCTGAAAGCGATCGGATTCGAAGGTTACGCGGTTGGCGGTCTGGCCGTGGGCGAAGGTCAGGAGGCAATGTTTGGTTGCCTTGACTACGCTCCTGACTTTCTGCCAGCCGACAGACCGCGCTATTTGATGGGCGTTGGAAAGCCTGACGACATTGTCGGAGCTGTCGCCCGCGGGATCGACATGATGGATTGTGTCTTACCCTCACGGTCCGGTCGCACAGGACAGGTGTTCACTCGTTACGGCGTGGTCAACATAAAGAATGCCCGCCACGCAGATGACCCGCGCCCGCTGGATGAGGCCTGCTCATGCCCGGCTTGTTCGAACTATTCTCGCGCCTATCTACACCATGTGTTCCGCTCGAACGAGATGATCTCGGGCATGCTGCTGACCTGGCATAATCTGCACTATTTTCAGGAAATCATGCAGGGTATGCGCGATGCCATTGCAGCTGGTACATTCGATGCCTGGCAGGCGACCTTCCATGCGCAGCGCGCGCAAGGGGATATTGAACAGATTTAGGTTCAGCGCCTTTTCAGTCGACCTAACAAGTCACCAGATTGAGGGCGCTTTATCTGCGTTTACCGAACAGCCAGCGCTTCTTTTGTGGTTTTGCATCGAGGTCGTAGCCAAACCCTTCGAAAAAGCTACGAACTTCTGGTGTCAACATCCCACGGCCACTTGCATATTGAGGCAGGTCGAAGCCACCGCCATAGTTCAGCTCGACAACGACCGGACCAGACTCGGTTATAGCAATGTCGGTCGACTGATATCGAATTGGCTGAAAGGTTCTTGCAGCACGGTCATTTATTTCGATCAATTCGTCCCAAAAAGGCAGTTTCAAGCCCATTAAACCGGGGTTGTCAGGATGGTCATCCAGGAATTCTGTTTCCATCTTGGCGCGGCGCGCGACGGTTTCGATAACACCGGTTTCGATATTGATCGAACAAGCAAGGTTCCCCGGTCTCCAGAAGGCGTCCGCAATATTGGGGCCCTGCGGAAGTTTAATAACGGCAACTGGGCAAAAGACGTCGTTTTCTCTTACCAGAGTAACCATTCGCACCGTTGCAAGGGCTGAAGCGTAGTCTTGGATTGCAGAGTGATTTTTGAGCAAAGGTTGCACGACATATGAATTCTGCCCAACGAACTCGTCTAGGAATGCCTCATAGGTGATCGGCGGTTGGCCTGCACAAGTGATAGTGGATTGATCCGCATCCTCGATCAAAAAGGCCCCAAAGCTTACCATCCCCTCGACGATCTTTCCAAAAAGCCCACCTTCCAGATGGTTGCAAACGAGATCGCGCAACGCCTCTGGAGTGTTGATCTTCGTAACCCCGGGGTAGTGTCGGTTTGAACGGTCGATGACGCCAACGGTTTCCGGGACAGGTACACCCGCTGTTTCAAGCAAAGTAGAAGCCAGTATCTTGTCTTCTGCGGCACTGTTCCAACCATGATGGTTACACTTGTGGGCGATGGGCCAATGGAGATCATTGGAGATGTATGCCGCGCGTTCGGCGTCGGTAAAGCGGTCTTCGTGATGAAGGCCATTGCGCACATACTCAACCATATTCAAACGGCTGGGAGGCTTTGCCATTTGATTGAAGCTCCGTTGGACTTGTAAAACTGAGCGCCCAGAGCTTTTGGCGGCATGCGCTAAAAGAGTCGCATGATCGGAGTCGCGGGCAGATAAGTACCGTTGATGGTCGGATTCCGCAGCATTGATATTTTTTGGATTTGTCATCTCTACGACTCACAGTAATCGATCAGAAGTTGGGGTATGCAATCATATTGTTTGCAATGATGGCAGGCTTTGGGCAGCTGCCTGTTAGATAGTGTTGTACTTTTGCTGTTGGTTTCTGAATTTCCAGGCAGGCAATCGCCGAAGAAACCAAGCGGGGTCAAATTGAGAATTTGACAAGACCGATCATGTTATCGTCTTGCGGAGGCGCAACCTTCCGGTCATTGTTAGGTCCACTACAGGTAAGGTTGAAATAGGACGCTTGGCGCACCACCTTTACCTTCCAGACAGGAGACGGCCGGGGGTTGCCTAGATGAGGGACCAGTGCCGTCTTGCCAAAGATAAGGATTGAGCATGCAAGAGCCCCTGAATTCCTCATACCCAGTACTTCCGCTGCGCGACATTGTGGTTTTTCCTCATATGATCGTGCCTTTGTTCGTGGGTCGGGAAAGGTCTGTCCGCGCACTTGAGGAAGTGATGCAGGACGATAAGCAAATTCTGCTGTCTAGCCAGATTGATCCAGGTGATGACGATCCGGAAATCGACGGAATCTATCGCTCGGGCGTGCTGGCGAATGTGCTGCAGCTGCTGAAGCTTCCAGATGGAACCGTGAAAGTCCTGGTCGAGGGGCAAGCGCGCGTACAGATTACAGAATACCTTGATAACGAAGAGTTTTTTGAGGCTCGTGCAGAATATCTGACCGAGATTCCGGGTGATGTGACCACTACACAAGCGTTGCTTCGCACCGTTGCCGACGAGTTCGAGCGCTATGCCAAAGTCCGCAAGAACATTCCCGAAGAAGCACTGACCGCTGTTGGCGAAACCGCCGAACCCGCCAAGTTGGCCGACCTTGTGTCGGGGCATCTAGGTATCGAGGTCGAGCAAAAGCAGGAACTGCTGGAAACACTGTCGGTCAGCGAACGGCTTGAAAAGGTCTATGGCCTGATGCAGGGCGAGATGTCGGTTCTGCAGGTCGAGAAAAAGATCAAGACCCGTGTCAAAACTCAGATGGAGAAGACACAACGTGAATATTATCTGAATGAGCAGATGAAGGCCATTCAGAAGGAACTTGGCGATGGCGATGACGGCTCGAACGAAGTGGCCGAGCTGGAAGAGAAAATCGCCGAAACCAGGCTGTCGAAAGAGGCGCGTGAAAAGGCCGAAGGTGAGCTGAAGAAGCTGCGCAATATGAGCCCGATGTCGGCTGAAGCCACTGTCGTGCGCAACTACCTCGACTGGATTTTGGCTCTGCCTTGGGGCACCAAGTCCCGCGTTAAAAAAGATCTTGGTCGCGCGCAGGAAATTCTGGATGACGATCACTATGGGCTTGAGAAGGTCAAGGAACGGATCGTCGAATATCTGGCGGTTCAACAGCGGTCGAAAAAGCTGAAAGGCCCGATCCTGTGTCTTGTTGGCCCTCCGGGCGTTGGTAAAACGTCGCTGGGTAAATCCGTTGCCAAAGCCACTGGGCGCGAGTTCATTCGCATCAGCCTCGGCGGAGTGCGCGACGAATCCGAGATCCGCGGCCACCGCCGGACCTATATCGGCTCAATGCCCGGCAAGATTATCCAGGCGCTGAAAAAGGCCAAAACTACGAACCCGCTGATCTTGTTGGATGAAATCGACAAGATGGGGCAGGATTTCCGTGGCGATCCGGCCTCGGCCATGCTGGAAGTGTTGGACCCGGAACAGAACAGCACGTTCATGGATCACTACCTTGAGGTTGAATATGACCTATCCAACGTGATGTTCCTGACTACTTCCAACAGCTATAACATGCCCGGGCCTTTGCTCGACCGGATGGAGATCATTCCTCTGGCGGGCTACACCGAAGATGAAAAGAGCGAGATCGCCAAGCAGCACCTGATCAGTAAGCAGATCAAGAACCACGGTTTGAAAGCCAAAGAGTTCGAACTATCCGATGAGGCGCTGCAATCGATTATCCGCACCTACACCCGAGAAGCTGGCGTGCGGAACCTTGAACGCGAAATCGCCAAGGTGGCGCGGAAGTCGCTGACCAAGATCATCAAGAAAGAGGCGGATTCGGTCACGGTGACGCCGGACAATCTGGATGAATTCTTGGGCGTGCCCAAGTTCCGCTATGGTTTGGCTGAACAGGACGATCAGGTTGGGGTTGTAACAGGTCTGGCCTGGACCTCCGTTGGCGGCGATCTGCTGCATATTGAGGCGCTGAAACTGCCCGGTAAGGGGCGGATGAAGACCACGGGGAAGCTGGGCGATGTGATGAAGGAATCCATCGATGCGGCCTCATCTTATGTGCGGTCAATCTCACCTAAGATCGGGGTGAAGCCGCCCAAATTCGACAACCTGGACATCCACGTCCACGTACCGGACGGGGCAACGCCCAAGGATGGTCCTTCGGCCGGTTTGGCAATGGTGACCTCAATCGTATCGGTTCTGACGGGTATCCCGGTGCACAAGGATATTGCCATGACAGGAGAGGTTTCCTTGCGCGGCAATGCGATGCCCATCGGTGGTTTGAAGGAAAAGCTGCTGGCGGCTCTGCGCGGCGGGATCAAGACTGTTCTGATTCCGGAAGAGAATGAGAAAGACCTGGCCGAAATTCCTGACAACGTGAAGGAGGGGCTGAAAATCATCCCGGTCACGCATGTTTCGGAAGTTCTGAAACACGCTCTGGTTCGGGATCCTGAACCTGTCGAATGGGACGAAGCCGCAGAAGAGGCCGCCGCGGCTGCGGCCAAAACGGCTGAGAACACGTCCCCTTCCGCCAGGGCGCACTAAAGGTCAGAATATGGCAATTAGGGGCGGGGTTAGCACCTCGCCCTTTTTCTTTGGTCAGACCAAATAGTCAGCCAATTACTGGCTTTGCATGTCGGATCGCAGATTGTGAAATGGTGGGTGATAAGAGATTTGAACTCCTGACATCTTCGATGTGAACGAAGCGCTCTACCACTGAGCTAATCACCCGTGAGCAGGGGTCTTATAAGGAGTTCAGCAAAGCCGCAAGAGGTCTTTGCGCCTTTTGGGCCCCGGGGATTACCCCGCAAATGCCCAGTCGAGGTGCCCATAAACGGGCGGCCTTGTGGGACCGCCCTTTCACTTTTTTGATGTCAAAGAATGAAATCGTCCTGGGTCAGATCGTGCAAGCCAGAGATCTTGATAACCATCTCAGGATTTTTGTCGCCGTCAGTATCCACAAGAACAAGTGTGAAGTCGTTCTTGGTGCCTGCGTTGTTTTTCTTGACGTAATAGATTTCGCCTTCGTCCGACGTCTGGGCGGGTGTTGTACCGTTGAAGACAAATGAATCATCGCCGTCAATTACGGTGCTTGCGTCAATCGCACTTAGGTCGATCTTGTCTTCACCCTGAGTGAAATCGGTAATCCGGTCGGCATATTTCGCTTTGCGTGAACTTTCATCTGTTGACGTAAATACAAAGTCATCGGCACCTTCACCGCCGGTCATGATGTCCCTTCCGGCACCACCGATCAAAGTATCGCTGCCTGCGCCACCATTCAGGGTATCTTTGCCAAGGCCTCCGTCCAGGCGGTCAGACCCTCCATTACCCTGCAGGATGTTTCGACCGTCCGTACCTGTAATGTCGTCATTTTGCTCGGACCCATCGACGTTTTCGACACCCGTAATGGCATCGGTTCCGTATCCGGTCGCCTGAGTGTTAATGTCAGAAAGATCAACGGTTGCCGCGCTCGTGCCGGTAAAACGCAGCCAATCAACGCCCTTGCCGCCGTTAATGAAATCGTCACCGTCTCCGTCCTCGGCGACAAAGTTGTCCGTCCCTTTGTGACCGTTCAGCACGTCGTTCCCAACACCCCCGGTCAAGGTGTCATTGCCCTGACCACCAAGAACTATATCGTTACCCTCACCACCAAAAATAACGTCGCTACCGCCGACACCCACCAATAGGTTATCAGCTTCATTCCCGACGATGAGATCGCCCTTTTTGCCGCCCACAGCATTCTCAATGACGACTCCATTTGCGATCGTAAATCCGCCGGTTATGCCTTTGGCATGGGATGGAGTGCCGCCTGCATCGCTGCCATCAAGATCCGCGTCATTGAGGTTGATTGTGACGCTGCGCTTAACACCATTTGCTGAAATCGTATCGACCCCATCGGTGTCCCAGATGGATGTCCAGAAGGTCCCGGCGCCATTTTTGCCTTTGATTTTATAGACGTTGTCGTCGGTGTTGTGGTCCGTCGTTCCGTAGATCGCCTGCAGCGCAGCTATATCAAGGGCCATGGGCGAGGCCGTGCCGCCAGCCTTATATGTCTTCAGTGGAACAACTTCGGGATAGCCCGAGTTGTAGGACATGATCGTGTAAACACCCTGGTTCTGCCCATCTGTCCCGTAGTCGTCGAAGGGCTGCGTAACCCCCGGAAAAATAGTCGAGCTGCCGCCTTCATCATGTGGGTGGGCTAGACCAAGGCCGTGAAGAATCTCATGAATGATTGTCGCAAACCCTTCACCGCCTTTGCGTAAGGCCTCTTTGCTAAAAAGAGGCGTATCATAGGCAAAGATGCCGAACAGGGCGTCAATGCCAGAATCCTGCAGCAGAGGGTCGTCACCCGGAACTTGATGGACACCAAGAGATCCGGGTCCGCCAAGATCGTTTTGGGTCAGCAAAGCGTAGGTGATGTTAACGTCATTAATCTCGCCTGCTGGTGTCAGAAAGCCGACTTCGTTGAACTCGATCGGAATGATCGTTTCGATAATTGCAAATGCTTTGCGGATTGCTTCCTTCATGTAGGAGGCAAAGCCACGGCGACCTAACGATCCATCATCGAAGGAGTACGTGATTGTGCCCGGAGCACTGACGCCTCCGGCGCTGGTGTCCCAAGATGTGCCCCAAATCAGGCTGTCTACATAAACATGACCGGTAACATTTGCACCCGGAGAAGTTGTGCTGGCAACTGACATCTTAAATTTCTTCCTTGTCTAACACGCCGTTTGTTCCCGGTTTTTCCGGAATACAAAATTAGCGCCGTATATTTTGACCGGTTCTAGAATCGGTAATTCTTCCTTTGGCATCAGAAATTTCCAACGTTTTGGCCCGAGGACCAACCGAGCGTATGAAGTCTCTTTTGGCAGAGGTGTTTGTAATCGTCTTGCAGACCATTTGTGGTTGAAATGAGGCAGAACGCGGCAAGCTTTGGGTAACTCTCTGCCAGTAAGGTGATATGACTGTTCGCTTTGGGTTTATGCCAGAATAAGCTTGGGGAAGAGTTTGGGGGCTGTCCTGAGATCTGGATCAAGCGGACCCGTGCCAGGTGATGTGCTGCGCAAGGTTTCAGAATATTTTTGTCTGGCCAAAGGCAGCGGGTCGTGAATTATCGGCTGGTTTCTATTTGGCCATTCGTCGTGTGACGAGAAAACATCTCTAACAAAAATTACGTTCTGAGAAAAAACTTCAATTCGCCGCTTGACGATGTCCGGGCGTGGCCATAATACACCCCAACGTTCAGCAACGAACGGGCAGCGGGCGGTTGTAGCTCAGTTGGTTAGAGTACCGGCCTGTCACGCCGGGGGTCGCGGGTTCGAGCCCCGTCAACCGCGCCATCGCTGCCATCCTTGGTCCAGGGTAAAGGCCACGAAATAGATGCGCGGTTGTAGCTCAGCTGGTTAGAGTACCGGCCTGTCACGCCGGGGGTCGCGGGTTCGAGCCCCGTCAACCGCGCCATTTTCCACTAGTTTTCAGAAATCATGCCGTTTACCGGGTGACTCTATTGGTTTTGTTGTCAGTAGGTGGCGGCAACATCTCTCTCGTTCACATTTTGTTCTAACTTTTCTGTTGGAGACTCAGTGTGGCTCGCTTATCTCTAGGACACTTATGTGTTGGGGGCCAAACATGGCTGAGCTGAAGAATATCGAGGTGCGCGGCGCGCGCGAACATAACCTCAAAGGCATTGACGTGGATATTCCGCGTGACCAGCTTGTGGTCATCACTGGTCTGTCAGGCTCGGGCAAGTCGTCGCTTGCCTTTGACACGATCTATGCGGAAGGGCAGCGCCGGTATGTCGAAAGCCTGTCGGCCTATGCCCGGCAATTTCTGGATATGATGGAAAAGCCAGATGTGGACCATATCAGTGGTCTATCTCCGGCTATTTCCATCGAACAGAAGACGACCTCAAAGAACCCACGGTCTACCGTGGGAACCGTGACCGAGATTTACGACTATCTGCGCCTGCTGTTTGCCCGCGCTGGTACACCGTTCAGCCCTGCCACGGGCAAGCCGATCGAAGCCCAGCAGGTGCAGGATATGGTCGACCGGATCATGACGATGGAGGAGGGCACGCGAGGGTATCTCATGGCCCCGATCGTTCGGGACCGAAAGGGCGAGTATAAGAAAGAGTTTCTGGAGCTGCGCAAGCAGGGGTTTCAACGCGTCAAGGTTGATGGCGCGTTTCATGAGCTGGACGAGCCGCCGACACTGGACAAGAAATTCCGCCATGACATCGACGTTGTGGTCGACCGGTTGGTCGTGCGCGAAGGTATGGAAACGCGGTTGGCGGACAGCTTGCGCACGGCGCTTGATTTGGCCGATGGCATTGCGATTTTGGAAACCGCACCGCGTGAAGGCGACCCGGAGCGGATTACGTTCAGCGAGAATTTTGCCTGTCCTGTCAGTGGCTTCACCATCCCCGAGATTGAACCACGCCTGTTTTCCTTCAATGCACCCTTTGGGGCCTGTCAGGATTGCGACGGGCTGGGTGTCGAGCTGTTCTTTGATGAACGCCTTGTCGTTCCGGATCAGACACTGAAACTGTATGACGGCGCCTTGGCACCCTGGCGCAAAGGTAAGTCGCCGTATTTTCTGCAGACCATCGAAGCCATCGCGCGACATTATGAGTTCGACAAAAACACGCCGTGGAAAGATTTGCCCGAAAAGGTGCAGCAGGTTTTCCTGCGCGGGTCGGGTGAGGAAGAAATCCAGTTCCGCTATGACGAGGGTGGCCGGGTATATCAGGTAACCCGCAGTTTCGAAGGCGTTATCCCGAATATGGAGCGCCGCTATCGCGAGACTGACAGCGCCTGGATACGCGAAGAATTCGAACGCTATCAAAACAACCGGTCCTGCGGCAGTTGCGAAGGCTATCGACTGCGGGCCGAGGCGTTGGCCGTCAAGATCGCTGGATTGCATGTCGGGCAGGTCGTGCAGATGTCGATCCGCGAGGCGCTGGCGTGGGTTGAGGATGCGCCAAACCATCTGAGTGCTCAGAAAAATGAAATCGCTCGGGTGATACTCAAGGAGATTCGTGAGCGGCTTGGGTTCCTGAATAACGTTGGTCTGGAATATCTTACGTTGTCACGTTCAAGTGGAACGCTTTCGGGCGGGGAAAGTCAGCGTATTCGTCTGGCCAGCCAGATCGGTTCGGGTCTGACCGGCGTTCTTTATGTGTTAGACGAGCCGTCGATTGGCCTGCATCAGCGCGACAATGACCGCTTGCTGGGGACGCTCAAGAACCTGAGGGACCAAGGGAACACGGTCATCGTCGTGGAGCATGACGAAGAAGCCATCCGCGAGGCCGACTATGTCTTTGACATCGGTCCGGGTGCGGGTGTGCATGGTGGGCAGGTGGTTAGCCATGGTACCCCGTCCGAGATCGCGACCGATGCGGCCTCGATCACCGGCCAATACCTGTCAGGCACCCGCGAAATCCCGGTGCCGTCCGAGCGGCGGAAGGGGAACAAAAAGAAAGTGACTGTGGTCAAGGCCACCGGGAACAATCTGAAGAAAGTGACCGCTGATTTCCCTTTGGGCAAGTTCGTCTGTGTGACCGGCGTATCCGGCGGTGGCAAATCGACCCTGACGATTGAAACCCTATTCAAGACAGCCTCGATGCGGCTGAACGGCGCGCGGCAGACACCCGCGCCGTGCGAGACGATCAAGGGGCTCGAGCATCTGGATAAGGTGATCGACATCGACCAGCGGCCCATCGGGCGTACACCACGCTCGAACCCGGCCACGTATACGGGGGCGTTCACTCCGATCCGTGACTGGTTCGCCGGTCTGCCCGAGTCCAAGGCGCGCGGGTACAAGCCTGGCCGGTTCAGCTTTAACGTCAAAGGCGGTCGGTGCGAGGCTTGTCAGGGCGACGGCGTCATCAAGATCGAAATGCACTTTCTGCCCGATGTCTATGTAACCTGCGAAACCTGCAAAGGCGCGCGGTACAATCGGGAAACGCTTGAGATCAAGTTCAAAGGCAAGTCCATCGCGGATGTCCTTGATATGACAGTGGAAGATGCACAAGAGTTCTTCAAAGCCGTGCCGTCGATCCGCGATAAGATGGACGCGCTGGCGCGGGTCGGTCTGGGGTATATCAAGGTCGGGCAACAGGCGACGACCCTGTCGGGCGGTGAAGCACAGCGGGTGAAGCTGTCAAAAGAACTCTCCAAACGCTCAACTGGTCGGACGCTTTACATTCTGGATGAGCCGACGACCGGTCTTCATTTCGAAGACGTCCGCAAGCTGTTGGAAGTGCTGCATGAATTGGTTGATCAGGGTAACACGGTTGTTGTGATCGAACACAATCTGGATGTTGTCAAAACGGCCGACCACATCATTGATATCGGGCCCGAAGGCGGTGACGGTGGTGGTGAAATTGTCGCCACGGGAACGCCCGAAGATGTTGTTGCTGTGGAACGCAGCCATACGGGCAGGTATTTGAAACAGTTGCTGAACCCCGAACGGGTCGCGGCGGAATAACCTCCGTCGCGGCAACTTCAGTATCTGGCGTATCGCAGCATCTGCCAGTGGCGCAGTATTGGCGGAAAGAACAGGAACACGAAACCGAAGCTGATATAGGCAAAGATCATCATCGGGATCCACAGCAGAACGCCAACCAGCCCAATAAACCCGGAAACACGTGCGGCTGAGTTCGCCGACATAATGCGCGTGAGCAAAGCAAAGAGCAGACGCCCCCCATCAAGCGGCATCAGGGGCAGCATGTTAAACAGCGCCAGCCACAGGTTTAGATCTGCCGTCACCATCAGAACCCAGCCAATTTCAGGCGAGTTGGAAAACGGTTCCAGCAATGAACACACCGCCCACAGGGTCAGGTTCACAATCGGCCCCATGGCCACAATCAATTCGTCTTCATATGCAGAGGTCGACCGGCGATGTTCGCAGAATCCGCCGCCCCCATAAAGGACGACTCGATTGACGGGCACGCCCTGCACAAGACAGCCCCATGCGTGGCCCAACTCGTGCAGAAGAATCGAAATCAACAGAATCGCCACGAAGGCGAGCGCATAGGGCAGGTTGACCGGATCGGCGTTAATTCCGACAACGATCAAAACCAGAAAAATAAGGCTTTGGCTGAAATGTATCGGTACGTTCCATGGGCCGCGGAGCTCAAATAGCACGTTTTCAGTATTCATAATAAAACCTCGAAATAGTGAGGTTTATGATGATGTTAGATTGCGTCAAAATTTTGAAAACAGGCTGAAAAACGCCCGAGCCTGCTTACTCTCTCAAATCGACAGAGGTTGCTTTTCGACCGCTTGAATTCAGGCCGCGCTTGTCAGTTCAGGATGTCTGCAACCGCGCCGATCAGGTTCAGAACTTTGCGTGTATCCGGGTCGACACGATACACGTAGTCGCCTGCGCGGACATAGCTTCCCCTATTCAGGCCATACCGAAACGGATCATCAATCCAGCGATAGTCGCCATTGATAAACTCGCCATTTCTGTACAGCTTTTTGGCCTGTCCCGGAGGGACACAGGGTACGTTTTTCTTGGCCAGCCCCGGCGGGCAGTGGACGGCGTTTCCAGTTGCAACAATACCGCCCTGAGGCGCAATGCGGATGACCTTATTGCTATTCTTGTTCTTGCCGTTTCCCTTCCCGTTACCGGCCATGGCCGCCACCGGGGTCACGACCAGAGCAAGAACAGTAAGCGCTTTGACCAAATTATGCGTCATCGTAGCCCCAAGAATCGATGCTGAACCTCTCCATTAGATGGACATCGGCAGGAAAGGGGTCAACCCTATGGGCAGGAAGCCGCCCAAGGGCATCCTAGTTCCGACCGCGCTTTTCAAATCGCGGAAGCATGGCCGAGAAGTCCAGCCCCAGCCCATCTTCGCTTTCGACGAATTGCTGATACAGCTCGGTCGCCATCATCCCCATTGGGGTGTCGGCATCCGTGCTTTCCGCCGCCTGCTGACTGAGGCGCAGGTCTTTCAACATCAGTTCGGCGGCAAAGCCGGGTTGATAACCATTGTCGGCCGGGCTTTGCGGGCCGATGCCTGGGGCAGGGCAGTATGCGTTCATCGTCCAGCTATAGCCCGAGGAGGTGCTGACAACGTCGAACATTTTCTGCCGGTCCAGCCCCAACTTGTCGGCCAGCGCGAAGGCCTCGCAGGTTGCAATCATGGTGACGCCCAAAATCATGTTGTTGCAGATCTTGGCCGCCTGACCCGCGCCCGCGTCTCCGCAATGCACTGCCTTTTGCCCCATGATGTCGAACAAGGGCCGGGCTTTTTCGAATGCCTCGGCGCTTCCACCTGCCATGAATGTCAGCGTCCCAGCCGAGGCGCCTCCGATACCGCCCGAGACGGGCGCGTCGACGGCCAAAACTCCCGCAGCCAATGCCATATCGGCAACAGCTCGGGCGCTGTCGACATCCACTGTCGAACAATCGACCCAGACGGCCCCTTCATTCATCGCTGGAATGATCTCATTTGCGACGGATCGAAGTATCTGGCCATTCGGAAGCATGGTGATGACGATGTCTGCGTCTTTTGCAGCGTCGGCCCCTGACCCAGTCAAAGTAACACCGGAAACCGACACCTCGGCCATATCAAACCCAGCGACTTCATGCCCGGCATTGGCAAGATTGACTGCCATTGGATTGCCCATGTTTCCAAGGCCGATAAACCCGATTTTCATTCTTTAATCCTCCTCGAATGTCAGGGCGACGCTGCCCAGGGGCCGCAGCATTGCGGAAATATCCACGGCGGGAACAGGTTTGCCATGGTGACGCCAATTAGGAGAGCGATCCTTGTCTATGATCTGCGCGCGGATACCTTCCAGAAAATCTCCGTGTTCCATGGCGCGCGCCGTAAAACGGTACTCCATCTCCAGGGCTTTTCGGATCGACAGATCCAGCGCCTTAAGCCGATGAATCATTTCAATGGTACAAGCCACCGATAGTGGAGAGTTTCGGCCCATCAACTTTTGCGCCGCGTCAGAGAACGGGGTTTCGGAGAAGCGCAACGCGTTGAGGATGTCGTTCAACCCCTCGCCATTGAAAAGCACGTCGATTTCCGCCTGGACCTTTTCAAGGTTACCTGTGGGTGGCATCTGGGAATGCTCGACCAACAGGTCTGTGTTCCCGGAAGCTTCGAGCAGTTCGATCAGGCCGGGCCATTCTTCAATGGGGATAAAATGGTCGGCAAAGCCCGCATAAATGGCGTCCGCAGGGCCCATTCGGTGACCTGTTGTGCCCAAGTATTCTCCCAGTCGACCCGGAGCCAGCGCGAGCATCAGAGAGCCACCAACATCCGGCACCAAACCGATAGAGCACTCGGGCAGGGCAATCTGAGATGTTTCACCGACTATGCGGTGGCTTCCATGGCACCCAATTCCGACGCCGCCACCCATAGTAAACCCTTGTAGGAAACTGACCACGGGCTTGGGGTATTCGAAAATCAGTGCATTCAGCCTGTATTCATCGCGCCAGAAAGTCTGCCCATAGGCAAAGTCGCCTTTGCACCCGGTATCATAAAGCTCTGCGATATCTCCCCCGGCGCAAAATGCTTTATCGCCAACGGCGTCCAGTATGATCAGGTCAACTGACTCGTCCTCGCGCCAGTTGCGCATGACCGTATCTATCGCCATGCACATGTCATAACTCAGCGCGTTCAAAGACTTGGGGCGTGTCAGAGTGATGCGTCCAGCGCGGCCGGTAGTGTGAATTTCAATATCTGACATCGGGGTCTCAGCGTTGGGCAAGCATCTGACGAGAAACAATGACGCGCATGATCTCGTTTGTGCCTTCCAGAATTTGATGAACGCGCAAGTCGCGGACAAGCTTTTCGATACCGTAATCGGCGAGATACCCATAACCGCCGTGCAGTTGCAGGCATTGGTCGACCACTTTTGATCCGGTTTCAGTCACGAATTTCTTGGCCATTGCACAGAACTTGGTGGCGTCCGGTGCGCCCGTGTCCAGTTTCCAGGCCGCCTGACGCAAGAACGTCCGGGCCGCCTGCAATTCTATTTCCATATCCGCAAGCCTGAACTGCAGCGCTTGAAACTGATCAATCGACTTCCCGAACGCCTGACGCTCGGACATATACTGAAGCGTCATGTTCAGACCTGCTTGTGCCGCCCCCAAAGAACATGAGGCAATATTCAAGCGACCGCCATCCAGGCCCATCATCGCATATTTGAATCCGTCACCTTCTGTACCTACCAGATTGCCCGCCGGAACTTTGCAGTCGTCAAACTGAACCTGCGCCGTTGGTTGGCTTTTCCAGCCCATCTTTTGTTCAAGTGCGCCAAAGCTAAGACCTGGAGTGCCATCTTCGACATACAGAGTTGAAATCCCTTTGGGGCCATCCTGTCCGGTGCGCACCATACAGACATAAGCATCTGAGTATCCGCCGCCCGAGATGAAGGCCTTTGTTCCGTTCAGCGTATAACCTTCGTTCGTGCGTTCGGCGCGAGTTTTCAGCGCGGCTGCGTCCGAGCCTGATCCGGGTTCGGTCAGGCAGTAGCTGAGGACTGTGTTCAGGTTAAGAATATCCGGCATGATCCGCGATTTCAGCTTATCCGCGGCAAATGTGTCCAACATCTTGGCGCACATATTGTGGATCGTCAGGAAGGCCGCGACTGAAGGGCAAGCCATCGAAAGGGCCTCGAACACCATCGTCGCATCCAGCCTACTAAGACCGGAACCGCCACTATCTTCGGACACATAGAGACCGCCAAAGCCAAGCTCTCCTACACGGGGCCAAAGGTCTTTGGGAATAGTGCCATCTGCCTCCCATTGCCGGGCGAAGGGTGCGATATGCTCCTGCCCGAACTCATAGGCCATATCGAAGATAGCAGTTTGCTCTTCGGTTGGTGCAAAATCCATAGGTTTCCTCCCACGTCGCCGGATGAATTGAACGAGTGTTTATTTCCTGATTCTTACAGAAATTTTGCACGCCCAGCAATTCCTGACAGGGATATTGCGAAAACGATTAGATCATACTTTGAGGCAGGTCATAAATCCTGATGGAATTCTTCGATCAGATGCTGAACCACGGCCCTGCCTGCATCTGCACCTTTGGCCGTCGCTTCGGCGTGAACACGTCGTTGCCGCGTGGCAGATGTGCCGTTTTGTGCGATTTGCTGTAGCCGGGCAAGTTCAGTCATGGTGCCCAGTGCTTCGGCATCTTCGGCCAGCATACCCATCAGTTCACCCATAAGTTCCGGCATGGGCTTGATGGATCGATCCCCGAAATCAATCATGCCTTCGCCGACTCCGTAACGCTGCGCACGCCACCGGTTTTCACCAATCAGGAACCTGTCATATTGCCGCCAACGCAAATTGCGGTCTTTCAGACGGCACAACATTCGAACCAGCGCCTGCACCATGGCGGCCAGCGACAATGTGTGCTCCAACCTCGGCTGCACGTCCATGATGCGTGTTTCGAGCGTTGGAAAGCGATGAGACGGTCGCAAATCCCACCAGATTTTCGAGGTATCCTCGATCACGCCAAGTTCGACCAGAATGCCTGTCGTACGTTCATATTCCGACCAACTTGCCAGGACCGGTGGTAATCCGGTGCGGGGCAGGTTGTCGAATACGGTCAGGCGATAGGAAGACAGGCCGGTATCCTCTCCGTTCCAATAGGGCGAGGATGTGGAGAGCGCCAAGAGATGCGGCAGAAAGTACGAAAGCTGCGGCATCAGGTCGGCCCGCAATGACGGTTCTTCAACACCGACATGAACATGCATCCCGCAGATCAGCATCCGTCGCGCGACACCGCCCAGGGCATGCTGCAAGGCGTCATAGCGCTCTCGGCGCGTGTGGTGCTGTTTCTTCCAGTCCGCAAAGGGGTGGCAGGACACAGCAATCGGGGCCAGATTGTATTCGGCGGACCGATCCGCCACACCCGCCCTCAGGCGTTTCAAATCTTCTCGGGCCGTGCGGATGGTTGCATGGGGGCGGGTGCCAACCTCGATCTGGCACTGCAGAAACTCGGGGCTGACCTGGCCCTGAAAATCGGCCTGGCAGGCTTCCATCAGTGCAGCGGGTGCTTGGGCAAGTTCAAGGCTGTCGCGGTCGACCAGAAGATACTCTTCCTCAATGCCCAGCGTGTATTCCTGCTGCATGGCGGCCCTCTTTCTAGCTTTATGCGAAACAGTGAATACGGAAATACGCTTTTTGCCAAGTGTTTACCGGCAGAGTCCTTGCGGTCATCGGGCTAGCAACGGTAAGGAACGGGTCAAAGTTCAGAAGAACCCCGGAGCCATTGTGTGAAACCCAGGAAATTCCCCCGGCTGAATGCCGTTCTCGACCGATTTGGTGTCAGGCTGATTGACAAAGTCACGGAACGGGACGAGCGCGCCCGGCTGGAGGCGTTCGAAAGGGCAGGCGGGCTGACCCGTCCGGCTTATTCGTTGTCACCGGGAATGGCCGATTTCGACATATCGCAGCTGGTAGCCGAATATGGTGAACATGCCGCCGCTTTGGCTGCATTGAAAGATCCGTCCCGCAATCAAACCGGGTATAGGATCGGCAACGGGTATTATGACAGCCCAGATGCGGATGCGTTGTATCTTATGGTCCGTCGTTTCAAACCCAAGCGGGTGATTGAGGTTGGCTGCGGTAATTCAACGCGCGTGACACGGCAGGCTGTATTGGATGGCGGGCTGCAGACGCAAATCACCGCGATTGATCCCTATCCGCGCGCGGACATCGCGCATGTAGTCGATCAATTCGAACAGAAACGGTTGGAAGAGGTCGATCCAGCCCTCTTCGAACAGCTTGAAGCGGGTGACATCCTGTTCATCGATTCCAGCCATGTTGTCCGGATGAGCAATGATGTCGCGCATCTGTTCTGTCGCATCATACCGGCCTTAAAACCGGGCGTTGTGATCCATGTGCACGATGTTTTTCTACCCTACGAATACCCCAAGCGGTTCTTCTATGACTGCCCGGGATGGGGCGAGCAATATATGTTGCATGCATTGTTGCAATCTAGTGCATATTCAATGCTTTGGCCTGGATACTTCTTGCAACAGGATCGCCAAGATGCGGCCGAAGCGCTACCGTTTTTGAAAGATGGGCGCGCTCAAAGTATTTGGGTTCAGGTCAAATAAATCTGACACCAAATTGATCCGGTGCAGCGAAACGCCCGTACCCCTTTCCATAACAACCTGGATAGGAGATCTCAAATATGTTTCGCCGTACTTTCCTGAGCGCCGCCGCCGCAATCGCACTTACCTTGCCGGTTCAAGCGAAGGCCGCCGATATCGTGGATACCGCCGTATCTGCCGGATCATTCACCACTCTGGTCGCGGCGGTTCAAGCGGCGGGTCTGGTCGATACGCTGAAAGGGGACGGTCCCTTCACCGTTTTTGCCCCCACGGATGAGGCCTTTGCCGCACTGCCCGAAGGGACGGTGGAAACGCTGCTACTGCCCGAGAACAAAGACCAACTGGTCGCAATCCTGACCTATCACGTGGTTCCTGCAAAGGTCATGTCAGGTGACATCACTGGCAAGCGCGCCAAAGTGCTGACCGTGCAGGGTGATCGCCTGAGTGTGAATGGCAAGAACGGCGTAAAAGTGAATGGCGCCAAGGTTGTGCAGGCCGATATCGAGGCCAGCAATGGCGTGATCCACGTCGTCGATGCGGTGATCCTGCCGGAATAATTGGCAACTACCGTGATCAAGCAAAAACCCCGGCCGTTATGGCCGGGGGGTTCTGTCAGACCAATCTGACCTTGGTGCCAACCTGAACCAGCGGGTACAATTCTTCAACATGCTGATTATAAAGGCCAATACATCCAGAAGAACTTTGGCGACCAATCTTGCGTGTATCGTGCGTGCCGTGCACCAGATATGCTGGCCAGCCCAGATACATCGCCCGCGTACCCAGCGGATTTCCGGACTCGCCACCTTCTATTCGGATGGGCAGGTTCGGGTCGCGCTCGCGCATTGAGGCGGTCGGGGTCCAGCTTGGGTTTTCGCGCTTGCGTACTACTTCGGTATAACCACGCCTTGTGAGTTCTTCGCTCATAGGGACTGAGCTGGGGTACAGTTTGTACGTCCCGTCAGCCCCCCAATAGTGTACAGCGCGGCTTGTGATATCTGCCAGCAGGCAGCCGACACCTAACTCATCGAAGTGATCCTGCCAATTCTGGTGCGAGAATGAAGAGACATTCCGCCGCACAGCTAGCTGTGTGCTGATCGCCTCTTCGTCAAGCGGGAAAGCATCGGCGCTGCTTTGTGCGCGCACCAGTGCAGGTGTCATCAACAGAGACGCTGCACCTAACAATGCAGAGCGACGGGTCATGCGGGGATCTGACAAATTGGCCTCCGGTTCAGGAACTGCTCGCGCGAAACTGCGTGTAACTTATGTTTTGCTGATCAGATTTCCTAGGGAGTGTTGAGTGAATTTATTGTGAAGCGAACATCACAAGCGAAACTTGGCCGTGTATTGAAAAAAGCCCGGCCAGTGGTGGCCGGGCTGTGTGGATCCGCCGCTTTCGTTTGAATCAGTCCATGGCTTTGAAGTTGAACTCGCCGCCTTCTTTGATGCCTGACGGCCAACGCGCGGTGACCGTTTTTGTGCGTGTATAGAATTTGAAGCTATCCGCACCATGCTGGTTCAGGTCACCGAACATGGATTTCTTCCAGCCGCCAAAGGTGTGATAGGCCAACGGAACCGGGATCGGAACGTTGATACCGACCATGCCAATATTGATCCGGCTGGCAAAGTCACGCGCGGTATCTCCATCGCGGGTGAAAATCGCCGTGCCATTGCCGTATTCGTGATCCATAGCCAAGCCAATCGCTTCTTCGTACGATCCTGCGCGGACGGTCGACAAAACCGGACCAAAGATCTCTTGCTTATAGATGTCCATGTCGGGCGTCACGTGGTCAAACAGGTGAGGGCCGACGAAGAAGCCGTCCTCATAGCCCTGCAGGCTAAAGTCGCGATTATCGACAACCAGTTTGGCACCTTGTTCAACGCCCGAGCTGATCAGTCCCAAAATGCGCTCTTTGGCAGCACCGGTCACGACCGGTCCCATGTCAACATCATCGCCGGCAGTGTAGGGGCCGACCTTCAGTTTCTCGATACGCGGAATAAGCTTTTCGATCAGCGCGTCGGCGGTATCCTCTCCGACCGGGACCGCAACCGATACGGCCATGCAGCGTTCGCCAGCCGCGCCGAAACCGGCGCCAACCAGGGCATCTGCTGCCTGGTCAAGATCGGCGTCGGGCATGACGATCATGTGGTTCTTGGCACCGCCGAAACACTGCGCGCGTTTGCCGTTGGCCGTGGCGCGCGAATAGATGTACTGCGCGATTGGGGTCGAGCCCACAAAGGAAACGCCCTGAATGATCTCGCTGTCCAACAGCGTGTCCACGGCCTCTTTGTCGCCATTGACCACCTGGAACACACCTTTGGGCAAACCTGCCTCAACGAAAAGTTCCGCCAGCATCAAAGGTACTGAAGGATCGCGCTCGGACGGTTTCAGAACAACAGCGTTGCCACAGGCCAGGGCAGGGCCCACATGCCACAGAGGCATCATGGCCGGGAAGTTGAACGGCATGATCGAGGCCACAACCCCTAAAGGCTGGCGCATAGAATACATGTCGATGCCTGGGCCCGCACTGTCGGTGAATTCGCCTTTCAACATCTGCGGAGCACCGATGCAGTATTCGATCACTTCCAGACCGCGCTGCAGATCGCCTTTCGCGTCAGGGATCGTCTTGCCGTGCTCGCGGCTGAGCGCTTCGGCCAGCTTGTCCATGTCGCGGTTCATCAGGTGAACCATCGCCATCATCACGCGCCCGCGTTTTTGCGGGTTCGTTGCACCCCAGGCCGGTTGTGCGGCTGCGGCGCTAGCAATGGCTGCTGTGGTCTCGGCAGCACTTGCCATCGGGCATTTGTACTGTACCTCGCCGGTAGCGGGGTTGAACACGTCATCATATCGGCCGGACGTGCCGGCGACATTCTCACCGTTGATGAAATGGGACAGTTCGTTCATTGCGAATTCCTCCGAAGGTCTGCGCGCAGAATAGGCTTGCATAAATGGCTTGAACAGAGGCAATGTCCCAAAGGTGTTTTGCAAAATTGCAAAGGTGAAGCGTGACACCTAATTGGGATGATATGAGGGTCTTTCTGGCCGTAGCCCGCGAAGAAAGCCTTTCGGCGGCGGGACGATTACTTCGGATTGACCCGGCTACGGTCGGACGCCGTGTAGCGCGGTTGGAAGCGTCTCTGGATGCGCCGCTGTTCACCAAATCGCAGCAGGGATATGTGCTGACCTCAGCTGGTGAGCGTTTGATGGACCACGGTCTGAAAGCCGAAGAGGCGATGCGCGCTGCAGCAGGCGCCATGGCAGAACCATCTGAGAGGCTGAGCGGGCAAATCCGGATCGGCGCACCGGACGGTTGTGCGAATTACTTGTTGCCGCAGGTGTGTGGCAAGATTTGTGACACCAATCCCAATCTGGACATACAAATTCTGGCCTTGCCGCGCGTCATCAACCTTTCCCGCCGTGAAGCCGATATGGCCGTGACCGTCAG
Organism: Ruegeria sp. CDSA236; assembly: GCF_059611285.1. Lineage (NCBI taxonomy): Bacteria > Pseudomonadati > Pseudomonadota > Alphaproteobacteria > Rhodobacterales > Roseobacteraceae > Ruegeria > Ruegeria sp. CDSA236. Next base: position 60,937 of record NZ_JBXWPG010000001.1, read on the forward strand.
CGCACCGACCGCTGGAAAACTGCTTGTACAGAAAATTACCGATTACAAACTTCATCTTGTCGCAACGCAGGAATACCTTGCCGATCACCCTGCGGTTTATTCCATCAGCACGTTAGGGGGGCATCGTATGATCGGATACATACCTGATATGATATTCGACCGCGAACTGGACTATCTGGTCGATCTGGGTGTTGACCGTGTCGCGCTGGCCTCGAATTCGGTCTCTGTCCAACTGCGGCAGGTTTCGCAGGGATCAGGGATCTGCATTGCGCATGATTTCACACTGCCATTTCACCCGAAGTTGAAGAAAATATTGGTTGATCAAGTGAGTTTGACACGCAGTTTTCATCTGGTCCGACATCAAGGTGACCAACGAAACGAGCGGCTGAATCGGTTCGCGCAGGCCCTGTCCCAAGGGATTCGCGATGAAGTTGAGCGGCTTGAGGCTGAAGCTTCACCTTGACAGGCTATTTCATTCCGGCAACGCTTTGGAAAACACGAAGTTATTTCGGAGGTTACGTCAATGCTTGTTCAGGCCATTCTGAAATCCAAAGCCACCGGAGGCGTGGTGACAGTTGCTCCTTCGCGCACAATTTCAGAGGTTGCAGGAATCCTTGCAGAAAAGCGCATCGGAACGGTGGTTGTATCAGAAGATGGCGGTAAGACCGCATCAGGCATCTTATCAGAACGTGACATTGTTCGCGAACTGGCCGCAAGCGGCAGCGGATGCCTATCAAAACCCGTAAGCGCGTATATGACCCGCGAGCTGGTGACAGCGACGCAACAGGATACTGTCCAGGATATAATGTCGCGGATGACCGAAGGGCGCTTTCGCCATATGCCGGTTGTTGAGGACGGTAACCTCGTTGGCATTGTCACCCTAGGCGACGTTGTCAAAGCACAACTTTCCGAACTGGCAATGGAAAAAGACGCATTGGAAGGCATGATCATGGGCCATTAAGCCCATAGAAACGCGACGCAACTACTTGCACCCATAGCCAAGTTATGTTTGCTTGCGCAGAAATTTCGTTGCGCAGGAGGCGGCAATGAGGGTTGGATTGTATCCCGGAACATTTGATCCGATCACCCTGGGTCATATTGATATCATCCGTCGCGCGGCCGCTCTGGTTGACAAGCTCGTGATTGGGGTGGCGATCAATCGGGAAAAGGGGCCGTTATTTTCGTTGGAAGAACGGGTCGAGATGATCGAAGCCGAATGTTCCTTTCTTTCCGAACAGACCGGAACTGAAATTGTTGCCCATCCTTTTGAAAACCTGCTTATCAACTGTGCCCGCGACGTAGGTGCTCAGGTCATTGTCAGAGGCCTGCGTGCTGTTGCGGATTTCGAGTATGAGTTCCAGATGGTCGGTATGAACCGCGCATTGGACGACTCGATCGAGACGGTGTTCCTTATGGCTGAGGCCCGCCATCAGGCGATTGCCTCGAAACTGGTGAAAGAGATCGCGCGATTGAACGGGGACGTGTCGAATTTCGTCACGCCCCGCGTAAATGACGCGCTGCGTGCGCGCTTAGGATAGCGCGCCCATCGCGGCCGCCGTGTCCAGCATCCGGTTCGAAAAGCCCCATTCATTGTCGTACCAGGCCAGCACCCGGACCAACGTGCCGTCTGTCACCTTGGTTTCAGCCAAAGAGACGGTCGAACTGTGTGCGTCGTGATTGAAGTCGATCGACACTAGTGGGCGGTTTTCCGCAGCCAGGACACCAGGAATATTGGCCGCGGCATCAATGAACAACTGGTTGACCTCTTCTTCGGTTGTTGGGCGCGACACTTCGGTCACCAGATCCACAACCGAGACGTTCGGAGTGGGAACACGGATTGCCTGTCCAGTCAATTTACCTGCCAACTGGGGCAATACGAGACCTACGGCTGAGGCTGCCCCCGTAGTGGTGGGAATCATCGACAACGCAGCCGCGCGTGACAGATACGGGTCTTTTCCGGCGGTATCGTGAACTGGTTGGCTGGCTGTATAGGCATGAACGGTTGTCATGTTTCCGTGGACAATGCCCAAACCCTCGTCCAGCGCCGCAGCAACGGGCGACAAACAGTTGGTCGTGCAGGATGCGTTCGAAACGATCGTATCCTCGACGGTCAGCTCATGGTCATTTACCCCGAAGACGATGGTTTTGACCGCACCATCCCCGCGGGCAGGAGCAGAAATCAAAACTTTTTTGGCGCCGTTGTCAAAATGGCGCGCCGCGGCTTCGCGCGTGCGGAACACGCCTGTGCATTCGAGAACAACGTCAATATCGGACCAATCGAGTTTCTCAGGCTCACGTTCGCTGGTTAGGCGGATCGGGCCTGCACCGACATCCAAACCGGCGTCGGTCAGGGAAACGGGCTTTGTATAACGTCCATGCACACTGTCGAATTCAAAGAGATGCGCGTTAATTTCGGGCTTGGCCAAATCGTTTATGGCCACGATCTGAACGTCGGTCCGCCCAGATTCCATCAAGGCCCGCAAAACACCGCGCCCGATCCGTCCAAATCCATTGATTGCCAACTTGAGTGTCATGGTCTGCTCCGTCTGGGTGTCTGTTATTGCAAAGTTAGCGCTAACAAAGCTAGATCAAGGAAAAAGTCAAGAAAAACCTCTGTCAGCGCCAGAAGGCGAGCCAGTCCAGGAAGGTGTAAAGTTTCTTTCCCAGGAAGATCAGGTTCTCAGAGTCGAACATTGCGTAATCGACTAGCAGACAGCCAAGTATTAGAAGGCCAAGCCAGATAGCAATTTGATTGGTCATGTTGGCCCCGAATGAAAACACCCGCCCAGATAAACTGAGCGGGTGTAAAGGTACAACATTTCTACGGCGTTTTAGTTAAGCCGTCCCATGGCAACGGCGACGTCTGCCATACGGACCGAGAAGGCCCATTCGTTGTCATACCAAGCCAGAACACGAACCATGCGGTTGTTAACAACCCGTGTCTGGTCTGGTGCGAAAATCGAGCTTTCTTCGGTATGATTGAAATCGGTCGAGACCAGCGGCGCGGGCTCATAGCCCACGACGCGCTGCATTGATCCCCGTGATGCTTCACGAACGATGGCATTAACATCTTCAACAGTGACGTCACGCGCCGCATGGAAAGTCAGGTCGACAGCAGAAACGTTTGGTGTTGGTACACGGATAGCCGAGCCGTCCAAACGACCCTTCAGGTTCGGCAGAACTTCGCCCAGAGCTTTGGCTGCACCTGTTGAAGTTGGGATCATGGACATTGCCGCAGCGCGCGCGCGATACAGGTCACTATGACGGCGATCCAGTGTCGGCTGGTCGCCGGTATAGGCATGGATCGTAGTCATGATACCGTGTTCGATCCCGATACCTTCGTCCAGCACCTTGGCAAGCGGAGCAAGGCAGTTCGTAGTGCAAGAGCCATTCGAAACCATTCTATCTTCAGTAACCAGGCTGTTGTGGTTCACGCCATAGACAATGGTTTTATCAACATTCTTACCTGGCGCAGACAAAAGAACCTTCTGAGCACCGCGTTCCAGATGCGTTTTGGCTTTCAGGCCATCGTTGAATTTTCCGGTGCATTCCAAAACGACGTCACAACCTTCCCAGTCAAGCTCGTTCATATCGTAAGTCGAGAACACCTCCATTGGGCCGCGGCCCAAATCCATGGTGTTGCCTTCGATCGAAACATCGCGGGGAAAGCGGCCGTGGATGCTGTCGTATTTCAGCAGGTGGGCGGTAGTTTCCAATGGGCCGGTCGCGTTGACCTTGATCACTTCGATGTCGTTGCGGGCCGATGCCGCAATATGCGACAGGGTGCAGCGGCCGATACGGCCAAATCCATTGATGCCGACCTTGATGGTCATCTGACGTCTCCAAAAATGCGCTTGCTCTGCGGGGCATATAGCGGCACAGACGCTTTCTCAAAAGGGCAAAAGTGACATATTCTTAGTGTGTTAGCGCAAACCTTCGCCGGTTGCGCTAACGCTTGCGCTAGCCGTCGGATCGGGTAGGGTCCCCTGGCGACAGGTGAGATGAGAGGAAACACGCATGAGTGGTTTGTTGGCACTGTTGGATGATGTTGCTGGCATAGCAAAGGTTGCTGCGGCGTCAGTGGACGATGTGGTCGCTGCCGCCGGCAAGGCCGGGGCCAAGACTGCGGGCGTGATCATCGACGATGCAGCAGTTACTCCGAAATATGTGCAGGGCTTTGCCCCGGCGCGGGAATTGCCGATCATCTGGCGCATTGCGCGCGGCTCGATTTTCAACAAGATTATCCTGCTGTTGCCAGTCGCTTTGTTGCTGGCCAATTTTGCACCCTGGTTGATAACGCCCTTGTTGATGCTTGGCGGGTCCTATTTGTGCTTCGAAGGGGCAGAAAAGATATTTCACCTGCTTTTCCCTCATGGCAGCCACGTTATAGACGAAGATATGAAGGTCAAAGACCCGGGCCATCTGGAAGAGCAGAAGGTCAAGGGTGCGATCAAAACCGATTTCATCCTGTCCGCCGAGATCATGACAATCGCCCTTGCCGCCATCGAAGCACCGAATATCTGGATGCAGGCGGCAACGCTGGCCGTTGTTGGACTAGGTGTGACTCTGGCCGTTTATGGCTCGGTCGCCTTGATCGTGAAGATGGACGATGTGGGCCTTTTCCTGGCGCAGAACGCACCAACGCCGATCGGGCGAGGATTGGGGCGTGGATTGGTCAAGGCGATGCCGGTTGTCATGAAAGTGCTGTCGATTGTCGGCACAGCTGCGATGCTGTGGGTTGGCGGCTCGATCATCATTCACGGGCTTGAGGTTCTGGGTTTTGGCTGGTTGGGGCATCAGATCCATGACATGGCCTATGCAGCCGGGCATGCGGTTTCGGCGCAATGGGAAGGTGCCGTGGAGTGGATTTCCAAAGCCACGATGGATGGCATATTCGGACTGGCCTGGGGGTTCGTGCTTATCCCGATTGCAACAAAAGTGGTCGCGCCGATTTTGTCTCGGAAATCTGAAACGCATTAATCAGAAAACGAAAAGGGCGGCGCATGGCCGCCCTTCGCTTGATGTTTGAAATTGGGAATTACAGCTCCAGCAATTCCTTGACCTTTGCAACTGTGGCCTCTGCAGTGATGCCGAAATGTTTATACAGTTCATCAGCGGGCGCAGACGCGCCAAAGCCCGACATGCCGATGAAGCCCGCCTTGGCGTCACGGCCGCGTTCCCCCAGCAGCCAGCGGTCCCAGCCTCCGGCGCGGACGGCGGCCTCGATGCCGACACGGACGGCTCCACCGGGCAGAACCCGCTTGCGATACGCTTCATCCTGCTCGGCGAACAGTTCCATGCATGGCATCGACACGACGCGCGTGCCAATGCCCTCGGCCTCGAGCATCGCCTTGGCTTCCATTGCCAGCGACACTTCCGAACCGGTTGCGATCAGGATTGCCTGACGCTTGCCTTCGGCTTCGGCAAGAACATAGCCGCCTTGTGCAGTCAGGTTTTTGGTTTTGTGATCCTTGCGTACGGTCGGCACGCCTTGGCGGGTCAGAGACAAGACCGAAGGGCTGTCCTTGAAGGTCAGCGCCAGTTCCCAGGATTCCGCTGTTTCAACGGCATCCGCCGGGCGGAAAACATAGGTATTCGGTGTCGCGCGTGAGATCGCCAGATGCTCGACCGGCTGGTGGGTCGGGCCGTCTTCGCCCAGACCGATCGAGTCATGGGTCATCACAAAGACCGTGGGTATCTTCATCAGCGCTGCAAGCCGCATCGAGGGCCGCGCATAGTCGGTGAACGCCATGAAGGTACCGCCATAGGGGCGGATGCCGCCATGCAGCGCCATACCGTTCATCGCGGCGGCCATGCCGTGTTCGCGGATACCATAATGGATGTACCGACCCTTGCGGTTTTCCGGCAGGAATACGCCCATATCGGCCGATTTCGTGTTGTTCGAACCGGTCAGGTCAGCAGAGCCGCCAATAGTTTCCGGCATGATCGGATTGACCGCGTTCAGAACTTTCTCGGACGAGGCACGGGTGGCCAACTTGGGCTGATCTTCCGACATCTGCTTTTTGAACGAGCGGATGGCACCGGCCAGCTTTTTGGGTGCCTCGAACGCATAAGAGCGGTTGAACTCGGCCTGTTTGCGTTCAGAGATCTGCGCGAAACGCTCCTCCCACGCAGAACGCTCGGCTGCGCCGCGCGAACCGATTGCTTCCCAGGCTGATTTGACATTTGCCGGGACTTCGAAGGCGCCATGGGGGGCGGCATAGGCCTCTTTGGCCGCTTTCAGCTGTTTCTGATCGGTCAGGGCGCCGTGGCCTTTTGAGGTATCCTGCGCCGCGTGACCCAAAGCGATATGGCTTTCGCAGGCGATCATGGTCGGCTTGTTGGACGATTTCGCCTTGGTGATGGCCTCGTCGATGGCCTGCGGATCGTGGCCGTCAATCTCGATGACCTGCCAGCCAGAGGCGGCAAAGCGTTTCACCTGATCGGTCCGGTCAGCGATGTCGACCGTGCCGTCGATGGTGATGTTGTTGTTGTCCCAGAACACGATCAGCTTACCCAGCTCGTGACGGCCGGCCAGCGTGATGGCCTCTTGGCTAACGCCTTCCATAAGGCAGCCGTCGCCCGCGATGACATAGGTATAGTGATCTACGATCTTCTTGCCGTAATGAGCGCGCTGAATTTCCTCGGCCATGGCAAAACCAACGGCGTTCGAGATCCCCTGACCCAGCGGGCCGGTTGTGGTTTCGATCCCGTTGACAAGGAAGTTCTCGGGGTGACCTGCAGTTTTTGCGCCCAGCTGACGGAAATTCTTGATCTGTTCCAGCGTAACGTCAGCGTTCCCAGTGAGATACAACAGCGAATAGATCAGCATCGAGCCGTGACCGGCGGACAGGATGAACCGGTCGCGGTCGGGCCAGTTTGGAGCCGAGGCGTCGAATTTAAGGTGCTTTTCGAACAGTACAGTCGCGACATCGGCCATGCCCATTGGCATACCGGAATGGCCGGAATTGGCGGCGGCGACGGCGTCGAGGGTCAATGTGCGGATGGCCGCAGCTTTGTCCCAGTGTTCGGGGTTGGCATTGCGCAGCGCAGTCAGGTCCACGGGTGTTGTTCCTTTGGATTACAGGCAGATGGCCGCTCAATACCATTCAGCCCTCAAAGTGCAAGTAGAACTGGGTGCTGCAGGGTTTTGCTGGATCAAGAATGTGACACAAGTCGTTGAAAGCAAACAGTGGGTATTTTCGATGCCATTGGGTTAGACTAGGCCAAGACGCGTACAAGGTTGATTCGGATAACCTCGCGAAACAAGGAACCTTGATAAAAAGGTGGCAGGGGCATGAGCCAGATCGAAGAACTACAACGCCGTATTGTGGCCGCGATGGATCGGATTGGATCCGGCATTGCGACAATGGCGGAAGTTGGCGCAGGCAGCGGTGGAGAAGATAACACTCTGCGTGTAGCTCTGGATGATGAGAGGGTTGCGAATGCTCAACTTGAAGAGCGTCTCAGATCATTAAAAGAAAGACACGATTCCGAAGTCGATGCCATGCGCCTAGAAATCGAAGGCTTGCGTAATACCCCGTCCGATAATCAGGAAAGTGCAGCGCTGCGCGAGCAACTCGACGATGCCAGGGCACAGCTTGCCTCGGTCGAAGCCGCACGGGCCGAGTTGGCAAGCGCAAAGGCTGCATTGGAAGATCAGGATGTTGTCGAAGAACTGAAAGCCGAAAATGCCCGTCTTCGTTCGGAATTGGCGGATAGTGAACGCGTGGCGGAACTCAGCGCCGAGTTAGAAATGCTGCGCGCCGAACGCAGTAGCCATGGCTCGGCGATGTCGCGTCTGGATGATGATCTGCAGCGCATGCGCAAAGCCAACGAACAACTACGAATGTCGGTCGAAGAGCTGCGCACAGCTGCAGAAGACGGAATGACCGATGCGGATCTGTTGAACCGTGCCACAGCTGCCGAGCTTGAGGCAACGCGCGCAGCGCAAGCCACTGATGCGGCCGAAGCACATGCCGTGCTGGCCCGGTTGGAACCGTTGCTGTCTCAGGCGAAACTGGCCGAAGGAGAGGTGGAATAATGCCTGAATTGACCATTCAAATCGGGGGGCGCGGCTTTGAGGTTTCGTGCCAAGAAGGCGAAGAGGTTTTCCTGCAAGCTGCTGCAAAATTGCTGGATGATGAAGCGCAGGTATTGTCGGATCAGATCGGTCGGATGCCTGAATCCCGGATGCTTTTGATGGCTGGATTGATGTTGGCAGACAAAGCCGCCGCCACAGGTGACAAAATCAACTCGCTGGAAAATAAGCTGGCGGAGGCCGAAGCCGAGCTTCGGAACCTGCGTAGCATGCCACAGCCCGAGCCGGAAAGAATTGAAGTTGCCGTGGTTCCACCTTCGGTCACTGACACCTTGGCAGAGTTGGCTGCTCGGGCCGAGGCAATGGCGGCATTCATAGAAGAAAAGTCAACGAAATGATAAATATGCGTACTATTGCTATTGCAACTTTCATGTCTGTGTCAGCGCAGGTTTCCTGGGCTGGGATCGATATTCTGCCCGTCACATTTACTTGTGATAACGGCGTGCCTCTTGAGGTTGCCTATTTCAATGCCGAGGATGGATCCAGCGCGGCAGCCATGATGGTCGACAATAAGCTGGTGACTTTGCACCAAGCTCAGAGCGGCTCTGGTATCCGCTATGAATCCGACGGAACAACTGGCACTTACATCCTGCGCTCCAAAGGCTGGGACGCCACGGTGAGCTTTCTGGCGACAGGTGCAGATGCCGCCAGCGAGCAGGTCTTATTGGGAAATTGCGTCAGCCGCTGATCAGGCGTTTGCTTCCCTGATTTTATCAGCGGCTTCCTTGTTGTAGCCGACACCGTTTTCGTCAAACAGCGTGTCCAATTCGCCCGACAGGGTCATCTCGGTGATGATGTCGCATCCGCCTACGAACTCGCCTTTGACATAGAGTTGCGGAACAGTCGGCCAGTCAGAATAGTCCTTGATCCCCTGACGCAAGCCTTCGTCGGCCAGTACATTCACGTCAGCAAATTCTACGCCCATGTAGTTCAGCACGCCTGCCACGCGCGAGGAGAATCCGCATTGCGGCATTTCCTTGGTGCCTTTCATATATAGCACCACATCATTGGCTTTGACGGTCTCGTCGATCTGGGTTTTCACGTCGGTCATGTTACTTTTCCTTGTCATCCGCATCCGGGGCGGTCGTTTCATCCTGTGATGGGGCGGCGACCCATCCTTCCTTTTCCAGCCGTCGGTGTTCGGCCTGCGCCAGGGCCAGCGGATTCAGCCCGTATCTCTCGATGCCGTCAACCTTGCTGATTTTGTCCGGGTTTGGACGCATGTCGACCAGTTTACGCTTTCTGTTTCGCTTCACATAGGCCTCGATCAGCGCGGCGGCAACTATCAAAGCTGCGATTGCTGATATCCAAGCCAGCCATGTACTCATTTTTTTGGAGCCATGGCTTTAGCATATTCTTGAGGGTCTCTGGTGATACGGGAAACTGTTACATGACCGCCGCCGCCGCCCAACACGGTTCCGTGGTCAATCAGTTGCTCGCCTTGACCGGGTTCTGTGCCCCGAATTTTGTCAGCACGCTCATTCTTTATCGTAGATCTGAAAATGATGACGCTACCGACGAGGGCGATCAATTCACAAATCCCGTAAATCCAGAAAGTCGTGCTCACTCAGGCACTTTCGTCGTCAGAGCCAGCGCGTGCAAGTCGCCATCCGGGCCGTCCATCTTGCCTTTGAGGGCTGCATAGACTGCTCGCTGTTGTTGCACCCGGTTTTTGCCACGAAAGCTCTCATCCACGACCATGGCCGACATATGTACGCCGTCGCTGCCGCCGACCTGAATGTCCGCATCGGGAAACGCGTCGCGCAGCAGGTTCTCAATCTCGTGGGCGCTCATCGGCATGTAGGTTTCTCCTGAAAGTCTTTCCCAAGATGTAGTGCGCCGGGGCGGGGCGCGCAAGGGTCAGATAGACGCCCCGAAATGACAAAAACCTGCACTTGTCAAAGTGCAGGTTTTCAGAAGCGCAGGTGCCAAAATCAGGCGACGGCTTCGGCGAAGCTGTTGCGGAAAGTGGCAGTCAGTTCATCAAGCAAGGCCTCAGAAGAGCCGATGCGGACGCTGTCGCCCGTGAACCGCCCGACCGATACCAGTGGAACGCCAGCCTGACCTGCAGCAATCATCAGGGCTTCGGCCTGGTCAAAGTTGCAGGCGACCAGATAACGGGCCTGATCCTCGCCAAACAGGAATTCGGTCGAGGCGTCGTCAAGCGTTATGCCGACACCGGTTGCCTCGGCCAGTTCGAAGGCTGCCAATGCCAGACCACCGTCGCCAAGATCGGTACAGGCTTTGATCATCTCTCGGTTTGCGCGGATGAACTCTCCGTTGCGCTTTTCGGCGTCCAGATCGACATGCGGTGCGTCGCCATCTTCGCGGTTGAACACTTCGGCCAGAAGGGCGGATTGGCCCAGATGCCCCTGCGTATCGCCGATGACCAGAGCCACGTGGCCGTCGCGGACCTCATTACCTATGATCTCGTCCGTGTGCGCCAGAAGGCCGACCGCTCCAATTGTCGGGGTCGGCAGGATCGCCTGACCGTCGGTTTCGTTGTAAAGTGACACGTTGCCGGACACGATGGGCATATCCAACGCTGCGACGGCCTTACCAATGCCTTGGATGGCACCGACGAACTGGCCCATGATCTCGGGCTTTTCCGGGTTGCCAAAATTCAGGTTGTCAGTGGTCGCCAGCGGCAATGCCCCGACGGCGGTCAGGTTGCGATAAGCTTCGGCAACAGCTTGCTTGCCGCCTTCTACAGGGTTGGCTCGCACATAGCGCGGGGTAACGTCACTGGTGAAAGCAAGAACTTTGTCGGTGCCGTGTACACGAACCATGCCGGCGCCCAGACCAGGCGTACGCACGGAATCAGCCATAACCATGGTGTCATACTGCTCGTAAACCCATTGCTTGCCCGCATAGTTTGGCGAAGCGAGCAGGGCGCGCAGACCGTCGATCGGGTCGATCTGAGGCACGTCGGCCAGGTCTTCTGCCTGCGGAGTAGCCTCCCACGGGCGGTCATATTCGGGCGCAGTGGACGAGAGCTTGGACAGAACCAGATCAGCTTTGACCTCACCATTATGCATGATCAGAAAGCGATCTTCGGCGAGGGTTTCACCGACGATGGCGAAATCCAGGTCCCATTTATCGAAAACGGCGCGAGCTTCGGCCTCAAGCTCGGGTTTGAGAACCATCAACATGCGTTCTTGGGATTCCGACAGCATCATCTCATAGGCTGTCATGTTCTCTTCGCGCTGGGGGACGTTTTCCAGATCAAGCCGCACGCCCAGACCGCCTTTGTCGCCCATTTCCACGGCCGAGCAGGTCAGACCCGCCGCGCCCATATCCTGGATCGAGATCACCGCGCCGGTCTGCATCAGCTCCAGCGTCGCTTCCATCAGGCGTTTTTCGGTGAACGGGTCGCCAACCTGAACGGTGGGGCGCTTTTCCTCGATCGTGTCGTCAAATTCGGCGCTGGCCATGGTGGCTCCGCCCACGCCGTCGCGTCCGGTTTTCGCACCGAGATAGACCACGGGCATGCCGACGCCAGAGGCCGCCGAGTAAAAGATCTTATCACTGTCAGCCAGACCAGCGGCAAAGGCATTCACAAGGCAGTTGCCGTTATAGGCCGGGTGAAAGCGGACTTCGCCGCCAACGCAAGGCACGCCGAAACAGTTGCCATAGCCGCCGATACCTTCGACCACGCCATTGACCAGCTGACGGGTCTTGTGGTGGCCGGGTTCACCAAAAGACAGCGCGTTCATCGAGGCGATTGGGCGCGCACCCATGGTGAAAACATCGCGCAGGATACCTCCAACACCTGTGGCTGCACCTTGATAGGGTTCGATGTAAGACGGATGGTTGTGGCTTTCCATCTTGAAGACCACGGCCTGACCATCGCCGATATCGACCACACCTGCATTTTCACCCGGTCCGCAGATCACCTGGGGTCCAGAGGTGGGCAGGGTGCGCAGCCATTTCTTGGAGGATTTGTAGGAACAATGCTCGTTCCACATGGCCGAGAAAATGCCCAACTCGGTAAAGGTTGGCTCGCGCCCGATAATCTCCAGGATCATCTCGTATTCTTCGGGTTTCAACCCGTGCGCGGCAATCAGATCCGGTGTGATGGCGGGCTCTTGCATCGTTTGTCCTGTATCCATGGTGGCCGAGATTGCGGGCCTTGTAGGGCAAGGGCGCGTCTGTGGGAAGGGCCAAGTCAGCGCAGGGTCGAATAACGTAACCGGCATATGCCAATTTCGAGCTTTTCTGCGCTTTGTGTACCCAGAAAAAGAAACGGAACCGCGCCAGTGGCCGGTTCCGTCTATAGTATTTCCTGCCAGGCGGCCCAAAAGCCGCTTGGCGTCTGTATCTGGTCTTTAAGCTGGGGTTTCTCCCTTGTTGATCGAGTCCGCCGCAGCGGCCCCAACAGCAGCTTTTTGCTGTTCGGTAAGGTTCTCGGCCTCTTCCAGACCAGGAATTGCTACGCGAACTTCGCGGCGGGCAAAGTCGATGCCATTGGCATTGAACTCGGCCTTCACCCGGTTGAAGATTTCCTTGCGCAGCGTGAACTGCTTGCCCGGCTTGGCCATGAACTTACCGCGGATGATCATGCCAACATCATCAAAGTCGAACACACCTTGCGATTTGAAGGGTTGCAAGAAGCCTTCTTTGTGGGTTTCGTCCGCCATCATCTCGGCGCCGATCTTCTTGAAGATCTTTTTCACCTTGTTGGGATCAGTGTCAAACGGCACGGTGAACTTTAGCTTCATGATCACCCAGTCACGGCTGAAATTGGTCAGCTTTTGAATCTCGCCATAGGGGATCGTGTGAACGGGCCCACGGTGATGGCGGAGCTGCATCGAACGGATCGAGATTTTCTCGACGGTGCCCATGGTGCCGCCGACATCGACATATTCACCTACGCGAAACGCATCGTCGATAAGGAAGAAGACACCACCGACGATATCAGCCACCAGCTTCTGAGCGCCGAAACCGATCGCAAGACCAAGGACACCGGCACCTGCCAGAAGTGGGGTGATGTTGATGCCCAGCGCGCCCAATGCGAGCAGGCCGAAGATGACCGCAATCGTGACTTGCGCCGTGATCCGCAGCAGGGGAAGAACCGTCGCCAGACGTGAGCCGCCTGCGCCGCCACCCTCGCCACCGGCCTCTTCATCCAGCTCTTCTGCCGTTGTCTGTTCTTTGGCAAGACGACGGTTGATCCATAGTGAGACGACCTCGTTCAAGATGTATCCGACAGCGATGATCATCAGGAATTCGATAACCGTACCGCCAACGTCGGTTCCGATCCCGGCAGAGGCGACATGTCGAAGATCAAGCTGCCAGACCCGCGCGATCATAAAGACCACAAACAGGCCCGCCAGCACGCGACCGATCCGGATATAGCTGCGCTTGGCTGATTTATAGGCGCGTTCGGCCAATGGTCCGTCGCCCAACATTGGGGGTTGAAGATGGCGCACGAGGCCACGGATCAGCGTATCAAGCGCTGGAGCGATCAGCAGCCAGAACATCGTCGTGAAATGTGGCCCTTTGCCAAGCAGGGCAAGTGTTCTGGGATCACGCTGTGCGATCAGGAATTCGACCAGGAACCATATCACCACCGAAACGCCGATAGCGAAGTAGGGATAGTAATGAGCGACCTTTTCATCGAATTTGGTGTGATCCGGGTCCGTGCCCAACATCATCTGAGACAACCCTTCGCGCGCGGTCCAGGCGATGATCCCAATGTATATATGGATGCCAGCGTTCAGCCAGAAACCGATACGCGTATCGGCCGGGGTGATACCGTTAAGCAAGTTGAACCGTACGATAAAGAGCGTGAGGCCGATCAATAGAAGAAGGCCAATCAGGTTGCGATGCAGATATTTGGCCCAATGATCGTCTATGTTAACCAACCGGTAATGTGGCTTTTTGGGCGCCAGCACAAAGCGTGAGGCGGCTGCGCCCAGACGCGGAATCCAAATCAGGTAGAAAACGAATGGGGCGGCATAGGTAAGCTGTTCCGTCGTCAGCAAGCCCCGTCCAATCGCCCGGATAACAACATAGAACACAACAAGTCCTGCGATTTCCCGGCAGAAACGGCGGAACAAGTAACGTACCGCGCTCCAAAGATCGGCATCAGAATTCCCATCGGGCTCTTCGTGCCATTTGCGGGTGAGAAACCCAAACAATTTTTCAGCAGCGTATCCGGCCACCAGAACTGCTAGAATCAGCCCAAACAGGCCAAACACCCCGGTAGATCCGAATTTCGCTGAGAAATTGCTGAACGCCTCAACCTGGGCGCTGACGATATTTGGCAATGTGGTCAAAACCTGCGTCCAAGAGGTAACCATCTCGGCCCAGATTTCACTGATTTCGGTAAGCGGATCTTCATGGTTTTCGTTTGCTGCCGCCTGCTTTTCTGCAACCGCGTCGAGTCGTTCCAGCAAAATGGCGCGAACCTGATCGTCGGACATACGTGCCACCAAGCCATCAACCTGATCGGGCGTCAGGTCCTCTGGAATTGTGACCGTAGACGACGCGGTCCCACTGTCTTGTGCGTGTACTGGTACCGCAAGAAGAATGGCGGAAATCAACGCCAGTAATAGGCGGAGTGGATGGTGCATGAATTTTCCCTCGAACACGAATTTTTGATCTTTTACGGGATCATAGGCGCGGAGGTGGAAATTTCCCAGCAGTTTTCGGCTGTTCGGTGTCACCGATTAAGCCAGGACCAAAAAAAAGGCCGAGCACTAAGCTCGGCCGTAGTCCAACAGGGAGGTATGAAGATGATGAGCGTTACAGCATCACCGCCTTCGAGTGCTCATTTAGGCATCAGCTTGATAACGATCAAGGCGTTTCAGTGTGATAGTCCGTCATGTCCGCTATGACGTTGACGCATAGCTATAGTTTCCCCATTTTCTTCAGGTGTTTACGCTGCGCGATGATCTCGTCCTGCACAAAATCGCGGAAGGCTGCTACGCGTTTGGAATGGCGTAACTCTTCGGGGTAGGCGAGATAAACAGGAACGTCAGCCGTTTCGATGTCTGAAAGTACCGGCAGCAGATGCGGGAAATCATGCGTGACATAATCGGGCAGCAAGCCAATTCCCAGATTGTGCAGTACGCCCTGCAAGACACCGAAATAGTTGTTCACTGTCAGCAACGACGCCGGGTTATAGGTCATCAGATGCCGTACCATTGCCGCACTGGCCCCTACTTGGGGGGCTGAGGGGGTCTGACAGATAAGTCGATGGCTCGAGATTTCTTCGAGGGAGGCAGGTTGACCGCTTTCCTTAAGATATTCCGGGGTAGCATAAAGCAGCATCTGTACTGTCATCAGGCGCTTGCGCACCAGATCAGCCTGGCTAGGCTCTTTCATACGGATGGCGACATCGGCCTCGCGCATTGGCAGGTCAAGAACGCGTTCCTCAAGCATGAGGTCGATATTTAGGTCCGGGTATTGTTCATACAGCTTTGGCAACCTCGGAGCGAGCCATAGAGTCCCAAAGCCAAATGTGGTTGTGACCCGCAGCACACCAAAGACTTCTTCTTCGCTGTCTCGTATGCGCGCTGCTGCCGCGTCCAGTCGCTTGGACATAGCCGAGGTGGCGTCGAACAGCAGCTCACCCTGTTCGGTCAGAATCAGACCGCGGGCGTGACGATGGAACAACGTCGAATCAAGTGACTCTTCCAATGCCCGAATTTGTCTGCTGACTGCCGATTGAGATAGGTTCAGCTTATCGCCTGCATGTGTCAGGCTGCCCGCATCTGCAACCGCGTGAAATATCCTAAGCTTGTCCCAATCCATCGCCGCAACTTTCGTTATCCTGCCGAACGCCTATATGAAATAGGTGACAACTTCCACATTCAAACGGCGAAATCCTTGCGTTTCAGAGGATAAGCTCTAGGCAGGTCAGTTATTATGACCTAATATGGAAGCAGATGAAGCACACTGATCTGACGAGGGGAGGCGTTTGATGAGTAAGCCACAAATTTCTTTGAACGACCGTTTCGACCTAAGTAAAAACACGGTTTTATTGAACGGCACTCAGGCGCTTGTGCGACTTATGCTGATGCAAAAGGCGCGCGACACGAAATCGGGTCTGAACACTGCAGGATTGGTGACGGGATACCGCGGATCGCCTCTTGGAGCGGTCGACCAGCAGATGATGCGCGCGCAGAAACAGCTGACAGAAAGCGATGTCACTTTTCAATACGGTCTGAACGAGGATCTTGCGGCAACCGCGCTTTGGGGCAGTCAGCAGGCCGGGTTAAGGGGTGACGGCAAGTTCGATGGCGTCTTTGGTCTGTGGTACGGAAAAGGACCTGGTGTAGATCGGTCAGGCGACGTGATGCGCCATGCCAATATGGCAGGGACGGCGGCACATGGTGGCGTTCTGATGGCCATGGGGGATGATCACACGGGCGAAAGCTCGACCGTGCTGCATCAGTCCGAGTGGTCGCTGGTTGATATGTACATGCCAGTGGTCAGCCCGGCCGGAGTACAGGAGATACTCGACTACGGCGTTTACGGATTCGCGCTCAGTCGGTTCGCCGGTGTCTGGGTCGGCCTCAAGACCATGAAGGACACGATCGAGGTGACCTCGGTCGTTGATGGCAACCCTGATCGCATGAAAGTCGTGGTGCCCGAGTTTGATATGCCCGAAGGAGGGCTGAACATCCGGCTTGGCGATACGCCTCATCTGCAGGAAGAGCGCATTATTGATTACAAGCGTTTTGCGGCTGAAACGTTTTCACGGACCAACCGGATGGACAAACGTGTCTGGGGCAAACCCGGCGCAAAGATAGGTCTGGTGGCCGCTGGCAAGAACTGGCTGGACCTTACCCACGCGCTTTCCTTGTTGAATATTGATGAGGCCGAGGCCGAGCGCCTTGGCATCACGACCTATAAGGTCGGACAGACGTTCCCACTGGACATGGCCGGATTTCACGACTGGGCAGAGGGTCTGGACCTGATCGTAATCGTTGAAGAAAAACGCAAGCTAATCGAGGTTCAGGTCAAAGAAGCGATCTTTGACGACCGCCGTGGTCGACGAGTCTATGGCTGGTACAAGGGCGGTGCTGGGACGCTGCACCGGGAAGAGCTGTTTCCCACCCGCGGTGCCCTTGATCCGAACATGATCGCTGAAAAACTGGGCGGTATTCTGATTGAAGAAGGCCGCGATACCGACGGGGTCCGCGCAGGTTTGACCAAGCTGACCGAAGCGCGCCGGGCGGACAATGCCGAGGAAATAGCCTCGCGCCTTCCGTATTTCTGTTCTGGATGCCCGCATAACAGTTCGACCAAGGTACCAGACGGAAGCCGGGCCTATGCAGGCATCGGATGCCATTACATGGTTCAGTGGATGGATCGAAGCACATTTGGCTTTACTCAGATGGGTGGCGAAGGGGCAAACTGGATCGGGGAAGAGCCGTTCTCGACCACCAATCATGTGTTCCAGAACCTCGGAGACGGCACCTATAACCATTCCGGTGTTCAGGCGATCCGGGCAGCTTTGTCGGCGGGTACGAACATCACCTTCAAGATTCTGTTCAACGATGCAGTCGCAATGACGGGCGGGCAGGGCAATGAGGGTGATCTGACCGCCGAAAGGATCGCGGCCGAGGTCAAGGCTATGGGCGTCACACATGTCGCGCTGGTCTATGACGAAAAAGAAGATGTAAACTTCAAAGCCTTACCCGCAGGGGTAGAGAGCTTTGAGCGCGCCGAACTGATGACTGTGCAAGAGAAATTCCGCACCTATGAGGGCGTCTCGGTCATCGTCTATGTCCAGACCTGTGCCGCTGAGAAACGCCGTCGCCGTAAACGCGGAACCTTTCCCGACCCGGACAAAAGGGTCTTTATCAATACAGATGTCTGTGAGGGCTGCGGTGACTGCGGCATCCAATCGAACTGTGTTTCGATTGTTCCCAAGGAAACCGAACTTGGCCGGAAGCGCGCGATTGACCAATCGAGCTGTAACAAGGATTTTTCGTGTCTGAGTGGGTTCTGCCCCTCCTTTGTAACGCTGGAAGGCGCGAAGATTCGCAAAGAAGCGACAACCGAACTTGATCTGCCCGATCTTCCGATGCCCGAGCTGCCTGAAATCATGGGCACACATAATGTTGTCATTACCGGCATCGGTGGGACCGGAGTTGTCACGCTCGGAGCGATTCTGGCACAGGCGGCCCAGATTGACGGCAAAGGCGCCGGAATGATGGAGATGGCAGGCTTGGCTCAGAAAGGCGGTGCGGTTCATATTCATTGCCGTATAGCCAACCGGCCAGATGATATCAGTGCAATACGTGTGGCAACGGGTGAAGCCGACACATTGATCGGTGGTGATTTGGTTGTGTCCGCCGGGGCCAAAACACTTGGCCTGACACGCTTGGGTCAGACCGGAGCGGTGGTCAACAGCCACGAAACCGTTACCGGTGACTTCACGCGCGACACTAAGTTTAGGATTCCTGGTGAGAGGCTGGAATTGGCGCTGCAAGCACGATTGAAAGAAGACGTTTCCCTGTTTGATGCCACTGAGCTTGCGCGCGCAGTGATGGGAGATTCAATCTATTCGAACATGATGGTTTTTGGGGCCGCATGGCAGCGCGGGCTGATACCCGTCAGCCTCGATGCGGTGATTGCAGCCATTGATCTGAACGGAACGGCGGTTGAACGCAATAAAAGAGCCTTTGAGATCGGTCGTTGGGCGGTTTTACACCCGGAAAAAGTCGATGAGATTCTACGGCCAAGTGTTTCCAACCTCCCGAAATCACCAGAGCAGGTCATCGCGTTCCGCGCCGATCATCTAACCCAGTATCAAAGCGCTCGTCTGGCGAAACGCTACCGCAAAATCGTTGACTCGTTTGAGGATGCAGAAATTCGTGATGCTGTCGCAAAAGGGTATCATAAGCTGTTGTCTTACAAAGACGAATACGAAGTAGCCCGGTTGTTACTGTCCAGTCGGGAGAAAGCCGCCGCTGAATTTGATGGCGAATTCAAAATGACATTCCACCTTGCCCCACCGCTGCTTGGTGGCAAAGGGCCAGATGGCCGACCCCGCAAACGGAGTTTCGGCGAATGGATGCTGAAGCCGCTGAAATTCATGTCTCGGCTAAAAGTTCTTCGAGGTACTCCGCTGGATATCTTTGGCTATAGTGTCGAACGTCGAATGGAGCGCGCGCTGATCAAGCAATATGAGCGTGATCTCAGAGAGATCACTCCGCTGATTTCCATCCAAACAAAGGATGCCGTAATTGTGCTCGCTAAGTTGCCCTTGGATATCAAAGGTTTTGGACCCGTCCTTAAGGCGAATGAGGCGAGCGCCGCCAAACGCAGAGAGGAATTGTTGACCACGATACGGAACGGAGGACCTGAATTACAGTCCGCCGCCGAGTAATTCGTCACAACCGTGTCACGACAGCTAGGCAAAATTGTTACTTGCATTTAAAATGCAGGTACAAAACCGGAGATTTCCATGCCCTCGCGACGCCATGTTGCACGTGACATTTCTTATGCCTATTCCGCCGAAACCAAAAGCGGACGGATGGTCATCAAGCTTATGGAAAACACCACAGGCCGCCTGCGCCTTATCAGGCGTGCTGATGGGTATGAAAAAGACGTGGCCAACGGGCGAGATTTCTGGTCGGTCATGGTTGAGAGATACGGTTTGTCTCTGGATGTGGTTGGCGGGTCATTGTCTAATATTCCCCGTGATGGCCCTCTGATTCTGATTGCCAATCACCCATATGGAATTCTGGATGGGTTGATGATGGGGCACATGTTGTCCAGTACGCGTGGGGATTTTCGCATTCTGGCCAACCATGTGTTTCGTAAGGCAGAGGATCTGAATCGGGTCGTTCTGCCGATTTCATTCGACGATACAAAAGCTGCGATGAAGCAGAACCTGGAGACCCGCAAGAAAGCTTTGAACTATTTGGGCGAGGGCGGCGCGATTGGCATATTTCCCGGCGGTACCGTCAGCACAGGGGCAAAGCCTTTCTCGTACCCGATGGACCCGGGCTGGCGTGGCTTCACGGCGCGGATGGTTGCCAAATCAGACGCGACAGTTGTGCCGGTCTTTTTTGACGGTCATACCTCACGCCTGTTTCAGATTGCCAGCCATCTGCACAATACATTGCGCATGGGATTGCTGATCAAGGAATTCAAAAAACGCGTTGATACCCCGGTCCAAGTGGTGATCGGAGAGCCCATCGGCCGCGACGTTCTGGACCCGTTGGCCAAGGATACGCGCAAGATGATGGATTTCTTGCGCAAAGCAACGTATGAGCTGTCTCCAAAGCCACTAAAGTCTTATGACTATGGCTATGAATTTGAGGAACGGCATCGCGCCTAAAGGGGCAAATGGCAGTAGGCATTTTTGATTCTGGTTTGGGCGGTCTGACCGTTCTGAACGCCGCGCAGAAACGTCTTCCCGACGTTGATTTCCTGTATTACGCGGACAGCGCACATGCGCCTTACGGGGTGCGTGATGTAGAGAATATCTATGAGCTGACCCGGGGTGCGGTGAACGACCTCTGGAACCGGGGTTGTGATCTGGTGATTCTGGCCTGCAATACGGCCAGCGCTGCTGCTTTGCGGCGGATGCAGGAAGAGGGCGTGCCTCAAGGCAAGCGCGTCTTGGGCGTTTTTGTTCCTTTGATCGAAGCGCTGACTGAGCGGCAATGGGGCGACAACAGCCCGCCGCGTGAGGTCGCGGTCAAACATGTCGCTTTGTTTGCGACCCCGGCCACCGTATCCAGTCGTGCGTTTCAACGCGAGTTGGCCTTTCGTGCGATTGGCGTAGATGTTGAGGCGCAGGCTTGCGGTGGGGTCGTTGATGCCATCGAGGAAGGCGACATGATCCTGGCCGAAGCGCTGGTGCGAAGCCATGTGGACGCCCTGAAACGCAAGATGCCAGAGCCTCAGGCCGCAATACTGGGCTGTACGCACTATCCCTTAATGGCTGAGGCGTTTCAGAAGGCCTTAGGACCCGACGTTGAGGTGTTCAGCCAGGGTGATCTGGTTGCCGAAAGTCTGGCAGACTATTTGCAGCGGCACCCGAACATGCAGGGTGCGGCGAAGGGCGGTTATCTGACCACTGGTAAGCCAGGCGTTGTCAGTGATCGCGCCACCCAGTTCCTCCGACGACAAATTACTTTCGAGGCTGTCTGACTTTGGTCAAAGACGCGGCCTGAAAGAACCCGTAATCCCATGACCGTCACAGTGGCGGGCATGAACAGTGGCATACAGTTTCAAGAGGTCCAAGATGACCCACAAAATCGCAATTCTGGGCGCTTCGGGTTATACCGGCGCTGAACTGGTTCGGTTGATTGCCGAGCATCCGAATATGGAAATCGCTGCACTTTCTGCCGAGCGGAAAGCCGGACAGTCGATGGCGCAGGTGTTCCCTCATTTGCGGCACCTGCAGCTTCCGGTTCTTGGCAAGATTTCGGAAATCGACTTTTCAGGGATCGACCTGTGCTTTTGCGCGCTGCCACATAAAACCAGCCAGGAAGTTATCCGCGATCTGCCGAAGGACCTGAAGATCATCGACCTGTCCGCCGATTTCAGGCTACGCGACCCTGAGGAATATGAAAAATGGTATGGCAACCCTCATGCGGCTTTGGAGCAGCAGGAGGAGGCCGTTTACGGCCTGACCGAGTTTTATCGCGATCAAATTCGCACGGCCCGCTTGGTTGCCGGAACAGGCTGCAACGCCGCCACCGGACAATATGTTTTGCGCCCCTTGATTTCGGCCGGTGTCATTGATCTGGATGACATCATTCTGGACCTCAAATGCGCGGTGTCTGGTGCCGGGCGGTCGCTGAAAGAAAACCTGCTGCATGCCGAACTTAGCGAAGGGTATAACGCATATGCTGTTGGCGGTACGCATCGGCATTTGGGGGAATTCGATCAAGAATTTTCTGCCCTTGCAGGGCGCCCGGTCAATGTTCAGTTCACTCCGCATCTGGTTCCAGCAAACCGTGGTATCCTAGCCACTACATATGTCAAAGGTGACCCCACGAGCGTTTATGAAGCGCTTGTGAAAACCTATGAAAGCGAACCATTTATCCAGATGCTGCCATTTGGCGAAACACCCTCGACCCACCATGTGCGCGGCTCGAATTTCTGCCATATCGGCGTGGTCAGCGACCGGATCGAGAGGCGCGCCATTGTGATCGGAGCACTGGATAACCTGACAAAAGGTAGCAGTGGCCAAGCCTTGCAGAACGCTAACCTGATGTTAGGTGAAGCTGAAACTGCGGGTCTGATGATGGCCCCACTTTTCCCATGAGGAACAAATGAAAACGCTCAAGAAACGTCGTCGCGTTCAAATCATCCTTCTGTCAATCGTTGCTTTGGCAGTGTCTACGGCGTTGATCGGATACGCTATGCAGGACGGCATCAATTTCTTCCGCTCACCCAGTGAAGTAATGGCAGAGCCGCCAAAACCGACTGAAATATTCCGGATCGGTGGTCTGGTCGAAGAGGGTTCGATCGTGCGGGGGCAAGGGGAAACCGTGCGTTTTGTGGTGACGGACGGAGGCGAAAGTGTGCCGGTCACGTTCACTGGAGTTTTGCCTGATTTGTTCTCGGAAAACCAGGGTATGATTGGCACCGGAAGCTACGTAAACGGAGTCTTTGAAGCCTCAGAAATTCTTGCGAAACACGATGAGACCTATATGCCAAAAGAGGTTGTGGACGCGTTGAAAGAACAAGGTATTTACAAGGAGGCCGGCGAGAGCTGAGCCATAGGCTTTGAGATCGGAATTCGGGCGTTGCGTGGATCGACATGCAGCGCCCTTTCTATTTTAGCTGTATTAACAGAATTGTCCGAGCGTCTGTCTGTCCCAAGTTGGAGAACAGTACATGCAGACGGTTCGGCAGATCGCGGAACAGATAGTTACGCGTGAAGGTGGTTTTGTCGATGACCCCGACGATCCGGGTGGAGCGACAAAATTCGGCGTAACAATCCATACCATGCGCAGATTGCAACTGGACCTGACGCAGGACGGGAACGTTGATGTATCCGATGTAAGGCGGCTGAGCCGGCCGCAGGCCGTTGAAATCTTTATCCGCCACTATTTCTCAAAACCACGATTACACCTACTGCCTAACATTCTGCAGCCATCTGTTTTCGACATGTACGTGAATTCAGGCGCTCAAGCTGTTAAAATTATGCAACATTTGCTGCGTGAAATGGGGTATCATGTCGTCGTAGATGGCGTTGTAGGCCCGCAGACGGCGCAGGCTTGTAGTGCTGCGTCTGAACCGGACCCTGTCGCGCTGCGGGATGCCTATGGCGTTGCCAGGAGAAACTATTATTTCCGGATAGCGGAACGGCGTCCAGCCTCTCGCAAATATGCTCGGTCCCGGTCTGGGGCAAAAGGTGGCTGGATACGACGCGCTGAGGAATTCCTGTCACCGACTTATCATCTTAGCGACGCAGAGTTTCAAAGGAGGGTTTCCGAATGGGGCTGATCTCGGGAATATTTGCGTTCTTGTTTGGCGAGGGTCGAAATGTCGTGCGTGAAACAGCGGAAGTCTTTCGTGAAAATGCTGAGCATGGCGCTAAACGCGACCTGACGCGACAACAGGGAGTACTGGAACAGTATAGGGCTGAGTTCGAGCGGGCTCAAAAAGGTGCATTTGACCGTTTTATGGACGGGCTCAACCGGCTGCCGCGCCCCGCCATGGCCTTGGGAACATTGGGGCTGTTTATCGCCGCTATGGTCGATCCGCTTTGGTTTGCCGCTCGGATGCAGGGGATTGCGCTGGTGCCTGAGCCCTTGTGGTGGTTGTTGGGCGTGGTCGTCTCGTTCTATTTCGGCGCAAGACACCAGACCAAGGTGCAGGATCTGCAGCGTGAAATTTCGGCAACGATGACACGTACTCCGAAAGTTATGGAAAACATCGAAACACTGGCAGAGATGCGGGAGCGTTTGATAGGGGTCGCTGATACTGGGACAGATGCAGGCTTGGCCGATGAGGTCCTAAAGCCCGATTTCAACCCTGCGCTCGAGGATTGGCGGCGGGGTCGGCCCGCCTGACCCGCGACACTATGTGCGTCCTGCAGAGGCGAAAGTGATTGGTGATTGTCCCTCAACAGGAATATATGCGGGACCATGATTACAGAACTTGGTCACTTCGCGCTGATACTCGCCTTTCTCGTCGCCATCGTTCAGACGGTCATTCCGCTGATAGGGGCGGCGAAACGGTGGACTGGCTGGATGTCCTTTGCAGAAACCGCCGCTATTGCACAGTTTCTGTTAGTCGCCTTCTCTTTCGCGGCGTTGGTCTGGGCCTTTACCACCTCTGATTTCTCATTGCGGATAGTGGTTGAAAACAGCCATTCCGCCAAACCGATGCTGTATAAAATCAGCGGCACGTGGGGCAACCACGAAGGGTCAATGTTACTGTGGGTCCTGATCGTCGCAGTTTTCGGGGCCATGGCCGCTTTTTTTGGCGCAGGGTTACCTCCGACGCTCAAAGCGCGCGTGCTGGCGGTTCAGGCGGCCGTAGGGGTGGCGTTTTACGCTTTTATCCTGCTCACCTCGAACCCATTTGACCGTCTGATTATCGCCCCGTTTGATGGGCGGGATCTCAACCCATTATTGCAAGATCCAGGTTTGGCATTCCACCCGCCGTTTCTGTATCTGGGCTATGTCGGCCTGAGCATGGCATTCAGCTTTGCAGTGGCCGCGCTGATCGAAGGGCGCGTGGATGCATCTTGGGGGAGGTGGGTGCGTCCCTGGACGCTGGCCGCATGGATTTTTCTGACCATTGGGATCGCGCTTGGATCCTGGTGGGCCTATTACGAGCTGGGCTGGGGCGGGTTCTGGTTCTGGGATCCGGTCGAAAACGCTTCTTTCATGCCGTGGCTATTGGCGGCAGCACTGTTGCATTCTGCTATCGTGGTCGAAAAGCGTGAAGCGCTGAAGAGCTGGACAATCCTTCTGGCGATCATCGCCTTTGGCTTTTCGCTGATCGGGACGTTCATTGTGCGATCGGGGCTTTTGACTTCGGTACATGCCTTTGCCAATGATCCTGAACGCGGCGTGTTTATCCTGATCATTCTTGTGGTCTTCATTGGCGGTGCGTTGACACTCTATGCGGCACGCGCGCAAGCGATGGAGGCCAAGGGCGTGTTTGGTATGGTCAGCCGCGAAAGCGCCCTGGTGTTGAACAATATTCTACTGGCGGTCAGCTGTTTCGTGGTGTTCTTCGGAACCTTGTGGCCGATGGTGGCCGAGATGGCATTTGATCGCAAACTCTCGGTCGGCGCGCCGTTCTTTAATGCGGCGTTCACACCGTTCATGGTTGCGCTGGGGATTGTATTACCGCTTGGTGCAATGCTTCCGTGGAAACGTGGAAAGCTTGGCAAGGCGGCGCATTCGTTGCGGTTCGCATTCCTTCTGGCGGTTGCGCTTGGCTTGCTCGTTTGGGTCATGCAGACCGGTCGCAGCGCATTGGGACCCGTGGGGCTGTTTCTGGGGGCCTGGATCACATTTGGCGCTATTGTGGACCTTTGGAGCCGTACTGGAAGAAAAAACAACCTGCAGCGTCTGTTCAGACTGCCCGGTGCCGATTGGGGCAAGGCTGCAGCCCATACCGGACTGGGGGTTACGATCTTTGCCATCGCCGGGCTGACCGCATGGGAGGTCGAGGATATCCGCGTTGCGCAGACGGGGCAGCCTTTCGAGGTTGGCCAGTTCACCCTGACACTTGAACAGGTTCGGAATGTCGAGGGGCCCAACTATTTCTCAACAACAGCCGATGTTAAGGTCGAACAGGCCGGTCGAACAATCGCAACACTGCATCCGGAAAAACGCGACTACCCAGTTTCAAGGATGCCAACGACTGAAGCTGCGATTGACTATCGGTTTTTCAGGGATCTTTACGTCGTCATTGGAGATCAGCAGGCAAATGGTGGCTGGGTCGTGCGGACTTATATCAAGCCTTTAGCGAATTGGATTTGGGGTGGGTGCCTACTGATGGCGCTCGGAGGCGTTCTTAGCCTGTGCGACAGACGTTTTCGAGTTGCGGCAGGCGCGCGCAAGACGCCGACGCAGGGGGTTCCGGCGGAATGAAACGGTTTCTACTGATACTGCTTTTATTGGCAACGCCAAGCATGGCTGTCCAACCTGACGAGGTGCTTGATGATCCGATCCTGGAACAGAGGGCGCGGGATCTGAGTGCCGGCTTGCGCTGTCTGGTTTGCCGCAACGAAAGCATAGACGAAAGCAATGCAGGATTGGCCCGTGACTTGCGTCTGTTATTGCGCGAACGTCTGGTGGCCGGCGATACAGATCGACAGGCGATTGACTTTATCGTTGATCGCTACGGCGAATATGTTTTGCTAAGGCCAACAACGTCAGGATCGAACATCCTTTTGTGGCTGGCCGGTCCGATCATGCTTTTGATCGCTGTGGCGACTGGTTTCAGCTTTTTACGCAAAAGATCGGCGGAACAGGACCGAAGGGAAGGTGACGGCCTCCTTAGCGACGCCGAGAAAGAACGATTACGCGAAATCCTCAAAGATTGACCTTCGGTTCACCTTTTCCTTCATTGGAAATTGAGGCAGGGTCGCAGGCGCAGCGAACCTTGGAGGGGTGGATGGAATACGAAGCGATCCTGTTGGACATTGCGGATGATCTAGCAGTGGTAACTCTGAACCGCCCAGAGAAGTTGAACGCAATGACCGCTCAGTTGCGGGCCGAAGTCACGCACGCGATGAAACACGCTGCCACCCATGCCCGCGCGATTGTTTTGACCGGTAAGGGAAACGCTTTTTGCTCGGGTCAGGATTTAGGTGATGCCTCAAGCACCGGGAAGATTGATCTTGAGCGCACGCTGCGCGACGAATACGAGCCCATGCTTGAAGCAATCTATAATTGCCCGGTTCCAACAATCGCCGCAGTAAATGGCGCTGCTGCGGGGGCAGGGGCCAATCTAGCGCTATGCGCGGATATCGTGATCGCGACGGAGAGTGCTTATTTCCTGCAGGCTTTTGCCCGTATCGGCCTGTTGCCCGACGCTGGAGGCACCTGGTTTATGCCGCGCCAGATGGGGTTCGCCAAAGCCATGGGCGCTGCTCTTTTTGCCGATAAGATCAGTGCTCGTCAGGCCGACGACTGGGGCCTGATCTGGGAAGCCGTTCCCGACGCGGAGTTCGAAGCGCATTGGCGCAAGCGGGCCATGTATCTGGCCAAAGGTCCAACCTCAGGGTTTGGCGCCATCAAAAAGGCTATTCGCGGCACCTATGAAAACACTCTGCCGCAACAGCTCGAGGCAGAGGCGCATCTGCAAGGTGAATGTGGCCGCAGCCGAGACTTTTCCGAAGGCGTCGTTGCCTTCATGCAAAAACGCCCCCCGAAATTCGAAGGGCGTTGAGGTTTTCAGGCGCGGCGGCGTTTACGCACGCGCCGTTCCGGAAGGGCGGACTCGCCAGTCCCGTCAGTTGCGGATGAGAACGGGCCCAGCGCGTCTGTGATCTGATCAAGGGTTGGGCGTATACCGGACGGGGCATCGTCAAGCGCAGCTCTCATGTGCCGCAGATGCTCGGGCATTGTGCCGCAACATCCGCCGATAATGCTTGCGCCGGCCTCTCGCGCCATGGTCGCATAATGGCCCATCAGTTCCGGCGTGCCGTCATAATGAATATGTCCGTCCACATATTTCGGAATACCGGCATTGCCTTTTGATATCAGCGGCCGTTCCGTACCTTGTGCGACAAATCCAAGGACAGTGCGCAGAATATCAGACGCGCCAGTCCCGCAATTTGCGCCAAAGGCAACCGGCGGGTTAGGGAGCGTTTCAACCAACTGAGCAAAGTCGGCGGATGTGACACCCATCATGGTGCGGCCAGCCGTGTCAAAGCTCATCGTGCCACACCAAGGCATATCGACCAGCGCAAAGGCTTCTGCCGCGGCCCTGAACTCTTCCGGGGCGCTGATGGTTTCGACCCAAAGAACATCGACACCGCCGTCCTTCAATGCCTGCGCCTGTTCGTGGAACATTTCCACTGCATCGGCATGGGACAGGGCGCCAACAGGCTGCATGATCTCGCCGGTTGGTCCGACCGATCCCGCGACGATAACCGGACGGTTGGCTTTGTCAGCAACCTCACGGCCAAGTTCTGCGCCTGCGCGGTTCAGTTCAGCGACCCGGTTCTGAGCCTCGTGCAGTTTGAGACGCGCAGATGTCCCGCCGAATGTGTTGGTCAGGAAAAGGTCGCTGCCTGCGTCCACCGAACCCTGATACAGCGCGCGGATTTTATCCGGTGCATCGACGTTCCAAAGCTCGGGCGCGTCGCCCGACTGCAGGCCCATGTTGAATAGGTTTGTACCTGTTGCTCCATCCGCCAAAAGAGTCGTGTTGGAGTCCAGAAGTTTGCTGAGCGCATTTGTCATAAGAATATTCCGAAACTGTCGAGCCGCGCTAAAAATGCGAGACGCCCCGTGTCTCATGACCGGGGCGTCAAATCAAATTCATAAATCTCATGAAGATCATGAATATTGCGGGGAGACCTTAGTTGGTTTCGTTGAGAACCTGTGCTTTGGCCTCGACCAGAAACTCGGCCATTTTTGCGCGGATATCGTCATCCGAAGACAGATCCCCGAGATCGCCGGAAACTTTGCGCACGACATCCTCGTGCCCGGTTTCTTCCAGGTCTGAAATCACAACGGATTTTGCGTATTCATCGGCTTCATTACCGGTTTTGCCCAGTTTTTCGGCCGCCCAAAGGCCAAGCAGTTTGTTGCAACGCGCCTGTGCTTTGAACTGCATTTCTTCATCATGGGCGAATTTTGCTTCGAATGCATTTTCGCGCTCGTCAAACGTAGTCATCAGTTGGACCCCTTGGGTTGGTAGTTCTTTCCTTAATGATATGACGATACGACGATCCGGGTGCAAGGTATTTGCGCTGCGTCAAAGCCTCTCGGTCCTCGGAACTTGCGGGAAGGTGGGGGTTGGACTAAGAGAGCGCCAAGGCGAAGGAACTTTTTCCCTCGCGACAGTCTGGAAAGGTCGCTCATGGCGCGTCGCAAGAAAATTTACGAAGGTAAGGCCAAGATTTTGTATGAAGGCCCTGAACCGGGTACAATCGTGCAGTATTTCAAGGATGACGCCACCGCCTTCAACGCTGAAAAGAAGGACGTGATCGACGGGAAAGGTGTGCTGAACAACCGCCTGAGCGAATACTTCATGAACGGGTTGAATCAAATCGGTGTGCCGACCCATTTCATCCGTCGCCTGAACATGCGCGAACAGTTGGTCCGCAACTGCGAAATCGTACCGCTTGAAGTTATTGTTCGCAATTTCGCGGCTGGCACGATGTCCAAACGCCTTGGCATTGCCGAGGGGACACAGCTGCCGCGCCCGATAGTAGAATACTGCTACAAGGACGATGCGTTGGGTGATCCTCTTGTCACCGA
Organism: Ruegeria sp. CDSA236; assembly: GCF_059611285.1. Lineage (NCBI taxonomy): Bacteria > Pseudomonadati > Pseudomonadota > Alphaproteobacteria > Rhodobacterales > Roseobacteraceae > Ruegeria > Ruegeria sp. CDSA236. Next base: position 90,427 of record NZ_JBXWPG010000001.1, read on the forward strand.
AGAACATATCGCCGCCTTTGGCTGGGCCAGCCAGCAGGACATGGAAGACATTCTTAGCCTAGCATTGCGGGTGAATGATTTCATGAGCGGTGTGATGCTGGCGGTTGGCATTCGTCTGGTCGATTTCAAAATTGAAATCGGTCGCGTCTATGAAGGTGACTTCCAGCGCCTGATCATAGCGGATGAAATCAGCCCAGACAGCTGCCGTCTTTGGGATATCGAAACCGGCCAGAAGCTGGACAAGGACGTGTTCCGCCGCGACCTGGGCAGCCTGACCGACGCCTACTCGGAAGTTGCGCGTCGCCTAGGTGTTCTGCCGAAAAGCAATGTGACCAAACCGACCCTGATCAACTGATCGAAAGCCGAAGAACAATGCAAAAACGCCGCCAATACCGGGCGGCGTTTTTTAATTGAGATCGGGTATTTGACAGGGCCGCAGCTTGTCCGGCATTGTCTGTTGAACAAGCGTAATCGGGTGAAAAAAAATGGCCGAGCTATTTGATCAGGCGGTATTTTTAAAGTTCCTCGCTGCGCTGCTGGCGATCTTCAACCCGCTATACGGCATCCCGATCTTCCTCAGCATGACCGAGGGGTACAGCCCGCCAGAACGTAAACGCGTTGCAATGGTTGTGACAGCCACGGTGGTGATTGTATCACTGATTTCGGTACTGATCGGCGAAGAAATTCTGGCGCTTTTCGGTATCGACATTCCGTCTTTTCGCATCGCTGGTGGGTTGATCATTCTTGGGGTTGGCATGTCGATGCTGAACGCGTCTGACCGGTCAGAAAGCGATCAGAAAGCCGTTAAATATGGCGGGCAGAAGAAGAACATTGCGGTTGTTCCCCTGGCTATCCCGTTGACGATTGGGCCCGGCACTATCGCGACAACCATTGTGTTCGCGCATAGTTTGCCCGACGGCGCCGAGGTAGTAACGTTGGGGGCGGCCGTTTTGATTGCCTGCGCTATTGTCGGGCTGGGATTGTTATTCGCTGACCCTATTTCCAGGTTCTTTGGGCCGACAATGATCAATGTGATCACCCGTGTTATGGCCATCATTTTGGTTGCCGTAGCGGTTGAAATGGTTCTGACAGGGACCTTCAACGCAATAGATACGCATTATCCCGCGCTAAAGGGTTCCGGGTAGGTGCTGACAAGGGTTGTCGAACGCCGACAGTCGCGCTATCCCCGCGCACAACGGAACGGGCCTCAATTACCGGCCCTCAGCTGGAGTTGCAGTAAATGAAAGCACGTGTGCATGTGATGCTGAAAACCGGGGTACTTGACCCGCAGGGTGAAGCGGTGCGCCACGCATTGGGTGCCATGGGTTTTGATCAGGTCGAAGGCGTCCGTCAGGGCAAGGTGATTGATCTTGAACTCGCCGAGGGTGCGACGGAATCGGACGTCACCGAGATGTGCGAAAAACTGTTGGCTAACACGGTCATCGAACGCTACGAGATCGAACTGGTCTGAACCGCTTGCAGGAGGGCTAGCCATGCGCGCAGCTGTCATCGTTTTCCCCGGTTCCAACTGTGATCGGGATCTTGCCGTTGCCTTTGAACAGGCCGGGTTCCAGGTAGACATGGTCTGGCATAAAGATGCCGCTCTGCCTAAGGGCGTGGACATTGTCGGTGTCCCCGGCGGGTTTTCTTATGGAGACTACCTGCGCTGCGGAGCGATTGCCGCACAATCCCCGATCTGCAAGGCCGTGGTGGACCACACCGAACGGGGTGGGTATGCGGTTGGTATCTGTAACGGTTTTCAGATCCTGACCGAAACGGGCATTCTGCCCGGCGCTCTGCTGCGCAATGCGAACCTGAAATATATCTGTCGTACCGTAGGCCTGAAGGTCGCAACCAGCGACAGCGCCTTTACCCAAGGCTATAACGCTGGCGATGTGATCGGCATTCCGATTGCGCATCATGATGGAAACTATTTCGCGGATGAGGCTACATTGTCCACGCTCAGGGATCACGACCGGATCGCATTCACCTATACCGAGAATCCGAACGGCTCGGTTGGCGACATTGCGGGCATTCTGTCTGAAAACCGCCGTGTTCTTGGTATGATGCCGCATCCCGAACGAGCGGCAGACGAAGGGCATGGTGGCACCGATGGAACGGCATTGTTTCGCGCATTGTCGGGCATCGTCGCACCTGCGTGACTTGAGCTTGCATCTTAGCCCGCGTAACTTTCGGGGATGAGTTCCGACACACGCTCTACCTGGTCTGCACTGTTCAAACCGCTCCGCGCTGCGCCTCTTGGCTGGCCTTTGCGCGCGGCTGTTCTGGTGCTTTTGCTGGCAACGGTTGCGACGATATGGATAACCAACAGTCTGCTGACGGATCGGTTTACTGAATCCACGCGAAACCGGGCCGAGCTGCGCCTTGCTCTGTATTCCGGGAACCTGCTGAGCGAGCTGCGCAGAAATGCGATTGTACCGCAGCTATTGGCACGCGACCCGACGCTGATCTCGGCGCTGCAATCCAGTGATTTTACCCTGTCTACGCAGCGGCTTATTTCCTTCGTCGAGGAAATCGGCGCCGCGTCATTGATGCTGTTGGATCGGGATGGCCGGTCTGTGGCCGCAACCGATCGCAATCGTTTGGGCGAGACGCACCGGAACGCGCCGTATTTTGTAGATTCCATTCGGTCAAACTCGACCATCTTCACCGTGATTGAAAAGGAATCTGGTGGTTACAGCTTTATCTATTCGCGCCGGATGGAGGCCTCGTCGGACATCCTTGGGGTCATAGTCGTCGAGGTTGATCTGCAAAAATTTGAGCGCGCCTGGGCAGGTATCTCCGATGCTGTTCTGGTCGCTGACAGTACGGGCACCATTATTCTGTCAACCGAACCGCAATGGCGCGGAGTAGAGGAGGGGGCCGCCATGCTGCGGCAGCCGCCGCAAAGTGCCATCCAGCGCGCTATCAGGGCCACGACCGATTGGACGGCTCTGCCCCCCGACGCCTATTTACAGGGCGAGGCGGTGATCCGCATGGAGACACGCATTCCATTCCGCGGCTGGACCATGACCTCGTTCACGACCTACGCCTCGATCCGTGAGAAGGTAAACAGCGTTCTTGCATTGGAAATCATGGGTTTTGCGATTCTGTTGGCGCTTGCCTTCTATGCGCTCAGCCGTAGGGCGACGTTCAGAATGGCCTTGTTCCAGCGCGAGTCGGCAGAGCTTCGCGCATTGAACGCAAGGCTACAGCGGGAAATCGCTGAGAGGGAACGGGTTGAAAAGACGCTGGAAGTAGCCGAGCAGACGCTGGCCCAAAGCTCGAAACTCGCGGCCCTAGGCGAGATGTCTGCGGCCGTCAGCCACGAGCTGAATCAACCTTTGGCTGCAATGAAGACCTATCTTGCCGGCGCGCGATTGCTGCTGCGGCGGAACCGCCCCGAAGAGGCGCTGGCCAGCTTTGGCCGCATCGACGGCCTGATTGAACGGATGGGCGCAATAACACGCCAGCTCAAGTCCTACGCCCGCAAGGGTGCGGATGCGTTTTCACCAGTTAACCTTGGCGAAGCGCTGGCTTCGTCGCTGTCAATGATGGAGCCGCAACTGCGTCAGAGGCACGTCAAGATTACGCAGATACTGCCGGAAGAAACGGTACTAGTCATGGGCGACCGCATGCGGATCGAACAGGTTATGGTGAACCTCTTGCGTAATGCCTTGGACGCCACCAAGTCTGTATCGGAACCGGATGTTGAAATCATACTGGCCGCGGGTGACCAGGCGGTGCTGACTGTACGCGATAATGGCTATGGGATTGAAGACATCGAAAACCTGTTTGAACCGTTCTACACGACCAAACAACCCGGCGATGGAGTCGGTCTGGGGCTTGCCATCTCATCCGGTATCGTGAACGACCATGGGGGACGGCTGACCGCGCGCAACAGCCAGCACGGTGGCGCGGTGTTTGAGATGCAACTGCCGATACTTGGAAGCGATGGCCTTGAGGCCGCTGAATAACGAGGAATGAATATGGCACAGGCCATGAAAATCGCCATTGTTGATGACGAACAGGACATGCGCCAGTCGATCAGCCAATGGCTGGCACTGTCGGGATATGACACTGAAACCTTTTCCAGTGCCGAGGATGCACTGAAAGTTCTGGGTCCGGATTATCCGGGTATCGTCATATCGGACATCAAGATGCCTGGTATGGACGGGATCCAGCTGTTGAAAAAGCTGATGGGCGCGGACAGCACCTTGCCGGTCATCATGATTACCGGCCACGGTGACGTGCCAATGGCGGTTGAGGCCATGCGCGTGGGTGCGTTTGATTTCCTCGAAAAGCCGTTTAACCCGGATCGGATGTCCGAACTGGCCAAACGTGCCAGCAATGCCCGCCGGTTGACGCTGGACAATCGGGCCCTGCGCCGCGAGCTGTCCGGTGGCACTCAGATCATGAACAAGCTCATCGGTGCCAGCCCCGTGATGGAGCGCTTGCGCGAGGATATTCTGGATCTGGGGCAGGCTGACGGTCATGTTCTGATCGACGGAGAAACCGGCACCGGGAAAACCCTGGTTGCACATGCGTTGCACGCTGTTGGCAGTCGCGCAGGCAAAAAATTTGTTCTGGTTTCGTGTGCTGCCCTCGAAGAAGAGGCCTTGGGAAAGCGTCTGTTCGGCCCGATGATGCCAGAAGACAGCCAGTTGCCCGCGATTGAGGAAGCCCGGGGTGGAACCCTGGTTCTGGAGGATGTCGAGGCGCTCAGCGATACGCTTCAGGCAAAACTTCTGAGTGTCATGAACGATCAGGGCACACCTGCCGAAACCCGCATCGTGGCAATTTCCAACCTTCAGGAAGCCGGAAAGACCAGCGAGGACGTTCTGCGCCCCGATCTCTTCTACCGGCTTGCAGCGTTGCGGATCACAATGCCGCCGCTGCGTCAGCGCGGCGAAGACATTCTGACCCTGTTCACACGGCTGAGCGAGCAATTCGCCGAAGAATACGGCTGCGATGCACCTCAGGTCAGTGCGCAAGAGGCGGCTCAGCTTTTGCAAGCGCCGTGGCCCGGAAACGTACGGCAGCTGATAAACATCGCGGAACGTGCCGTGCTGCAATCTCGTCGCGGATCGGGGACGATCGCGTCTCTGTTGATGTCTGATCACGAAGAAATGCAGCCCGTGATGACGACCGAAGGCAAGCCGCTCAAGGAATATGTCGAGGCATTCGAGCGGATGCTGATCGACAATACCATGCGGCGGCATAAGGGGTCGATTGCCTCGGTCATGGACGAGCTGTGCCTGCCGCGTCGGACATTGAATGAGAAGATGGCCAAATATGGCCTGCAACGTTCCGATTACCTGTGACGGGCTTGAGGCGATGCCTTTGTCGCCCTTTGGGTGATACCAAGTAATGTTTTTAGCTGGATAACGAGATCCCGACCGGTGGTCGGGGTCTTCAATGCAGTTTGCCCATTGTCTTTTCCACAGGACTGCTTTTATTGTAACCAGACGGGCCGGGCGGATTTGACGCCGAAAAGTCCCGATCTTTGAGATTCGCTGCAACGCCACTGGTGGAGACCAGGTCCCACACTGGCCAAGCAGACCGATTGTGCCCCTTAACGGGGTGATTGAACGCCTGAGCCCGCAGAAAAGCGGGCGAAAGGAATAATGGGCAGGCAGCGGTCGTTCGCGCCTGTCGGAGAAGAACCGCGATGACGCGCGCGCAACGACTGAGTGTACGGGCAGGGGGCCACAGTGCCAGACCCTGCAGCGCGCCGTCTGAAATCGCCCTGACAAGACACCACCCCAAAAGCACCTGTCCTCCTGGACGGGTTAGGACAACGCGTTTGGCGCGGTGCACCAAGGAAACATGGCTAAGAAAATGCTTATCGATGCCACCCACGCGGAAGAAACCCGCGTCGTGGTGGTTGATGGAAACAAGGTCGAGGAATTTGATTTTGAATCCGAAAACAAACGTCAGCTTGCTGGCAACATATATCTAGCAAAAGTTACACGGGTCGAACCCTCGCTGCAGGCAGCTTTTGTTGACTATGGCGGAAATCGCCACGGATTCCTGGCGTTCTCCGAAATTCATCCCGACTATTATCAGATTCCCGTCGCTGATCGCGAAGCTCTGATGGAAGAAGAGCGCGCCTATGCCGAGGCAATGCGTGCGCGTGATGAGGCTGAGGAAACCAAGCCCAAAAGACGCCGTTCGCGCTCGCGGGCCAAGGCCGCCGATATCAAATCGGATGATGCAGTGGAATCGGTCGAGGTCTCGTCCGAACCCACAGGCATGGAAACGATTGACCTGGATGAGAGCGATGAGGCCAATGATCCTTCTGTAGAAGAAGGAACATCTCCGGCCGACCATGTGGCAGAAACTCCGGTAGAAGAGCCGACGGACGAACCGGAGGCGGAAGAAGCAACCGCAGAGACTGAAGACGCGCCTGCGGAAGAAGTCGACCAATCAGATGCTAGCGCTGATCAAGTCGGCACGGACGAAGAGGCCGGTGCGCAGGAAAGCGCCGCGACTGAGACGGACGCGGATGACGCGACAAGCGCTGAAGCCAACGCCGAGGACGCCTCTGACGAGGTTGGCGACGACGAAGAAGAAAACACCCGTACGGACGCCACCGCAAAAGACGAGACTATTGAGTCGGTTGCCGACGAAGATGACAGCGAAGACATCCGTCCTCCGCGCAAACCGCGCGCGCGCCGGTACAAGATTCAAGAAGTCGTCAAAGTACGCCAGGTTCTGCTTGTGCAGGTCGTCAAGGAAGAGCGTGGCAACAAAGGAGCAGCTCTGACCACTTATTTGTCACTTGCTGGCCGATATTGTGTTTTGATGCCGAACACCGCGCGGGGCGGCGGCATCAGCCGAAAGATTACCAACGCGCCTGATCGCAAAAAGCTTAAGGAAATTGCGGCTGAGATTGACGTCCCGACAGGGGCGGGTCTTATCATTCGGACCGCCGGGGCGAAACGCACCAAATCCGAAATCAAGCGCGATTACGAATATCTGCAACGTATGTGGGAGCAGATCCGCGAGCTGACGTTGAAATCCATCGCGCCTGCGAAGATCTATGAAGAAGGCGACCTGATCAAACGGTCGATCCGTGATCTCTATAATCGTGACATCGACGAGGTACTTGTCGAAGGCGAGGGCGGATATCGCATCGCCAAGGACTTCATGAAAATGATCATGCCGTCGCACGCCAAGAATGTGCAGCGGTACGAAGACGCGCTGCCATTGTTCGCGCGCTATCAGGTGGAAAGCTATCTGGCGGGGATGTTCAACCCGACGGTACAGCTGAGATCGGGTGGCTATATCGTGATCGGCGTAACCGAAGCGCTTGTCGCGGTCGATGTGAACTCGGGTCGGGCAACCAAAGAGGGTTCGATCGAGGAAACGGCACTGAAGACCAACCTTGAGGCCGCCGAAGAGGTGGCTCGCCAGTTGCGCCTGCGTGATCTGGCCGGTCTGATCGTCATCGACTTTATCGATATGGACGAGCGGAAGAACAACGCCGCTGTCGAAAAACGCCTGAAAGAAAAACTGAAAACAGACCGTGCGCGCATCCAGGTTGGTCGCATATCTGGTTTTGGTCTGATGGAAATGAGCCGACAGCGCCTGCGTCCCGGTATGTTGGAGGCAACGACACAGCCTTGTCCGGCCTGCCATGGCACCGGCCTGATCCGTTCGGATGACAACATGGCGCTGAGCATTCTGCGCCAGATCGAGGAAGAAGGCACGCGCCGTCGCTCACGCGAGGTGCTGGTGCGCTGCCCGGTCAGCATCGCCAACTTCCTGATGAACCAAAAGCGCGAGCATATCGCACAGATTGAGGCGCGCTATGGTCTGTCGGTTCGCATCGAAGGGGATGTGCATCTGGTAAGCCCTGATTTCTCGATGGAGAAGTTCAAGACCGCCAGCCGGATTGTTCCCGAAGCCAGTGCGCCGGTTGTATCGGTTGATGCCACGCTGATGGAAATGGTCGACGCCTCTGAAGAAGAGACCGTCGAGGAAGAAACGCCGCAGGCTGAAGATGAAACCAAACCCAAGCGCAAGCGCCGTCGGCGTCGTCGCAAGAAGGGCAATGGTGGTGCCGAGGGGCAGGATTCTAACGGGCAGGAGGCTGATGAAGATACAGCTGAAGCGTCCGAGGAAGCTGTGGAAGAGCCTGCAACAGATGCCGTAGAAGCGGTGGAAGAGACGCAGGAAGAAGCGCCTGCCAAGCCTAAACGCCGCCGGGCTCCGCGTCGCAAGAAGAAGGACGCCGAAGATGCCGAGACGATAACCGAACAGGTCGTCAAAGCTGAACCAGAGGCCAAGGTCGAATCTGAAACGGAAGCTCCGGCAGAAATCGAAACTGTCGAAGCCGAAGCAGCACCGAAACAGGAAACGGTTTCGGAAACTGCCGTGCCGACAGGAGAAACGCCGGAAGCGGCAGAGCCTGTTCAAGAGGTTGTTGCGGTTGAAGCCACTGAGGAACCAACAGTAGAAGTCACAGAGCCTGTGCTGGAAGTAGTTGCGGATGAACCGGAAACGCCATCGGAGCCTGCCAAGCCAAAACGGCGCGGTTGGTGGTCGTTGGGCCAGTAACTTGAAAAGGCGGGCCTCAGAGCCCGCCTTTTTATTTGACGGGTCTCAAACGGACTTCTGGATGGTGTAGACCTGATGCCCGTCAGATTCTTCCTGTGACAGCAAGCGATGTCCACTTTCCATGCAGAAATGTGGAACATCAATGACTGCAGCGGGATCATCCGCCAGCACTTTCAAGACCGCTCCCGCGGGCATTGACTTGAGCCGTTTACGGGCCTTCAGGACGGGCAGAGGGCACAGCAGCCCCAACGCGTCCAGTGTCTCGGTTTGGTTTGACATGTACCTGAGATATTTCCACTTTCAAACGGTGTCCAGCGTGCAACCACGAGGATGTGACCGAATGGCCCCGTGACGCGGGCGACTTCATGACATATGTGCTGAAACATGTTCGGAATTGATATCATTGACGCAGGGCTGTTGCCCGCCATGTTCATCGCATTGCTCGGTGGGTTGATCAGCTTTTTATCGCCCTGCGTGCTACCGATTGTGCCGCCCTATCTCGCCTATATGAGTGGCGTCACGATAAACGAGATGCAGGATGAGGCCCGTGCACGCAGAAAGGCGACACTTTCGGCGCTGTTCTTTGTTATGGGGCTGTCCACGGTGTTTCTGTTGCTTGGCTTCACAGCCTCTGCTTTTGGGGCGTTCGTGCTGCAGAACCAGGTGCTGTTCGCCAAGATTTCAGGCGCGGTTGTCATAGTATTTGGCCTGCATTTCCTGAACGTTTTCCGCATCCCATTCCTTGACCGTGAGGCCCGGATCGAAGCCGGCGACAGCGGCGGGTCGGTCTTTGGGGCCTATATTCTGGGTCTGGCCTTCGCCTTTGGCTGGACGCCCTGTATCGGCCCGCAACTGGGTGCGATCCTGTCGCTGGCTGCCTCCGAGGCATCCGTCGCACGTGGGACATTGTTGCTGGGCGTCTATGCAGCGGGTCTAGGCATACCTTTCCTGCTCGCCGCGATGTTCCTGAACCGATCCATGTCGGTAATGAACCGAATAAAGCCCCATATGGCACTGATCGAGAGGATCATGGGTGGCCTGTTGCTGTTTGTTGGTATCATGCTGATCACCGGCCTGTTCACTGAGTTCAGTTGGTGGCTGTTGGAAGCCTTCCCGGCGCTGGCAAACTTTGGGTAACCCTCTTATCTGACTTACTTTGGCTGTAATGCTGCGCTAACCTGCGTCGCAGAAGGTAAGACCATGAGCAGTCAGACAAATCAGCCTCGGGTGAAACGGCGTAGGGTATTCTATATTCCCGGATATGACCCGATCCCGCCACGGCGCTATCGCGAGCTTTACCGCAGTGAAAGCGCAAGACAGGCGGCTATTTCAGGGTATGAAATCTCGGTCTCGCCCAAAACCGGAGAGGGCTTGTATGGATGGCACGTCCAATCGGTTCAGGACGGGGCTGAAGTTCACACAGATGTCGAGGTGCTGGTCTGGTCCGACATCGTACGCTCCAGCATGTCGAACTCGATTGTGGCCACCTATCTGCAGATGCTGCGTACGGCATGGATCTATATCTCGACGGGCGTGTTATGGCGCCTGATGCGATTGCGCAAAGGTCCGGTGATAGCCGCGCTTTACCCGATCGTGATGCTGATCGCACAGCTTTTGGTCGCAATGGCTGTGGTCATCGGATTGACGGTTCTGCTTGCGCCGGTCCTGTCTTTGGTGGCGTTGGTTCTGTCTATTGGTGTTGCCTATGTGCTGATGCTGTGGTTCCGGAAAATCGACAACAGGCTGTTCGTCTATTACCTGATGCACGATTACGCCTATTCAGCGGCTTCAGGCGGTAAAACACCTCCTGAATTGGCCGGACGCCTATCGGAGTTCACAAATGCGATTGCCGCAGCTCTTACCGATGAGACGGATGAGGTTCTGATCGTCGGCCACAGTTCCGGCGCTCATCTGGGTGTCACGGTTCTGGCCGATCTGATCCGATCCGGACGGGTGGGCACAGACGGGCCTGAGCTGTCCTTTCTGACATTGGGGCAGGTGGTTCCCATGGTCTCGTTCCTGCCCAACGCATATGATCTGCGCGCGGACCTGGGGTTTCTTTCGAAACGCGAAGACTTGGCTTGGGTCGACATTTCTGCACCTGGGGACGGCTGCGCATTTGCTCTGTGTGATCCTGTCGCTGTAAGCGGGGTAGCCGATGCCGATCAGCGCTGGCCTTTGGTGTTATCTGCCGCGTTTACGCAAACGCTGTCAGCAGAACGGTGGCGCGCCCTGAGGTGGCGGTTTTTCAGACTGCACTTCCAATATCTCTGCGCCTTTGATCACCCGGACAGGTACGATTATTTCCGCGTGACTGCCGGGCCTCTGTCGCTTGGGCATCGGTTCGCAGGGCGTAAACCCTCGGGATCACGGATTGCGCAATCCGTTTCCAAATATGTATCGGTGCAGCCATGACCCCGCCAAAGCCCACATCGCGGCCAGACAGGGTTTCGCTGTGGCGCTATTTCAGGTTGTTTCGCAAGGACATCCTCTCGGCACAGCCGCAGCGATTGTACCGCGCATGGATGGCCGAGTTTAAGACGCCGTTCTTTCGATCATATTTGACGAACCAACCAGAGCTTGTTGAAACCGTTCTGAAAAAACGCCCCGATGATTTTCCGAAATCAGACCGTATTGGCGAGGGTCTGCGGCCGTTGCTGGGGAATTCGGTCTTTCTGACCAATGGTGAAAACTGGAAACGCCAGCGCCGGGTTATCGACCCGGCGTTTGAGGGCGGGCGCCTGAAAGATACCTATCCGGCCATGGTTCAGGCGGCAGAGGCCTGCGTCGCGCGTCTGCGCGGGCAGGCCGGTTCTGTCATCGAGTGCGAAGAGGTTACCAGTCACGTCGCCGCGGATGTGATCTTTCGAACGCTTTTTTCTGTACCGATTGAAGACCGCGTTGCGACTCAGGTTTTTGAGAAATTCGGAACCTATCAAAGAGAGCAACCGCTGTTGAATTTGGCGGCGTTTCTGCCTCTGCCCAAATGGATGCCGCGGCTACATTCCAGAAAAACTCGCAAGACCGCGCGTGAAATCAGGACGCTGATCACCGAAATGACCGCTCAACGCGCGAGGATGATTGAGGCCGGGCAGGCGCCGCATGATCTGGCAACAAAGATCATGACAACGGCTGATCCCAAGACCGGCAAGTGTTTTGACACGCAGGAGATGGTTGATCAGGTGGCGATCTTCTTTCTGGCAGGCCACGAGACCAGCGCTTCTGCGTTGGCTTGGGCATTGTACCTTTTGGCGACCCACCCGGATTGGCAGGACAAGCTGGCGGCCGAGGCGCAAGGGCTGGACCTATCCGATTTTACCTCCGTATCGCTGTTGAAGCTCAGCCGCGACGTGTTTCGCGAAACGCTGCGCCTGTACCCTCCGGTCCCGATGATGGTGCGAGAGGCCACATGCCGCGAAAACTTCAGGGGCCGAGCGATTAAACCGGGCTCGCAGATAGTCATCAGCCCGTGGCACCTGCATCGGCACGAACGTCTGTGGGCAGACCCCGACGGGTTCGACCCGTCTCGCTGGGCCAAGGGCAATGAGGAAAGCTGTCCCAGAGAGGCTTTCATCCCATTCTCTGCCGGGTCGCGCATTTGCATCGGTGCCGGATTTGCAATGGTCGAAGGTCCGTTATTGCTGTCGTCACTACTGCGGAAGTTCAGGTTCGAAATCTCGGACACGCCAGAGCCGGTTCCGGTGGCTCATCTGACCGTCAGATCCAAAGATGGAATTTGGTTGCGCCTGGTTGAGCGCTAACAAACTACCATCGGCATGCTCCATGCTGTATGCGGTTGAAAAACGCGGAATCATTTCGAACGGGAAAGTCATATGTCCAAAACACAACAGCGCGAGCAGATGTCCAACGGTGCCGGTTTTATTGCTGCACTGGACCAAAGTGGCGGCTCGACCCCCAAGGCGCTGGCGCTTTATGGGGTAGACGCGTCAGAATACGGCTCGGACGCAGAGATGTTCGGCGAAATCCAGAAGATGCGCGCGCGTATCATTCTGGCGGATGGCTTCACAAACGACAAAGTCATCGGCGCGATCCTGTTCGAACGCACGCTCAGTGAAGAGATTGATGGCCGTAAAGTCGCAGATTTTCTTTGGAACGTAAAAGGCATTGTTCCGTTTCTGAAGATCGACAAGGGCCTCGAGGATGAGGCCGATGGCGTTCAGGTCATGAAACCGATCCCCGGTCTGGCCGATACTTTGGCTAAAGCCGAAGGCGTTTTCGGCACTAAGGAACGTTCCGTGATCCATGAGGCCAACGCCAAAGGCATCGCAAACGTTGTCGCGCAGCAGTTCGATGTGGCGCGTGAAGTCGTTGCCGCCGGGTTGGTTCCGATTGTCGAGCCCGAGGTGAACATCAACTCGACCACCAAAGCCGAAGCTGAAGCAATTCTAAAATCGGAAATCTTGCAGAACCTAGATCAGTTGGATGATGGTCAGGATGTCATGCTTAAGCTTACCATCCCCAGCCAGGCTAATCTGTATGACGATCTGGCTGACCACCCCAGAGTTTTGCGGGTCGTAGCCCTGTCCGGCGGATATTCGACCGAACAAGCCTGTGATCTGCTGGCGCAGAATAGCAAGATGATTGCGTCTTTCTCTCGTGCGCTGACCGAAGGACTGTCGAAAAAGCAGTCAGATGCCGAATTCAACACGGCCCTAGGCAGCAATATCGATAAGATTTCTCGCGCCTCTGCCTAAGCTGCGCTATTCCGGTTTAGTGAAATCGCGGCGCATCTGCGCCGCTTTTGCCCGCATAGAGCACTCGGTCGCATGATCGTTTACAAGACCCATGGCCTGCATGAATGCAAAAACCGTGGTCGGGCCCACAAACTTCCATCCCCGCTTTTTAAGGTCTTTGGACATGGCAATAGATTCAGCCGAAGTTGAGGCTGTTTGTGGCGCTGGCGGTGAACTGGCCTCATAGCGCCAGACATAAGCTGCAATCGACCCCTCAGCTGCCACCAGCTCCTGGGCGCGCCGGGCGTTGTTGATGACTGCTTCGATCTTTCCGCGATGCCTGACAATGCCTGCATCCAGCAAAAGACGGGTGACATCGGCCTCATCAAACTTCGCTATTGCGTTGTAATCAAAATGTTTAAATGCTTTTCGAAAGTTCTCGCGTTTGGAAAGAATGGTGCGCCAGCTGAGGCCGGACTGAAAGCTTTCAAGGCACAGCTTCTCAAACAAACGCTGATCGTCGCTGACCGGATAGCCCCATTCATTGTCGTGATAGTCGAAAAACTCTGGCGCAGACTGACACCATGCACAACGCGGTTGACCGTCTGGGCCGGTAACTGTTTCGCTCATCACTAAGTTCCCTTTTTGTTCTGGTATGAGCATAGGCATTTTCCAGAGGCCAAATCAAGAACGGAAAGTCAGCCGCGATACCAGTTCAGAATATAAACGCGTATTGCCGAAGCCAATCCGACCTCAGGGTCACGGTTAAAATCAATTTCCGCAGCTAAGGCATTGATTGCCATATCCTTATCAGCTGCAATGGCACGAAAGGCTTTCCAAAACTCGTCCTCAAGAGATACCGAGGTTCGATGGCCCTTAAGCGTCAATGAGCGTTTGATGGGACGTCCGCTCATTTGTCGATCTTATGTCCGTCCAGATCGCGCCGCGACTTATCCAGATGCTTTTTGCTGGCGTCTTTCTCGGCTTTGTTGCGCCCGAATGACACGGCGTTTTGGTCCGCGCGGGCCTTTTTCTCGGCCCGCGCCTTGTCTTTTCTGTACCGGTTCAGATTGACCGGCTTTGCCATCAGTCCTTGGGTCCAATCATTTGTTCGGGGCGCACAACCGCGTCAAAGGTTTCGGCGTCGACAAAGCCAAGCGCGATGGCCTCTTCCTTAAGGGTGGTGCCGTTTTTATGCGCGGTCTTGGCAACAGTCGTTGCGTTGTCGTACCCAATGGTTGGCGCCAGCGCGGTGACCAGCATCAGCGATTCCTTCATCAGTTTTTCGATGCGTGGTTCGTTGGCCTGAATGCCTAGCAACATCCGCTCGGTAAAGCTGTCTGTGGCATCACCAAGCAACTGGATCGACTGCAAAAGATTGTAGGACATCATAGGGTTATAGACGTTCAGTTCGAAATGCCCCTGGCTGCCGGCGAATTTTATGGCGGCATCGTTGCCCATGACGTGTGCTGCGACCTGTGTCAGTGCTTCGGCTTGTGTTGGGTTTACCTTGCCTGGCATGATGGACGATCCGGGCTCATTCTCAGGCAGGATCAATTCGCCCAGACCGGAACGCGGTCCAGATCCCAAAAGTCTGATATCATTTGCAATTTTATAACAGCTGCCAGCAATGGTCGCCAAAGCACCCGATAGGAAAACCATCGCATCATGGGCGGCGAGCGCCTCGAACTTATTCGGAGCGGTAACAAAGGGCAGGCCGGTGATATCTGCCATATTCGCAGCGACCGCTTCGCTCCACCCGGATTGAGTGTTTAGGCCAGTACCAACAGCAGTTCCGCCCTGGGCAAGCTCGTAAATTCCAGGCATCGCGGCGTTGACCCGTGCGATACCCTGACGAATTTGATGGGCGTAGCCGCCAAATTCCTGACCCAGTGTCAGCGGCGTGGCATCCTGCGTATGCGTCCGGCCGATCTTGATGATGTCTTTGAATTCTTCGGCCTTCTGCTCCAGCCCCGAGGCCAGCTTTTCCAGACCCGGCAGCAGAACGTCCCGAACGCTCATACCTGTGGCGATATGCATGGCTGTCGGGAACGTGTCGTTCGAGGACTGGCCCATGTTGCAATGATCGTTCGGATGAACCGGGTCTTTTGTGCCGATTGTACCACCCAGGATTTCGATAGCCCGGTTCGCAATAACCTCGTTAGAGTTCATGTTCGACTGGGTGCCGGATCCGGTTTGCCAAACGACCAGCGGAAAGTTGTCGTCAAACTTGCCTTCGAAAACCTCACCAGCGGCCTGAATGACCGCATCCGCAATCCGCGCGTCCAGTTTTCCGGTGGATTTGTTCCGCATGGCGCAGGCTTTTTTGATCACACCCAATGCCCGCACGATGGCCACAGGCTGTTTTTCCCATCCGATCGGGAAGTTCATAATCGAACGCTGGGTCTGTGCACCCCAATATTTGTCTGCGGGAACTTCCAACGGGCCAAAGCTGTCGGATTCGGTGCGGGTTTGAGACATCGGTCACTCCGTCATGTATACCATTGCATGCCAATTACAGTCAGCAGCGTCGCGGTGCAATCGGCCAGTTGCGCGCACCATAAACTTATGCCTGACAAAGGTATAGGCGCAGAGCTGCGTCATTTTTCTCGTCGCAATCGCCATCACCGCCATTGTACGCGCCGGTGGGTGAGCTACTATAGAGTCAGAGCACGCCGGAGGCCGCAATGCGTCTGAATCACCCGACCACTTGCCTGAAATTCATTATCTATTCTTTTGCCACCGTTCTGTGGGCCTCCTTGGCGGTAAATCCGCTTCATGCGGCAGATATTGAGCCCTTTGTTGGCAGCTACGTTGGGTCTGCCAATGTTGTCGATGCAAACGGGACCGAAACACCTCGTGATATGAGTGTGTCAATCCAGGAATTGAAGAACGGGTTCAATGTTAGTTGGAAGACGACAACTTACAAACTGAATGGCCGCGTCAAGGAACAGGCGTTCTCGATTGATTTTCAGACCTCGGACAGATCGGACATCTTTTCCGCGGCCATGAAGCGCAATGTATTCGGCCATGAAGTTCCGCTTGACCCGATGCAGGGGGAACCGTTCGTCTGGGGCCGGATTGAGGGTCAAACTCTGACCGTGTTTTCGTTGTTCATTGCAGAAAATGGCGGCTATGAGCTGCAGCAATATGACAGAACGCTGGCAGAAGGCGGTCTGAACCTGTCATTTTCCCGTTTCCGCAACGGTACCAAATCACGTTCCGTAGAGACGTTCCTGACGAAAGAGTAAGCCCCGCAAACCGCGAGGCTTTCCAGCGCATATACTATTTTCTGAAGCTGTCCAGCGACACGACATCAGCGTCATGCTGTTGCGGTTCTTCTTCGACCTCGATTATCTCATCGTCCATCGGATCAAAGTCATCCTCTTCATCCGGGCTTTCAAAACGCAGGCCAAATTCCACAGAGGGGTCGACGAATGTTTTGATCGAGGCATAGGGGATGTACAATGGTTCCGGCGCGTCGCCAAAGTTGAGCGTGATGGCAAATCCGCTTTCGCCGACCTCAAGATTTTCGAACCAATGCTGCATCACAACAGTCATCTCTTCCGGATAACGATCATGCAGCCAGTCGGCAATTTCCACGCCGTCACACCTGGTGTCAAACGTAATGAAAAAGTGGTGCGCACCCGGCAGGCCAGTTTCTGAAACGCTGGTCAGAACCGTCTTGATCAGCCCGCGCATGGCGGTGTGCATCAGGTTCCCATAGTCGATGTCTTGCGACATGTGTCATCCTCAAAAGTGGCTTCCCTCAGCATAAGGGATTCCTTTGGAAACGAAAGGCCGGTTACACGCTGACTGTTCAGAGAAAAAACAGGCCGGTGCCAGCAGCTAACATAACCATTAGCGTAAGCGCCATGCCGAATTTAAGTTTAAAAATCAACGCTCCGGCGAAGACAGTCAGCACAGCGGCTTTCACATCCAATGAGGTCAATTCAGGCCAGGGCAGGCTGATTGGTCCAAAGGTTTTATTTGGCAGTTCTGAAAACAGCACATTCAGGGCAAACCACACGGATAGGTTGAGAATCACCCCAACTACAGCAGAGGTAATACCTTGCAGGGCCGCCGATAACCGGGGCCGCGCAGCGATGTGGTCAAGATAGGGGGCTGTGAGGAATATCCACAGAAAGCAGGGAACGAATGTTGCCCAAAGTGCAACGATACCTGCGGCGATGGCCAGCATCGATCCGCCCGAGATCTGACCGGTCAGCATAGCGACAAATTGTGTTACCAAAATCAAAGGCCCCGGTGTCGTTTCCGCCAGACCAAGCGCGTCGATCATCTGATCTGTGGATATCCAGTTATATTGATCTACAACGGTCTGCGTCATGTAAGCTAGAACAGCGTAGGCTCCGCCAAATGTCACAACTGCGAGGCGGGCAAAGAACCAGCCAAGATCGCTGAGAAGTTTCTGACCAGAAAGACTTAACAGCCACAACGGGCCAAGCCACAGAACCAACCAGATCGACGCGTTCCGCAGCACTTCGCTTAGGCGCGGGGTGGGAGTGTCGACCGGTCGGGCGGCGACGCCGTTGAAGCTCAGATACCCCCAAAGGGCTGCCGCCGCGATGATCGCGGGGAAGGGGAGGTCGAACAGAAAGATTGCCAGAAACGCGAGGCCCGAGATCGCACGATGTGAGACGTCCGACAGCGCTTTGCGGGACAGGTTTCGCAGGGCCTGTAGCACGATGATGATCACCGTAGCTTTCACGCCCAGAAACGCGGCCTGCACCAGAGGAAGCGCGCCATAGGCCGCGTATAGTGCCACCAATGCTGAGATAATGATCGCACCGGGCAGAACAAACAGGCTGCCTGCGATCATACCGCCCGAGACGCCGCGCAGACGCCAGCCGGAATAGGTTGCAAGCTGCATCGCCTCGGGGCCGGGCAGCAACATGCACAGCGACAGCGCCCGAAGATAGGTTTCCTCATCCAGCCAGGGGCGCTTTTCGACGAGTTCCTGATGCATCAATGAAATCTGAGCTGCGGGTCCGCCGAAGGACAGCAATCCAATGCGGCCGAACACTTGGATGAGTTCAGGGAATGTTGGTGTGGTCATTTTTCGACTGCCGGCCAATCGTGTTTCTCGTCAAACCCGTCGCGGGCCCAGAGATACAAGGCATCGTACAGATGCATCCCGGCCTCGATGGCCTGATGGTCGTCTTTATATAGGCGCGATAGCCCCACCGAGACCGCAAGAAGCCCGGCTGCTTCGGGCGCCAAATCATGCCTGTTCGTATCCGCGGCCCGAACAACTGTCGCAAGCCTGTTCATTGCGGGCGTAGCAAGCTGGAAATCTTTTACCAAAGCATCAAATGTGCAGTTATCCCCACGATGGCTCCAGCGGACGCCCTCAACATCGAACGGGGTGGCGTTAAAGACTTCGGATACCTTTGCCACTTCGGATGGGGCAACAAACAGAAAACGTGCGTTGGGGTCGATGAAACGGCGGATCAACCAGGGGCAGGCGATGCGATCAATCTTAGGCCGATGGCGCGTTACCCAGAGTGAAGGAGACGCTGGTATATCTGCAAATGGGATGCGCGGAGCATCGGGTGTTTCGCGCCATGCGTATATGCCGCCTTCCAGATACTCAGCGGCCACGCCTTCACTCCTCAGCCAGGAAACAACGGCCTGACTCAGCTTTTTGCCCTTTTGGCAAATGATGATGCTGGGGCGGTTAGCGATGAGCCCCTTCAGCCCATCCAGATCCTTCGCCGGATGACGAACCGAGCCCGGTATCAGAAAGGGATCCATTTCAAAATCGGCATCGGTGCAGATATCCACCAGAACAGGCGCCCGAGGCGTTCCGATCAGACGTAACAGTTGTTTCGGTGTGATAGCATTAGGCGCAGGCATGGCATGTCTCCTGTGATCGACGGATACATGCGAAACTTGGGCTGTCGCCTCACGGGGCGTTCGCAATCTTACCCCATAGGCTTTGCTACCGCGACAGGCCGGTCGGGGTCAAGATTGCGAGCCCATTTCCTAGGCCCAGTCCAGCCGTTGACCAGTCATGCATACGGGCAGGGTGTCCTTGGGAAACTGACCAAGCTGTTCAAATAAGGAAATGAAGTCAAACTGGTTATACGCCTCGACAATACGACCTTCTTTAATGCGGCCAATCATACTGCCAGAGGCCTGCAGTGGTGCGCCGTTATCGGCGCGTGTTGTGCTGACCTGCAATATCGCCGATACCCAATCGCCATTTTCGATGATTTTGGGCAGCTCAACATGGATATCGCCCAGAATGTGGCGAAACGCCATGACCAGATCCCGAAAATCATCGGCCCCCACCTGCATTTCCGGAATCAGTCCTTCGGCTGTCGTTTCCGGCGCGAAATACCGATCAATCGCATCGGTATTTCCGTTTTCCCAAACCTCTGAATACCATTCTCTGAGTATATCTGCGTGTGACATCCCAGCTCTCCTTTTCCTCACGGGCCGAGCATGACGCGAATGAGTGAACAAACTCTGAACGTGAACACAGACAGGGTTAAACAGCAGACATTTAAGGGAAAATGCAGGTTTCTGTTGCCAGGTACCTGCGAACCCCGCCTTACGCTGCTAGGCGCAAGGGCTTAAGTTTCGGTCTTGCTACTGCTTACGCAGCAACTGCAACCGGAGCACGATTGTCATTTGCAATTGTACTGTTTGGGCCGGTACGGTGGCACCCCGCCGAGACAAAGCTAACCCCTTTAGACGTTCGTCGATCCTATTTCGGCCCCGCGATCCTCAAATGAAGGATGTTGGTGGAGCCGCCGGGTACCGCCCCCGGGTCCGATCCGCTTATTACGAGCGCGTTTATGTCCATAGTCCCGAAGGACATCCCCTATATAGGTGAGCCACAAGGGGAAAGCAAACCCCATACTTCAACGAAAAGACGGATTATATAATAACGCCTTAGCTTGGTCGGTTAATGTTTGCCAAGATCAGCCACAGCGCCAATATCAGCTCGATTCCCCCAAATGTCATCGCTTTGATCAAAGGGGGGTGATCCAGAATGACGGAAACAAACCGGCCCAGGGCTGCGCCGGCATAAACAACGCCCAACATAGCATAGGCCATGGGAGTGTTCAGCCAAATGACCGCAATTCCGGTGACAACAAAAAGCCCACCGACCGAGGCGCGCAATTCGCTTAACCCCATGGTGCTGTTCGTCGGCGCCAGGTCCAGCGAGGCCGCGGTCCAAGCGGGTGCTAGAAACCCAAAGAGGCCGAAACCGATTGTCAGAACCGCCGCGGCAATATTCAAAATCGACGTCATCGTACCCTCATTCGGTTGGTTTGCGCCGCTGTTTGGCGACGTCCAGGGCAAGCTTACGGGTATAAGCTTCGAGATCCACCAGTGCTGAATCTACCGCAGCAGCGTCCCGCCGATCCAAAGCATCGGCAATCTGGTTGTGCAACACGATGATCTCTTCTCGGGACCGCGCCGTAAACGTGATCATGTTCATCAAAGGCTGCATCGCCTCGACGGCGCCGGCCAGTTGATAGGACAACACCGGATTGCCGGCCCCATCGACCAATGCCCGGTGAAAGGTCACATCCGAGGCGCAAAAGGCTTCGTCTGTCAGCCCGGGTTGAGCCTGCCGAAATATCTCGGCACGCATCGTCGCCAGATGATCCGCCGTCCTGCGTTCGGCTGACAAAGTTGCGCAGGCGCGTTCCAGCGAATACCGAGCCTCGCAAGCCGTTTCAAAACTGACCGCGTTCATGGACAGCAGCAACGTGGATGTGGTGATCTGTTGGGAATACGCATCCTGATAGCTCAGCCGGTTGACAAATGCTCCGCCCGTCGCGCCACGTTGGGTGCGGATCAGGGACTGTGCCGCAAGGCGTTTAAGGGCCTCACGCACGGTTGGTCGGGACACCTGAAACTGGTCGGACAGTTCCGCCTCAGAAGGCAGGCGTTCATCTACAATCAACCGACCCGATATGATCGCATCTCGGATTGATTGGGCGATCTGAACCGAAAGATCAGCAGGTTTCTTGGGGTCGATTTTCATTTTGAGCAGGGCCGCAGGCAAATTTTCATTTGTCTGACATTTAAAAGTCTGACATTTGAATTGCAAGGACTGAGTCGGGAGGAACAAGTGAGTCGCGCAGTTCTACGTAATGGGTTTTGGCTGGGATTCTACGCTCTGATCCTGTGGGCGTGGTGGATGATGTTCGTGATGAACCGCGCCATGGATCTGGATTGGATCGGCCGTCCCGGAGCAATGGGGCAGGCGATGCGCGCCATGGACCCCAGGATGGACATGTATATGCCCATGGCAGAGTTCGGCCCGCTGTTTTGGATGTGGGCCATCATGATGGCCGCAATGATGTTGCCGACCATTATTCCAACTCTGCGCAGCTACGACGATCTAATCCGCAGTGCAAATGGCACACGCTCCGGCTGGATTGGTGTCTTGATTGGCTACTTCGTGGTCTGGGTCGGGTTTGCCGCGCTCATTACCGGGGTGCAACTGGTTCTGCTGTTTGGCGGCGTTGTCGACATGCTGGGCATTGCGAAATCCGGGCTTGTTGCGGGCGGGTTGATGATCGCCGTCGGCGCCTTTCAATTCACCCGCGCCAAAGAGCTGTGCCATGGGGTCTGCCATGCCCCAATGACCTATTTTCTCGGCCATTGGAAAACCGGTTTTTCAGGCGGTTTTCGCATGGGGCTTGGCCTTGGTGCGTTCTGCGTCGGATGCTGCTGGGGCTTTATGGCGCTCGGCTTTGTGGGCGGCGTCATGAGTCTGCTGTGGATGGGTCTGGCGACCTTTTTTATGGTTCTCGAAAAACTACCCCAGATCGGTCACGTGATTACACGGCCGCTGGGATTTGCTCTTATCGCGGGCGGCGGTGCCTTGCTCGTATACCCCTTTATCTATGGAGGATAAGCTATTGGCTAAGAACAAAAAACCAGAGGCAGATCGCCTGCCGATCAGCCAACGTATCGACAGCCGCATGCCCAACCCCAAGCGGCGTGAGATGAGCCCGACGAATTGGGCGATCAAGGGAGAGCTGATCCTTAACTGCTCGTGCGATCTGTTCTGCCCCTGTGTCGTATCGCTTGGCGCGCATCCTCCGACCGAGGGTCATTGTCATGCCTGGATGGGGATTGTCATCGATGAGGGCCATTACGAGGGCGAAGATCTGTCGGGCCTCAATGTTGGCCTTCTGGTCGATATTCCGGGTCGCATGGGTGAGGGGCAGTGGAAAGTTGCCGCCTATGTCGACGAACGGGCCAGCGGTAAGGCCTATGACGGGTTGCTCCAGATATTCAGCGGTCAGGCCGGGGGCACGACCGGCTTGTTTACCATGCTGGTCAGCGAAATTATCGGGGCCGAACGTGCTCCGGTTCAGATCGAACGCGACGGGACCAAGCGCCGCATCATGATTGGTCGGAAAATCCAGGGCGAAATCGAGATGTTGGCGGGCAAAGACCCCGAGCATCCTGTGATGGTCTCAAACTCGAAATACTGGATGGGACCGGACATTATCGTGGCGCGCGGCACCAAATCCAAGGTCCGCGATTACGGTCGGGTCTGGGATTTCGGTGGAAAATCCGCCGAAATCTGCCCAATCGATTGGCAAGGGCCGAAATAATACGAAACCACAAAGGATTACGCGCAATACGTGATCCTAATTTTTAATCGCCAGACACGCCATCGCGGCCTGTTGCACCAGATGTTGACGGGAACGCAGGCTTCGAATTGTGATCTGGCATTATGCCCGAGGAGGCTTGAGTGGCCAATATTTCCTTCTCTCGCCGGTTGCGGCGCACACCTTTTTCTGAAGGGGTCGAAGCCGCAGGCGTAAAGGCATTCACGGTTTATAACCGGATGCTATTGCCAACTGTATTCGACAGCGTCGAGGCTGATTACCGGCACTTAAAAAAGCATGTGCAGGTCTGGGACGTCTCGTGTGAGCGACAGGTCGAACTCAGAGGTCCCGACGCGGCACGCCTTATGCAAATGCTGACGCCACGCGATTTGAGAGGCATGTTGCCCGGCCAATGCTATTACGTCCCTATCGTTGATGAGACCGGTGGCATGTTGAATGATCCGGTTGCGGTGAAACTGTCCGAGGACCGCTGGTGGATCTCCATCGCGGATAGCGATTTGTTGTTATGGGTCAAAGGAATCGCGAACGGCTATCGGCTGGATGTTCTGGTGGATGAGCCAGACGTCTCACCCTTGGCGGTACAGGGGCCCATGGCGGATGAACTGATGTCTCGCGTATTTGGCGAGCGCGTCAAAGACATCCGGTTTTTCAAGTTCGACATGTTCGAGTTTGCGGGCCGCGATCTGGCCATCGCCAGGTCAGGGTATTCAAAGCAGGGCGGGTTCGAGATTTATGTCGAGGGCAGCGATATCGGAATGACGCTGTGGAATGCGCTGTTTTCGGCAGGCGAGGATTTGAACGTACGCGCAGGTTGTCCCAACCTGATCGAACGCATTGAGGCTGGGTTGCTGTCCTACGGAAACGATATGACCGACGACAACACCCCACATGAATGTGGCCTGGGCAAGTTCTGTAACACACACACGGCGATTGGGTGCATTGGCCGGGACGCGTTGTTGCGGGTCGCAAAAGAAGGGCCGATCCAGCAAATCCGTCCGATTGAAATCGCTGGGCCGGCCGTTGGTGCCTGCGTTGCTCCATGGTCGGTATACGCTCAGGGGAAACGGGTCGGTCAAATCACTTCTGCCGCTTGGTCTCCGGATTTCAACACCAATGTTTCCATTGGGATGCTCAAACTCAGCCATTGGGACGCGGGCACAAGGGTTGAGGTCGAAACGCCCGACGGTATGCGTGAGGCGACTGTACGGGAAAAGTTTTGGATCTGATCGCAAGCGGCGTATCGGGTTCAGAAACAGGTTATTACACGGGGTCGGGGCTTTACTCTGACGTCCAAAACAGGAGGACATTTTGATGTTCAACGCACTGGTGATGGAAAAAGACGAGGAAAGCGGGCTGGCCAGCCCCTCGGTTCAACAGCTTTCGGAGGGGGATCTGCCGCAGGGTGAGGTTACCGTGGCGGTTCAGTATTCAACGGTAAATTATAAGGATGGTCTTTGCCTGTCGCCCAAAGGCGGGGGGCTGGTACGCAGCTATCCGCATGTTCCTGGCATCGACTATGCGGGGACGGTCGAGTCGTCTTCGGATGAGCGATATAAACCGGGTGACAAAGTGGTCCTGACCGGTTGGCGTGTCGGTGAGGCGCATTGGGGTGGGTACTCACAAAAAGCCAATGCCCGTGCCGATTGGTTGGTCCCGCTGCCCGATGGGTTGGAGCCCCGCCAGGCGATGGCCATCGGAACCGCTGGGTTCACCGCGATGCTGGCGGTTATGGCACTTGAGGATCATGGGCTGAAACCGGGGCAGGGTCCGGTTTTGGTCACAGGGGCAGCAGGTGGTGTTGGCTCGGTCGCGACGGCGATTCTTGCCAATTTGGGATACGAAGTGGCAGCCGTCACCGGACGACCGGAAACCAGCGATTACCTGAAGTCTTTGGGCGCCGCGACCATTGTGCCACGCGATGAGCTGAACGAGACAACTAAGCGCCCTCTGGAAAGCGAGGCATGGTCTGGCTGTGTGGACGCGGTCGGCGGCGCAATGCTGGCACGCGTTCTGGGGCAGATGAAATACGGTGCCTCGGTCTCGGCCGTGGGGTTGGCTGGCGGCGCGGGCCTTCCGGCAACTGTTATCCCGTTCCTTTTACGCGGTGTGAACCTCTTGGGGATCGACAGCGTTATGCAGCCTTATGAAAATCGGCTGCGGGCTTGGCAGCGGATAGCAACCGACCTTCCGATGGACAAGCTTGAGGCGATGATCCATCCCGCAAAGCTGAGCGATCTGCCCCAATTAGGGGCGGATATCCTGCAAGGTCAGGTTAAAGGTCGTGTTGTCGTAGACGTAAACACCTGATCCGGAATGAATATGTCTGACCGACCGCATTGATTTGCGGTCGGTTAATTTTGTGGCTGCAGGTTCGGGAAAATCCGGCAAACACCTCTGGTCAATGGCGTAAATACGGATCATCATTGCTATACATCCCAAATTGAATGGCTTATGAGCCATGCAAACAGTACCTGAAGACGGGGAGTGAGCAGAATGTCTGACGATTTCGAACTGGACACAGACGACCTGAAACGCCGCATGGACGGCGCAATGTCAAACCTCAGAACCGAATTTGCATCGCTGCGCACCGGGCGCGCCTCGGCCTCGATGCTCGAGCCGGTGATGGTCGATGCCTATGGTTCGATGACGCCGATCAACCAGGTGGGAACGGTCAATGTGCCCGAGCCGCGTATGGTAACGGTCAATGTCTGGGATAAAGGGCTGGTCGGCAAAGTGGAAAAAGCGATCCGTGAAAGTGGGCTGGGCATCAACCCTCAGCTCAACGGAACGATCATCATGCTACCGATCCCGGAACTGAACGAAGAACGCCGTCGCGAGTTGGGCAAAGTCGCCGGGCAATATGCCGAACACGCACGGGTCTCGATCCGGAATGTGCGCCGCGACGGGATGGATCAGATCAAGAAGGCCAAGGCCGACGGTATGTCCGAAGATGACCAGAAGTTTTGGGAAAGCGAAGTGCAGGATCTAACCGATCAGATGATCAAGGTAGTAGATGCCGCGCTTGAGACCAAGCAGGCAGAAATCATGCAGGTCTGAGACCGGGTGATGCCCTCTTCCTCGCATACCATGCCCGAAAGAGGGCCCCAGCATGTCGCGATCATCATGGATGGTAATGGTCGCTGGGCGCAGGCCCGCGGGCGACCTCGCCTGTTTGGCCACCACGCCGGGGCAAGACGTGTGCGCGATGTGGTCGAGGCCTGCCCAAGGCTTGGTATTAAGTATCTGACTGTTTTTGCGTTTTCGACCGAGAACTGGAAACGCACTCAGGTCGAAGTTGCCGGTCTGATGAGCTTGTTTCGGCGCTATATTATCAAGGAAACCCGGACGCTCCGAGACTCGGGTGTTCGGGTGCGTTTCATCGGTGACAGAGTCAGGTTGGATGCCAAACTGATCGAATTGATGGATACGCTTGAGGCCGAGACCGAGGGAAATGATCTGGTTCACCTGACCATTGCGTTGAACTATGGCGGTCGGGATGAAGTCGCGCGGGCTACCAAACGTCTGGCACAGGATGTCGCTGACGGGCGATTGCATCCTGATGATGTAGACGAAGAAACGCTGCCGAAATATCTGGACACACATGTTCTTCCCGATCCTGATCTGGTGATCCGAACCAGCGGCGAGGCGCGTATTTCCAATTTTCTGCTATGGCAATCCGCCTATTCGGAATACGAATTCATCGACACGCTCTGGCCAGACTTCACTGCGGCAGAGCTTGAGCGCCTGTGCCTGAGCTATGGCAGCCGAGACCGACGGTTCGGAGCTGTACCGGCATGAGTGACGGACGCTGGTCCGACCTGACTGCCCGCGTATTGTCGGCGGGTGTCCTTGTTGCCGTTGGCGCTGTCGAGGTCTGGCTGGGCGGTCTGTGGTTCGAAGCCTTCATTTCCATTGCTTGCGGGCTGATGACCTGGGAACTGGTCCGTATGATTGACCCGGGCAGGAAAGCTGTTGCGGTCCAGCTTGCCATATTGACCGGTTTTGCGGTGGTGCTGAGTTACCATCTTCCGGCACTCTATAAACTTCCCTTCTTGCTTGCTCCGGCGCTGGTCGGGGCAGGGCAGGTCAGCCGGTACCGGGGTATCTATACCCTATTTGCGCTGTGGATCGCGGCCGCGGGGCTGGGCTTTATCTCAATCCGGACGAATATGGGATTTGTCTGGATGGTCTGGCTGATATCGGTCGTCGTTGCTACGGATGTCGCCGGATATTTTGTTGGAAAGGCATTGGGTGGGCCAAAATTCTGGCCACGAGTCAGCCCGAAAAAGACGTGGTCGGGAACAGCGGGAGGCTGGGTAGCGGCTGCCATTGTTGGCTTAGCCTTTGCGGCTTACGGCGGCTTCGGAACTTGGTTCATCGTGATCTCGGTTCTGGCGTCAATGGCCAGCCAGGCCGGCGATATTGTCGAAAGCGCGGCCAAACGAAAATTCGGCGTCAAGGACAGTTCGAACCTGATTCCCGGCCATGGCGGCTTCCTTGATCGATTCGATGGGATGATGGGGGCCGCTCTGTTCGTTCTGCTTGTGGGGTTGATTTATTCCCCCGGAGCCATGTGATGCGCAAAATCTCTGTTTTTGGCGCGACGGGTTCTATCGGGCAAAACACGATAGATCTGATTGACCGAAATCCATCAGCGTATGATGTTGTCGCCCTGACCGGTGGAGCCAATATCGAACAACTTGCGCGTGACGCCAAACGTTTGAAGGCGGATATCGCGATTACAGCCCATCCAGACCGGCTTGAGGACCTGCGAGTGGCCTTGGCCGGTTCTGATGTCGAGGTCGCCGCCGGGGCGAATGCTCTGGCCGAAGCTGCGGCGCGACCGGCTGACTGGGTCATGTCTGCCATCGTTGGGGCTGCGGGGTTGCAACCAGGGCTGACGGCGCTTGAACAGGGCGCGACGCTGGCTTTGGCGAATAAAGAAACGCTTGTCTGCGCGGGTTCTTTGGTTCTGGATACTGCCCGAAAGCACAATGCCCGATTGCTACCGGTGGACAGCGAACATTCTGCCGTTTTTCAGGCTCTGGTCGGTGAAGATATGGCATCGGTCGAGCGTATCATCATCACTGCCAGCGGCGGCGCCTTCCGGGATTGGCCACTGAGCAAATTGGCCTCGGCCACGGTTGAGCAGGCATCGAGCCACCCGAACTGGAATATGGGGCAGCGGATCACGATTGATAGCGCTTCGATGTTTAACAAGGCGCTCGAGGTGATCGAAACACGCGAATTCTTCGGAATATCCCCGGATATGATCGAAGTGATTGTGCATCCGGAATCCATCGTTCATGCGATGGTCGGGTTTAACGATGGAGCGGTTATGGCCCATATGGGCGCGCCAGATATGCGCCACGCGATCGGATATGCCCTGAATTGGCCAAAACGTCAGACCCTTCCGGTCGAAAGGCTGAACCTTGCAAAGCTGGGACAGTTGCGATTTCAGGAACCAGACGAAAACCGATATCCGGCTTTGCGGTTAGCGCGCGACGTCATGGAGCGGGGCGGGCTGTCCGGAGCGGTTTTCAACGGAGCCAAAGAATGTGCACTCGACCATTTCATTGCAGGTCGCATTGGTTTTCTTGATATGGCAGACATCGTGGCCGCCGTCTTGGATCGTTTCGATGCACAAGACAACCATATTGACGCCCCAATGACCCTTGATAACGTGCTGCAAACCGACCATCTGGCACGTATATGGGTCGATAACGCCGTTGCGCAACGAGCAGGAAAATAAATTGGACGTACTCTCACTGATCCCACAATTCGGCAATTTGATTTACACCATATTCGCCTTTGTGATCGCGTTATCCGCCATCGTAGCCGTACATGAATACGGGCATTACATCGTTGGCCGTTGGTCCGGCATCTACGCCGAAGTGTTCTCAATCGGTTTCGGTCCCGTACTCTGGAGCCGTATCGACAAAAGAGGAACGCGCTGGCAGATCGCAGCGCTTCCATTCGGCGGGTATGTCAAGTTTTTGGGTGACGCCAATGCAGCATCCGGCAAAGACGAAGCGGCTATGTCTGAAATTTCTGATCAAAGCCCGGAGGAGCTGCGCCGCACAATGCATGGCGCGCCACTTTGGGCCAGGACGGCAACTGTTGCGGCAGGGCCAATCTTTAATTTCGCAATGTCGATACTGGTCTTTGGCCTAATTTTCTTTACGCAAGGCGCAACCAGAGACCCTCTGACCGTTGGGTCTCTGCATCCTCTGCCGGGGACAGTTCAAGAGCTGCGTGAAGGTGATGAAATCCTCGCGATTGCAGGTATTGACCTGCCAGATTTCGAACAAGAAGGATCGTGGAGCGAGTTCGTAGACTCTTTGCCCGTTGACCCCGTTCTTGATTACACAGTTCTTCGTGACGGTGACACATTGGACGTTTCCGCACCTTGGCTGTTCCCCCCCCTGATTCAACAGGTTGTTCCGCGCAGCGCAGCAATGGATATCAGCCTGGCACAGGGGGATGTCATAACAGCTGTTAATGGCGACCCGGTTTATGCCTTTGAACAGCTCAAGGACCATGTGGAAAGCTCTGATGGGCGGCCACTGCTGTTGAATGTCTGGCGTGACGGAGCGGAACTGGAGTTTGCCCTGGCTCCACGCCGCACGGATGAGCCGCAGTCTGATGGTGGTTTTGTAACGCATTGGAGGATCGGGATCGTCGGCGGCATGATGCTAGAACCTGCAACCGAAAGGGCGGGCATCCTGACATCTCTTGGCGGCGGTGTGCGACAAACATTGCGAATTATTGACGGGTCTCTTTCAGGTATCTGGCACATGGTGACCGGAGCGATCAGCACCTGCAACATGTCCGGCCCGATCGGAATCGCCGAAACCTCGGGTGCGATGGCCAGCCAGGGAGCGCAGAACTTCATCTTCTTTATCGCCGTTCTGTCAACTGCTGTCGGTTTGCTGAACCTGTTTCCGATTCCGGCTTTGGATGGAGGACACTTGGTATTTTACGCATATGAGGCCATCTCGGGGAAACCACCCAGCGACAAAGCGCTGCGGATTTTGATGGGCATCGGAGTGTCAATCATTCTGGCTCTGATGCTGTTTTCCGTCTCAAATGACCTATTCTGTTGATTTGGGCGGAGCTTGCACAATCTAGTCGCAATTCCGCCCCAATTCCCTCATAGGATGTGTTCGTTTCATAATTTTGTCTGTCAGAGGCGATCATGGCGAATGCTATCAAAAAATCATATCGCAGCTTTAGCTTCCTGCTTGCGCTGAACTGGGACTCGATCTTGTTTTTCGGCGCGACTGCGTTGGCTATGGGTGGATGCGCTTATCTGATCACCATGTGATTCTGTTCCTTTCTTTTTATTTGCTGAACAGCGGCCCAATGGGCCGCTTTCTGTTTTTCGGCTTTTGACAAGGCCAGACAATCCCGTTACTCAGCTTTAAAGTCTTAAAATTCTGGGTAGAGAAAAATATGACCGACAGGCGAGGCGCAGGCACATCCTGCGGGGGGCAAAAGCCGGTAAACAAGATTTTGTGGCAGGCCCTAACATTCTTTTTCTTATTTGCCACAGTTAGTTTGCTGTCACTGCCGCAGGCTGCTCAGGCGCAAAGCTACACCATCAACTCGTTCGAAGTTGAGGGGAACAGGCGCATCGAGACATCGACAATCATCGCACGATCGGGAATCGAACCTGGGCAGACGGTGACAGCTGGACAACTCAACGATGCCTTCCAACGGCTGCTTGACAGTGGTGTTTTTGAAACAGTCGATTTGACCCCTCGTGGCAGCACTTTGGTCATCAAAGTTCAGGAATATCCTACGATCAACCAGATCAGCATCGAGGGTAACAAGAGGCTTAAGGATGAGCTGTTGCTCAATGCCGTTTCGTCTCAGCCCCGCCGGGTCTTTACACCTCAGGTCGCTGAAGCTGACGCAGACATGATTGCCGAAATCTATTTGGCTCAAGGACGTGTTGCAGCAACCGTCATCCCCAGAATCATCCGCCGTAGCGACAATCGGGTAGACCTCGTTTTTGAAATCTCCGAAGGTACGACGATCGAGGTTGAGCGCGTAAGCTTTGTTGGCAACCGGGCCTATTCCGACCGGCGTCTGCGCCGTGTGCTTGAAACCAAGCAAGCCAATTTCCTGCGTACGTTCCTGCGGGGCGATACTTTTATCGCTGACCGGATCGAGTTCGACAAACAAGTCATCCGTGATTTCTACTTGTCGCGTGGCTATGTCGATTTCCGCGTCAACAGCGCCAATGTTGAATTCACGCGTGAGCGCGACGCGTTTTTCCTGGTGATGAATGTAACCGAAGGTCAGAAATTCTCATTCGGCAAGATCACCACCGTGAGCGAAATACCCGGTGTGGATGCGGCCGAATATCAGGCCGCACTCAAGGTCAAGCCGGGTGTCACCTATTCTCCTTCACTGGTCGAAAACTCTATCGCCAGGCAAGAGCGTTTGGGCATTCGGCAAGGGGTGGACTTTCTGCGGGTTGAGCCGCGCGTCACGCGCAATGCACGTGATCTGACGCTGGATGTTGAATTCGTTCTGACCAAAGGACCGCGTATCTTTGTCGAGCGTATCGACATCGAGGGCAACACCACCACGCTTGACCGCGTGATCCGTCGTCAATTCGACACCGTCGAGGGTGATCCTTTCAACCCGCGTGAAATCCGGCAGGCGGCTGAACGTATCCGGGCATTGGGCTATTTCGCCGTCGCTGATGTTGAACCGCGCGAGGGTTCGACGCCCAGCCAAGTGATCGTGGATGTCGACGTCGAAGAACAGCCAACAGGCTCGCTCAGCCTCGGTGGTAGCTACTCGATCTCTGACGGTTTCGGCATTGCGATCGGCCTAAGTGAGTCAAACTTTCTAGGCCGTGGACAGACCGTCGGGGTTACGATTTCGACCGCACAGGATTCAGAAGAGTACTCCCTGAATTTCACCGAACCCTATCTTTTGGGCCGCAAGCTTCGCTTTGATCTTGGTCTGGGTTTGGCGTCGACCGACTCCAGTTTTGCCAGCTATAACACCGAGCGTGTGTTCTTTAACCCTCAGTTGAGCTATGCGATCGGAGAGCTGTCTTCGTTGCGCGTACGCTATGCCTGGGAAAACAGCGAGATGAAGCAGCAGGACAACGAGGCAAACGGCGCGGTCATCGCCTCTGAGATTGATCAGGGTGAACGCACGACCAGTTCTCTGGGTGTGTCCTATGTATATGACAGCCGCCTTGGTGGGCTTAACCCCAATGCCGGTGTTTTGTTTGAGGTTGGCCTGGATGCCGCTGGGCTGGGTGGGGACAACAAGTTCTACAAAACCAGCGCACGCGGGATTGCCCAAACACGCGTTCTGAGTGAAGAAGTCGTTCTTCGTGCATCGCTTGAAATGGGTGCAATGCACTGGACTGGCAACGATTTCAGCCGGACGTTGGATCGCTTTGTGTTGGGCCCCAATAAATTCCGCGGGTTCGAGCCAGCGGGTTTGGGGCCACGGGATCTGTCAAATGGTCAGGATGACGCTATCGGCGGGAATTACTATTGGGTCGCGCGTCTGGAATCGGACTTTCCTCTGGGCTTGCCCGAAGAATTGGGCCTGCGTGGAGGCGTGTTCTATGATTTCGGTAACCTGTACAATATCGACGATGTAAACACTTCGGGTGCCAACATTGTCGGTGCGGATGGGTCTATCCGCCATGTTCTGGGTGTTGCAGTCCTATGGGAAACACCGTTTGGCCCGCTGCGCTTTAACTTTTCGCAAGCGCTCAAGAAAGAGGACTTTGACAAGGAACAGAATTTCGACCTGACCATTCAGGCGAGGTTCTGATCTCGGATGCGAGGTAGTCTTCAAACCTATATGCAGGGCCCCATTCGGGCCCTGTGTCTTTTTCTGACCTTAACCCTGGCAGGACCGGTTACCGGACAGCAGCTTGGCGTAACACAAGCCAGCGTCCTGACAATCTCCAGCGAACGGCTGTTTTCTGACTCGGCGTTTGGACGTCGCATTCTCAGTGAGATCGAAGCAGAAGGGGCTCTGTTGGCTGCTGAGAACGAGCGGATCGTTGCAGAGCTCAGCGCGGAGGAGAAGGACCTCACCGAAAAGCGCGCCTCTCTGTCTGCTGAAGAATTTCGTCCCCTCGCAGAGGCGTTCGACAGAAAGGTTCAGAACCACCGAGAAGGGCAGCGCGCCAAGCTTGATGCCCTTGCGCGTCGCAGTGAAGATGCACAACAGATGTTTTTTGAACTCGCCCGCCCAGTTTTGATCGATCTTTTGCGCGAATCTGGCGCCTCGGTCATTATTCAACGCTCCAGCGTGTTTCTCAGTTCGGATCTGTCCGATGTGACAGATGCCGCCATCACCCGAATTGATACAGCCATTGGTGATGGAACAACACTTGACGAAGGTACAGGCGAATAGGTTTGCTTGCCCTCGGGTCGCGGTGTTGCTAACCACATTGAAAAGAGAAATCCAGAACAGGATATCAGAACTATGAGCACGGACACCAAAAGCGCCGACATTCAGCTGATTCAACGGATATTGCCGCACCGCTATCCGTTTCTGCTGGTCGACAAGGTGGTCGAGATTTCAGGCTATCAGTCAGCGGTCGGCATCAAGAACGTCACTATGAACGAGCCGCATTTCCAGGGCCATTTTCCTGGTACGCCGATCATGCCTGGTGTGACCATTGTTGAAGCAATGGCGCAGACCGCAGGTGTTATGCTTGGCGTTGGGATGGATGTCATCGACAGCGACTTGTTGATCTATTTCATGAATATCGACAAGTGCAAGTTCCGCCGCAAAGTCGTGCCCGGTGACGTGCTCGAGATGCATGTTGAAACTGTGCGCGGCAAGAAGGGTGGCAAGATTTTCAAGTTCTCTGGCAGGGCCACGGTTGATGGAGAGGTCGCAGCCGAAGCTGAGTTCTCAGCCTATGTTGATTGGGACATGGAAAAGACAACATGAGTGGCATTCACCCTAGCGCAATCATCGAAGACGGTGCTCAGATCGGAGAGGGCTGTGTCATCGGCCCTTTTTGTTTTGTTGGTTCAAGGGTGCGGTTGAAAGACCGGGTAGAACTGAAGTCGCATGTTGTTGTTACCGGTGACACCGAGGTGGATGAAGACACCATAATCTTCAATTTTTCGGTCATCGGTGAAATCCCGCAAGACCTTAAGTTCGGCGGTGAAGATACGCAGCTGGAAATTGGCAAACGAAACCGTATCCGTGAACATGTAACAGTGAATTCTGGAACAGACGGCGGTGGCGGTGTAACCCGGATTGGCGATGACTGTTTGCTGATGGCTGGTGTTCACGTGGCTCACGACGTTCAGATTGGCAATCGCGTGATCATGGTGAACCATTCTGGTGCCGCGGGACATTGCATTATCGAAGACGATGTTATCGTCGGTGGGATTTCGGGTTTGCATCAATGGGTTCGTGTGGGCCGAGGGGCGATTATCGGCGCGCTGACGATGGTGCCCAACGACGTGATTCCCTATGGGCTTGTTCAAGCGCCTCGCGGCGAGCTGGACGGCCTGAATCTTGTTGGCCTCAAACGGCGTGGTGTCGCACGAGCTGATATTTCAGCTTTACGCGCAGCGTTTCGCGAATTGTCCGATGGTGACGGAACTTTTATGGACCGCGCCAAGCGCTTGGGTGAAGATGCCGAAAGCGAATATGTCCGCGAAATCGTCAATTTCGTAACCGGCGATTCGGATCGGTCCTTTCTGACACCGAGGAAGTAATATCATGTTGGCACTGATCGCGGGAACAGGTGTGTTGCCGGACGAAGTGGTTTCCTGTCTGGCTGAACGGCCCTTGATCTGTGCGATGGAAGGCTTTGCCCCGGATACTCTGTCTGCCGACATCGTTTTCCCGCTGGAACAGCTTGGATCATTCATCGCAGATCTCAAAACCCGTGGCGTAACTGAAATCTGTATGGCCGGAGCGGTTCAACGTCCCGCCGTTGACCCGTCGCGCATTGATGCCGCGACGATGCCGTTGGTGCCTATTCTGGTGCAGGCGATTCAGTCCGGCGATGACGGCGCATTACGGGCTGTCATTGGGATATTCGAAAACTCAGGCCTGAATGTCCGTGCCGCGCATGAGATTGCGCCTGAACTGCTGCCTCCGCTTGGTTGTTTGACAGAGGCACAGCCCTCAGACGCGGATCGCGCAGATGCGGATCGGGCATCCAGTATCCTGCGTGCCATGGGGGCAGCTGATATCGGCCAGGCCTGTGCAGTTTCCAAAGGGCAGGCTTTGGCGATCGAAGGAATTTTTGGCACCGCATGGATGCTCGAGTCTCTGACTCAACGGCCCGATGCGGGGGGTGGGGTGCTTTTCAAGGGTCCAAAGCCTGATCAGGACTTTCGCGCGGATCTGCCAGCTATTGGACCTGAAACCATTTCCAGCGCCGTCGCAGCTGGTTTGTCCGGGATCGTGATCGAAAAGGGCGGGGTGCTTGTATTGCAGCGACAACGTGTAATTGCTGAGTGCGATCGCCTGGGTTTGTTCCTTTATGTGCGTGAGCGAACCAACTGATGCGGGTGTTTCTGGTCGCCGGCGAACCTTCGGGCGATCGATTGGGCGGCGCGTTGATGGAAGGGCTACGTGCCCTTGTCCCAGATGTTACATTCGACGGGGTCGGCGGACCATTGATGCAGGCCCAGGGTCTGAACAGCCGCTTTCCGATGTCCGAATTGTCAGTGATGGGCCTGATCGAGGTATTGCCAAAATTCTTTCACCTCAAGCGCCGGATATCGGAGACAGCGCAGGCCGTGCTGGACACCAAACCTGACGTATTGATCACCATCGACAGTCCGGACTTCTCGTTGCGCGTTGCCAAGCTGGTCAAAGCGGCAAGCGATACTCGAACCGTCCACTATGTGGCCCCCAGCGTTTGGGCGTGGCGACCGGGGCGTGCGGATAAGATGGCCAAGGTCATCGACCATGTGCTGGCGTTGCTTCCGTTTGAGCCGCCCTATATGGAACGCGCCGGGATGGAATGCGATTTTGTTGGCCATCCGGTTGCAAACGAGCCCATCGCGTCTGATCGCGATATCCAGGAGTTTCGCGCCGCCTATGATCTTGGGGATGCTCCGCTGGTTCTTGCCTTGCCGGGGTCGCGCAAGGGTGAGGTTGACCGTCTGGCCCCTGTATTCGGTCAGGCCTTGGGGCAGTTCCTAGCCGACCGGCCGGGTACGCGGGTTATTGTTCCGGCGGTTGCGCATATGGTCGAGGCCGTAACCGAACATCTGCAGACATGGCCAGGCAATCCCGTCGTGATCGACCCGCGCAATGTTCCGACCGAAGAGGCGGTTCAGCAGAAACGCGCAGCCTTTGCCGCAGCGGACCTTGCTCTGGCGGCATCGGGTACCGTGTCGCTTGAACTTGCAGCCCAGGCAACACCCATGGTGATTGCCTACCGCCTCAGCTGGCTGACCCAGAAACTGGCAGTACGTATGGTCAATCTGGACACGGTTACATTGGTCAATCTTGTCTCGGAAACGCGTTCCATCCCGGAATGCCTGCTGGATGACTGCCTGCCGGACAAGATTGCCGTAGCGCTACGAGAGGTCGCCCTGAAACCTGACGCGCAGCGCAGCGCGATGGATCTGACAATGGAGCGCCTGGGCCGTGGCGGCGACGCCCCTGGTTTCAGAGCTGCAAAGGCCGTGTTGGCCAGAAAGCCGTCCTGATGGCCGAGTTCATCCTCTTTGGTTTTTCGGCCTTTCTGGCATTGATACTGACCAATCTGGATAATCTTGCCGCCTTGGTGGCGCTGATCTTGGTGTCAGGGGACAAGCGGGCCGTCTTTGGCTTTCTGTTCGCACAGGGCTTGGTGATTTCGGCGTCCTTGCTGTTCGCCATGGGGATCGAGGGCGTGATACCGGGCTGGGCCGGGTATCTGGGGATGATCCCGCTGACACTGGGCTGTCTGGCCGCCATCCGCCAATGGCGCGGGCAGGGCGCCGATACACCGGCGCATCTCGAAGCCGGAGCGTCAATTTTGGTGACAACCTTACTGTTTACTAGCCTGTCGATGGACACTTTGGCCGTTCTGGCGCCGTTATTGGCAGATTCAACGCCTGGCTTTCGGATCGCCGGAGCCTTTGGCGCGGGGCTTGCCGTGGTAGGATTGGCCACGCTGGCGCTGCTGGGCGCCAAATCTCCGCTCATCAGTGGTCGCATCGCGCGCAAGCTTGAGATGCTTGTTCCTTACGTGATGATCTGCGCTGGTCTTTATATTCTCAGCAACTCGTGGACCGACGCAGTCTAGTATCCGCGCCAAATCCAGCCGCCGCCAAAGATGCGGCTGCCTTCGGACGCATAGAAGACACAGGCCTGACCAGGTGACACACCTTCTTCCGGGGTCAGCAACTCGACCTCGGCCGTGGTTTCCGAAAGCGGGCGGATGATGGCCTCACGCGGGGGTCGGGTCGAGCGAACCTTGACCAGGACGTGCCATTCATCGCGTGACGTAAACGGCTCATCGCCCAGCCAGTTGATCTCACGCACCGGAATAGTGCGGGTGGCCAACATCTCTTTGGGGCCAACCACAACCTGTTTCTTGTCGACATCCAGCTTCACCACGTAAAGCGGGTCGCTGAGGCCTCCGATACCAAGCCCGCGGCGCTGACCAATGGTATAGTGGATTACCCCGTTATGCTGGGCCAGCACACGACCATCCGCATGAACGATCTCACCCGGTTCCGCCGCGCCGGGGCGCAGCTTTTCGATTACGCTGGCATAGTTGCCGTTGGGCACGAAACAGATGTCCTGACTGTCGGGCTTGTCGGCAACAGCCAACCCATATTGCGCAGCCATTTCGCGCGTTGCGTCCTTGGAGGGCAGGTGGCCCAGCGGAAAGCGCAGGAAATCCAGCTGTTCCGGGGTCGTCGAGAACAGGAAATAGGATTGATCGCGGTTGGCATCCTCGGCGCTGTGCAATTCCGGCCCGTTGGGGCCTGTCTTGCGCTGAATATAGTGGCCGGTGGCCATGCAATCAGCCTCAAGATCCTTGGCGGTTTCCAGCAGATCCTTGAATTTCACCCGTTCGTTACAGCGAATGCAGGGAACCGGCGTCGCACCGGCCAAATAGCTGTCGGCGAATTCGTCGATCACGGCGTCCTTGAAGATGTTCTCATAATCCAGAACGTAATGCGGAAACCCGCGTTCCTCGGCCACGCGGCGCGCATCGTGAATGTCGATACCGGCACAGCAGGCCCCCTTTTTGGCCAGCGCAGCACCGTGGTCATACAGCTGCAGGGTGACGCCGATGACGTCATACCCCTGATCCGCCAAATGCGCGGCAACGACCGAGCTGTCCACACCTCCGGACATGGCAACTACCACCCGCGTTTCAGACGGGGGCTTGGCAAAGCCAAGAGAGTTCAGCGGTGTCTCGGTGTCGAGGGCCATGACGGTTCCAGTACGGGTTAAGAAAGACCGGCAGAATATAGGAAAATTCTAGATACTCTCAAGGGGCGGTTTCACAACACATTAAGTAGCATGGTGTCAGCTTTGTCGCAGCACGAAGAGGACCGAAAGATGTATTTGCACAAAGTAGAGGGGCCCAGGTCGGTAACCCTGCCGGATGGAACGGTTTTATCCCGGGCTGATCTGCCGCCAAAAGAGACAACCCGCTGGGTGGCATCCCGTAAAGCGATTGTAGTCCGGGGCGTTCTTTACGGATTGATCACGCTTTCGGAAGCCAAAAACCAATATGGCCTCAGCGATGAAGAATTTAATTCCTGGGTTTCTGCGGTCGCAGAACACGGAACGGACGCTTTAAAGGTCACCACGATAAAAAAATATCGACAACCTAAAGGAGAGTGTGAATAAATGATTCAACGGTAACGTCAGATTAACCATTTTTGAGCAGGCTCGATTTTAATTGGTAAATTGAGCTGAATTGGAGCAGTAAATGCGTATACTTCTTGTCGAGGATGATCCAACCACGTCCAAAAGCATCGAACTGATGCTGACACATGCCAATCTGAACGTATATGCGACAGATTTAGGCGAAGAAGGGATCGACCTGGCAAAACTTTACGATTACGACCTGATCCTCCTTGATCTCAACCTTCCGGATATGAACGGGCATGAAGTGCTGCGCCAGTTGCGGGTTGCGCGGGTGGAAACGCCGATCCTGATCCTGTCGGGGGCCGACGATACAGAAAGTAAAATTAAAGGCTTCGGATTTGGTGCTGACGATTATCTGACCAAACCATTCCATAGAGAAGAATTGGTTGCACGTATTCACGCCATTATTCGCCGCTCAAAAGGGCATTCTCAATCCATAATCCACACCGGGCGCGTTGCAGTGAATCTGGATGCGAAAACCGTCGAAGTGGAAGGCAAGGCTGTTCACCTGACCGGCAAAGAATATCAAATGCTCGAACTTCTGAGCCTTCGAAAGGGAACAACCCTGACTAAAGAGATGTTCCTTAACCATCTCTATGGGGGAATGGATGAGCCCGAATTGAAAATCATTGACGTCTTTATCTGCAAATTGCGCAAAAAACTTAGCAATGCCACCGACGGCGCAAATTATATCGAGACCGTCTGGGGCAGGGGATATGTGTTGCGCGATCCTCAGAAAAACAGCGTCGACGAACCTCGCATTGCGGTTGGCGCCTAGGCGCGCAAGTTTTACGTCGCCAAGGGTCCGGGGCGACACCCTCGCTCACTGAACAGCACGTCTGGACCTAGCCATGCCCTCGCCCTATCACTGAACTCCAAGAACAGTTGACGGGGCAAGGGCATGAGCAATTCCATTTCTGTATCAGACCTGACGGAAGATCAGGCACGCAATGAACTGGCGCGGCTGGCTGGGCTTTTACATCATGCGAACGCATTGTATCATCAGAAAGACGCGCCTGAGATTTCTGATGCCGACTATGATGCGCTGAAACTCAGAAACTCAGAAATCGAGTCGCGATTTCCGCAACTCAAGCGATCTGACAGCCCATCGGATATCGTTGGTGCCCGCCCCGCCGATGGGTTCTCCAAGATTTCACATGCCGTGCGCATGCTGTCTTTGGGCAACGCTTTTCAAGACGAAGACGTCTCTGATTTCGATCGGTCCGTCCGAAAATACCTAGGGTTGGATGACGAGACGAGTTTGAGCTATACGGCTGAGCCCAAGATCGACGGTCTCTCCCTTTCGCTTCGGTATGAGAGGGGTAGGCTTGTCCAGGCGGCCACGCGGGGAGACGGAGAAGTCGGGGAAAATGTTACCGCAAATGCGCTAACCATATCGGATATTCCACAGGTAATCACCGGCGCACCAGACATCCTTGAGGTTCGCGGCGAGGTCTATATGTCTCACGACGACTTTGATCGTCTAAATGAGAGCCAGTCCAAGAAAGGCGAAAAAACCTTCGCCAACCCGCGAAATGCTGCCGCAGGATCCCTTCGTCAGTTGGATTCCGCAATTACCCGTTCTCGTCCCCTCAAGTTTTTTGCTTATGCCTGGGGGGAGCTGTCTGAGCCTCTGGCAAGCACCCAATACGAAGCCATACAGCGCCTGAAGGAATTCGGATTTTCAACCAACCCGCTAACCCGTTTATGCGCGGATACAAAGCAGATTCTGGATCACTATCGCAGCATCGAGCTGCAGCGCGCGACGCTTGGATATGACATTGATGGTGTGGTCTACAAGGTAAACGATCTTGCGCTGCAATCACGGCTTGGGTTCCGGTCCAGCACACCACGTTGGGCAATTGCGCATAAATTTCCGGCCGAGCTTGCCTGGACCCGTCTTGAAGCGATCGACATTCAGGTTGGCCGCACCGGCGCGCTGAGCCCGGTGGCCAGGCTGCACCCGGTTACTGTCGGCGGTGTGGTCGTGTCGAACGCAACGTTGCACAACGAAGATTACATTTCTGGTAAAGACGCAAAAGGCGGCGAGATACGCGAAGGCAAAGACATTCGGATCGGCGACTGGGTTCAGGTTTATCGCGCCGGCGATGTGATCCCGAAGGTTGCCGATGTCGACATTTCGAAACGCCCGGATGATGCCGAAAAGTTTATCTTCCCGGAAAAATGCCCTGAATGTCACAGCGATGCGATCCGCGAGGAAGGTGACGCGGTCCGTCGCTGTACCGGCGGCGTTATCTGCCCTGCGCAAGCCGTTGAGAAATTGAAGCATTTCGTCTCACGCAAGGCGTTTGATATCGAAGGGTTTGGAGCAAAGCAGATTGAGATGTTCTATGATGATCCCGATCTGCCAGTTCGGACCCCGGCTGACATTTTTACTCTGAAACAACGAGATAGTGCAAACCTGAACAGGCTGGCTAATCGCAAGGGATGGGGGGCGCAGAGCGCCACCAATCTGTGGCAAGCGATTGATGAAAAACGAGTTATTCCACTGGGTCGGTTGCTGTTTGCACTGGGCATTCGACATGTCGGCGAGGCAGCGTCGAACCTAATCGCAACGCATTACGGATCATGGGATGAGCTGGAAAAAGCGGTTACCATAGCGCATAGTCAGACCGGGTCAGAATGGGATGAGCTGCTGAACGTTGACGGTGTTGGTGAGGTTATGGCCCGCGCATTGGTTTCAGCCTTCGCCCAACCTGCCGAACGGCAGAGCATCGACGATCTTGTGGCTCAGCTTGATGTCCAAGACGCGAAACGGCCCGATACCTCGGGTAGCCCCGTTGCGGGAAAGACCGTGGTTTTTACGGGATCGCTTGAAAAGATGACCCGCGCCGAGGCCAAGGCTCGTGCCGAGGCATTGGGCGCCAAAGTGTCGGGATCGGTCAGCAATAAAACCGATCTTTTGGTTGCAGGACCGGGTGCTGGATCAAAGGCGAAAAAGGCGGCTGAACTTGGTATTGAGACGCTCGACGAAGATGGCTGGTTGCAGCTGATCGACGGCAAATGAGTGGTCGGCCCGAATCTCTGTTCCCGCTGTTTTCGCGGCTGGAAACGCTTGACGGCGTGGGGCCGAAAACGGCTCAGGTCTTGGCGCAGTCAGGTGTCGAGACCCCGCGCGACGTCTTGTTCGGGCTGCCTTATGCGGTGATTGATCGGCGCAGGCGCGATACCATTCAAGGCGTCGATTTGCCCTCGACGCTGACCGTAGAAGTCACCGTTGGCATCCATCGCCCCCCTAGAAACAAGGGCGGTGCGTACCGTGTCCATGTTGAAGACAGCCAGACTGAATTTCAGTTGGTGTTCTTTCATGCCCGCGGCGATTACTTGCAAAAAGTGCTCCCTCAGGGCGCGCGCAGGGTGATTTCTGGCAAGATCGAGCTTTTCGACGGGATCGCTCAGATGGTCCACCCGGATCACATGCTGCCGCCTGCGGATGCAAAGGATATCCCTGAGTTTGAGCCTGTCTATCATTTGACCCAGGGGCTGACCCAGAAAACTGCCTTCAAGGCCGCGCGTAGCGCGGTTGCACTCTCGCCGGAATTGACGGAATGGATTGATCCCGCGCAGGTCGCAAAAGAGAACTGGCCAGACTGGTTGAGCGCTGTACAAGCAGCGCATAATCCGCAGGGTGCGGATGATGTAGCGTCTTTTTCTCCAGCGCATGAGCGTTTGGCCTATGATGAGCTGTTCGCGCATCAACTGACGTTGGCATTGGCCCGCCAAAGAGAGCGCAGGGTCAAGGGGGTCGCCAGCGCTGGTACGGGCAAGCTGCAATCCCGTGTGTTGTCGAACCTGCCATACAAGCCCACCAACGCCCAACAGCGCGCTATTCAAGAGATCGCAGGGGATATGGCCTCCGATACGCGCATGAACAGATTGCTTCAGGGGGATGTTGGGTCCGGCAAGACTCTGGTTGCGTTCATGGCACTGCTGGTCGCGGTCGAGGCGGGCGGGCAGGGCGTCATGATGGCCCCAACCGAGATACTCGCTCAGCAGCATCTGGAAGGGTTGCGCCCCCTCGCCGAAGAGGCGGGCGTGGTTCTGGAAATCCTGACCGGTCGCGACAAGGGGGCGGATCGGCGTGCCAAGCTGTTGGCGCTTCAACGGGGGGATATTCACATTCTGGTGGGCACTCACGCCGTATTTCAAAGCGATGTCGCGTTTCAGGAATTACGGCTGGCAATCGTCGACGAACAGCACCGATTTGGGGTCCGTCAACGCATGGAGCTGTCGGAAAAAGGCAGGGGGGCGGACGTTTTGGTCATGACAGCAACGCCTATTCCACGCAGTCTTGCCCTGACTCAATACGGTGACATGGACGTGTCCGTGCTTGATGAAAAGCCGCCGGGGCGAAAACCTGTCAAAACAGCGGTTGTGAGCACTGAACGGATTCAAGAAGTTGTCTCGCATCTGCAAAAAGCTATTGCTGAGGGCCGCCAATGCTATTGGGTCTGCCCGCTTGTCGATGAATCCGAAGTATCGGATCTGACCGCTGCCGAGGAACGGTTCAAAAGGCTGCGTGCCATTTTGGGGGACGGGATAGTGGGGCTGGTTCACGGCCAAATGCCGCCCGCCGACAAAGACGCAGCGATGAAGGCATTTCAGCAGGGGCAAACCAAAGTTCTGGTGGCGACCACGGTAATCGAGGTTGGCGTGAATGTTCCAAATGCCTCGATCATGGTCATCGAAAGGGCCGAGATTTTTGGCCTGGCGCAGCTGCATCAGCTTCGCGGTCGTGTTGGGCGAGGCGAGGCAGAATCGACATGTCTGCTGATGTATCAGCCACCCCTCGGCGAAGGGGGGCGCAAAAGGCTGGAAGTTCTGCGCGAAACAGAAGACGGGTTCAGAATCTCAGAGACGGATCTGCAAATGCGTGGAGCGGGCGATCTGATCGGTACCGCGCAGTCAGGTCTGCCGAAGTTCCGTATCGCCGATTTGGAAAGGCAGGCCGGTTTGATGGCCGTTGCGCAGTCTGACGCAAGGGCTCTGCTGGGCGTGGACGCCAAACTTGAAACGCAAAGGGGCAAGGCGGCTCGTGTTCTTTTGTGGCTGATGAAACAGGATCAGGCAATCCGTTTGATATCAGTTGGTTAGACGAAAAGAGGAACATTAGTTCACAAATGTTCTCAAAAAGTTCTTTACCAGGACATCAAAATATGAGAACAAAAGGTCAACAAAGGATTAAAACCCTGACCGGAGGTACCCATATGCTGACCCAGATCAAGACCACCCTAAGTCGTTCCCAGTCGACGCTGCTGCAGGACGCAGCAGGTGCGGTTGCACTGGTGGTCATACTTATGGTCGCACTTCATCTTCCCGGAACGTATTAAGTCTTTCTGCCTGCGATCTCGTGCCGATCACGCCGCGCTTGTCATCCCCATTTCAATCAAGGGTGACCTGCCTGTCCCAATACCCTTGAAGGGCCATGCCTCGGCCCCGCGCGGATATCCGGACCCCACATGAGAAACGCATTACCTGCCGCCGCCCTTTCCGCCCGAAAGGAGCGGCGGTTTTTTTAAAGCTGGCCGGTTTTCAT
The DNA here is from genome assembly GCF_059611285.1 of Ruegeria sp. CDSA236. NCBI lineage: Bacteria > Pseudomonadati > Pseudomonadota > Alphaproteobacteria > Rhodobacterales > Roseobacteraceae > Ruegeria > Ruegeria sp. CDSA236. The sequence continues at coordinate 134,733 of NZ_JBXWPG010000001.1, forward strand.
AATTTCCAACAACGCCGACAGAACCGAGTTTACTGCGACCGATGCCAGGATCATCCCCATGACACGGCTGATGATCGCGGCGCCTGAATGGCCGATCAGCCGAATGATCGGTTCGGCCAGCAACATCAGGACAAAGGCAATCGCAACAACCGACAGCATGACCAAAGCAGTGATCCCCTGATCAGCAACACTGTACCTGTTGTTATCGGTCAAGATGACGATGGCCAGCATCGCACCTGGTGAGGCAAGCGAGGGGACGGCAAGAGGAAAGATCGCTGGGTTGTGTTTGTGGAGTTCGTCTTTGATGTCGTCCTCAGCAGCGCGCTGCTCGACTTCCTGTTTGGGCTCGCCAAAAATCATGGTCAGCGCGAACAGGAAAAGGATAATGCCGCCAGCGACTTGAAAAGAGTTCAGGCCGATATCCAGCGCCTCGATCAGCAGTTGCCCGAAGACCAGGAAAAACAATAGAATCCCGGCGCTTATAAGCGAGGCCACAAGCGCCATCTTACGGCGTGCGGCGGCCCCAAGCCCTGCGGTAACAGCGATGAAGACCGGGATTGTTCCAATCGGATCAATAACAACCCAAAGCGTGACAAAATGCTCAAGTAAACCGTTCAAAACTGGAATTCCCTTCGTTTATTCCGAAAGGCTATAACGTTTCGCCCGTCAAAACCATGTTTAGGCGCAATTTGCACGTTCCGCCTGTTCAAATGCCTCTGCGGTTGCATCAAGAACCAGCAGGATCGAGGCATGACGGTTCTTATATTCCCGTGCGGGCATCAAAACCTCTAGCCCATCAAATGGGGCCTCGGGTGCCGATCCATCCTTTTTCAGCATGGCGGACAGTTGCTCGCGCGCCTTTTCGACCTGAGCACGCGTTGTTCCGACGATTGCCCCGCCAACAACCGAAGCGGAGGCCTGTCCCAAAGCGCAGGCTTTCACGTCCTGACCGAACTCTGAAATTCTGCCATCCTGAACTTTGACATCAACCGTGATGGTCGACCCGCATAGGGGCGAGCGTTTTTTCACCGTAGCGTCAGCATCATCAAGCCGGCATAGGTGTGGGATGTCAGCAGCAAGGGCCAGAATTCGGCCAGAGTATAGCTTTATCAGGTCATTCTCGCCGGACATGGCTTTCCCTCGTTGAATGTTCCCAATACATAGTGGCCATCCACCGGGATGCAAAAGGTTTTTGTCATGTCTTCCTCAGTCGCGTTCGATGCATCGAGTTTGAAATTCAACGAGGCTGGGCTGATTCCAGCCATCGCTCAGGACGAAAATACGGGCGAGGTATTGATGATGGCCTGGATGAACCAGAGCGCCATTGAAAAGACGCTCGAAACCAGACGCGTTACCTATTGGTCCCGCTCGCGCCAGTCATTCTGGATCAAGGGTGAAAGCTCGGGCCATGTGCAGGAATTGGTTGATCTCCGCGTGGATTGCGACCGGGATTGCCTGCTTGTCCTTGTGCGCCAGACCGGCCCGGCCTGCCACACCAACCGTCGGTCGTGCTTTTACACAGCGGTCAGAGACGGGGACGAGGTCGAAATCATGACCCCTATGGCTTGATCGGTCAAAGCCCCACCATCGCCCGAATATCTTCGGGCGTCGCCCCTTCGTCGCGGAACTTGGCAATGGCTCGCGCATCGTCGCGTTTAGCCAGCCGTTTGCCGGCCTGATCGCGTATCAGGCAGTGATGCAGGTAGATGGGTGTCGGCAACTTCAACAACGCCTGCAGCAGAACGTGGATACGTGTGGCTTCGAACAGATCCTGACCGCGAACCACATGCGTAACTTTTTGTGCAGCGTCATCCAGAACGACCGACAGATGATATGACGTCCCCATATCCCGACGCGACAGAACGACATCCCCGATCGTGTCCAACATCTCGGCCTGGGTGAACCGGACTTTACCGGATTCCGCGCTCGGGCCTTCTCCGATCTCTTGAAACGATGCGGTGTTATTATCGTTCTGAAACAGACTTTTAGCTTGTTCTACAGCTGCCGCCATATCCAATCGCAACGGAACATCCAGAGGGCGCGGTTGCTCCGTTGAACCCAGCTGTTCCCAGCGTACACGACAGGTCCCCGGATAGATAAGCCCATCTGGTCCATGAAGCGGGGCCCCTTCCTGAGGGGCGCTGGCTGCGTTAGCGATGTCTTTTCGATTGCAGGTGCAGGGGTACAGCAACCCTCGCGACCACAGATTATCCAGCACGGCATCATAGGCGGCAGCTCGCGTGGATTGGCAGAGCACCGGTTCCGGCCACGACAGGCGAAGCCAGCGCAAATCATCGTAAATCTGAGTTTCCCATTCTGGACGCGAGCGTGAGCGGTCGATATCCTCGATCCTCAGCAAAAACTGGCCATCCTTCGACTTTGCAAAATCATGAGCCAAAATCGCCGAATACGCGTGGCCCAGATGCAGTGGTCCTGTCGGCGAAGGGGCAAATCTTGTTACTAAAGCCACACTTTTTCAACAATATAGATGTCAGACTTCATGTCCATTCCGGGAAGGTGCGGGCCATATTCCCGGAACAGCAATCGTGCTGCGCCCATATCCAGCCACTCACTTAGGCGAACGGTATAGCTGTGATCTTCAAGCGTATGATCATTAAAAGAAAAAGCAATAAGGCCGCCTGACGGTAACGCGTTGATGAGCATATCCAAAGTCTCAGGTGGTGCGGCACCCACGCCGATGACCCCGATTGCGGTGATGACCTTATACGCGCCAGACTGCAGCGGGCTGGGATCTGCGATGTCAAAGCTGATCAGGTTGCGATAAACCCCCTTTGCCAGAGCGCCCTCTAACATCTGCGGGGTGGGGTCTATTCCATCGACGACCTCAAACCCGACCGCGTTCAGCGCGACACCTGACAGGCCGGTACCGCAGCCATAGTCCAGAATTGGGGTTTTGGGCTCGGGCAGTTGCGACCAGAGAGCCCGGGCGATACGTCCCGGGGTCGCATAACCGTTTGACCCAACCTCATCGTCATAAGACGAGGCCCATTTTTGATAATGTGCTTCGGTCGCCTGAGGCGAATCCAGCCCATAGACATCCTTTAGGAATTTATCGCTCATACCGATATGTTAGGACGTCGGGGCCGGACCCGTCCAGTCACCAATGCGCCAACCACTTGGTCCATTCTTCCTTGGCCCGGTCAGTATAGGCCTTGTAGCGGTCTTTTCTGCCACGCCGACCGCCTTTTAACCCATCGACAGGACGGAATAGACCGAAATTCACGTTCATAGGCTGGAATGTCTTTGCCTCGGCACCGCCAGTGATGTGGTGGATCAAAGCGCCCATGGCACTGTCCTGCGGAACTTCGGGAACGGTACGGCCCAACATCTTGGCAGCAGCCAGACGTCCGGCCAAAAGACCCATCGCGGCGCTTTCCACATAACCTTCGACACCGGTAATCTGACCAGCGAACCTGATATTGGGCTTTGATTTCAGTCGCATCTGGGAATCCAGCAAAGTCGGAGAATTGATGAACGTATTGCGATGAATACCGCCCAGCCGCGCAAAACTGGCATTCTCCAACCCCGGAATCATGCGGAACACATCGGTTTGGGCTCCGTATTTCATCTTGGTCTGAAAGCCGACAATGTTGAACAATGTTCCTAGCGCGTTATCCCGGCGCAGTTGAACCACCGCATGGGGCTTTACCTCGGGCTGATGCGGGTTCGTCAGGCCGACCGGCTTCATCGGTCCGTGGCGCAACGTTTCACGACCCCGCTCGGACATAACCTCTATCGGAAGACAACCATCGAAATAGCCTGCGGTCTCTCCTTCATGGAACTCGGTCTTGTCCGCGGCCAGCAGAGCGTCGATGAAGGCGTCGTACTGTTCTCGGTCCATCGGACAATTCAGGTAAGCGGTGCGTTCTTCTTCGGTCTCACCCTTGTCATACCGAGATTGCATCCAAGCTTTGCTCATGTCGATGCTGTCTGCATAGACGATTGGTGCAATGGCATCAAAGAACGCCAACGACTCGGCGCCGGTTTCCGCGCGGATTGCTTCTCCCAATCCAGCAGACGTCAGTGGGCCGGTGGCGAAAATCCATTGGCCGTCATCGGGCAGGGCGGTCACTTCTTCTCCAGTGATTTCGACAAGGGGGTGAGCCTTTAACCTGGCCGTCACAGATTCAGCAAACGGATCGCGATCCACAGCCAATGCGCCCCCGGCCGGCAGTCGGTGCGCATCTGCCGTTTTCAAGATCAACCCTTCGGCCTCGCGCATTTCCCAATGCAGCAGTCCAACGGCGTTCTGTTCGTCATCATCCGACCGGAATGAGTTCGAGCAGACCATCTCGGCCAAGTTGCCGGTCTGATGCGCAAAAGTTCCGACTTTTGGGCGCATTTCGTGAATCACGACCTCGACGCCCATTTCCGCCGCCTGCCAGGCAGCCTCGGACCCGGCCATGCCGCCGCCCACGATATGCAATTTCTGTGTCATAAGCTGCCACATAGGGCACAGAAGATCGCAACGCAACACAGCAGCGATGGCGCACGGGAAATCATGTTTTCAAGGGATTTTTGGGGTCGCCGATGCGGGAATGTCTGCGCCAGTGAGAGAAACCAGCTCGGAGGGACCTTCCGCCCACGGCGACCCAAAAAGTGTTCAAGGCCTTAGCCTCGTCTCAGCATTGCCACAGTAACGCCCATTTGAAAAGTCCAAAAATGGCGACATTGCGGAAAAATATGCATGACAAATTCCTTATTGGCTCCAATTTGGATCTCTTTTTCCGATAAATGCAGATATTCCTTCTTCGGTATCCCGATGCATCATATTCTGAGCCATTACCTCGCCGGTATAGGAATAGGCCTGATCCAATGGCATATCCAACTGGCGGTAGAAGGCCTGTTTTCCGACTTTCACGGCAGATCCCAGTTTGGAGGCAAGCTGCTCGGCCAGTGAAACAGCCTCATGCTCCAACAGCATTTCTGGCACCACGCGATTGACAAGACCCAGCTCAGCAGCTCGTGACGCCGGAATGAAATCCCCGGTCGTCAACATCTCGAAGGCGTGTTTGCGTGGAATGTTTCGGCTAAGAGCAACCATTGGGGTCGAACAGAACAGCCCGATATTCACACCGTTTACGCCAAACCGCGTCCCTTCAGCAGCTACAGCAAGATCGCAGGTTGCAACCAACTGGCATCCGGCCGCCGTAGCAATGCCGTGCACCTGGGCAATAACCGGCTGCGGAAGCGACTGAATTGAAAGCATCATTTTCGCACAGCGATTGAAAAGGTCCTGAAAATAGGCTTTGCCGCCGTCTTCAGATTGGCGCCCAGCTGTCATCTGTTTCAGATCATGACCCGCACAAAAAGCTTTGCCTTTACCAGAAAGGATCACCGCCCGGATGGAACTGTCTTCGCGCAGGGCATCAAGTTCAGTCTGTAGCGCAGCCAGCATTTCGTCACTTAGGGCATTGAGTCGGTCTGGCGCATTCATTGTAAGCCTAGCCACGGCGTCTGCGTCATTTCGTTCCAGAATTCCCATCTTGCCCTCCGATCTGATGTGAGGCCAACTCTAGGTCGGCAAATCCAGGAGGGGAAGTATGTCATTGGCAATGAATCGGGAGGAACTGGAGGATTATATGAGCCAAATCTTCCCCCAGGTCAGTCAGGACTATTCGGTCCAGGATCTGACCGAAGAGTCCATCGTCATGAGACTTGCCGTTGGCGATCGTCATTTGCGCCCCGGTGGGACTGTCTCGGGGCCGTCTATGTTTGGATTAGCTGATGTAAGCGTTTACGCACTGATCCTGGCGCGCAGGGGCCAGCAATCTCTGGCCGTGACAACCGGTTGTTCAATGGACTTCATGCGTAAACCGGATGGAAATGCAGATTTGATTGCGCGCTGCACCTTGCTGAAGCTAGGAAAAACCCTTGCCGTAGGTGACGTTCTAATATTTTCGGAAGGGTCAGACAAACCCGTCGCTCGCGCAACGATGACCTATTCTTTACCACCAGAGGGGTCAGCTGCGGCAGCTTTTGGGTGAAAAAATGGCCGGGATAAACCCGGCCAAGGAAGAGGTCCCATATAGGGACTGGGGATTACCTAGCCCTGCCAAAAAGGGCGTTCGATCTCTCGTCTGGCCTGATAATTAGTCAGGCCCACATCCTTCAGCAGCCTGTCATCGAGATTGGACAAGTTAATTCGGCTGCGGCGTTGCCGCTCCCATTTTGTGACCGTCGCCGCAAACCGCACGGCCAGTGCGGCAATCAGCGGCAGCCGGGGGCTGTCGTTAAGCGCTATCAGGGCGGGGTTGTGCATTGCGCGTGTCATCTTCGGGTTCCTTTCAAATTGTATTGACACAAACGTAATATGTTCGGTATGAACACTTGATACATTCAGAATTGTGCTGCAATCAAAGGAAGAATTGTAATGGATACAATTTGGCCAGAGTCACTGCCTAAATCCAAAGGGCCAAAATATACACTGGTCGCCGATACAATTCGAAAAGCTATAGATAACAATATTTTGGAAGTCGGTACAAAGCTGCCGCCGGTGCGGGAACTTGCCTATAGGTTACAAATCACACCGGGCACCGTTGCGCGCGCCTATACGATACTCACAGACGAAGGTCTGCTCAGTGCCGAAGTAGGACGTGGTACATTTGTGGCTCCGCCCAAGGCGCCTCTGCTCGATGATGTCTGGGCTCGGCAACTTCATCTCAGAGATGACAAATATGACGCCAATGTCAGCCTGTTCAGCCCGAGGCTTGCCGATATGGGGCAGGTGGCCCTGATCCGCGAATGTATGCAGAAAGTGGCACAATCCGATCCACGCCTGTTTATGAACTATCCAACCCGCGATGCGTATAAACCTATGCGACAGGCTGTTGTAGATTGGCTTTCCGATTTGCCATTGGGACCAATTTCGCAGGACGATATCGTTCTGACCCACGGCGGACAAAACGGCCTTTGCCTTGTATTTCAGACAATATTACGCGGACCAAAGCCGATCGTTCTGGTCGAGGATCTGTCATACGCGGGGTTCCGACGCGCCGGTGAGTTGATGCGTGCAGAGGTCATTGGCGTAAAGATGGACAAATGGGGCGTGGATCCAAACGCTATGGAGCATGTCCTTCGCCAGTCGGCGGCGCAGGCCATATGTGTCTCACCCGAGGTTCAAAATCCGACCGGCTCACATACACCACTGGAACGCCGCAAAGAAGTTGTGGAAATCGCGCGGCGGTTCGGCGTCCAGATAATCGAGGACGACTGCTACCGCATGGGTGATGCAAGAGCGCCCAGCTATCGCGCCCTGGCGCCGGAAAGGGGATGGCATGTGTCGTCCATCTCGAAGATTTTGACGCCCGCACTGCGTGTCGGGTTTGCCATAGCGCCGCGCGAGCGCAGCGTTGATCTGCGCCGTTCAGCGGAATATGGCTATTTTGGCCTTGCTCAGCCGCTTGCCGAACTAGCGCGGCTGATGTTGTCTGATCCGCGGACGCGCCAAATCGCAAAAGATGTCCGGACCCGGATGGGGGAATATGTGCGCGTGGCCGTAAACGCCCTGGGTGGGTTCGACCTGAACTGGGCCTCAGATGTACCTTTTGTCTGGCTGAACTTGCCTTCTGGTTGGCGAGCAGCTGCGTTCAGCCGCGCAGCCGAGCGAGAGGGAATTCAACTGCGGTCTGCCGATGAGTTTGCTTTGCGTGACGGGCGCGCACCCAATGCGGTTCGTATAGCCATGAATGGGCATGTATCGTTGGATCAATTCGAAGACGCAATGCAGCGTCTCAGGCGTCTGCTGGATAATCCACCCGAACAGATTTCGGTGTAAGGGGACGCTTAATGGATATTCGGGAAATGCGGGGCAGGGGATTTGTCGTCACACCTATGCTCAAAAGTGACTTCGAAGACCTGCACCTTGCAGCCAGCGATCCGTTGATTTGGGCCGGGCATCCCGCCATATCCCGCCATCAGAAAGAGGTTTTCGCCCCTTATTTCGATTTTCTGTTGAGCGCAGGTGGGTCAGTGACAATACGCGAAGAGGCGACAGGCCGGGTCATCGGGTGCTCTCGCTATTATGAGCCTCCCGAAGTTCCCGGGGGCATCGGCATCGGATACAGCTTTATTACCCGTGATCACTGGGGCGGAGCCAGCAATCGGGCGATCAAATCGCTGATGGTAAATCGGGTGTTCGGCGAACTGAATGAGGTCTGGTTTCATATCGACCCAACCAACTTGCGATCACAAAAAGGGACCGCGAAACTTGGGGCGCGGTACGTTGATACCCAGCAACTTGTTCTTGGTACCGGGGCTGGGCAGTGGATGCGTTGGGTATTGACGGAAAAAGATTGGCAAAAACATGGGGTAAAATAATACCTATTTTGTAATGCATTGTTTTTGCTAAGTTAAAACTGATTTGTGTGTATTGACCCGCCTTTCGCGTGGGTTTAAACCCCATCCATCGAATTCGGACCGCTCCGTATGGGGGCGGTCTTTCACATCAAACAGGACTATCCTGCCATGAAAACCTTTTCTGCAACACCTGCAGACATCGACAAGAAATGGATCCTGATCGACGCCGAGGGCGTTGTTCTGGGCCGTCTTGCCTCGATCGTCGCCATGCGTCTGCGTGGCAAGCACAAAGCGTCGTTCACCCCGAACATGGACATGGGCGACAATGTCATCGTGATCAACGCTGACAAAATCCAGATGACCGGCAAGAAGCGCGAAGAGAACTTCTACTGGCACACTGGCCACCCGGGCGGCATCAAGTCGCGCACCAAGCAGCAGATCCTCGAGGGCAAATACCCCGAGCGCGTCGTGACCCAGGCGGTCAAGCGCATGCTGCCGGGCAACCGCCTATCGCGTCAGGTTATGACCAACCTGCGTGTTTATGCCGGTGCCGAGCATCCCCATGAGGCGCAAGCGCCCGAAGTTCTGGATGTTGCATCCATGAACAAGAAAAACACCCGGAGCTAATGACCATGGCTGATCAGATCAATACTCTCGAAGAGCTGAGCGCCGTAGCAGGCGTTGAAGTTGTGGCCGAAGAAGTCATCGTGCGTGAACCCGTACGCGACGAACTGGGTCGTGCCTATGCCACCGGCAAGCGTAAAGACGCTGTTGCCCGCGTTTGGATCAAGCCGGGCTCCGGCAAGGTCACCGTGAACGGCAAAGACCAGGACGTGTATTTTGCACGCCCCGTTCTGCAGCTGATCCTGCGCCAGCCTTTCCAGGTTGCCGGAGTAGAAGGCGAGTTCGACGTTGTTGCAACCGTCAAAGGCGGTGGCCTGACCGGTCAAGCCGGTGCGGTCAAGCACGGCGTGTCGAAAGCGCTGCAACTGTACGATCCGTCGCTGCGTGGCGCACTGAAAGCCGCTGGCTTCCTGACCCGCGACAGCCGCGTTGTGGAACGTAAGAAATACGGTAAGCGCAAAGCGCGTCGTTCGTTCCAGTTCTCCAAGCGTTAATCGCTGGCACGAACCTTCAAGACTGTTTCAAACGGCCGCACAATGTTGCGGCCGTTTTTCTTTTGTTGATTGGGATTTAGTTTACCGAATCTGTTGTCGAACTCAGCCAGCTGCTTTGGTTTCGATCAGCGGGGCCAGAATCTGGAACATGAAGTCAGACAGAACCCTGTTGCCGTCCGCATTCAGATGGCCATCGTATCTGAAATACAGGTCTTCACCCTTGGTGCTGTATTCCTCAGCGAGGTAGGGCAGCGCTTCGTGCCACTGAAACCCTTGCTCGGCCACCATCCCCTCCATCAGGCGGTCGGGCAGGCCGGGGTCAACCTCGGGATCGGAAGATGTTTTCGCGGCCTGAAGAACCTGAAACAACTGTGGGACAGACACGACCACAAGCTCGGATCCCTGCGACTGAGTGAAGGCTGCCATGCGGGAAAACACCTGCTTTGTCGTCTCGACTTTGGCTTGAAACAGATCGCTCATCGGGGTGGTGAAAAAGGCCTTTCGCGGCGTCATCAGGTACAGTTGGGTATAGGTCTGATCGTTCGCCATCAGCATTCGCTTTAACAGCGTAACCGAGTGTAGCGAGGATTTCTTGATATTCCCCGAGCCTACAACCGAGCTGACATCGCTAAAGGCGACATCAACGCCATCAACGGTCCGAATGGGCTCATTTGCGAACATATCATTGGGAAGAAAGGTCACCAGCACGATATCAGGGTCATATTTTTCGCTTAACCGCTCGAGATACAGCGCCTGTTGAGATGTGTTATATCCCGGAACACCTGCGTTGATCAGCTGAACAGGCATGCCTTGATCCAGGAACTTCTGGGCCAAGAGTTCTGGCCAGATATCGCCCAGCTCATTTGATGCGCCGAAGGTAAAGGAATCTCCCAGCAACAGGATCTTGATGGTTTTTCCATCGTCTAATGCACTGGCCGGAAAGCGGGTTTCACGAAACCCGTTTTCGTCGACTTTATACTCGACCGTGAACTCTGGTGCATTGATGGCGACGACGGTGTTTGGCCTGTTCGTATGCCCGACGACCGGGTCCTTCAATCCAAGTGGACCACCCTCTGGATATGTTGTCAGAACGCCTTGTGGTGACAGCCAACGGATGCCCAGCTCCACACCAGCAAGAAGCGTTGCAGAGATCATCACGATGATCAGAAAGTTCAGAATTTTTGACCGCATTTTTTATCTAACTACCTAGAATACCATTTACTGAATTGGTCCCGTTTTCATGGTAATGACGAGGACGCACAAAACACATTTCTGAATGTTGAGATTAACAGCCCGCACACGTCAAGCGTGAGACGAAAAGAAAGTCACTCCAACACGGATTTGTCAGTCCGTTTCACGTCCTAAAGCCTGTTGGGCCAAAGCAAGGAATTTCTGCCGAGTCTGGTCGATCTTTCGTTTGTTCAGGCTTGGGAACCACCTGCGAACTGGGATCGCCTGCTTATTTCCGAAACTGTCTATCCAGACCCATCGTCCTGAGCCGTCGGCCAACGTCTGATAGACGATGTTGCCGGGGTTCTGGTTACTGACCAAAACGTTCTCTTTGACCAAAATATCAAAATGCGCGTTCAACGAATCCAAGTGATGCGACTTAAGGCGACGGCTTTGGACCATACCAATAAGGCTGGGCGATAGCTGCCCGTCAGGCTCGGAAATCCGCTCGTACATAAGCGCCAGACCCAGGTCCGTCTGAACCACACCTCGCACCTCACATACGGGGATAGGGGCAGCGGATTTCTGGTGACGCACCATAAGATCAAACGACTCGTGAAACTCGCGCAGAAATCCTTTGAACGCCGTCGAGCGTCGAAACATCCGATCAAACCAGGTATCCGTCACAAGATGAGCTTCGTCATCTATCGTCTGAGGTTGCGGGATCTTCAGCAGAGTGTCCGGCAGATCAGGGTGTTGATAGACAAATTGCCGATTACCCTGCGCGATGATCTTACGATCTTTCAACGATAACAGATTTTCGATTCGAGTTTTTTCCATTTCGCCTAACTATAGTGGTTTTGCATTGGAACCAATTATCCGCAGGTGGATAGCCCAAAACAAAATGAAAAAGCCGTCCGTATTGGAACGGACGGCTCATGGTTTCTAACGCCTGAATGCTGATCAAACTCTGTTTTTCAGACGTTACTCTTCGTGGACCAGCTTCCAAGCACCGTTTTCAACAACGCTCACAAACACCGTGTCGGCACCTTGATGGTCGTCCGGCGAAAACGAGATGTGATTTCCAACCAGTTCGTCGTTGTAGTCGAGTGTCTCCATCGCAGCGATAAAACTGTCATGAGTCAGATCGGGGCCGGCGGCGTCCAGCGCCTTAACCATCATTTCAGCCGCAGAATAGCCCAACATCGCAAATCCAACGGGGTCTTCGCCTGTTGCAGCCTTATACTCTTCGATGAAGGCTGCAGGGGCCGGTTGATCCGCGCGGGCCCACAAGTCCAGCCATGAGGCGGCGGCATAAAAACCATCCGTCACGCCACCCGGCACCTGGGCAACGACGGTCAGGAAGCTGGCTGATGTTCCCAAGAATTTCATATCCGTTAGACCCATCTTTTTGGCGGTGCCAACCACAGTGATCGCCTGCCGAACCCCAAGGGCCATGGTGACGATGTCGCAGCCTTCATCTCTGAGCTTGCTCAGAGAGCCCACGAAATCGGTCTCATCGGGCTTGTGGGTGGTTTCTGTGCCAAAACCGATCCCAGCCTCTTCGGCACCCGCCTTGCTGCCTTCCAGAATCTCCTCGCCGAAATCGGTGGGCAGATACATGGTGCAGACTGTTTGCGATCCGAATTCGCTGGCCAGATAGTTCACGCCGACACGCGCCTGATCGAAATAGGTGGAAAAGGACGTGAATTTGTTGCGCACTGGTTCTTGCAGCATTTTCTGCGACGACGTCAAAGGCGCGACATTCGGAATGCCCTTGGGATCCAGCAGTTTGAATCCGGCCAGGTTCATCGGCGTACCCAGAGATTGCAACATCGCAAACACCTTGTCGCGGTTCAGCAACTTGTTGTAGCCCTGCATCGCGCGCGGCATCTGATAGCCATTATCCTCAACCACAAAACGGATGGTCCGACCGTGAACACCACCTGCAGCGTTCACGCGGTCGAACACCACATTGGCGCCTTTGGTGGCTGGGACACCAACAGCGGCGAAGATACCGCTCAGATCATTGACCGAGCCGATTACGATCTCATCATCCGTAACACCCTGTGTCTGAGCGCTGGAGAGTGTCGCGACAGCCGTCAAAACTGTGGCAGCGGACAGCCGTTTAATCAGATTCCTCATTATAATCCTCCCTTTGGATAACGTTTTGTCTAATTGTACATGTCTTCAATAAGATGTTCGTGTTTCTTTTCCACAAAGCTGCGCTTGAGCTTCATTGTGGCCGTCAGTTCGTCATCATCTGCCGTCAGCAGAACATCTATCAGGCGGAAATCCTTGATCTGCTCAACCCGTGCGAAATCCTTGTTTGCGGCACCCACTTCGTCTTTGATCTGGTCCCGAACTTCGGCGGAGGCACAAAGAGAGGCAAAATTCGAGAAGGGGACCTTTCGATCCTGCGCAAATTTCTCCACGTTTTCCTGATCAATCATGATTAGTGCAGTCAGGAACTTGCGCTTATCGCCAATTACAACTGCGTCCGAGATAAAGGGGCTGAACTTGAGACGGCTTTCAATCTCGGCCGGGGCTATATTTTTGCCGCCCGCCGTGATGATAAGATCTTTGAGGCGACCCGTAATGGTCACGAAACCGTCTTGGTCGATCTGGCCCATATCACCAGTACGCAACCAACCATCGGCAGTGAAAGTCTCGGCTGTTTTGGCGTTGTTTCGCCAGTAACCCTGAAAGATGTTCAACCCTTTAAGCTGAATCTCTCCGCCTTCGGAAATACGGACGTCATTAACGGGCACAGCCTTTCCAATGGTTCCGATCCTGTTGTTTCCAAGTGTATTCAATGTCGCCAGGCCCGATGTTTCGGTCATACCAAAACCTTCGACCAGAGGTACACCAATGGCCCAGAACCATTTCAGCAAGTCCGCCGAAATCGGGGCGGCGCCGCTTCCACCGCGCCGCATATTGTCCAACCCCAGCATCCGGCGCAGGTTACGCAAAACCAAACGGTCCCAAAGCCAGTACTGCGCGGCAACACTGGCCGGGACCGGCTTGCCCGCCAGGATAAATTCGGCACGTGCTAGACCCGCCTTTACCGCCATTCCAAAGGCCGCGCGCCCGGTCGAGGTTGCATCCTGGGCCATGATCTGAACCCGAGAATAGATCTTTTCCCATACACGCGGGACCGCCGTAAACGTCGAAGGAGAAACCTCTTGCAGATTTGCGAAAACAGTCTCGGGGCTTTCGGCAAAGTTGACGACAGATTTCGTTGCAAGCGGGAAATATATGGAAACATCACGCTCGAGGATGTGGCAGAGCGGCAAAAAGCACAGCTGTTCATCTGTTTCCAATGCGGGCAAGGAATGAGCGCCGGCTTCGATTGCGGCAAGGATGTTCTCGTGGCTCAGCATTGCGCCTTTTGGCATGCCGGTCGTGCCCGATGTATAAACCAGAAGAGCGGTATCCTGCGGGGATGCCAGCGCGATTTCCGCTTCAAAGCGGTCGGGCTCTTCCATCTCGACATGCTGGCCCAGCTCATAAAGATCGCTGATCATCATGCAGCGGTCGTGGTCCAGATCATGCAGGCCTTCATCCTCGAGGATGATGACCTTCAAAAGGGTCGGCAGATCCCCTTCGACCTCGAGGAACTTGTCCAACTGCTCTTCGTTTTCGACCACCAGGAAACGGCTGTCACTGTCATTGATCAGGTATTTCACCTGGGCGGCCGCATCCGTCGTGTAGATGCCCGAGGCAATCCCACCGACGCCCTGAATGCCCATATCGAACCAGGCCCATTCTTTTCGGTCTTCGGAAAGGATCGAAACGACCTCACCGCGTTTCAATCCCAGCTTTTGCAGGGCGAGGCCGATCCATTTCGCGTGCTGCCAGTAATCCGTCCATGAATAGGATTTCCAGATACCTAAATCTTTCTCGCGATGCGCGGTACGCGCGCCCAAATTGGCACAACGCTTTTGAAAAAGTTGCCCGATGGTTGTGCATTCATCTACATAGACCGGTCGCTGACCGGGATTTGCGTTGTACTGAACACCGTTGATCATGATCTGAGAGGGCAAGGTGCTTATGTTCATGCGCTCACCTCCATGTCTTCTTGCGTTTCCAGCGGCGGTTTTCACGCGCACCTTCTTCCTGCACACCCAGATAGAAGTTCTGGATGTCTTCTGACTGCATCAGCTCATACGCGGGGCCATCCATGACGATGCGCCCGACCTCCATGACATAGCCGTGATGCGCCAGTTCCAGCGCAGCATTGGCGTTCTGTTCAACCAGCATCATCGTCATGTTCTGCTCGTCGTTCAGGCGTTTCAGGATGCCGAAAATCTCTTGCACAAGCAAAGGAGACAGGCCCAGCGAGGGCTCGTCCAGTAACATGATCCTTGGATTTGCCATCAACCCCCTCCCGATTGCCAGCATCTGTTGTTGGCCGCCAGAAAGGGTGCCTGCCTCTTGCGTGCGCCGCTCTTTCAGGATCGGGAAGTAGGAAAAAACCAGTTCGCGGTCATGGTCAATCTGGCCTCGGTCCGAGGATGTATAGGCGCCGAGGCTCAGGTTTTCGTCCACGGTCAGCAGAGGAAATACTTCGCGCCCTTCGGGTACGTGGACGACGCCTTTCTGCACAACTTTATGTGGCTCAGCCCCTTGAATTTCGACCCCGTCAAAGCTGATCTTGCCCTTTTCCGGGTCCATTACGCCGGACACGGTTTTCATCAATGTGGTCTTGCCGGCCCCATTGGCCCCAAGGATCGACACGATCTTACCAGGATGCACATCCAGCGACACGCCCCGGATTGCCATGATTGGCCCGTAAAAACTTTCGACATTGCGAATGGTCAGGATCGGATCGCTCATGACACTTTCCCCAGATAGGCCTCAACCACTGCCGGGTGTGACTGTACCTGCGCAGGGGTTCCCAGTGCGAGCATTGCCCCATCCGCCATTGCAAGGACCCGATCCGAGACGCCCGAGACCAAAGCCATGTCATGTTCGACCATCAGCACCGTAATCCCCATCTGCCGCCGGATATCATCTATCCACCAGCGCATATCGGTCGTTTCCTCGACCGACAGCCCCGAGGCCGGTTCATCCAGCAGTAACAACTTGGGATCGGTGGCCAGGGCGCGGGCAACTTCAACCACTTTGCGCACACCGTAAGGTAGGCCTGATATCATCTTGTCGCGATAGACCTGCAGATCAAGAAAATCGATGATTTCTTCAACCTTTTCACGGTTTTCGATCTCTTGCCGCCGGGCCGACGGCAGGAACAGCACCTCGGATAAAAGTTTTGTCTTGCGGTGCCGATGACGCCCGACCAGCAGGTTCTGCAGAACAGTGGCGTGTTCGAACAGTTCGATATTCTGAAACGTCCGCGCAACACCAAAAGCTGCAACGCCGGACGGTTTCACCTGCAGCAAGTCATGCCCGTCATACCGGATTGAACCCTCTATTGGTTCATAAAAGCGCGAGATCAGATTGAAAACGGTCGATTTACCCGCGCCATTGGGGCCGACTATGGCAAAAACCTCGCCGTCTTCGACTGAAAAGGACAGGTCGTTCACAGCCGTGACGCCACCAAATTTCAAGGTGACATTCTTAAATTTAAGCAGGCTCATCTCAGACGCTCCGTCTTGAGATAGGATTTCTGACGTTTGAACATGTCCTTGCGATAGAAGGGAAACAGTTCGAACCATGTCCGGATTTTCAGCCAACGTCCATACATCCCCATGGGCTCAAACAGGATAAAGGCGATCAGGATCATGCCGAAGATTCCAAATTCCAATCCCGGAATTGCGACGGTGCTGCCCCCGAAAACTGCGCCGACATACTCTTTTGCGATCGACAAAAATTGCGGCAGAAACCCTATGACGACAGCGCCCAGAAATGCCCCGTGGATTGAGCCCAGACCACCGATCACGATCATCATCAGCAACTGAATTGAGATTAGGACGCTGAATGTCTCGTTATTGAACGCGCCCGAGAACATACCCATCAGAGCACCTGCCCAGCCGGTCACAGCGCAGGACAGGGCAAATGAGATCATCTTGGTTTGCGCAATATCAACACCCATCGCCTGGGCCGAGACCTCAGAATCTCGCACGGCGATGAAACTGCGCCCAAGCGGTGCGCGCAGCAGGTTGATATAGCCCAGAGTGACCAGAACCGCGACTGCAAGCACCAGCCAGAAGAATTGGACCGGCGTAGCCCAACGATCGACCATGAATCCAAATATCTCGACCCCGCCGACATATTTACCGGCGACCCCGCCGGTGATCGGCTCGGCCAGGACAATCACGTCATCCATCAGGATCGATAGGGCCATGGTAAAGATTGCCAGGTAGATACCGTGAAGGCGCAGGGCCGGGATAGCAACGGTCACCCCTGCTATCCCGGTCAGGATACCGGCGATCGGGAAGGCCAGCAGGAATGGCAAGCCTGCCTCTATCAAGATGATGTTCGCATAGCACCCAAAAGCCATAAAAGCCGCATGCCCAAGGCTGACCTGTCCGGTATGGCCGGTCAGTATCATCAACCCAAGACCTGCAATCGCCCAGATCAAAACATTTGTCAGCTCACCCAGATAGAATGCGTCCAACCACCATGGAGCGGCGATCACGACGCCTAGAAGGATCAGGTATAGGCTCAGTTGATACCGGTCTTTCCAAGGCCGGATATCTTGCATGTAACTGGTCTTGAAAATGATCCGCATGGCTTAAACCTTTTTGACCCTAACTTGGCTGAACAGCCCATTGGGGCGAAAGATTAGGACAGCCAACAACAGCGCATAAGGTGCAATCTGACTGTACCCAGCAGCGATATAGCGACTGGCAAACGGTTCGATTACGCCAACGATCAAACCTCCAGCCAATGCTCCAGGTAAACTTCCGAATCCGCCAATGACCGCAGCGGCGAAGGCCTTAATGCCCAGAAGTCCGGTTGCCGGGTCCACGGATCCTTTGGCGGCAAACAAAATGCCTGCGATACCCGCAACCATGCCGGCCAACGCCCAGATGAAACCCTGCACTCGTTTTACCGGGATTCCCATATAATAGGCCGCCAGCTGATTTTGTGAGGCACCCTGCATTGCAAGCCCAAGCTTGGTGCGACTGAAGAACTGGTACAGCCCCCAGGTCAGCAGAACGGTCACGACGATAACCGCCACGTCCTCCATCCCCAGTACAAGGCCGCCGAAATGCACTTCTTTTCCGGCCAGTGGATTCTGTAGCGTCTGCGGTTCGTGCCCCCAGATCAGACCGGCCACAAAGCGGATTACAAAGCCCAGGGCGATGGTCAGAATGACCACGGCCGTCTGGCTTTCCCCGAAAAGTCGCCGAATGATCAACCGGTCCAGCAAGTACCCCAGCACGCCCATGATCCCCAACGAGATCGGCAAGGCCAGCCAAAAAGGCAGCCCCATATATTCGGCATTTGTAAGCCCGATGGTAACAAAGGCGCCCAGCATCATGAGGTCACCCTGTGCGAAGTTCACTGCCTCGGTCGCCTTGTAAATCAGAACAAATCCGAGCGCGATCAGCCCATAGACACAGCCATTCGCCAGCCCGCTAATCAGCAGCTGCGCATTATCCAAACTCACCTCCCTATACCGGTTGCTCCGGGTTCATTTAGATCCCGGGCCTCCTCCTTAGCCCGGGGTTTGTACTACTATGGCGTGATAATTACCTTTCCGTCACTCTTTTGCAGTGCATCGACCAGCCCGGACATAACATTTTTTAATGTAAGCTTTTCTGAAACATCTGTTTTCCAACGCCCGTCCGCAAAGCGGGCCTGAACCTCGGCAACGACACGTACCACATCTTCGCGAGGCGTCGCTGTCATCCATTGTGTCAGCCAAAACCCTTCGATTTTCTTACCCATAAAGATGAGCTGTCCCGTCTGCGTTAGTTTGGGCAGTTCAGGGCTGAGCTTGCCATAACACACCCAGCGCGCACCTTTCGGCATCGCACAGAAAATCTGTTCGGAAATCTGGTCGGCGACGGCATCCAGAAAGACCCGAGGTTTAAGCTCTTTGCTAAGCGCTGCGAATTTCTGCAGCATGTCGGGGTCTGATGTTACCAGCACGTCATGAGCGCCCAGCTCTTTCAATGCAGCAACGGTCTCAGCGCGTCTCACGATCGCAATCGGCTTGAGCCCAAGATCGCGACCGAGGCTGCACATAAGCTTGCCCAACTGACTGGTTGCGGCAGATACGATAAAAGCATCTCCGGCCTGACGCGCCAGATCGACCATCGCCATGGCCGTCATCGGGTTCACAATCTGTGCTGACCCGTCGTCATCCGAGATATCCGGGCGCAGTGGAATACACATTTGTGCATCGGTCAGAGCGTACTCGGCCCAGGCACCGGAAAGAGTGGCCATGAATGCCACGCGCTGTCCCTGCAAACCCTCGGCTCCGGCACCGGTGGCGACGACGTCTCCACATCCCTCAAACCCGGCCGGAGATCCCTTTACCCTAGGCTGCCCGTATTCACCCTTGATAAAATGGAGGTCGGACGGATTAACCGATGATGCCCTCAGGCGGATCAGAACCTGACCTGCGCCCGGCTCGGGCACAGGCATTTCCGTTTCGGCCAGCCAATCAGACGCATTTTGGATGTTGGGACCAGTGGCTTTGCCCGAATACCCATGATGTGTTTGAACGATCGCAAACATGGAAGAGGGAAGGGGGGTCATGAGCGTACCTTTTCTGAACGATAGGAAACTGTCGGGTCCTGCTTGACTGCATCAAACCAACAATTTCGAAAATGATGGCCATGATCGACATCAACCGTGGCATATGTGTTCAGATCAGCCAAGCAAATGGCCAAAGGCGCGTCAATCGAACTATTCTTTGACGTAGGGAAAGACCGCCTGTTTCGGCGGTCTTTCTAATTCTTACTGACCAGTCAACAGGGCCTGAAGTTCCTGAATTTTCAGCGCGATTGTTGCAGGTGAGGCTTTGATATCATCGAGAATACCAACCGCTTTTACCTTCAGTTCTTCTGCCAGTGTGCTTTCCTGAACTGAGGCCACCATGGCGTCATAGTCAAAGTTATCAACACTCATAGCGCCGCTCTCAACCCAGGAATTCAGCAGCTCTTGCCCCTGGTTGGTGAGGGCAGCGACCTCTTCTCCAGCCTGATCGGCCAGCTCAGTCGCTGTTTCACCGGCTTGAGTGGCTAGGTCAGACGCGGCTTCGCTGGACTGTTCGACGATTTCAGCCGCCTGTTCCGTAACGGAAGACGCAGCTTCACCAGCCTGTTCGGTAACCGATTCTACGGCTTCAGACACGGCGTTTCCGGTTTCTTCAGCGGCGGCTTGCGGCTGTTCGACCGGAGCGGCAGGTTGATTCAGATAGTAATAGATTGCGGCGCCAACGCCGGCGACGACGACCCCTAGCAAGATTATACGCGACATGGGATTCTCCTTTGAAATATGTGTCGCCGAGATGGGGGGAAACTAGCGGACTGGAAAGGGGAATTCGTGGAACATCCTCTCAGAACAAGGGATTGAGCCAGTGTACGCCGATCTGGGCCGATCCCATGGCAATAACACGCCAACGTTGAACAACCAGTGGCCGAGATGCCATTCTTGTCAACCGACCCACAGGGTCGCACAAATGCCTGTTCAGCAGGGAAGCACAGAAACTAAGAATTCTCGTAGGAACGCGCGCAAAGCGAATAAGGCGACAAAGGCCTGCATTTCAGGTGCTTGAGCTAAATTCCGGAAAGCTGGTTACCAATCATGCGCTGAATGGCTGATGGCGGAGAGACAGGGATTCGAACCCTGGGTGGGCTTGCACCCACAACGGTTTTCGAGACCGCCCCGTTCGACCACTCCGGCACCTCTCCGCGGGGGTCTGTGAGGGGGGGATTTAGTGATGAACACCCGGGGGTGCAAGCAGAAAGTTTCATAATTTATCAATCCCAGGATTTTCCGTTGCCAGATGCCGCAAAACCCCTAGGCTTCTGTACATGAGACATTTTACGCACCACATCACCACCGCCCTTTCGCTGTTTCTTTTCACAGTATTCATGCTGCCAATCCCGGCATCCGCTGCCGGGCGCGATACGATCGAGGCATTCTTGACCACAACCGGTTTCGACGTTGCCCTTGAAAGTATTGCTCTGGCCTCGGCCTCGGCACCTCAGATGTTGGGTTTTGACCCCGATGGATTCGGGTCGGACTGGGCGCGGCTGACCGAAGAAGTTTTCGATACCAAAGACATGCATGAAACTGCAGTTTCGATTTTAGAGCAGACGCTCAGCGATCAGGCGCTAAATCACGCGGTAGAATTCTATGCATCAGATCTGGGTCAACGACTGGTCTCTGCTGAAAACGCTTCCCATCTGATCGAGGATGACGAAGCGAAACAACAGCAGGGGCAAGAGATAGTCGCTCAACTTGTCCGCGAAGGCTCTCAACGTGTTGAGAGTCTAAAAAGGATGAACACTGCCATCGACTCGAGCGGTACTTCTTTGCGCGCCCTTCAGGAAATACAAATCCGGTTCCTCCTCGCCGCCAGCGCTTCAGGTGTGATCGAACTGCAGTTGGATGCAGATGAATTGCGCGCAATGATGAAACAGAACGAAACCGGGATGCGACAGGCCTTACAGCTTTCTGCACTTGCCGGTGCTGCTTATACCTATCAGGATTTCTCGGATGCGGATGTCATCACCTATGTCGAGGCGTTGGAACAGCCTTTAATGCAGGAAGTCTACGAACTTTTGAACGCCATTCAGTATGAGATAATGGCTATGAAATTCGAAGTCCTGGCAACCAAAATGGCCGAGCTTCACCCCGCACAGGACATCTGATGCGCATTCTGATCGTTTTTGCCCTGATCTTCTGGGCCACATCATCCGGCGCCGTGGAAAAAGCGGATCGGCTGGCGCAAGCAATGCGTCTGGAGAACCTGATCGAAATCCTCCTGTCCGAAGGCGGAAAGATGAGCCAAGAGATGGACGCCACTTTGTTGGATGGCAACGGTGGCGCTCTGTTCGAAACTCGGGTCGAGGCGATTTATGATCCCGATTGGATGTATGATCAGTTGGTCCAGGGATTCCGGCAAAGCCTGGATGAAGTGCATTTGGAACGCGCCATCGCCTTTTTTGAAAGCGATCTTGGCCAGACCATCGTTTCCCTTGAGAATTCCGCACGGCTTGCATTTGTTGATCCGGCAATCGAAGACTTGGCAAAACAGGCCTATTTCGAAAACACCAAAGACAGCATGCAGTTCAAACTGGTCGAAGAGTACATACTGGCCAACGACCTGATCAAACAGAACGTGCGGAGCGCTTTGAGCGCGGATTACAACTTTTTCAGGGGGATAAATGACGGCCAGGTTCTCGATGACAGCGACCTTCTGGACAACCTTCTGCTGCAAAAGGACGGGATCGAGCAAGAGACAGAAACCTGGCTGTATTCCTTTCTGTTGATGGCCTATAACCCTCTGAGCAACGCCCAAATGCGCAAGAACATCGCGTTTTCTCGAACGGATACAGGGCAAGCGCTGAACAGCTCACTGTTCGAAAGCTTCGACAGTATGTATGATCAGATCTATTACGATCTGGGAAAGGCGGTAGCGGCTGTCTTACAGGGCTCTGATCTTTAGTCGCCATTTCATGTTGACTTTCCTCTGCAATCTTTGGATAAGCGCCCATCCCGGCCGGAATCTCCGCGCCGGGTATCGTTATTATTGACCCAAGGGGCTGATCCATGGGTCATTCACACAGCCCGAAAAAGGGCGCGCTGTTCGAGGTGGCTGAGGCCGAAAACACCCGCAAGGGGACCACAGAACGCGGGTTAGACAAAGGAAAGACGCATGTTTGCGGTCCTCAAGACTGGCGGCAAGCAGTACAAGGTTCAGGCGGGTGATATCCTCCGCGTTGAAAAATTGGCTGCCGACGCAGGTGAAAAAGTTCAATTCAACGATGTTCTGATGCTGGGCGGTGACGCTCCGGTTGTTGGTGCACCGTTTGTAGATGGTGCAGCCGTTCAGGCCGACGTGATCGAACAGATCAAGGGTGACAAGGTCATCAACTTCGTCAAGCGTCGTCGTAAGCACAGCTCGAAGCGTACCGTTGGTCACCGTCAGAAACTGACCCTGGTCAAGATCACCGACATCCTGTCGTCGGGCGCTGACAAGTCGGGCATCAAAGCTGCAACCGGTTCCGCGCCGGCTGGCGAAGCTGCTCCGGTGGCAAAAAAGCCTGCCAAGAAAGCTGAAGCAAAAGCAGAGGCGCCTGCCGCTGTTGCTGCTGCAGACGATCTGACCGCGCTGAACGGTGTCGGCCCAGCCGCTGCCAAAAAGCTGAACGAGGCCGGTATCGAGAGCTTTGCCGCTCTGGCCGCCTTGTCGGACGAGCAGATTGCTGCTATCGAAACGGTCAAAGTGAAACCCGAATGGGTTGAGCAGGCCAAAGAGCTTGCTAAAGGCTAAGGAGAGAGAGAATGGCACATAAAAAAGCTGGCGGTTCCTCCCGTAACGGTCGCGACTCAGCTGGTCGCCGCCTTGGCGTGAAACTGTATGGTGGCCAGGCCGCCATCTCAGGCAACATCATCGTGCGTCAGCGCGGCACCAAGTTCTGGCCGGGCGAAGGCGTAGGCATTGGCAAAGATCACACCATCTTTGCAACTGTTGATGGCGCTGTGAAGTTCCACAAAGGCCTCAAAAACCGCACCTTTATTTCGGTCCTGCCAGTGGCGGAGGCCGCAGAGTAAGCCGAAACCCATAAGGTTTGAAAATTCTTGGGGGACCGGCAGAAAATGCCGGTCCCTTTTCTCGTTTTAACACAGGTTCGATCAAACAGTCCGATGACAGTCGCAACCACCAGTTTCCTGATCTTTGCCGCCAGTCAGGTCGGCACGCCGGGACCGGCCAATATGGTCCTGCTGGGAACCGGTGCGCGTTACGGGTTTCGGGCAGCGCTGCCTTTTGTGGGCGGCGTCATTCTGGGCAAGCAGCTAATCATCTGGCCGGTGGGCTTTGGGTTGCTGCAATTGGCGGATCAGGCGCCGGCGGTGTTTGCTGTTCTGAAATACGCCTCGGCGGCCTATATCATGTGGCTGGCCTGGAAGATCGCCAACACGCGGCTGTCCCGGCAAGAGGCTGATGGCGCAGCGCCAGGGTTTCTGGCTGGATTGATTGTTCATCCGCTCAATCCCAAGGCCTGGGCCATGATCGTTGCGGGGTTCACGGGGTTTGTCGCCGTCGGAACACCAACTTTTGAGGCAACGCTCGCAATCGCGGCTTGTTTGTTGATTTGTCAGGTGATTCTTCATCCAATCTGGACATTTGCCGGAGATAGAATTGCCCACGCGGTTGAAGGTCGGCCGATGGAAAAATATCTGATGTGGACGTTAGCAGGTCTCACTGTTGCGTCTGTACTTTTTGTGTTGTTCGGAGGAGGAACGCACCTATGAAACTTGAGACGATCATAAACCAGCCGGTCATAGAAACCGAGCGGTTCGATCTGCGCCCTCTGCGCCGGTCGGATCTGGGTCTCATCGAACATTATGCCGGAGATGAACGGGTTGCGCGTATGACGACAAGGATTGCGCACCCTTTGCCGCCCGGCGCGGTTGAGGCCTTTGTGACCCGGTCCATGGCCGAAGACCGCAGCGAGGATGTCTGGGCGATGGACGCGACCAAGGATGGCGGTCCGGAGCTGATAGGCCTGATCTCGCTGGAACGCCTGGATCGCAACCAATCCGAGGTCGGCTATTGGGTAGCTCCTGTCTATTGGAACACCGGGATCGCATCTCTGGCGGTCGAAGCACTGGTTGTCGCCAATCCGCTTGAAAACACGTCGATGTTCGCAAGCGTATTTCAGGACAATCCAGCCTCAGCCAGGGTGCTGACGCATTGTGGTTTCGAATACCTGGGTGATGCCGAAATCTATTCGGTGGCGCGTGATGCGAACGTGCCCACTTGGACATACAGTAAAAAACTCTGACTTGTGGCCGGTGGGGCCCTTGCAGTAGGGGACAGTCATGAAATTTCTCGATCTTGCAAAGGTCTACATCCGGTCCGGGGCCGGCGGTGGCGGCTGCGTTAGTTTTCGGCGCGAAAAGTACATTGAATACGGCGGTCCCGATGGCGGGGACGGCGGTAAAGGTGGCTCTGTCTGGGTCGAAGTTGTGGATGGGTTGAATACCCTGATCGACTTTCGCTACCAGCAGCATTTCTTTGCCAAGAACGGTCAGCCTGGCCGTGGGCAGCAGCGCACCGGAAAAGATGGTGATGACATCATTCTTCGCGTCCCGGTCGGCACTGAGATCCTGGACGAAGACGAAGAAACGGTTATCTGCGATCTGACAGAGGTGGGCCAAAGCGTCCTGCTGGCCAAGGGCGGCAATGGCGGTTTTGGCAACCTGCACTTCAAATCGGCCACCAACCAGGCTCCTCGTCGGGCTAATCCGGGTCAGGCAGGTATCGACCGCACGATCTGGCTGCGCCTGAAACTGATTGCCGATGTCGGCCTGTTGGGAATGCCTAATGCCGGCAAATCGACCTTTCTTGCTGCGACATCGAACGCACGCCCCAAAATTGCCGATTACCCCTTTACCACCTTGCACCCCAATTTGGGCGTGGTGGGTGTCGACAATGTGGAATTCGTGGTGGCCGACATCCCCGGTCTGATCGAGGGCGCACATGAAGGACGTGGCATCGGAGACCGTTTTCTGGGCCATGTCGAACGCTGTGCGGTATTGCTGCATTTGGTTGATGGCACCTCGGAAAGTGTGGCCGAAGACTATCGCACGATCATTCACGAGCTTGAAGCCTATGGTGGTGAGTTGGCCGATAAGCCTCGCATCACCGTCTTGAACAAGGTCGACGCCCTAGATGACGAGGAACGCGAACTGGCCAAGACCGAGCTTGAAGAGGCCGTCGGAGGCTCCGTAATGGCAATGTCTGGTGTGGCACATCTGGGTGTAACCGACGTCCTGCGGGCTTTGCGCGGTCGGATAGACGATGACCGCGTGCGCCAGAAACCCGCCGAGGAGGAACTGCCTTGGCAACCCTGACCGCAGCCAAACGCCTCGTGGTCAAGATCGGATCCGCCTTGCTGGTGGATCGGAACACAGGGTTGCTGCGATCTGATTGGTTACATTCGCTTGCTCAGGACGTCGCATGGCTGAAGGGGCAGGGGACCGACGTCATTTTGGTCTCATCGGGGTCAATCGCGTTGGGGCGTGGCGTTTTGGGTCTGCCCATGGCCACGCTTCCGTTGGAACAGTCGCAAGCCGCCGCCGCTGTCGGGCAAATCCGGCTGGCCCGCGCCTATGAAGAAGCGCTGACGCCTCACAACATTACCACTGCACAAGTGCTCGTTACGCTGGAGGATAGCGCGGATCGTCGCCGCTATCTGAATTCACGCGCCACCTTGGAAACGCTGCTGGGGCTGGGTGTCGTTCCGATTGTCAACGAAAACGATACAGTCGCCACGGATGAGATACGATATGGCGACAATGATCGGCTGGCGGCACAGATTGCCGTCACTGTTGGCGCCGACCAGTTGATCCTGTTGTCGGATGTTGATGGGTTCTACTCGGCCAATCCAAATGAGGATGCCTCGGCCAAGCGGTTTGACGTCATCGAAGACATCACGCCCGAGATTGAGGCGATGGCGGGTGATGCCGGTTCCGGCCTATCAAAGGGCGGGATGAAGACCAAACTGTTGGCGGGAAAAATGGCCACGGCTGCTGGTTGCGACATGGCGATCACCGAAGGCTCCCCTCTGAACCCGTTGAAAATGCTTGAAAACGGCGCGAACTGTACATGGTTCATCGCGACTGTTGACCCGCATGCCGCACGCAAACGCTGGATTTCAGCGATGAAACCCCGGGGTGAGATCGTTGTAGACGCGGGGGCCGCGCGGGCGCTGAGCAATGGCAAAAGCCTGTTGCCAGCAGGAATAGTCGAAGTGTCCGGAGATTTCGGGCGCGGTGATCCTGTTTCGATCATGGACCCACAGGCGCGACGGCTTGCGCAGGGGCTCAGCCGCTATACCGCGCAAGAAGCAGACGCTATCAAGGGGCGCAAATCGACCGAGATCGAAGCCACTCTAGGCTATCCTGGCCGCGCGGTGTTGATCCACCGCGATGATCTGGCTGTTTGACAAATTGACTGAAAGGCACCTGAGATGAAGGATTTCGACAGCATCCCCGACCTGATGGCCGATCTTGGGAAACGCGCCAAGGCCGCCGCTGCCGAGCTGGCATTTGCAAGCGCCGAGCGTAAACACGCAGCCCTGATTGGGGCCGCCGAGGCTGTTTGGGCCAATCGTGAACAGATCATTGCGGCCAATAAGAAAGATATGGAATTCGGGCGCGACAAAGGGTTGAGCCCGGCGATGATGGATCGCCTGATGCTGGATGAGGCCCGCATTCAGGGCATGGTCGACGGGCTGCGCGCCGTTGCAGAGCAGGCCGATCCTGTTGGTGAGGTTCTGACCGAATGGGACATGCCCTCGGGCCTGAACATCCAGCGTGTGCGCACGCCTCTGGGCGTGATCGGCGTGATCTATGAGAGCCGCCCGAATGTCACGGCGGATGCGGGAGCGTTGTGCCTGAAATCCGGGAACGCGGTCATCCTGCGTGGCGGATCAGAGGGTTTCCATTCCTCGACAGCCATCCATGCCTGTTTGGTTCAGGGTCTGAAATCGGCGAACCTGCCTGAGGATGCCGTTCAGCTTATCCCAACCCGCGACCGGGCGGCGGTTCAGGAACTCCTGACCATGACCGATTATGTCGACGTGATCGTTCCCCGTGGGGGCAAAGGGCTGGTCGGGCTAGTCCAGCGCGAGGCCCGGGTCCCGGTATTTGCCCATCTGGAAGGCATTGTGCATATCTATATCGACAAGGCCGCTGACCCCCAAAAGACGCTGGAGGTGGTTTTGAACGCCAAAACCCGTCGTACCGGAATCTGCGGTGCTGCCGAATGTCTGCTGATCCATCAGGATATCGCTGAAACGCTGGGACGGGATGTCATATCGGCGTTTCTGGCCGCAGGTGTCGAAGTACACGCCGAAGGTACTTTGGCCGTTGATGGCACTATCGCGGCCACTTCTGATGATTGGGGCAAAGAGTTTCTGGATAGTATCATCGCGGCCAAGCCGGTGACTGATATCGACGCCGCCATTGCTCATATCCGCAGGTTTGGGTCGAACCATACCGATTGCATCATGACCGAGGATCCCGCTGCAGCTGCCCGGTTCTTTGAACGGCTTGATAGCGCGATCCTGATGCATAACGCCTCAACCCAATTCGCCGATGGCGGTGAGTTTGGCATGGGGGCCGAGATTGGCATCGCCACCGGAAAGATGCACGCGCGCGGCCCCGTAGGGGCGGCTCAACTGACCAGTTTTCAGTATCTGGTGCGCGGTTCAGGGACTGTTCGGTCTTAGAACCGGATTTCGACGCGAGTTGAGGCCGTATCGGTCGCGACCCGCCGTCCCATCGACGATGCGGATTCAGGCAGCAGCGCAAATTGAACCTGCGCCGGGGTGACCTTGTTGGTAAACCGTCCGCTGGGCAGGTTCTTCCATAGCTCGGTTTCCAGCTTCAATTTGTCCGCGGTCCCTGTCACAGACCAGTTCTTCCCGTCGTTTACGATCGTTACATCCCCGCCAAATGGCATCGCGCTTTCGCAGCACATCAACGCCAGAAAGGCCAGTTTCACCTGATTACGCGGTACCGCTTCGGTCAGGTTCCAGTTGACGCGAACACGACCTGCGCGTTCGACATCATTCAACAGCTCTAAAACCTCGGCCCGCCCAAGGGGATGATCGCTGGCCGACCCAAAAGCGACCCTGAAAAAGCGGATGCGTGCGCCGGCGCTGCCGACACTTCCCGCGATCAGTTCCATCTCGGGGCCTTGCACCGCGCCAACCATTTCAAGCAGCTCCAAGCCGTTGGTGATCGCCCCGATCGGGCTGATCAGATCGTGGCAGATCCGCGAGCCGATCAGTTCGGCCAGGTTGACGTCCAAGTCGCTCATGCGTACCTCCTGCTGTATCTGCCGCCGGACCGGAGCCCCTTGATGACAGATCTGAATGCCATTCTCGCACCGGGCATGTATGTCCGCCACCCCGATTTCCCCGATTGGGGCATTGGACAGGTACAATCCAACATCGCAGGTAAGATCACCGTAAACTTCCGCGAGCAGGGAAAAGTGGTAATCGACGGGACACGCATCGCCCTGATGCCGGTCTTTGATCCGTGAAACTGGTTTAAGAAAGGTTAACGTTTGATCGAAGCGCTCTATGTTGCCATTCCCCTGAAACCTGCGGTATCAGCGCGGAAACAATACGGAACCTCTGATGCCGGACGCAGGCCCTTCTTTCACCGTCAAACTCGCCGAAAATGACACCGAATTGCGGGCTGCACAGCGGTTACGCTATGACGTGTTCATACGTGAACTGGGCGGCGGTGGGGAAATGGTCGACCACGATGCCGGGCTGGAGCGTGACAGGTTCGATCCCTATTTCGATCACATGTTGGCGGTTGACGATCAATCTGGCAAAGTTGTTGGCGTTTACAGGCTGTTACCAGGTGATCGTGCTTCTGAAATCGGACAGTTCTATTCCGAAGATGAATACGATCTTTCCATCTTGAAACAAGGCGGACGCAAGCTGTTGGAGTTGGGACGTTCATGTCTACATCCCGATTATCGCGGCGGCACAGCAATGTATCACCTGTGGAACGGGTTGGCCGCCTATGTTGCCGAGCGCGAGATCGAGGTCTTGTTCGGCGTCGCCAGTTTCCACGGCACCGATCCTCAAGCTCTGGCTCAGCCTTTGTCCATGTTACATCACAATCACCTTGCGCCTCCGGACCTTCGGGTTCGGGCTCAGCCCGAAGTGTTCCAGCCCATGGATATGCTGGATAGCGATAAACTGGATCGGCGCGCAGCGATGGTGCAGGTTCCAGCACTGATAAAAGCATACCTGCGTCTCGGCGGGTTTGTGGGCGAGGGTGCCTTTATCGACCATATGTTCAATACCACCGATGTTTGCCTTATCCTCGACACGGCGCGGATGAATGAGCGACAACGGCGCATCTATGGTGGAGCGTAACGTGATGAGTGACGCCTCATGGCACAGTGAAGACGCACCTGACCCAATCAATCTGGGGGTCTGCGGATGGCTATTGGTCTTCCTTCGGGGTTTACCACTTGCTGTATTTGTATTCAGCGGGCTGATTGTCCTGCTGATCCTTCGCATGATCGAGCGCCCGCTCTATGGGGTTCACCGTCCGGTCACGCCCTTCATCACGCAGTTCGTATGCCGTAATGCGTTCCGGATTCTCGGGATTAGCTACCGTACAACCGGCGAGCTTATGACCCAGCGTGGTGCGGTTGTTGCGAACCATTCCTCGTGGCTTGATATTTTTGCGCTGAATGCCCGTAAAAGAATCTATTTTGTCTCGAAGGCCGAGGTAGCCAAATGGCCCGGTATAGGCTGGCTGGCGCGAGCGACAGGTACTGTTTTCATCGAGCGCGACCGCAAGAAGGCACGCGAACAGACACTTCTGTTTCAGGAGCGCCTGACAGCCGGTCACAAGCTGCTGTTTTTTCCAGAGGGTACGTCGACCGACGGTCTACGGATTTTACCATTTAAAACAACACTTTTTGCGGCATTCTTCACCGAAGATCTACGCGATTTCATGTATGTTCAACCGGTGTCGGTCGTTTACCATGCACCTAAGGGTGAGCCTGACCGGTTTTATGGCTGGTGGGGTGACATGGATTTTGCACCGCATCTGTTAAAGACTTTGGGAGCACGTCGCCAAGGTGGCGTAGAGCTAATTTATCATTCGCCAGCCAAGGTCAGCGACTTTGAGAACCGAAAGGCCCTGGCCGCCTATTGCGAAGATACCGTGCGTCAGGCGCACAGCCTTGCGCGGCTTGAAAAATAGGGCGATTGGCCCTTGCACTGCCTGAAAACCTGCCGTATACGCGCGCCATTCAAACCCGCAGGCGGGGTTTGGGCTTTATAGGGGAGACATCCTTATCTGGCCCGCCGGTTGGAGCATCCGCTTCTTTCACCCCCGCCGAGGCGTAAACCGGAAAAAGGAAATAAAGCATGGCTCTTCCCGAGTTCTCCATGCGTCAGTTGTTGGAAGCTGGCGTTCACTTTGGTCACCAGACACAGCGTTGGAATCCCCGCATGGGCCCGTTTATCTACGGCTCGCGCAATGGCATCCACATCATGGACCTGACCCAGACCGTTCCGATGCTGGACCAGGCTCTGCAGGCTGTTCGTGACACTGTTGCCAAGGGCGGCCGCATTCTGTTCGTAGGCACCAAGCGTCAGGCCGCAGGCCCAATCGCCGAAGCAGCTGAAAAGTCAGCCCAGTACTACATGAACCACCGTTGGCTGGGCGGCACGCTGACCAACTGGAAAACCGTTTCCCAGTCGATCAACCGTCTGAACCAGATTGACGAAGCCATGGAATCGGGCGCCGAAGGCCTGACCAAGAAAGAGCGTCTGGGCATGGAACGTGACCAGGGCAAACTGCAGGCTTCGTTGGGCGGTATCCGCGAAATGGGCGGCGTCCCGGACCTGCTGTTCGTCATCGACGTCAAAAAAGAAGCACTGGCCATCGCCGAAGCCAACAAGCTGGGTATCCCGGTCGTGGCAGTTGTCGACACCAACTGCTCGCCCGATGGTGTCGATTACATCATCCCTGGCAACGATGACGCAGCCCGCGCGATCTCGCTGTACTGCGATCTGGCAGCACGTGCCGCTCTGGACGGCATGACCGCTCAGATGGGTGCAGCAGGCGTTGATCTTGGCGCATTCGAAGAAGCACCGGTTGAAGAAGTCGTTGCGGAAGAAGCAACCGCAGCAGCAGAAACACCTGCCGAAGCGTAAGCTGCCCGTCACGTAAATGACATCTGGGGCAGGGTATGACCTGCCCCAATTCCGTTTGAATTGAGGAGAGCCAAAAGATGGCAATCACAGCAGCAATGGTAAAAGAACTGCGCGACACCACTGGCGCAGGCATGATGGACGCGAAAAAAGCGCTGACCGAAACCGGCGGCAACATGGACGAAGCCGTTGATTGGCTGCGCACCAAAGGCTTGGCCAAAGCGGCCAAGAAATCGGGTCGTACCGCGGCGGAAGGTCTGGTTGCCGTTCACGTAAACGGCAACAATGGTGTTGCAGTTGAAGTGAACTCGGAAACCGACTTCGTCGGGAAAAACGCCGAATTCCAGGAAATGGTTGGTAAAATCGCATATGCCGCAGAAGGCGTCGACAATGTCGAAGCTCTGCTGGCAGCTGATCTGGGTGGCAAAACCGTTGCGGAAACGCTGACCGACAAGATCGCCACCATCGGTGAGAACATGTCGGTGCGCCGTATGTCCAAACTGTCGGGCGACACTGTTGTATCTTACGTCCATAACGCAGCCACTAACGGCATGGGCAAGATCGGCGTTCTGGTCGCTCTGACCGGCGGTGACGAAGCCATCGGCAAGCAGATTGCGATGCATATCGCGGCTGTGAACCCGGCAGCTCTGTCCGAGGCAGACATGGACCCGGCGATCGTCGAGAAAGAAAAGCAGGTCCAGATGGACATCGCGCGCGAATCCGGCAAGCCGGAGCAGGTCATCGAAAAGATGATCGTTGGTCGCATGAAGAAGTTCGTCGCTGAATCGACCCTGTTGAACCAGCAGTTCGTTGTAAACCCTGACCTGACCGTTGAGGCCGCTGCCAAAGAAGCAGGCGCGACCGTCACCGGATTCGTGCGTCTGGAAGTTGGCGAAGGCATCGTTGTCGAAAAAGAAGACTTTGCCGCTGAAGTTGCAAAAGCAGTTCAGGGCTAAGCATCACAGGCCCTGAACAGGGCCTGTATCAATCTGAGAAACCGGGTACGCCATGCGTATCCGGTTTTTCTTTGCCCTTAGTGTAGAAATGATGCCAAGAAACGAAAAAGGACGCCGAAAGCGTCCACAAGTTAAACCTAGTTTAAATGAGGGGCCCCGCAAAGATGGGGATGGACGAGGCCCCCCAAAATTCCGACAAAGAGACGCGGACAAATAGGCGCCCTATTGTCAGAGCGATCGGAGAGCTTTGTTATTGCAAAGATCCGACCAAATGTTCCCAGGCTAAAGCCACCACTCACGGAACAATACCACTTTGCAACTTTAGCGTTAGATTCGGAAAGTCATGTTTTCCTTACCCTAGGTAAATTGACGCATATTCGCGTCACTCCCTGAGTCAAACCCCAACGATGAACATCTGATTTTGAAGAGATGCTTTCAAAACTGCCTGCGCCGTTGTCTCGACCACGAGGGCCTCGCGCGCCAGACGCAGATGCTTTTCGACAGTGGCCGAAGTCAGCCCCATCAGAATCGCAATGTCCTGAGTTGTTTTGCCGTCGCCGACCCACTCAAGCGCCTCACGCTGACGTTTTGTCAGGGCACGATTTGGTGCGTTATAGGGCAGGGTGAGGATTTTCAGATGAGCAACGTTGTTCATCAGAAGAATATCCTGGCCAAATTCCTCCCAGACAGCGTCCACATCGTCTTGTGTACGCGATCCATGCGCTGAAAGCGAAATTGCCCCTTTCGACCGAACCGAAACCGAGTCGAAACTGACCGTATAACCGGCGACGACACCTTTGGTTTTGTTGAACTCGATGACGTCTCGCTCTTTTGCGGTCAGGGTGCCATCAGTCATCAGATCCTGGGCGATCCTCCAGCTTGCGGCCCCTTCATTATGCAAAGCCCATTTCAGCATCGGAGCATGGAAATACAACCCGCCTCCCAGAAACCCATCCAGGTAATCTTTGCTGTGATTGGTCAGGATTACAAAATCCTCGGGATCCCCCAGCGACGTTTCGGTGCGATATCGCGTATATCCGTACAGCAAACGATCGAACCCATATTCTGCCATTTGCCGGCAATGGGCATCCCAGAGCTCTTCCAGGGTTTTGGTATAGCTGAGGAAATTCAGATACTCAGAAAGCTTCATAGCGATCATTCACCCTGTAAATGGGACCGCAACGCATCCAGCGCCAGCACATATCCCTGCGGACCCAATCCGCAAATCATGCCTACAGCCACACGTGAGATATAGGATCGGTGTCGAAACTCCTCACGCGCGTGGATATTGGACAAATGAACCTCGATGACCGGCAGCTCAACCGAGGCGATTGCGTCCATCAGGGCAATCGAGCTGTGCGTATAGGCACCTGCGTTCAAAACAATGCCGTCCTGCACACCTTTGGCGGCATGAATGGCATCAATCAACGCGCCTTCGTGGTTGGATTGGAAATGAATCACTTCCATCCCGATAGACTTACCGTGTTCGAGGCACATATCCTCGACCATTTGCAGCGTTGTGCTTCCGTAAACCTCGGGCTGTCGCGTGCCCAGCAGATTGAGGTTCGGACCATTCAGAATAAGAGCTTTATGCATTGTTATACTGTCCCCATAACAAGGTTCTTAAACGTGAACAGGTAGAGATGTCCACCGAACCTGAATCATGTGTCAGAACCGCGGCCTATAGGACACGAGGCTGAAGTTTCAGATATTGGCTGGCTATGCCATGGTCACGACAATTTTCCCAAGGGCCTTTCGGCTGGCCAGAAGGTCTAGCGCCTTTTGGGCTTGATCCAGAGGGAATAGCGCACTGATCTGTGGTTTGATCTGCCCTTTGGCGTATAACCCGAACAAATCTTCCATGTTTTTGCCATGTCCCTTCGGGTCGCGAAACACCGAGGCGCCCCAGAAAACACCAACAATTTGACAACCCTTAAGCAGAGGGAGGTTCAATGGTATCTGAGGGATTCCGGCTGGGAAACCGACGACCAAGAATCGCCCCTTCCACCCCAAGCTGCGCAGCGCTGGCTCTGAATAGGCACCGCCAACGGCATCGTAGACGACATCAACGCCCTGACTACCGGCTAAGGCCTTGATGTCCGATCCAAAGGCCTTTTGCGCCTGTTTGTCCATGTCGCGCGCGTAAATGATCGTTTCGTCCGCCCCGATCTGACGACAGAAATCTGCTTTGTCCTGCGATGAGACTGCCGCAATAACCCGAGCCCCCATGGCATTAGCTAGCTCAATCGCAGCCGTACCAACTCCGCCTGCTGCACCCAGAATCAGGACCGTTTCCCTTTGTTGCAGCGCAGCGCGGTCCTTCAGTGCGTGATATGAGGTGCCATAGGTGAAGATAAAGCTCGCCGCGTCTTCAAATGGCATTGAGCTCGGGAATTTAACAGCTGTCGCCGCTTTGACCGCCAGATGTGTGGCAAAACCTCCGTGTCCGGTCAGGGCCAGCACACGGTCGCCAACGTTAAAGGCCGAAACACCTTCGCCCAGCCCGATAACCTCGCCAGCGATTTCACCCCCGGGGGCAAACGGTCTTGGTGGTTTTATCTGATACAGGTCGCGTATCATCAGTGTATCCGGGAAATTAACGCCTGCGGCCCGCACGCGAACAAGCAATTCGCCCATGCCCGGCGACGGATTGGGCAGGGTGGTCAGTTCCAATGTCTCCGGTCCGCCCGGAGCGACGCTGAGTAAGGCTTGCATGTTTACGCTAATGTCCCTGTTATTCGGTAAGGAGGAACTTTTGGCGTACTGTTCTGAGTTGTCAAGAAACCACCCGGCACAACCGGGTTAGGCGTTACCCTTGACCGACAAATGAGACAGTTTACCAAAATCAAAAACCGAGGAGCAGGTCATGACCCCCGAAACTCTTTTCTCATTGCAGGGCAAAACCGCTCTGGTCACGGGAGGGGCCACCGGAATTGGCCGAATGGCGGCCGAGGCGCTGGTCCGGGCGGGTGCACGTGTACTGTTGGCGTCTCGTAAAGGCGACGCGTGCGAGGCGGTCGCGGCCGAATTGAACGCACTGGACGCCACAGGAACCGCCGAAGGGTTTGCCGGTGATGTCGGATCAAAAGAGGGTGTCGACAATCTGGTGGCCGAAGTGCTCAAGCGCACGGACCGGCTGGATATCCTCATGAACAATGCCGGTGTTTCCTGGGGCGCACCGATGGGTCAGTTTCCCTACGAAGCCTGGGAAAAAGTCATGTCGATCAATGTGACAGGAATCTTCGAACTGACCCAAAAACTGTTGCCGATTCTGATGTCTTCCGGGACTGCCGAAGATCCATCCCGCGTCGTCAATGTTGGATCGGTTATGGGCGAAGTTCCTATGGGCGACGGTGCGTATAGCTACTCTGCCTCAAAGGCGGCTGTGCTGCATCTGACCAAAATCATGGCCAAAGAACTTGCTCCGCATCACATCACCGTCAATGCGCTGGCGCCTGGACCCTTTGTCTCTCGGATGACGGCCTTTGCCACATCTGACGAAGGGACGCGCAAAAAAGTCGGCAAATCCGTACCCTTGGGTCGCGTTGGACGTGACGAGGATATCGCAGGCTGTATGCTGTTCCTGTGCGGTCTGGGTGGCAGCTATGTCACCGGCGCGGTGATCCCGGTTTCGGGCGGGATCAATGTTGTCACCGCCGGCAACATCTTTGCTGAAGCACTCTGAAGCATCGGCCAAAGGGAGCCACAAAATGGACAGCGCAATTCTGGATCTGAAACGCGTCGATGCCTATCTCGGCACGCATCTCAAAGGGTATCGGGGTCCGTTGGAGGCGAAAAAATTCGAGGTTGGCCAATCAAACCCAACTTTTGAGTTAAAAACGCCTGAGAATTCCTATGTCCTGCGCCGCAAGCCGCCGGGCGTGTTGCTAAAATCCGCCCATGCCGTTGACCGCGAGTTCAGGGTTCAAAGTGCTCTGGCCGACAGCGATGTGCCTGTACCCAAAATGCTGCTGCTTTGCGAGGATGATGACGTCATCGGGTCGGCGTTTTATGTGATGGAGCATCTCGATGGCAGGACTTTTCTTGAACCCACAATGCTTGGTGAAAGAACCGAAACCCGCACGGCAATTATCGACGAGATGAACCGCGTTCTGGCGGCGCTGCATAAGGTCGACATCGATTCTGTTGGTCTGTCCGACTATGGCCCGCCGGGAAGCTATTTTGAGCGTCAGATCGGGCGGTGGACGAAACAATTTCGGGCGTCCGAAACCACTCAGATTCCGGATATGGATGCCTTGATCGAGGCTTTGACCAACGCAACCCCCAAGGATGATGGTCAGAGAACGCTGGTTCACGGTGATTACCGCATCGACAATCTGATGTTCGAAAAGCAGGGCACCCGCTGTCTGGGCGTACTGGATTGGGAATTGTCGACAATCGGGCATCCCTTTGCCGATCTCGCAGCCGTTATCATGCAATGGCAGATGCCACCTGGAAAAGAGGGGCGGGGTCTGGCTGGTATAGACCGGTCCTCGCTCGGCCTGCCATCCGATCAGGCTTTCATTGATCAATACTGTGAGCGCCGCGACCTTCCCGGAATTGATAACTTTGGATTCTATCTGGCGTTCAATTTCTTCCGAATGGCCGCGATCTTACAGGGTGTTTATAAGCGGGCGCTTGACGGAAACGCCTCTGATCCGAAAAGAGCTCAGATTTTTGGTAGTTACGTTCCTAAGTTTGCACAACGAGGGCTGACTGCATTGGGCCGAGGGTGAAACCACCTAGGGCGTATGAAATCTCGACAATTCAAGCTCAAGGTTGGCCAGGCTGTTTTTGCCAAAGAACATCTCAGTATCAACAAACATGCTGGGGACACCGAAAACACCCCGCTTGACCATAGCCTTGGTTTGGTTTTTCAGGTTTTGCTTTACGTTCAGATTGGTCATGGCCTCGCGCAGTTTTCGTATAGGCAAGCCGTTATCCTGAAGAATGTCGCAAAGGACACCCAGATCATCCACTTTTTGGCCGTGCACCCAAATAGCATCAAATATGGACGCTATATATCTGTTTTCCCATGATTTACCGGATGCTACCAAAGCCCCGCGCATGGCGAATTTGGTGTTCATCGGGAAATGTGGGCTCATATGAAAGCTCAACCCACGGTGACGCGCAAAGCGATGGAGATCGCGGGTCAAATAGGCCGTCTTCTGCCGGTTCTCTGAAAAAGCCTTAAACGGGCTTTGGTTATTGGTGGCTTTGAAAACAGTGGCCAGCAGAACCGGAACATATGTAACACCGACTTCGTGCTTTGCAGCGATATCAGATATCATCTTCTGCGCGAGGAAGGCGTTCGGACTGCAAAAATCATAAACAAATTCTATATGTTGCGGCATATTTCTCCTCCATTAGGCGAGAGCCGAACCGGACACGAATCTATCTGCGACCACATTAGCAGGCAAAACCCTTCTGGCGTACAGGGACATCGTTGGATTGAGGTGATTTAGCTGTCCTTTTTCCGCTTAACCCCGCAATATCCGGGAAAGATACGTTAATTTCTCAAAGTTGAGCACACACAGATGAAGTTCGAACAAGCCCGGCTAGATCGTATTTGCGATTGGATGCAATCCTATGTGGATGATCGCAAATATGCCGGAAGCTCATTCTTGATGATGCATCAGGGCAGGGAGGTTCTGTTTCATTCCTGCGGGCTTAGAAGCGTTGAGAACAATCTGCCATTCGAGCGGGAGACCCTCGTTCGCATCTATTCGATGACCAAGCCGATAACCACTGCGGCCCTGATGATCCTTGTCGAACGAGGTGAGGTTCACCTCGGCGCTCAAGTGTCTGAATATATATCTGATTTCACCGCAACACAGGCGCTGGTACCCGGCGCCACAAGGTTGGATCAGACCGAACCTGCACCTGCACCAACGCTTCATCAGCTGCTGACCCATACAAGTGGCCTGAGCTATCCTTTCAACCCCGGAATCCTGGCATCGGCAATGGACGAACTTGATCTTGTTTTCGGCCCTAAAGAAGGGTCTTTGGCCGAAAGAGTATCTTTGCTGTCCACTTTGCCTTTCGCCTTTCAGCCGGGAACGCGATGGGAATATTCGGTAGGGATAGACGTTATTGGTCGCGTGATTGAAGTTATTTCTGGCCAATCTCTGGAGCAATTCCTTGCGAAAGAGATTTTCAAACCTCTTGGCATGTCCCAGACCGGGTTCAGGGTTCCGGCGGGAGCAGGGGATCGGTTTGCCTCGCTCTATACGCCTTTGGCGGGCAATGCGATGGCGCTAAACGAAGCCCGTACGGGTGAGCAGACATTGCGTCTGGTCGACAATGCCGAAGCATCGCCCTTTGAATCGGCAACAATGTGCTCTGGGGGCGGAGGGTTGGTTTCAACCATTGATGACTTTGCTAGATTTTCAGAGATGCTCCGAAATCGCGGAAGGTTTGGTGATCAACAGATTCTTGCACCAAAAACTGTAGAATTCATGCTTCACAACCACTTACCCGGCGATATTGCCTCGATGGGACCGCAGAGTTTTGCGGAACAACCCATGGAGGGCATGGGCTTTGGCCTTGGTGGCGCTGTCGTCATTAACCCCGGCAGAACCTGTGTTCCGGGCAGCATGGGGGATTTCAGCTGGGGTGGTATGGCATCGACCTTCTTTTGGGTTGATCGTCAGAACGATTTTACAGCGATCTTTTTCACCCAACTGTCACCATCCAGCTCTTATCCCTCCCGCGCAGAATTGAAGGCGCTCACCCTCGGGTCAATCATTGAATGACATTCGGCGCGCTGATACCCATTCGCCAAGATTAATCGGAGTACCGCATATGACCGAAGCAGAGAAAGTTCTTCTGGATCTTCTGGACGTTGAAAGACTGGAAGTAGACCTGTTTCGGGGAACAGGGTCGGGCGGCGAAACACCTATGCGAATTTTCGGCGGTCAGGTCATCGCACAAGCACTAGCCGCAGCATATCGCACCGTCGACAACCGCCTGTGTCATTCCCTGCACGCCTATTTCATCCGCCCGGGCGACCCAAGCATTCCCGTAATTTATCAAGTTGATAGGGCCCGTGACGGAGGTTCGTTCACGACGCGCCGTGTGGTTGCAATTCAGCATGGTAAGCAGATTTTAAACATGTCCGCCTCATTCCACATTCAGGACGAAGGTTGGGATCATCAACACGACATGCCTGAGATGGAAGCGCCCGAATCCTACCCATCGCGATCAGAGCTCAAGAAGAAATATCTGGACAAAGTACCGCCCAGCTTTCGCGGAGAACTAACACGCGAGCGCCCGATCGAAGTCCGCGAGGTCGGCCATCTGGATCCTTTCAACCCAGAGAAATCGGATGACCGCAACCAGATTTGGTTCCGAATGGGCGCCGCGGCCAATGCCGATGCGGTCACGCAGCATCTGTTGCTGGCCTATGCTTCAGATATGTATCTCATGAGCTCGGGAATGCGCCCGCACGGCCTAAGCTGGTTTACTGGTGAAGTGAACGGCGCCAGCCTGGACCATGCGATTTGGTTTCACGCGCCGCTCAAGTTCGAGAATTGGCATCTGTATTCCATGGATTCGCCATGGGGCGGGCGAGGGCGCAACTTCAACCGTGGATCAATCTATTCCGAAGATGGCGTTCTGGTCGCATCAGTCGCCCAGGAAGGCCTGATGAGGCGCCCTCAGAACAAAAGTTAAGTCTCTTCAATAAACATTTGATTTAACTTCTGCATTCCTGAAATCCACCTGTCATAATCTCCGGATTTATGGCGAATGTAGTCCAGAACCTGTGGATGCGGCAGTACCAGAAATTGCTCAGAAGATATTGCCTCTACGCAAGCCTTGGCAACATCTTCAGGTTCCAACATTCCGTCAATCGAAGCCACGGAAGTTTCGTGCCCGCGCGTCATATCGGACCGTACGGCCTGTGGGCACAGAACCGAGACCCGCAAACCTTTATGCCCGTATGTAAGCGACAACCATTCAGCAAACCCAACGGCTGCGTGCTTTGTGACGCCGTATGGCGCG
The DNA here is from genome assembly GCF_059611285.1 of Ruegeria sp. CDSA236. Lineage (NCBI taxonomy): Bacteria > Pseudomonadati > Pseudomonadota > Alphaproteobacteria > Rhodobacterales > Roseobacteraceae > Ruegeria > Ruegeria sp. CDSA236. The sequence goes on from NZ_JBXWPG010000001.1 coordinate 175,161, forward strand.
GCACCTGGCTGGTTTAACAATCCCGCAGCAGACGCCGTGGTCATGATGTAGCCTCCGCCACGCTCCAGCATTCTGGGCACCAGATGCCGCGCGGTCCAAACATGTGACATCACGTTGATTTTCCAGATGCGATCCCAGTCTTCATCCGGAACCTCCAAACCACCAATCGTCAATATCCCGGCATTTGCACAATACAGATCGATAGGGCCAACCGAGCTTTCTACAGCTTCGATCAACTCGGCTGTATTAGCCTCAAGCGAAACATCACAATGGAATGAATGGCCGCCAATCTCTTTTGCGACAGCGTCTGCGCCGGTTTTGTTGATATCAGCGCAGACAACCGTGGCACCTTCACGAGCAAATCGCTGTGCCAAACCTTTTCCGATGCCATCAGCGGCACCGGTCACAACAACGATCTTTCCGTTCAATTCCATTCGATCCTCATGATGTGGTAGGTGTCAGGAACAGATCGTAAGGTATTGTGAGGATTTGAAAAGTTCCCCAAGCGCATTGACATTATTTTAACATAATACCAATTACACGAATTCTGGAAACTTAGTAAAACGCCTGCAATCCCGTCTGTGCACGCCCCAGGATCAACGCGTGAACATCATGCGTCCCCTCGTACGTGTTGACCGTTTCTAGGTTCACCATATGTCGGATGACCTGAAACTCTAACGAAATGCCGTTGCCGCCGTGCATGTCTCGCGCATGACGTGAAATATCCAGGGCTTTGCCGCAATTGTTGCGCTTAATGATCGAAATCATCTCGGGCGCGGCTTCGGCCTTGTCCATCAGTCGCCCGACACGCAGGCTTGCCTGAAGACCCAGAGCAATTTCTGTCTGCATATCCGCCAATTTGCGCTGGAAAAGCTGCGTCTGCGCCAATGGCTTGTCAAATTGTTTCCGGTCCAACCCATATTGGCGCGCCGCATGCCAGCAGCTTTCGGCAGCGCCCATAACACCCCAGCTGATTCCGTAGCGTGCGCGGTTAAGACATCCAAACGGGCCTTTCAGTCCCTGAACATGAGGCAGCAAAGCATCCTCGGTGACTTCGACACCCTCCAGCACAATTTCACCGGTGATCGAGGCGCGTAGGCTCAGCTTGTTCTGGATTTTCGGCGCGCTCAGACCTTTGAGGCCTTTTTCAAGGACAAAACCACGGATCTTTCCGTCATGTGCATCAGATTTGGCCCAAACAACAAACACATCCGCAATCGGGGCGTTCGATATCCACATCTTGCTGCCAGATAGACGATATCCACCGTCGATCTTTTCCGCACGCGTTTTCATACCTGCCGGATCAGAGCCCGCATCAGGTTCGGTCAGACCAAAACACCCGATCCATTCGCCGCTGGCCAGTTTCGGAAGGTATTTCCGGCGCTGCTCCTCGCTGCCATAGGCATAGATCGGATACATCACCAACGAGCTTTGTACAGACATCATCGAGCGATAGCCCGAATCCACGCGTTCCACTTCTCGGGCGACAAGGCCGTAAGAGACATATCCGCCCCCTAGCCCGCCGTATTCTTCCGGGATCGTAGTGCCCAGCAAACCCATTTCACCCATTTCACGAAAAATCTCGGGGTCAGTTTCTTCGTTCTGAAATGCTTCTGTCACCCGCGGCTGAAGCTTTTCCTGCGCATAGGCTTGCGCACTGGCCGCAATCATTCGTTCGTCTTCGTCTAGCTGGTCCGACAGGCGGAACGGATCATCCCAGGCGAACTGGCCCATGTCAGGCGCATCTTTGGCGCGTAATGTCGGCTTGGTGTCAGGGGCATTCATGGTGCGTCTCCGCTTTGTCAGCTTCGCGGCAAACTAACCCGTCGGCCCGCCAAAAAACAGTAAGAGTTTCGCATCCACCCTTGAGTAAAACTCATAGCTTGCAGCCGCCTACCCCACGCGTTCAACCCAGCGCGTATCCGGCACCGCGAACAGTGCGAACCGGATCATCTCCACCATACTGCGTTAGTGCTTTGCGTAAGCGGCCGATATGAACGTCGACCGTTCGTGTATCGACATAAATATCCCGCCCCCAGACGCGATCCAATAGCTGTTCTCGGCTCCAGACGCGGCCCGGCTTTTCCATGAATGTGCTCAGCAAGCGAAATTCGGTTGGGCCAAGCTTTAGTGGTTTGCTGTCGCGGCTGACCTTATGAGTTTCAGAATCCAAAACGATGTCTGCGAATTCCAGCCTAATTCCTACAGTCGCAGGCCGGACACGCCGCAACTGGGTGCGTACCCGGGCCATAAGCTCGACAATCGAATAGGGTTTGACCACATAGTCATCAGCCCCGGTTTCCAGACCTCGTACTTTGTCGATTTCTTCCGACCGGGCCGACAGCATGATAATTGGGATCGACCGGGTGTCGGAGCGGGTTTTCAGCCGGCGGCAAACCTCGATCCCACTGAGATTGGGCATCATCCAGTCCAGTACGATAATGTCCGGACTGTCTTCATCGACCAGCAACATGGCCTCTTCACCATTGGCTGCTTTGGAAACGCGAAAACCTTCTGCCTCGAGATTATAGGCCAGGACTTCGCGCTGAGCCGGCTCATCCTCGACAACCAGAACGGTCGGTTGATCAGCGGACATTCTCAAATCTCCTAGACGGATTGCGATGTAAAATCGGCTTTGGGACGCGCTTCTGTCGGGCGCTCTCCGGTCACCAGATAAACGACCTGCTCGGCAATCGCCGTCACATGATCGCCCATACGTTCTATATTTTTGGCGATGAAATGCAGGTGCATACAGGATGAGATGTTGCGCGGGTCTTCTGCCATGAAAGTCAGGAATTCTCGGAACAGACCATTATACATCTGGTCGACTTCCTCATCACGTTCGATGACATCCGCCGCCAGCTCAGCGTCGCGCTGGACATAGGCGTCCAAAGCGTCCCTGAGCATCCGCTCGACTTCACGTGCCATACGTCGCAAGGCGGCGGCACTGCCATTGATCTCACTGGTATTGACCAGAACGGTCGTGCGTTTGGCTATGTTCTTTGAATAGTCGCCGATGCGTTCCAGGTTGGCGGAAACCTTCAATACCGATAGGACCAGACGAAGATCGCTTGCTGTTGGCGCACGCAGCGCGATCAAACGCGCCGTTTCTTCGTTGATCAGCTCTTCCAACGCATCAATGGCCTTGTCGCCCTGACGCACCTCTTGCGCGAGCTCGACATCGCGCGATTCAAGCGACCGTGCCGCGCTCATGATTGCGGCTTCGACGAGGCCGCCCATTTTCATGATATGCGCCTGAATGGCTTCCAGATCCCGGTCGAAGGCGGATGCGATATGTTGTTCTGTCATCTCTGAATACCTATGTTCAGCCGATACGGCCGGTGATGTAGCTTTCGGTGCGGGGATCTTCGGGGTTGGTGAAAATCTGTCCGGTTTCACCAAACTCGACAAGGTTGCCCAAATGGAAAAACGCGGTCTTCTGGCTGACGCGAGCGGCCTGCTGCATCGAGTGGGTAACGATCACCACCGAGTATCGCGACCGCAATTCGTCGATCAGTTCCTCGACCTGCGCAGTCGCAATCGGATCAAGGGCCGAGCACGGCTCGTCCATCAGCAGGACCTCAGGTTCCGTAGCCACCGCACGGGCGATGCACAAGCGCTGTTGCTGACCGCCGGACAGGCCGGTTCCAGGCGCATCAAGACGGTCTTTGACCTCATCCCAGATGGCGCCGCGGCGCAGTGATTTCTCAACAATCTCGTCCAGTTCAGCTTTGTTTCTGGCCAACCCGTGGATACGCGGGCCGTAGGCCACATTGTCATAGATCGACTTGGGAAACGGGTTCGGTTTCTGAAACACCATACCAACCTTGGCACGCAGCTGAACCGGGTCGACGCGTTTGTCATAGATATCTTCGCCATCCAGCAGGATATCGCCCTCGACACGGCAGATGTCGATCGTGTCGTTCATCCGGTTCAGGCAGCGCAAGAAGGTGGATTTTCCGCAACCCGAGGGGCCGATAAAGGCGGTGACGGTCTTGTCTTCGATCCTGACGTCGACGTCTTTGATGGCGTGATTTTCACCGTAATAAACCTGAACCTTGTTCGCGGCGATCTTGATGTCTTTGGCGTCCACGGTTCTCTCCACTCGTGTCATATCGTTCATAATGGCCCCCATTTACCAGCGGCGTTCAAAGCGGCGGCGCAGGATAACTGCGATTGCATTCATAGTGACAAGGAAAAGCAGCAGGATGATGATGCCCCCCCATGCGCGCTCGTAAAAGGCCGGGTCCGCGCGCTTGGACCACTCGTAAATCTGTGCGGGCATGGCCGAGTTTGGTGACAGAAAGCCCTCGACAATCCCGTCGGGCGGGTTCGAGGCGATAAAGCCCACCATCCCGATCAGCAGCAGCGGAGCGGTTTCGCCAAGCGCCTGTGCCAGACCAATGATGGTGCCCGTCAGGATGCCGGGTGCCGCAAGCGGCAGCACATGGTGGAACACCGCCTGCATTTTCGAGGCCCCTACCCCCAACGCAGCGTCCCGGATCGACGGCGGCACCGCCTTGAGTGATGCTCGGGTCGAAATGATAATTGTTGGCAGCGTCATCAGCGTCAGAACCAGACCACCAACCAGCGGCGCAGAGGTCGGTAAATGCATATAATTGATGAACACAGCCAAGCCCAAAATACCAAATACAATCGAAGGAACGGCCGCCAGATTCGAGATGTTCACCTCGATGATATCGGTAAACCGGTTCTGAGGCGCGAATTCTTCCAGATAGATCGAGGCGGCGACCCCGATCGGTAAGGCCAGTGCCAACACGACCAGCATCATGAACAGAGAACCCAGCATAGATACTCCGATCCCGGCAGCCTCGGGCCGCTGATCGGAGGCGTCCGCCCCGAAGATAAAGTCAGGGTTGAACGCCTTGTACAGCACACCAGCAGCACGCAACTGATCCACGAAGTCCAGCTGTGCGACAGAGATGCTTTTGTCATTTGCGATGGACTGGCGTGTCACACGGCCCTTCAGATAGCCATCAACGCGGCTGTTCACCAAAAAGCGGAAGCTGACCGACGTACCTATCTCATCCGGGTTCGAAATGACGTAGTTGCGCAGGTCCGCCTGTGCGGATTTGGACAGGATTTGCCCCATCTCTTTGGGCGACAGATCGGACTGGATGCCCAGTTTCTGCACCTCAACCTCCAGCGCTGAGGCGATCAAAGGCGCGTATCCAAAGGTCGAGACTTTACTAATATCTGCGATGTCGCGGTTGCCCTTTTTGTCGAGCTTGTCTGCCTTCAGCTCTACCGTCAGCTCTAGGAAGCTTTGCTGAAAAGCGCCCGTACCGGCGGTGACGATATTAGTCACCAACACAATCAACATCACAAGACCGATACCAATGGCCGCGATACCGTACATTTTGAACCGGGATTCGGCCGCATTGCGACGTTTGGTTCGCGTGTCCTGATTGAACAGCGAAGCCCCTTTGTGTTTAGCGGCAGGTGCTGCGTCTTGTTTTTGGGACATGTCAGTCATTCATACTGCTCCCGGTATTTGCGCACGATATAGAGGGCGAAGATGTTCAGCCCCAGCGTGATGATGAAAAGGGTCAGACCCAGGGCAAAGGCCACAAGAGTCTCCGGGCTTGCGAAATCAGTATCCCCGGTCAGCTGGCTGACGATCCTAGTGGTGATTGTGGTCATGGCTTCGAAAGGGTTTCCCGAGAATTTGGCAATCGCACCGGCGGCCATCACGACAATCATGGTCTCACCGATTGCGCGGCTGGCGGCCAACAAGATTGCCCCCACGATCCCGGGCAAAGCTGCCGGCAGGACGACTTGCCTGACAGTTTCGGAATGCGTTGCGCCTAGGCCTAGCGATCCGTCTCGCATCGACTGGGGCACCGCGTTGATGATGTCGTCAGATAGTGACGACACGAATGGGATGAGCATGATGCCCATGACCAGACCCGCCGTGAGTACAGCGTTCGAACTGGCCATCCAACCAACGCCCAAAGCTCCCCCCTGCCCGAACACAGATACCAGTGCCGGACCGACCGTCAGCAGCGCGAAAAGACCGTAAACGATGGTTGGGATACCGGCGAGGATTTCCAGCAAAGGCTTGGCCACAGACCGTGCCGCGCCGGATGCGTATTCGGAAAGATAGATCGCAGCGTACAGCCCAATCGGAACCGCAACCAGCAAAGCGATCAGAGAAATATACAAAGTCCCCCACAGCAGTGGGAGGATCGACAGTTCACTTCCGCCCCGGAAGTTCGGGGCCCAGGTGCTTCCAAAGAAAAAGTCTTTCCACGAATGAAGTTCGAAGAAATTCATCGTTTCAAAAAACATGGACAGGACGATGCCGACTGTGGTCAGAACTGCGATCGAAGCGGCCAGCAGCAGCAGCGCCAGAATGCCTTGTTCGACAACATTTCGGGCGCGAAATTCTTTATGAGTGCGGATATAGGCAAATGAGGCCCCGATCAGCGTCACAACCAAAACCGCGATCTGCATCGCAATGGTTCCGCTTGCGCTCATCGAGCGATATTTCTGCGCCGCCAGCAGAATAGGTGCGGTTACCTCTTGCGTAATGATCTGGCCAGCCTCTTTCAGTCGCGCTGTCACATCGGCAAAATCCTCATGCGCGCTGCGGGCAAATTCTTCGGTCATGGTGCCTGCGGCAACCGCGCCGTCCAGGCCGTTGGCAACTCGGCGCACCTCACTCATCAGCAAACCGCGGGTTGACCCCTCGGGGATTGCCGAATCCGGGAGCAATCCCGAGGCAGAATTGCTAACGATCAAGGGCTGCGCCAGCAACCAGATGACCAGCAAAACGAACCCCGGTATCAGCGCCGTCAAAGCAACGTTATAGCCGTAATAGGATGGAAGTGAGTGCAGATTGCGCAGGTTTCCGTCCGCGCTGGCCATCGCGCGGGACCGGCCCACAAAATAGCCAAGAACAGCAATCGCCAGCAAAATGAGCAGCAGCCAGGTTAGTGCCATGAGAACTCCGTCAAGCGGCAGGAGTGGATTTAAGAAAACCGGGGCGTAGACACCGCCCCGGTTCAGTCGTGTGAAAGCTTAGGAACCGCCGCCCAAAGTGGTTTCGCTGGCTACGATTTCCTGAACCTTGACCAGCTCAGGGTCTGATACCAGACCGTATGCAGCCAGAGGACCATCGGGGCCTGCAACCTCATCAGCGACGAAGAACTCTGCATATTCTTTCAGCCCGGGGATAACGCCGATATGTGCTTTTTTCACATAGAAAAACAGCGGGCGCGATACCGGGTATTCGCCGGTTGCTATGGATTCGGTCGAAGGCACGATGCCTGCCATGGTCGCAACCTGCAGCTTGTCGGTGTTGTTCTCGTAGAACGCCAGACCAAAGACGCCGATGCCGTCTTTGTTGCTGTCGATACGAGCCAGGGTCTCGGTATAGTCGCCGTCAATGTCGACCGAAACGCCATCGGTACGCAAAGCTATACAGGCTTTTTCAGCGGCTTTTTTGTCGTCGCCATTTGCAGCTTTGTAGACATCAAAGTCACCCAGATGCTCACAACCGGCCAGGATCACCTTGTCTTCGAACACTTCACGCGTTCCGTGCTTGGTGCCGGGGATGAAGGCTGCAATCGGCTGCGCTGGGAATGCAGGGTTCACGTCGGCCCAGGTCTTGTTGGGATTGTCGACCAGCTGGCCATCAACCACGATCTGGGCGGACAGCGCTTTGTACCAATCTTCCGGCGTGAACTCGAATGAGTTGCCGTTGATGTCGGATGCGAAAACGATGCCGTCATAGCCGATCTGAACTTCGATGATGTCGGTAACACCGTTTTCGGCACAGGCTTTGATCTCTTTTTCACGGATCTGGCGCGAAGCGTTCGCTACGTCGATGGTGTTTTCACCAACACCTTCACAGAACCGCTTGAGGCCGGCCGAAGATCCGCCCGATTCAACAACCGGGGTCTGGAAGTCAAAGTTTTCACCAAAAGCTTCTGCAACGATCGAAGCATAGGGCAGAACGGTGGAAGAACCAGCAACCTGAACTTGATCACGCGCGGTGGCCGCAGTGGCCGAAACAGCAGCGATAGCCAGAACCGAAGCCGACAGTTTTACAAAGGACATTTCAGTCTCCTTGAGAAATATGTTTCTGGATCATCCTCATGATGATCTTGGCCGAACCTCTAAAAGTCGTGCGTAAGCCTTTTGTGACAAGTGTGTAACGGTTTCATGACACGTTTGGATTTTCAGCCGATACGCCACGGGACATATGCTGTGAAAGAAACAAAACAGATCCGACAACTGGTTTGATCCGAGCGATCAGCGCGGCAAAATCACTGTAAAAACAGTGCCTTTTCCAAGATCGCTTTCCACCCGCAATCTGCCGCGATGGCGGTTTAGAATATGTTTTACAATCGCAAGGCCTAACCCGGTTCCACCCAGTTGCCGTGACCTATGACTGTCCGCGCGATAGAATCGTTCGGTCAAACGCGATACATGCTTCGGGTCGATTCCAGGTCCCCTATCCACGATCTGAACGCGAACGCCGGGACCGCGCATGGCGGTATCGTGATCCGAAGATTTGACGCGAACTTCTACCCGACCACCGCTGCCGCCGTATTTAATTCCGTTCTCGATCAGGTTGGTAAATACTTGGAGCAACTGGTCGCTGTCGCCAACTAGCATTATTTTGTCGTCGGGCGCATCTAGGCTCAGCACTACATCCGCGCCATCTGCCAATGGGCGCAGAGAATTGAGGGTCGATCTAAGAAGTGCTGTCAGCTCAAGTTGTTCTTTCGGGCGAACCCGCTCTTCGCTTTCGACGCGGTTCAAAGACAGAAGATCACCGACAAGCCGGTTCATGCGATTTGCCTCGTCGTTCATGATCTGAAGAAAACGATCCCGGGCAGCCTCGTCATCTCGGGCCGGACCGCGCAAGGTTTCAATAAAGCCCATTAATGCCGTCAGTGGGGTCCGCAATTCATGGCTGACATTCGCGACGAAATCACGTCGCATCTGATTTGCGTGCTCAACATGCGTAACGTCCTGAAATACAGCAAGCAACGCACCGCCGGATACTGCACCAACCCCATTCATATACCGGCACTGAACTTCGAAAGTTGTATCCTGGGCACCGTCATTGGACAGGTGCCGAGTGTTGGACGTTCCCTTCGTGCGCAGGCTTTGTTCAATCGCTTCGATAACCTGCGGCTGTCTGAGGATGGTCGCGAAATGCCGCTGCAGGATATTCTGGCCCAACAACGTCTTTGCTTCGGTATTGACCGCAATAATCCGTTCCGTCTGGTCAACCATCAGCGCGGGCATCGGGATGGCGGTTACAATTTCTTCAAGTTGGTCGTTGGTCATAAAGGGGCAGTTCTCTTAGCAACGCAGTTGGACGCTAGGATAGCTCTCGCATTGTATCGCGAAAATGACGCATGTTTTCTTGATAATGCAAGGCGCTGAAGGTCAGTTTCTGGGCGGTCGCATTGTCGATCTCGCGCACGACTTTACCCGGTGAGCCCATGACCAGAGAGTTATCCGGTATCTCTTTTCCTTCGGTCACCAAAGCCCCTGCCCCGATCAGACAGTTTTTGCCGATCTTGGCACCGTTCAACACGATGGCCCCCATTCCGATCAGGGTATTATCCCCGATCGTACAGCCATGCAGCATGACCTTATGCCCAATCGTGCAGTTCTTCCCGATGGTCAGAGGATACCCCGCATCAATATGCATGACGCAGTTTTCCTGAACATTGCTGCCCTCACCAACCCGGATTTCTTCGTGATCAGCGCGGATCGTGCAGCCGAACCAGACTGAGGCCCCCTGTTCAAGCACGACTTTGCCGATCAGATTGGCGTCTGGGGCGACCCAGGTGTCCTCGTGGATTTCCGGTACATCAGAGCCAAGGGCATAGATGGTCATGACTGATCCTCGAATTCGTTTTGCAGCGTACGGACATGATCCTGAAGCTTGGGTTGCTGGATACGCCGCATTCGCTCGGCACTGACAATGGTTTTCAGCTTTTCTTCGGTCTCGTCCAGATCGTCATTGACCAGCACATAGTCGTAATATCCCCAATGACTGATCTCATCCCAGCTTTTAAGCATCCGCTTGGAAATAACCTCTTCACTGTCCTGACCGCGGCTTTCCAGTCGGCGGCGCAATTCGGGGATCGACGGTGGCAGGATGAAAATCGACAGGGCGTGTTTGCCCAGATCCGAGTTCCTAATCTGCACCTCGCCCTGCCAGTCGACATCGAACAGAACGTCCTTGCCGTCATTGATGGACTCGCGAACTGGCCCAGCCGGAGAGCCGTAGAAATTGCCAAACACATGGGCATGTTCCAGCATCTGTCCCTCGGACACCTGCTGTCGAAAGGTATCTTCTGTCAGGAAATAATACTCACGCCCATGTTCTTCCCCAGGCCGGGGCGCGCGTGTTGTGGCCGAAACCGAGAACTCCAGATCCGTGTCCCATTGCATCAGACGCTTGGCCAACGTGGATTTCCCTGCGCCCGAAGGCGAGGACAGAATGATTAATAGGCCGCGTCGATCCGCCATCAGGGCGCTCCTGTCATTATTCTACGTTCTGCACTTGCTCGCGCATCTGATCTATTACCGCCTTCAACTCAAGCCCAACCGATGTCAAATCGGCGCTTTGTGCCTTGGAACACAGCGTATTGGCCTCGCGGTTGAACTCTTGCATCAGAAAATCAAGCTTGCGCCCCACAGCGGCATCCTGTGCAAGCAAATCGCGTGCGGCAGTGACATGGGCTTTCAGCCTGTCAATTTCTTCCGTTATATCCGACTTGACTGCGATCAGAGCCAACTCCTGTGCAACCCGATCCGGATCCGCGCCTTGCGCATTATCCATCACGCGCTGCAGGTTTTCTTGTAAGTTTTCAGCGATTTTATCCCGGCGCTCTTCAGCGAGCTTGGCGGCTTGCTCCGTAAGGCTTGAAACCTGCGATAGCTGCGCCTCAAGCACATCGGCCAGGGCCCGGCCTTCGGATTCACGCATCTTAATGAAATCGCTCAGCAAATCGTCAAACGCGCCGGTCAGATGTTTGACCAAGGGGGCCGGATCATCCGCATCCCCGCCGGTTTCCAACATGCCTTTGACAGCAATAAGCTCGGCCGCCGTCGACGGGGCCAGCGCTAGTCCCCGTTCTTCTGCCATCGTCTGCGTTCGCGCCAGAGCATCCAGAGCAGCGGCCATCGCAACTGGATTCAGCACGAGATCGGCTGTCGTTTCCTCGCGGCTCAGCTTGAGCGAAAGCGTCACATTCCCCCGGCCCAGGCTTTTCGAAATCCGCGAACGAAGCGCGGCTTCGAGCCCGGTGAGCCATTCAGGCACCCGCAGACGCATATCCAGCCCTTTGCCGTTTACGCTGCGCAACTCCCAGGTCCAGCTATGTGGACCATGTGTTCCCTTGCCCGAGGCAAATCCGGTCATGGATCTGATCATGCCTGTCTTCTCCGCTTTGCCCGCCTAATGTTCTTGTCCGCACCTAATGCCATCCTCGTGTGCAGGGCAAGAGTTTGCTGAGAATGACAGCGTCGGACAGAGGTTAACCATTCATTAAAGAATTACTCCAAAATTGACTCAACCCGTGCCAATCTCGTCTAGGCAAGTACCGACAAGGCGCAAAAGCTCCCGGTATCTTGCATTTTATGAAAATGACGGTCGATTGCAGTTAGGGTGATGAAAATGAAGATCTTTTTCGGTAACGGTTCCGGGACTAAATTTGGAAAGATCGTCGCAATGGATCGTTTTGACAGTGGGCGCAGTCTATCGCCCATACGACAGGCCGAAGCGTACTGGACAGCCTTGCTGTCCGGCGATGGTGTTCCTATGCGATCTCAGATCGACCCGCGCGGGCTTGAGAATATCCTGCCTAACACCTTCATCCTTGAACGCATTGCACCCGGTCTGGCCCGGTTTCGTCTGGCCGGCAGTCACTTGAACACACTGGCGGGTATGGAGGTTCGGGGAATGCCTCTGACCGCTTTTTTCGAACCCAGCGCGCGAACTCAGGTTACCGAGATCCTTGAACAGGTTTTTGCCGGTCCTGCCATTGCTGAACTTGAATTGGCCTCGACCGGTGGGTTTGGGCGCACGGATCTTCAGGCGCGAATGATCCTTTTGCCGCTGAAAAGCGATTTGGGCGATGTCAGCCGTGTTCTTGGCGTTATGGTCAATGACGGGGCGATTGGGGCAACCCCCCGGCGCTTTGATGTAAGCCATTATAAACTGCGTGCTGTGTCAGAAATACAGGCACCGCAACAACCGGTTCAGCCTGTTGTCGAAGGATTTGCCGAAGAACAACAAGAGTACAAACGTCCCGGATCTCACCTTCGATTGGTCGTATCACGGGATAAGTAACGAGTAACGCGTGTTAAATGTAAAGAAGGCGGGCCTATTAGACCCGCCTTTTTAAAATCGTCTGACCAAGTGGTTAGGAGGCTGCGCGTTTGCCGCGGTTCCGGCGCAGATCTGTCAGTTCTTCCGCAACAAGGAAGGCCAGTTCCAACGATTGCGACGCGTTCAAACGTGGATCGCAGGCTGTATGGTAACGGTCTGACAGATCTTCTTCTGTTACAGCGCGTACACCTCCAGTGCATTCGGTCACGTCTAGCCCCGTCATCTCAAAATGCACACCGCCGGGGATCGTGCCCTCGGCCTGATGCACACCAAAGAAGTCGCGAACTTCGCGCAGCACGGAATCAAAGGGCCGGGTCTTATAGCCGGTGGCCGATTTGATCGTATTGCCGTGCATTGGGTCACAGACCCAGGTCACCTTGGCGCCCTCTTCCTTGACGGCTTTGACCAGACGCGGCAGATGCTCTCCCGCCTTGCCTGCACCAAACCGCGCGATCAGGGTCAGACGCCCTTCTTCGTTTTCCGGGTTCAGTTTGGCCATCAAAACTTTGAGGTCTTCGGCAGATGTCGTCGGACCGCATTTCAGACCGATCGGGTTCAGAACGCCGGAACAGAATTCAACATGCGCGCCATCAGGTTGACGGGTGCGGTCGCCAATCCAGATCATGTGGCCGGACCCGGCCAACCAGTTGCCCGATGTAGAATCAAGACGGGTCAGCGCCTCTTCGTATTCAAGCAGCAGACCTTCGTGGCTGGTATAGAATTCAACCGACGAGAATTCATGCGTTGTGTCCGCGGTGATGCCCGCAGCCCCCATGAAATCAATCGAATCCTGAATTCGGTCAGCAATTTCAGAGTATTTCTGAACATCCTGGCCATCGGCAAAGCCGAGTGTCCACGAATGCACATGGCTCATATCGGCGAAACCACCGGTCGAAAAGGCGCGCAATAAGTTCAATGTTGCCGCTGCCTGCGTATAGGCTTGCAACATCTTGGACGGATTCGGAATCCGCGCCTCGGGCGTGAAATCCAGCTCGTTGATGATATCGCCGCGATAGCTGGGCAGCTCAATGCCATCCACCACCTCTGTCGGTGCGCTGCGCGGTTTGGCGAACTGTCCAGCCATACGGCCCACTTTGACCACCGGCACCTTTGCGCCATAGGTCAGAACCATGGCCATCTGCAGCATCACCTTAAAGGTGTCGCGGATCGCATCCGCGCTGAATTGTTCAAAGCTTTCAGCACAGTCGCCGCCCTGCAGCAGGAAGGCCTCACCCCGCCCCGCAGCACCAAGATGTTGCTTGAGCCGACGTGCCTCACCTGCAAACACCAGCGGCGGATACTGCGAAAGCTGAGCCTCGACTTTTGCCAGCGCGGCTGCGTCGGTATAGTCTGGCATCTGAACCCGGGGCTTGTTGCGCCAGTTCGTTTTTTGCCATTCGGTCATAGCTTTGATCTCCGCTGAAGTATTCAAGTCGCCTCTATACAAAAACGTTTGATGAGAGGCCATATACGATTTGGACCTCTTGACGTCGCAAACAAGCTTTGATCATGGTGGCGGTCAAATCTGTCGCCGGACGTAGGGTCAAACGGCGCCGAATCAAGGACACCTCGCCATGCAAGAGCAACGCCAAGTTGTCACGGTGGAAACCACTGCGGCCAGCCCTCGTCATTTCGTGTTTGTCCTGTTGGACAAATTCTCGCTGCTGTGTTTCGCATCCGCGCTGGATAGCCTGCGCATCGCAAACCGCATGGCCGACAAAGAGCTTTACAGTTGGAGCCTGTCTGGCGAAGGCGGCGAGACGATCAAATGCTCCGCCGGGACCGAGTTCAAACTGGACGCTGATCTAGCCGAGCTGCAGCGCGATGACGTCGTGCTGATCTGCGGCGGTGTCGATGTTCAAGCCGCTACCACCAAGAAAATTCTGAACTGGGTCCGCCGCGAAGCACGCCGGGGATTGCGCATTGGTGGGCTGTGTACGGCAGCTTATACCTTGGCCAAGGCCGGTTTACTGGATGGCAAGCGTGCGACAATTCACTGGGAAAACTCAGACAGTTTCACCGAAGAATTTGATGAGGTCGAACTGACCAAATCCGTATTCCAGATTGACGGAAACCGGATGACAACAGCCGGTGGCACTTCCTCTATCGACCTGATGCTGAAAATCATCGCCGAGGATTTCGGGGAAGACCTTGCCAACGCGGTGGCCGATCAGTTGATCTATTCCTCGATCCGCACCGATCAGGACACACAGCGTTTGTCGACCCCAACACGGATTGGGGTGCGCCATCCCAAGCTGAGCCAGGTCATCCTGATGATGGAGAAAAACATCGAAGAGCCGATCTCGCCTTCGATTCTGGCCAAAGAGGTCGGCATGTCCACGCGGCAGCTAGAGCGTCTGTTTCGCCGTTACCTCAGCCGGTCGCCTAAACGCTATTATATGGAGCTGCGCCTGCATAAGGCCCGGAACCTGCTGATGCAGACCGACATGAGCGTGATCAACGTGGCACTGGCATGCGGGTTTGCCTCGCCTAGCCATTTCTCGAAATGCTACCGGGCGCATTACAACACCACGCCCTATCGTGAGCGCGGTGCGCAAAGCGGGCGCTTGTCTGTTTAATCGCTGGGGGTCATGCGAAAGACAGCACCCTGCCCGACGGAAATAAACCAGATTGATCCATCCGGTGCCTCGACAATGTCGCGGACGCGTTCCGTCTGAGGGCCCTTGATCTGCTCGACCTCAGTCAATGGAGTGCCTTCAAGCCGAGCAATGTAGTCGAATTTGAGCGACCCGACGAATAGATCACCCTTCCATTCGGGCCAAAGCTTGCCTGAATAAATCAAAAGGCCGGATGGGGCGATGGAAGGGTCCCAATAGAATTCAGGCTGCACCATCCCCGGTTTCGCCGTCCCCTCGCCGATTGTTTGTCCGGAATAGTGCTTGCCATAGGAAATCACCGGCCAGCCATAGTTCCGCCCCGGCCGGATTAGGTTCACTTCATCACCGCCCTTGGCTCCATGTTCCGATACCCATAGATGCCCCCGTGCATCCAGCCCTGCACCTTGGGGATTCCGGTGGCCATAAGACCATATCTCTGGCTGAATTCCCGGTTGTCCGACAAATGGATTATCAGCCGGCACCGAGCCGTCCCGGTTCACACGGATCACCGAGCCGTTGTGACTCGATTGATCCTGTGCGGTCGGGCGATCACCACGATCGCCGATAGTGACAAGTAATGTCCCGTCCTTTGCCTCGACAATACGAGAGCCAAAATGACGCCCAGAATCCCCACCATTTTCAGCTTCGAAAATCGTGCGCAGATCGGTCAGCTTTGATCCGTCTTCGGACAGGCGCGCAATCGCAAGTGCAGTGCCTGCCCCCTTTGGTTGAGGCTTGGAATAGGTCAGGAAAACCTCACGGCTTTGCGAAAAATCCCTGGCAACGGTTACGTCCAGCAAACCGCCCTGCCCCTTTGCAACCACATTGGGAGTGCCTTTGACGCGAACTATGTTTCCCTCCGACACGAACAGAAGATCACCGTCGCGCTCAGTTACCAGAAAGGACATGTCAGGCAGGATGCCGACTGCCCAGGGCGTATCGAGCCCCTTCACCATCGCCGTCACACGCGCCGATCCGGAGTTGGTAGTTAGCGATTCTGCCCCTGCCAACCCTGAAACAACAGATAAGATGAAGATCAAAGCTAGTCTAAACATCTCGTTCTCCTTACCGAAAACACCGCGCCGGGCACATCTGAACAACTAGAACTGTGCGCCACAAAAACACGTTTGCGTTAGGACTTTTCTTTTTCGAACAGCTTGCCTAGGGTCGTGCCCAGAACGAATACGTTCACAACTGGGAGTAACCATATGAAAAAGCTGCTTACAGCAACTGCAGCAACCGCCCTTCTTTCGGGCGCAGCTATGGCCGAAGACGTCACATTGGGTGTTCTGTTCGGCTTTACCGGACCGATTGAATCGCTGGCACCCGCAATGGGTTCAGGCGCCGAGATGGCGATGGCCGAAGTCACCGAATCCGGCAAACTGCTGGATGGCTCGACCGTCACCGCATCGCGCGCTGATACCGGCTGTATCGATAACGGTCTGTCCACCTCGAACGGTGAACGCATGATTGCCGACGGTGTTGCCGGCATCATCGGCGGCGACTGCTCTGGCGTGACCGGTGCGATCCTGCAGAACGTCGCGATCCCGAACGGGATGGTGATGATCTCACCCTCGGCCACCTCGCCTGGTCTGTCGACCATGGAGGACAACGGCCTGTTCTTCCGCACCGCCCCGTCGGATGCGCGTGAAGGTCAGGTTATGGCGGATATCCTGAATGATCGTGGTATCACCTCAATCGCGCTGACCTACACCAACAATGACTATGGCAAGGGTCTGGCAGACGCGATCCAGTCCTCGTTCGAGGCATCGGGTGGCGAGGTCACGATCGTGGCCGCGCATGAAGATGGCAAAGCAGACTATTCGGCCGAAGTCGGCGCGCTGGCCTCGGCCGGCGGCGACATTTTGGTTGTTGCCGGGTATCTGGATCAGGGCGGACTGGGCATCATTCAGTCGGCACTGGACAGCGGTGCATTCGACACGTTCGGCTTGCCCGGCGGCATGATCGGTGACTCGCTGCCCGCAAATGTCGGCCCCGACCTGAACGGCTCGTTCGGTCAGATCGCCGGTTCAGGTGGTGAAGGTGCTGAAAAGTACTTTGCCATGGCCGAAGCCGCCGGTTTTGACGGATCGTCGCCCTATTCGCCTGAAAGCTATGACGCCGCAGCGCTGTTCATGCTGGCGATGCAGGCCGCTGGTTCGACCAACCCGGCCGACTACGGCAGCAAGATCCTAGATGTTGCCAACGCTCCAGGAGAGAAGATCTATCCGGGTGAGCTGGCCAAAGGTCTGGAACTGTTGGCCGCAGGTCAAGACATCGACTATGTCGGCGCGTCCGGCGTTGAGCTGATCGGCCCCGGCGAAAGCGCAGGTTCGTATCGCGAGATCGAAGTCACTGACGGCGAAAACAAGACCGTCAACTTCCGTTGATTTTGACCTAAGAAGACCTGAAAATAAGCAGCCCGGACCTTGTGTCCGGGCTGCTTCAGTGAAAAAAGACCGCACCTCTTCAATGAGGGTGTGAAAACAAGAACGCCGAAAACGGCGGCTAGGGGAAAAGATGATCGTCGTCGAGGACGTGCATAAGCATTTCGGCGGGTTTCATGCGGTGGATGGGGCATCGCTGGAAATCCAGAAGGGTTCGATCACCGGCCTGATTGGGCCGAACGGGGCCGGAAAGACAACTCTGTTCAACGTGATCGCGGGTGTGCTCCCGCCCACCTCTGGGCGCGTGTTCATGGATGGCGAGGACATAACCGGCTTGCCACCGCATGATCTATTTCACAAAGGTCTGCTGCGCACTTTTCAGATCGCGCATGAATTCTCCTCGATGAGTTGCCGAGAGAACCTGATGATGGTGCCCGGCGCGCAATCCGGGGAATCACTTTGGAACACCTGGTTCGGCCGCAAACGCATCGCTAATGAAGAGCGCGCGTTAAAGGCTAAGGCTGATGAGGTGTTGGAGTTTCTGACCATCGAACATCTGGCCGATCACAAGGCCGGTCAGGTCTCGGGCGGGCAGAAAAAGCTGCTGGAACTTGGCCGTACCATGATGGTCGACGCCAAGATCGTGTTTCTGGACGAGGTCGGCGCGGGTGTGAACCGCACCCTGCTGATGACCATCGCCGACACAATCCTGCGCCTGAACAAGGAACGCGGCTATACTTTCGTGGTTATCGAGCACGACATGGATTTCATCGGCAAAATCTGCGACCCGGTCATTTGTATGGCCGAGGGCAAGGTTCTGGCCCAGGGCACTCTGGACGAGATCAAAGCCAATGAGCATGTGATCGAAGCCTATCTGGGCACCGGCCTCAAGAACAAAGACAAGCTGGAGGCCGGGGCATGAGCGATAATCCTTATCAGGATGACCACGGCAACAAGGATGCCTCGATCACCAATACACACGGCATGGGCACGATGACGCCCGCACATCGCAAAAGCGGAAAGACGCACCGCGTCGAAGGTGGCCCATTCCTGATCGGCGACACCATGACCGGAGGCTACGGCAAGGGCCCGGATATCCTGCATGATTGCACGATTTCAGTCGATGCCGGTGAAATCGCTGTAATCGTTGGCCCCAACGGCGCCGGTAAATCCACTGCAATGAAGGCCGTGTTTGGGATGCTGGATGTCCGCGCGGGATCTGTGCGACTGGACGGAGAAGACATCACCAACCTGTCGCCCCAGGATCGGGTGATCAAGGGGATGGGCTTTGTTCCTCAGACCTCGAACATCTTCACGTCGATGACGGTCGAAGAAAACCTTGAGATGGGTGCCTTCATCCGTCGTGACGACTTTTCAGACACGATGGAACAGGTCTATGACCTCTTCCCCATTCTCCGAGACAAACGCAACCAAGCCGCCGGAGAGCTGTCGGGGGGTCAACGCCAACAGGTCGCCGTGGGCCGCGCATTGATGACCCAGCCCAAAGTGCTGATGTTGGACGAGCCGACCGCTGGTGTCTCACCCATCGTTATGGATGAGCTGTTCGACCGGATTATCGAGGTTTCCCGCACCGGGTTGCCGATCCTGATGGTGGAACAAAACGCCCGTCAGGCGTTGGAGATCGCGGACAAGGGATATGTGCTGGTTCAAGGGCGGAATGCATACACCGGCACGGGCAAGGAACTGCTGGCCGATCCCGAAGTTCGTAAGAGTTTCTTGGGGGGGTGAGCACAGTGCAAATTTTGAGCTCAACATCCCGTTCACTTGATTGGCATCGGTCTGCCGTGGTTCAAAAGCCAAGGAACCAGATCGTTAGGATTACTGCCATGGCTTGCGCAATCGGTCTAACAGACAATTTTGCGTTGGCCGAAGCAGCAAACACTTTACCTCAGGTATTCGAAATAGAATGTGATTGGTCTAACGACCATTCGCTTGAAAGTACCGGCACGCTTTCTGGAACACCCACACTCGCTTATTCGTCGTCTTCCAAACCCATCAAACTTGACACCGCCATTCAGAACAACCCAATCGAGCAAATTGGGGTTGGCGGGGCACGGCATTTTCTGGTCCCTTCAATGGGGCCACTTGCAGGATTGACCATAACGGTGTTTCCTGATGGCCGAAGCGTACGTACACAGATTTACAACGCGCTCGGTGATCTCTCAGTTCAATCCAGCATCGGTACATGTGAGGTCATTGAATAATGGATTTCCTCAACGCCCTAGTGGCGCTCTCCAACTTCGTCCTCGTTCCTGCAATCGCCTATGGCAGCCAGTTGGCGCTGGGCGCTCTGGGGGTCACTCTGATCTATGGCATCCTGCGGTTCTCGAACTTTGCCCATGGCGACACGATGGCCTTTGGTGCGATGATCGCCGTGCTGGTCACATGGGGCCTGCAGGCCGCCGGGGTCAGTTTCGGGCCGTTACCGACCGCTCTGCTGGCCCTGCCCTTTGCCATTCTGGGCTGTATCGTTCTGGTTCTGATCACGGATCGGCTGGTTTACCGTTTCTACCGGGAACAAAAGGCCAAACCGGTCATTCTGGTGATCGTCTCGATGGGCGTGATGTTCATCATGAACGGGCTGGTGCGGTTCATAATCGGGCCGGATGATCAAAGGTTCTCGGACGGTGAGCGGTTCATCGTTTCAGCGCGGGAATTCAAGGCGATGACCGGGCTGCGTGAGGGGTTGGCGATCAAGACCTCTCAGGGCATCACCGTGGTTGTGGCCGTAGTCGCCGTGGCACTTTTGTTCTGGTTTTTGAACAAAACCCGCACCGGCAAGTCGATGCGCGCTTATTCGGATAACGAGGATCTGGCGCTGCTGTCTGGCATCAACCCTGAACGTGTGGTGATGATCACTTGGATCCTTGTCGCGGCGCTGGCGACAACTGCGGGTGTGCTTTACGGGTTGGACAAGAGCTTTAAGCCCTTTGTCTATTTCCAGCTTCTGCTGCCGATCTTCGCTTCGGCCATCGTCGGCGGCCTCGGCAACCCGCTGGGCGCTATCGCGGGCGGGTTCATCATCGCGTTTTCCGAGGTGACGATCACCTATGCGTGGAAAAAGGTGCTGACCTATATGGCACCGGAACATCTAGAGCCCTCGGGATTGGTCCAATTCTTATCCACCGATTACAAATTCGCGGTCAGCTTTGTTATCTTGCTCATCGTGCTTCTGTTTAAGCCCACAGGTCTGTTTAAGGGGAAAGCAGTATGACCGAGACTGTCAAAAATACGCTGCTTTTCGTGGTTGTTGGCGGCCTGATCCTGTTGACCGGATTCACGCAAAGCTGGAATTCGGCGATCCTGATCCTGAACATGGGGTTGATCTCGGCCATCATGGCGCTTGGGGTGAACTTGCAATGGGGCTTTGCGGGCCTGTTCAACGTTGGTGTTATGGGCTTTGTTGCGCTGGGCGGGCTGGCGGTTGTGCTGGTCTCAACCCCGCCGACACCCGGCGCGTGGTCATCCGGAGGATACGGGATCGTCCTTGCGTTGCTGTTGGGGGCTGCGACCGTCGTTGCGGCGGTTCTGGTGGCAACAAAAATACCGAGGGGCCGTGTACAGACGATTGCCATCGTCGCGATTCTGATCGCCGGGTTTTTCATTTACCGTGCGGTGTTTGACCCCAGCGTTGCTGGTGTCGAAGCCATTGACCCAGCCGTTGCGGGCAACCTTGGCGGGTTGAATCTGCCGGTTCTGTTGGCCTGGCCCGCGGGCGGTGTGCTGGCCGCCGGTGCCGCTTGGCTGATCGGCAAAACAGCCCTTGGCCTGCGCTCGGACTATCTGGCGATTGCGACGCTTGGGATTGCCGAAATCATCATCGCAATCATGAAAAACGAGGACTGGCTGGCCCGAGGTGTCAAGAATGTCTACGGCATCCCACGCCCTTCGCCCGTGGTCGGCTATGAGGTTGAGCTTCAGCAGGATCCATCCTTCATTGCCCGTGCCGATTGGTTTGGGCTGGACCCTGTCATCGCCTCGACCCTGTCGGTCAAGCTGGGCTATTCCCTGCTGTTCATGGTTGTTCTTCTGATCCTGCTGTGGATGGCCCAGATGGCGCTGCGCAGCCCCTGGGGCCGCATGATGCGCGCCATCCGTGACAACGAGGTTGCAGCCGAGGCGATGGGTAAAGATGTCACCCGCCGCCATTTGCAAATCTTCGTTCTGGGCTCTGCCATCTGCGGTATCGCGGGCGCGATGATGACAACGCTGGACGGGCAGTTGACGCCGGGTACCTACAACCCTCTGCGCTTTACATTTCTGGTCTGGGTCATGGTGATCGTGGGCGGATCGGGCAACAACTTTGGTGCTGTGCTGGGCGCATTCCTCATCTGGTTCCTGTGGGTCCAGGTCGAACCGATTGGGTTGTGGCTTATGAACCTGATCACGTCCGGAATGCCCGATGGCAGTGCGCTCAAGACGCATCTGATCGACAGCGCGGCCCATATGCGACTGTTCACGATGGGGTTGATTCTGCTGATTGTTCTTAGATTCAGTCCAAGAGGGCTGATCCCCGAGAAATAGGGCCACAGAACCTCCAATATATGGAACCGCGTCAAGAAATTGGCGCGGTTTCTTGATTTTGAGTGAGGAACTTACTAGAGCAAATCATCGGCCTGACATGTTTCACAGTCGTGTTCACCAATTATTTGCCTTTGTGCAGACTACTACCATTTGCCCGCAGGGAATAGAAAACACCGATGAAAACCACTCTTACAAAGACACTCATTCTGCTGCCGGTTCTTGCCTCTTTGACCGCATGTATTCCGTCACCAAAAGATCTGGAAACCACTCCGGTCAAGGTCCAGACCCCCAAGGGCGTGGTGACATGCCAGCTCTACCGGCAGAATCGCGTGGACTGGGACCGGGCAATCGACTTTCCGGCAACAAAAATGTCCGTCCCCGAGGCTGATGCATATTGCAGACAAGAAGGCCAACGCCGCCTGAAGTGACCGTTGTGAGGCCGGGCAATTAGCCCGGCTCGCCATTCAACGATTACGAAATAACCCGCCCAGAATGCCTCGGACGATCCTGCGCCCGGTTGTTCCCTTAAGCTCTTTAATGACGGCCTCGCTCATGGCGGTGGCAAAGGTGTCTTTCTTTCGCACGATCCGCGAAGAAGACCGCGTTACTTTGCTGCCTGAGTATCGGCGAGCCGTGGCAAATTCGCGTTCTGCAATCGATTGAGACTCAAGCTGTTCTTCTGCCTCGGCTGCGGCCTGTGCTGCGGCATCAGTCCGCGCCTGGAGCATCTCAAAGGCTGATCTGCGATCTATGCGGGTTTCGTATTTGCCTTTCATCGGAGACGCATTCATTACCGTTTGCCGTTCGGCAGCGGTAATCGGCCCCAACTGTGACCCAGGGGGACGGATCAAAGTGCGTTCGACGATGCCCGGAACCCCTTTCTTTTGCAGCATGGATGTAACCGCCTCGCCCACGCCAACCTCACGGATGGCGGCCTCAGTATCAAAGGTTGGATTCTCGCGGTAGGTTTCAGCCGCAAGGCGAAGGTTTTTCCTGTCTCGGGCGGTGAAAGCTCGCAAAGCATGCTGTACCCGGTTACCCAACTGACCCAGAATGTCTTCTGGGATGTCTGCCGGGTTTTGCGAGATGAAATAGACCCCTACGCCCTTTGATCGGATAAGGCGGGCGACCTGCTCGACCTTGTCCACAAGCACTTTGGGCGCGTCTTCGAACAACAGATGCGCTTCGTCAAAGAAAAATACCAGCTTGGGTTTGTCCGGATCGCCGACTTCGGGCAACTCTTCAAACAGTTCGCTCAGCAGCCATAACAGGAACGTCGCATACAGACGAGGTGATCCCATCAGCTTGTCAGAGGCCAGGATGTTCACCATGCCATTCCCGTTGGCATCGGTGCGCATAAGATCGGCCAGTTCCAGGGCAGGTTCGCCAAACAGATTGGTGCCCCCTTGATTTTCAAGAACCAATAACCGTCGCTGGATGGCACCGATCGAGGCGGTTGAGACATTCCCATAGCGCAGCGAAAGATTTGCTCTGTTCTCTCCGATCCAGACCAACAGGGCTTGCAGATCTTTCATATCCAACAGGGGCATACCTTCTTCATCGGCAACCCGAAATGCAATGTTTACAATGCCTTCCTGTGCTTCGCTCAGGTCCATCAGCCTGGACAACAACAAAGGTCCCATCTCGGATACTGTGGTTCGAACCGGATGGCCTTGCTGACCGAACAGGTCCCAGAAAGTGACCGGGCAAGCGGCATATTCGTAATCCGTGAATCCGATGGTTTCGGCACGCTTCTGAAATGCCCCATGTAGCTTGTGACTTTCACTGCCCGCCAGCGCCAAACCAGACAGATCACCTTTGACGTCAGACAGAAACACCGGCACCCCGGCCTTGGAAAACCCCTCGGCCAGGATCTGAAGCGTCACGGTCTTGCCAGTGCCGGTCGCACCGGCGATCAGGCCGTGGCGGTTGGCGTATTTCAACGACAACGTCTGCGGTTGGCTGTAATCTGCGCCACCACCGCCAAGAAATATGTTCTCACTCATATGCTTAAGGCCCTGTTTCCTACCGATCTCCGCCCAGCATACAAAGTTAACCTTTGGCTGCGATAGTTTTCTGGTTGTTCGTGTATGAGAATTCCGCGGTCAACAAACTTCCTCCCTGTCGACTGGCCGCGCGTTCACGCGCGGCCCTTTTTCCACCATAGCTTCATAATTAAATTTTCAGGTTAGCAGTTGACCACCGCGCCGCCCTCTCGTAACGTCTGCTCATAATTAAGTCGGCCGGTCCGACGGGGAGAAAAATTCATGAAAGGGAGCCGCTCCACCGGCTCCCTTTTATCTTGGCCACACGTGTTGCCCACGGGGCCTCAGGCGAGATTCCGATCACTTCTGTCTTTTTACGCTGCATAATGCCTGACACTGCGCGCCAGTGGTGCTAGACCCGGCGAAAAGCCACATCAACAATCACGAGGCAATTATGTTCAGGACACCGATAAAGCTTGTTGCGGCAGCTTTTCTTTTCAACGGCGCCGCCCTGGCGCAAGAGACCACCGACACGACAGAACCTGCCACCGAATCCCCTACGACCGAGCAGGTGGACAATGGTCTCGACCTGGGGCAGCCGGTCGATGAAACCGTCAAGGTCGGACAGCGCTATGACAAAGAAAAATTCGGCGACTGGAGCCTGAACTGTTTGAAGATGAACGCGGGCAAAGATCTGTGTTCGCTGCTGCAAGTCATAAATGGCCCGCAAGATGTGCCTATGGCTGAGTTTTCCATGTTCCGCCTACCCGAAGGCGGTTCGGCTGTAGCCGGAGCAAATATCTTGGTTCCGCTTGAAACCCTGTTGCAAGCGCAGCTGACCCTCTCAATCGACGGGGCGCCTGCCAAACGCTACAACTATTCGTTTTGTAACCCTGTTGGCTGTGTTGCCCAAATCGGCCTGACCCAAGGGGATATCGACGCAATGAAGCAGGGTAGCAAGGCGACTTTGACCATCGTTCCAGCGCCCGCGCCGGATCAGGTGATCGAACTTGACCTATCTTTGTCCGGGTTTACTGCAGGTTACGACATTGTTGATGTCGCAACCAACTGAAGACTACATTTTCGAGAAAGCCGTTTAACCCAGCGGCTTTCTCAAACCCGCTTCAAGGCAAGTACTGCGTTCAGACCTCCGAAAGCGAAAGCGTTGCTTAGCGCAACCTCGACTTTCGCATCGCGTGCCTCGTTGGGCACAACGTCCAAAGCACATTCCGGATCTGGTTCTTCGTAGCCAATCGTCGGTGCAATCACCCCATCTCGCAGGGCCATGATACAGGCCAAAAGCTCTACCGCGCCGGTTCCGCCAATCAAGTGACCATGCATCGACTTGGTGGATGAGATCAAAAGTTCGTCCGCATGCGGGCCGAAAACGCCAGCTACAGCGGCACATTCCGTTTTGTCATTGGCCGCAGTACCTGTGCCATGGGCGTTGATATAACCCACCTGATTGGCATTCAGGCCAGCATCAGACAACGCCCCTGACATCGCACGGGCTGCGCCCTGCTTGCTGGGCATCACAATGTCTGATGCATCCGAGGTCATCGCGAAACCAACAACTTCGCACAAAATTTCTGCCCTACGCGCCTTCGCGTGTTCGTATTCCTCGAACACGAAGATGCCCGCTCCCTCTCCTTGCACCATACCGTTTCGGTTGGCGCTAAAGGGACGACAGGCATCCTTGGACATCACCCGCAGCCCTTCCCAGGCCTTGACGCCACCAAAGCACAACATGGATTCTGAGCCGCCGGTGATCATCGCAGGGGCCGCCCCGCTGCGCACCATCTGAAAGGCTTGCGCCATCGCATGGTTCGATGAGGCACAAGCAGTCGATACGGTAAAGCTGGGACCTTTGAGGTTATGTTCCATCGATACGTGGCTTGCCGCCGCGTTGTTCATAAGTTTAGGAACAACAAATGGATGAACCCTGTTCTTCCCGTCCTCATAGACTGAACGGTAATTGTCGTCCCAGGTCGAAACGCCACCACCTGCTGTTCCCAGAACCACGCCAGATCGTGCAGCCAACTCACCGTGGAATTCGATCCCGGACTGATCTATGGCCTCTTTGGCCGCGGTCAGGGTAAACTGTGTAAACCTGTCATACAGAGTCATCTGTTGGCGGTTGAACCGACCCTCGGCTTCGAACCCCCGGACCTGCCCACCGATCTTGATCGCCAACCTGTCGACGTCTCGAAATTCAAGTTCCGAAATGCCACAACGGCCTTCCCGCATCGCCTCAAGCGTATCTGGAACTGAATGACCAAGCGAATTGATCGTGCCTGCCCCGGTTATTACTACCCGTTTCATTTGCTTGGGTCAGACCTTTTCTGCCACAAGCTTTTCGATCCCAGCAATGATCGCGGCGACATTTGAGATGTCAAAGTCACTGGCCGTTGGTTCATTGGCATTGAACGGAACGGTAATGTCGAACTCTTCTTCGATGGCAAAGATACTCTCGACCAGCCCCAGGCTGTCGATCCCCAGATCTTCGAGCGTACTTTCGGGCGTCACATCCGAAGGCTCCAACACGGCTTGTTCGGCAATGATGGCAATGACGCGGTCGGTGATGCTCATATCGATCCTCTGATTATCACGTTGAATGTGATTTAATCGCTCGGAGGCTGTTTGGAAACAGCCTTTTTCAACGCCTCCACGTCACGAAGCATCCGCGGCAATCTGCGCTGCGCCTTATAGACATCAGTAAAGGTTTCCATCTTCACAGCCGGGTAGCCCATCAACACACGACCGGCAGGTACGTTTGACAGGATTTTGGTACCACCGCCGACAATCACCCGGTCGCCAACGAAAATATTGTCCGAGACGCCTGATTGCCCACCCAGAACCACGTTATTGCCAAGCTCAACCGAACCGGAAATACCAGACTGACCACACAGCAGACAGTCATTACCAACGCGCGTGTTGTGGCCGATATGGACCTGATTATCCAGTTTTGTGCCATTCCCGATGCGAGTATTACGAATGGTCCCGTTGTCGATCGTGCAATTCGCACCGATCTCGACATCGTCGCCAATTTCCACAGAACCAAGCGAATGAATGCGCAGCCAGCTTTGCGCGCTGGCGTCTCCTGCATCCCCCAAGGTCTTGCGCGCGTTCTCTACCCCCGAAACTTCGGGCGTAACAAAACTGAACCCGTCGCTACCGATCCTTGCCCCTGGTTGCGCGATAAAACGATCCCCGATCTGCACACGGGCACCAATGCTGACCATTTCGCGCAGAACGGCGTCTTCGCCCAACACAGCATCCATGCCTATGACGCAATGCGGTCCGATATTCGCCCCTCTGCCGACCCGGGCCCGTGCACCAATGACTGCCAGAGGGCCGATTGAGACCCCATCTGCCACATCCGCAGTCGGGTCGATGACTGCAGAAGGGTGAACCCCGGATCCAAAGCCCTGCCCTTTATCCAGCATGGAGGTGATCCCGGCCATCGCCATCCGCGGTCGCCGAACGAATATTGCTGCCTTAAGCCCCAACGCCTGCCAGTCAGCACCTTCCCAAAGGATGGCGACCTGCGCCGAACCCGATCCCAGATCCTCGGCATATTTCGGCGACATCGCCATCGCCAGATCAGTGGCAGTTGCATCCGACGGTTCAGCAGCAGCATGTACGACCAGGCTGGCATCGCCCTGGAACTCAGCGTCAAGGGCATCTGCGATTTGTTGAACTGTATATTTCATGTGGGGCTTCCCGGAACTAGGACCTGCCCCCGGTGATTACCCCTGAACGTCCGGCAGGGCCACCCCTGCTTTCTGCAGAGCATTCCAGATTTTCTGATCACGGCCATAGACGTCGCGTCGGTACTGTACCTCACCTTTCGGGCCAATAAAGGCAGTGCGGTAAATCAAGTGGACAGGAACATGCTGCTCAAGTTTCACAGTGGTCTCTTTTCCAGTCGCGAGAATCCGATGGAAAAATGCCTTTGGGTTTTCTTCTTGCTTCGCCAACAGTGCGTAAGCGAATTCGAAAGGCTGAGCCAATCTGATACAACCATGCGAGAAGGCACGAGATTCCCGAGCAAACAAACTTTTCTGCGGTGTATCATGCAGATAGATGTTGTGCTTGTTGGGGAACATGAACTTCACCAGCCCCAGGGCATTGCTTTTGCTGGGCGGTTGGCGCATCGCAAAAGGAAAGTTGCTTGCGGTGAACTGAGTGAAATCTACTGCCCCGCGATTGACCTGGCGACCACTGCGATCGGTAATCTGAATATGCCCAACGGCATTTGGGTTGGACTGCAGCTGCGGCAGGTATTCCTTGGTGATGATCGAGCGTGGGACATACCAGCTGGGGTTAATGACCATATGTTCCATCTTGTCGGAAAACTCGGGGCTCCGACGATCATGGGTGTTCTTGCCGATCACAGCGCGGGTTTCAAAGGTAATAAAGCCGTCATCAACAATCTTGGCTGAGAAATCAGCCTGATTGACCAGAATGTGGCGTTCACCGCGCTCGCGCGGCAACCAGCGCTCACGCTCCAGCGCGACATAGACGGCCTTCAGACGATCCGAAGCAGTGCGGTTCAATTCAGTAATTGTGCCCGGACCCGCGACGCCATCTGCGGCAAGACCATGTGCGATTTGAAACCGTTGAACACCTGCCAGCAAGGCATCGTCAAAAACAGGGCTGGCTGTTGGGTTCATAAAACCCATTTCAACCAATCTGTTACGCATCGCTATTACGGCGGGTCCCGTATCTCCCAGCTCTAGCTTTGCTTGTGGAACAGTAGTTCCCCAACCGCCTTGGCGAACCAATTCTTCCAGCGCAAGTTTCTGCTTCATCAAAGCCCGGTACTGGGTCGAGCTTGGCGCCAACTGATCGAAATAGGCTGCATCCTCCGAGGTCGTCAGTCCACGCAGATGCCCTGCTGTCGAGGTCGGCTCGACCTTCCTGACTAATCCATCGTCTATATCGGATGGTCGTAAAAGGCCTGTCCTCATGTCCTGAGCATAGGCTGCAAAAACGCGTGTCAACTCGACCTCGACGGCCCCAAGCTCACGCGCTGATTTTGCTGATTGAAGTCGGTCAACCAAGCCCTGCGCATCATAGGCGTTCGCGGGTAGCCCGTGTAATTCGACCGCAGAAAGCCCCTCAATCAACCGTTGACGACGTTCAGCATGTGCAGCCGTGTCGCCAACCCAAACAGGCACGAATCCTCTTTCACGGTAGAAATCGGCAATCTCAGACCCGGAAGGTGCAAATTCGGCAACCGCCATCTGGAATGCGGTGTCAGGCTTGGCCTCAGTGTTCGCCATCGCCGAAGACGTTAGAAAACATGCGGCCAAAGCAATACCGGTGCTTGCACGAAGAACAGAGAACATTTGGAGCCCTTGAATTTTCTATATAATACGCCGTTTCAGGCAATGCCGAACAATTATGGTTTTGCTTGAAACCCATTGTCTATTCACAAATGCATCAATTTCGTGCTTATACCCAAGCGTGATGCTTGTTTGCATCGGACAGGTTTCCGCGACGGCCTAAGACGTTGGATCTTTGCCATTTTGCACCACCTGCGCAAAAAACTGCCGAAAATTCCCCCTTGAAAAGATGAATTCGAAAGACTTCTTGGCCGCCCTTCACGACTGTGTCATAAATCCCTCATCTGGGATGGGAATAAATTAATACAGCGCGCGTAACATCGTGTGCAGGCAGGAACAGTACGGGACGAAACACAAAATGACGACGAGCAGTTCCTCGGGTTTGACCCGGCGTGCTTTATTGGGCGCATTCGCAGCTACAGCAGTTGTAGCAACTCCAACCTACTCCAATGCAGCAGGATTTCTTCGTGGCGGTGGTGATATTCGCCGTATTCGCATGTATTCCGGACGCACTGGCGAGCGGATCGATATGATCTATTGGGTTGACGGTAAATACATCAAAGACGCGGTCAAAGAAGTGAACCACTTCATGCGCGATTGGCGCACCGACCAGGCCAAAGATATGGACCTCCGCACGATCGACATCATGGCGGCGTCGCATAATCTGTTGGATGTCAACGAACCCTATATGCTGCTGTCGGGCTATCGCTCGCCGCAGACCAACGCGATGCTGCGGTCACGGTCGCGCCGTGTTGCCAAGAATTCGTTGCACATGAAAGGCCAGGCAGCCGACCTCCGCCTGTCATCTCGTTCGGTCTCGCAAATGGCCAAAGCGGCGATGTCTTGCCGTGCTGGTGGTGTTGGCAAATACCACCGCTCGAACTTCGTGCATATGGATTGCGGTGTGGTAAGAAGCTGGGGCGGTTGATCCGCCCCGCCCGTCGTCAAGAGAACTTTGTCGCTCACGTAACCGTTTGAATGAGCAGATTTATCTGCCATTGCGGAGGTGCCATTCCACTCAGGCAGCCTCATAAATCCTGCGCAAACCGGCTGTTGCAGGTGATCTTCAATACGAGCCCAAATATTCAAGAAATGGCGCACCTGAGAGGATTCGAACCTCTGGCCTCTGCCTTCGGAGGGCAGCGCTCTATCCAGCTGAGCTACAGGTGCCTGAGCCGTTAGCTAACCTTGTTCCGGGCCGGGTGCAACTGAAAATCGACCCGGATCAAACAGGTTTCACGCGAACAGATCATGCGCAAGTTCAAGCGCTTCGATCAGGGTATCGACCTCATCTTTCGAGTTATAGAGACCAAAACTGGCGCGGCATGTCGCGGTGACTCCGAGGAAATCCATCAATGGTCCAGCACAATGGTGCCCGGCCCGAACGGCGACGCCCTTTTTATCCAAAATCGTCGAAATGTCATGCGCGTGGCCTGCACCGTCCAAAGTGAAGCTAAAGATCGCCGCTTTGTCCGGCCGTGCCCCCTGAAGCTGAATCCAGTTCAGCCCTGCAAACCTCTGCATCGCATAGTCTCGGATCCCGGCCTCATGAGCAGCAACGTTGTCCATCCCCAAATCCATCAGATAGTCCAGAGCGACGCCCAGTCCGATGGTTTGCACGATGCCAGGAGTTCCCGCCTCGAATTTCATCGGTGGATCATTGTAGATCACCTGACCCTTGCTGACCTCTTTGATCATGTCACCGCCACCGATAAACGGGCGCATTTCGGCCATCCGGTCAGATTTGATGTAAATCGCTCCCGATCCCGATGGGCCATAAAGCTTATGCCCGGTGATGGCGTAGAAATCGCAGCCGATATCCTGGACATCGACCGGCATATGCACGGCGCCTTGACTGCCATCCACCAGCACCGGGACGCCTTTGGCATGGGCGCCTTCGGTGATTGCTTTGACATCCACAACCGTGCCCAACACGTTCGAACAATGGGTCACCGCGACCAGCTTGGTTTTTGGACCGATGGCATCAATGACAGCTTGCGGATCAAGCCCGCCATCCGCATCCACATCCACCCATTTCAGCACTACTCCCTGACGCTCGCGCAGGAAATGCCAGGGTACGATGTTTGCATGATGCTCCATCACACTCAGGACGATCTCGTCCCCTGCCTGAAGACGCGGCATCGCCCAGCCATAGGCGACCAGATTGATGCCTTCGGTCGTGCCCGAGTTCAGAACAATCTCATCTTCATCCGTTACGCCCAGAAATCGGGCAATAGTTCCACGAACGGATTCGTATTTCTCGGTCGCCAGATTGGACAGATAGTGCAGCCCGCGATGCACATTTGCATATTCTTCGCTATAAGCCCGCGTCACAGCGTCAATGACAACCTGTGGCTTCTGAGCTGATGCTCCATTGTCCAGATAGGTCAGCGGCTTGCCGTTTACCTCTCGGGACAGGATCGGAAAGTCAGCGCGAATTTTCTGCAGATCGAACATCGTATTTTTCTTCCCTAAACCGGGCCGTTGGGTGTGAACATGAGGACAAATGAGATTGAAATCAGTGCGGATAACAGAATGACCCCAAAAGATTTCAGCATCGAGTTGAACTTATGAGCTTCATTCAGGAAATGCATTGAGACGTAAAGGCTGACAAGTGCGGTCGCCAGCAAAAACATGACCATCATAAATGGAACAACCATCGAAACGATCAGAGTCACCGACATCGCTGCGATCTGAAGGAATTGCAGCCAGATCGTCAGGATCAGGATATCTTTGAATGTCGCAACGCCCCCTATAGTACGACCAACAAAAAGAAGAGCCACCACGCTGAGCAGCATCGCGCCTGACGAACGCAGAAGGTTCAGAATAACAGGATCAGAAACGGGAAGCGGTTCACCCTGCGGGACAGGGACCATCTGTTCAATACCAATTTGGATGGCACCGTTCAGAACGACAGCCAGAAAGAATGCCAGCCAGACAACTTCACGCCCGGGACGCAGATCCAGCAACCGTCTTGCCGCTTCGGCAGGGTTGGTCAGGGTCAGAACAGCAATCTGACTCAGCACGGCCGGATTCATTCCGCATACCTTTGCGCTTGCCTAAGGCCCGAAAACCAGAACCACAGGAATACGACAAACCAGACCAACCCGACAGTGGTCATGGTTGTCCCCGGACCGATAAAACCAGCGACAAGGCCGTTCAGCAAAATCAACGGCGTCGAGGATAGCAACGCCCAGAACAGAGCCAACCTTGCGCCATAGGCAGTCCCCTTTCCGCCGAACAGACGCGCCGCACCGTGGGACACGAAGGCCAGAAGGTAGAAGAACAGCGGCAAGATAATGACCGTTCCAAGCAAGGCACCGCCCAACAGCATGTTAAGTTCGAGGTCTTCGAGATGCGCCCGTCGGGACAAACGTGGCAGTTGCGCAATGAATGCCACCACGCAGAACGCCATTACAAAGACCAAAGCGCGGTCCTCACGTTCGCCCAAATCCAAAAGCCGGCTTACAACCCGGCCTGGTCCACGGTATGTGGCCACTATATCCGTCGTTACCGGCATCAGCTTCGCCGAGAAAGCCAGCCTTCAAGGCGGTCAACCATAGCCTCCGCAAGGCCTTCATCCTCGATCTCTTCCACAGCCTCGGCCAGGAACGACAAGGTCAGCAAATTTGTTGCCTCTTTGACGGGCACACCCCGAGACCGCAGGTAGAACAGAGCCGTTTCATCAAGCGCACCTGATGTCGAACCGTGCGAACAGACAACGTCATCGGCATAGATCTCAAGCTCGGGCTTGGCGAGGAACTGACTATCATCATCCAGTAGCAAAGACTGGCTAATCTGATACCCATCTGTTTTCTGAGCGCCCTCTTTCACAAGGATCTTGCCCTGAAACACGCCGGTCGCGCCGTTGCGCAGCACCTTCTTGAACACCTGGCGGCTTTCGCAACCAACCGCGTCATGGGTGACGAATACCGTGTCGTCATGGTGAAAGTCGCCATCTCCGACGCAGGCACCGGCCACGTGCGCCACCGCATCATCGCCGGTCAATTCGATCACCTGTTCGTTCCGGGTCAGAACACCGTTCATGGTCAGGGTGAAGGATTTGTAGACAGAATTGGCACCCAACCGTGTAAACATATGCGTCGCCGCACGACGCTCGTGGTCACGACCCTGGGCCCGCACATGGTGCAGCGAGCCACCATCGGCAATGTCAATTTCCATACATTTGTTGAAACGCGATGCCGCCGGCCCGTTTTCGAGAATGGTAACCTCGGCGTCAGTTTCGACCCGTACTACGTGATGCAGGATCGCATCCGAATCCTCGGACGCATGGCGATAGATCAGGCTGATCGGTTTCGATGGCTTACCGGTCACATGGATGGCCACGCCGTCTGATGCAAATGCGGTGTTCAATGCGGCCAGCGGGCGCTGAACCGGAACTTGTCCATTCGCTTCAAGAACGCCATACAAGTCTTTGGCCCAATGGATATCTTTGCAGCAAATATCTTCAAGCCGGTCGATCGAAACACCTTCGAGCGTCAGATCATCGGACTCTTCGGGATTGAACACTCCGTCAACGAAGACAATCTTCAAGCGGTCGAATTCATCGAACATTTGCGGCTCGTCCGACTCGAACAGCGCCGCATGCGCTGCATCAGCCGATACGAGCGTATCGGGTTGGGTGTATTTCCAGTACTCGTCGCGCCGGCTGGGCAAGCCCATTTGGCGCACACGGGCAATCGCATCCTCGCGCGCAGCGCGAGTACATCCGGCATCGGGCAACGACAGGACGGCCAGCCGCTCCTCCGTCGCAGTCTGTTTTGCTTGGGGCAACGCCATCAGTTCACCTCGGCCAAAATGTCGGCATAACCGTTGTTTTCGACCTCAAGTGCCAACTCGGGACCGCCAGTTTTTACAATCCGCCCATCGGCCATGATATGTACGACATCAGGTTTGATGTGGTCCAGAAGGCGCTGATAATGCGTGATAACAAGGAAGCCACGCGCTTCGTCGCGCAGCGCGTTCACGCCCTCTGCAACCAATTTCATCGCGTCTACATCCAAACCGGAATCTGTCTCGTCCAGAATGCACATTTTGGGCTCTAGCATGGCCATTTGCAGTATTTCGTTGCGCTTTTTCTCACCGCCAGAAAAGCCAACATTCACAGGGCGCTTCAGCATATCCGCATCGATCTTCAACGATTTGGCCTTGGCGCGCACCTCTTTCAGGAAATCGGCTGCCGAAAGCTCTTCTTCCCCACGGGCCTTGCGCTGTGAATTCACAGCGGTGCGCAGAAAGGTCATGTTGCCAACGCCCGGGATTTCAACCGGATATTGGAACGCCAGGAAAACACCAGCTGCTGCGCGCTCTTCCGGTTCCATCTCGAACAGGTTCTCACCACCAAGGGTCGCCGAGCCTTCGGTCACTTCATACCCATCCCGACCGGACAGCACATAGCTGAGCGTCGATTTGCCCGAGCCATTTGGCCCCATGATCGCATGTACCTTGCCAGCCTCAACCTTCAGGTCGACACCTTTGAGGATTTGCTTGTCTTCTTCTTCAAGTTTGACGTGCAGGTTTTTGATTTCCAGCATGTTTATTTCCTTTGGCGTATCGCAAGAGGGTCATGCCCCCTGTATGTTCTGAATTCAGGGAAAGTCGGGATTAACCCACAGATCCTTCGAGACTGATGGCCACCAACTGCTGGGCCTCCATCGCAAATTCCATTGGCAGTGCCTGTAGCACGTCCTTGCAGAACCCGTTGACAACAAGGGCCACGGCCTCTTCCTCGTCCATTCCGCGCTGACGGCAATAGAATAGCTGATCATCATCGACCTTCGACGTCGTCGCTTCATGCTCGACGCGCGATGAGTTGTTCTTGACCTCGATATAGGGCACCGTATGCGCCCCGCATTTGTCACCGATCAGCAAGCTGTCACACTGGGTGTAATTGCGGCTGTCCTTGGCTTTCGGATGCATCGAGACCAACCCGCGATAGGTGTTCTGCGCCTTGCCCGCGCTGATCCCTTTCGAAACGATCCGAGACTTGGTGTTCTTGCCGAGGTGGATCATCTTGGTGCCAGTGTCGGCCTGCTGATAGTTATTGGCAATCGCGATCGAATAGAACTCACCCTGACTTTCATTACCGCGCAGGATGCAGGACGGGTATTTCCATGTCACGGCAGAGCCGGTCTCCACCTGCGTCCACATCACCTTTGACCGGTCGCCGCGGCAATCCGCGCGCTTGGTCACAAAGTTATAGATGCCACCCTTGCCATTCTCATCCCCGGGGTACCAGTTTTGAACGGTCGAGTATTTTACCTCGGCATCTTCCTCGATAATGATTTCGACCACGGCAGCATGCAGCTGCGCAGTGTCGCGCTGAGGCGCAGTACAGCCTTCCAAGTAGCTGACATAGCTGCCTTTATCGGCAATGATCAGGGTACGTTCAAACTGACCGGTGTTCTCCGCATTGATGCGGAAATAGGTGCTCAGCTCCATCGGGCAGCGTACGCCCGGCGGGATGTAGACAAATGACCCGTCCGAGAACACGGCTGAGTTCAGCGTGGCATAGAAATTATCGGATACCGGAACCACGGTGCCCAGGTATTTCTTGACCAGCTCGGGGTGTTCCCTGATCGCTTCAGAGATCGAGCAGAAGATCACACCTGCCTTTTTCAATTCCGCCTGAAAAGTTGTGCCAACGGACACCGAGTCGAACACCGCATCCACAGCCACCTTGCGGCCCTCAGCAGGCATATCCTCAGCACCTTCGACGCCAGCCAGAATCATCTGTTCTTTCAGTGGGATACCGAGCTTTTCGTAAGTGGCCAGCAGCTTCGGATCCACTTCATCCAGCGATTTCGGCTTTACCTCCATCGATTTCGGACGGGCATAGTAATACTGGTTCTGAAAGTCGATTTCGGGATAGCTGACCATCGCCCATTTCGGCTCTTCCATCTTGGTCCAGCGTTCGAACGCGGCCAGACGCCATTCGGTCATCCATTCCGGTTCTTCATTCTTGTCCGAGATCAGACGGACGATATCGGGGTTCACGCCTTTTGGGGCGTATTCCATCTCAATATCGGTGTTCCAGCCGTATTTATAGGTTCCGGCCTCGCGCACCGCATCAACGGTTTCCTGATCGACACCTTCTTTTACCTGAGTCTGGTCCAAAGCGGCCATGACTTATCCTCCGTCAGATCACGCGGCACGCGCGCGATGCTTTTTCTCTTTTTCCAGCCACGTATCCGCGAAACGCAGCACATCATCTTCTGTCGTCCAAGGGCCGAGCGATACGCGAATTGCGCTGGCTGCCGTTACCTCGTCATATCCCATTGCCGTCAAAACTCGGCTGGTCTTTACCTTGCCACTTGAACAGGCCGAACCTGCGCTGATCGCAAATCCAGCCAGATCCATCTGCATAACTTGCGTCTCCCCTTTCCATCCGGGAGTTGCAAAACACAAAGTGTTGGGGAGTCGCTCCTGATCTTTCCCGACAAAAATAGTCGCTTTCGATCCGGCCTCAAGAGCGTTCTCTAGAATATTTCTAAATTTAGCAACATTTTCCCAAACACCGTTAGCCAGATCTTTCACTGCGGCCTCGGCAGCGGCACCAAAACCCGCGATTCCAACAACGTTTTCCGTCCCGGAGCGCCGGCCCATTTCCTGCCCGCCACCAACCGCAAGCGGGTTGATGTCCAGCCCTTGTTTTAGGATCAGAGCGCCAACACCCTTAGGACCGCCGATTTTATGCGCCGAAAGAACCGCCATATCCGCATCGCTCCAGGCGAAGGAAAAGGGAATACGGCCAACAGCCTGTGTAATATCCAGCAACAACCAATCGGCGCGCCGTGCGCCATAGGGCCACTGACCTTCGACCTTTTTCGGTGGCAAAGTAACGATACCTGTTTCCGAATTCGCCAACCCCATTGCTAAGATGTGACCAGGTCCGAACGGGCGTTCGTTGCAATTCGATAGATCAAGATGCGACCAAAGGGCGTCATGCGCCGTTGCATCGACGAACACATCGCAATTATTCGGTCTATTCTGCAAGGCCCGAGCCGCTTCGGTCGCACCAGAGGTAAAAATAACTTCCTGCGGTCGGCACCCGACAGCTTCGGCCACCTGCGCCCGTGCACGCTCGACCATGGCCTTTGCCGCTCGTCCTTCAGCGTGAACCGAGGAAGGGTTACCGATCTGATCCATTGCCGTGATCATCGCATCGCGCGCTTCGGGGCGAATTGGCGTTGTGGCGTTATGATCAAGGTAAACACGATTCATGGATGCACCTTTTGGCAACCAAAGGGACTTGGACAAAGCAAATTCATCTTACTCGTCCACGACCGCGAACAGATTGGGAACAGCCGGACAGGGTGCCAAGTCGTTCCTGATCACATCAGAAAGCCGCGTTTGATGCAGAAACACATAAACATGGGCACTCAGCCCTTCCCACAATCGGTTGGTCAGCGATTGCGCACGACTGCCCGATGAGGCCCCGGATGCCCCTGCCCCTTTTTTCAACGCGTCTACAGTTTCGTCGACGGCGGACAGAATTTCGACTACACGGATTTCCGACGCAGGGCGCGCCAACCGATAACCTCCGCCCGGACCGCGCACTGACGAGACAAGCTCGGCCCGGCGCAGCTTTACGAACAGCTGTTCAAGATAAGGCAACGAGATGTCCTGCCGTTCGGAAATTTCGCTCAGCGTTACCAGTCCGTCAGAAGACTGAAGAGCGATATCAGCCAAGGCCACCATCGCGTAACGACCCTTGGTCGAAAGCTTCATTCTCATTCCCTTATGGCAGTTAACGCGCGAAATCATTGACGCCGCCGCTGCCAGTGCGTATCTCCGACTGACAGCGCCCTTGCGCCGACCATCACAATTAGAACCGTTCTAAGGTGTCCGACGATTATCGTCAAGTATTTCCGGACACCCAGAAGAAAAAGACAGGACCTATGCACACATGCCCGAGGTGATTTTTCCCGGACCCGAAGGCCGCCTGGAAGGCCGCTACCACCCGCAAAAGGAAAAAGACGCACCGATCGCCATCGTGTTGCACCCGCATCCTCAATTTGGCGGGACCATGAACAACAAGGTGGTCTATAATCTGCACTATGCGTTCTACAATATGGGTTTCACCGTGTTGCGGTTCAACTTCCGCGGTGTTGGCCGCAGCCAGGGCGAATATGACCAGGGCGTAGGCGAGCTGAGTGATGCGGCATCGGCACTGGACTACCTGCAGTCGATGAACAACAATTCGAAACACTGCTGGGTCGCAGGGTTCTCGTTCGGAGCCTGGATCGGGATGCAACTGCTTATGCGCCGCCCTGAGATTACCGGTTTCATCAGCGTTTCTCCGCCAGCCAACATGTATGATTTCTCGTTCCTGGCGCCCTGCCCCTCTTCGGGTCTGATTATCAACGGATCCTCTGATCGGGTAGCCCCGCCTGCAGACACCACTGCATTGGTTAACAAGCTGCATGAACAGAAGGGCATCACAATCACCCATAACGAAGTTGAGGGTGCTGACCACTTCTTTCAGGATCGCCACATGGATACGCTGATCACTGATGTAAGTGACTATGTGAAACGGCGGCTGACAGAGAACACGCGCTAATGTCCGACACGATCATCAGGCTTGCTTCCAAGCTGGCCGAAGACACAATGAAAGTGATGGACGAAACCGGTAACGACCGCTTCTTCATGGAAGTTGGCGAAGTGATCGGGGCGTCCTCACAAACATTGGAAGAAGCATTCCTGACCGAGATCCGTGTCCGGATGGCCGAACGTAAGGCCCGCAAGTTTGTCGTCGAGAAATTGACCGAACATCGGTCAAAACTGAAAGCTATAGAAAAACAATGACGCAAAGATTGTCCGCGCAAATCGACTTCCTTAAACGCGCGGACAGGCTGAAATCTGTCAATCGCGCCAACGCCTTGTTGGATCAGTCCCGCCCAGAGAACGCGGCTGAGCATAGTTGGCAACTGGCGCTTTGGGCCCTGGTTTTGGAACCGGTTGCCGGGCCAGACGTGAATATCGACCGCGTGATCAAAATGCTACTGCTGCATGATCTGGTCGAAATCATCGTAGGCGATCACCCGATTCACCTGAAAACAGATTGGAAAGCACTGGAATTGGCGGAACAAACAGCTGCTGAAGAGCTGTTTGGCATGCTGCCTGCGGATCAGGCCACGACGTTTCTTGCTCTTTGGCAAGAATTCGAAGCCGACGCCACGCCGGACGCGAAATTCGCCAAGATTCTGGATCGGTCGCAACCGATGTTTCAGGTGCTGTGTGCAGAACGGCCAAACCCAGAGCATTTAGCTGTCGTGAATGACAACCTAAAACGTGGTCGCGCTGCCTATCTGCAACAAGCTTTCCCGGACGCATATAATCTTGCCCAAGCGCTGCTGAATGGAGGCAAACTCGAAACCTCCGAGCTTTCTCTGCGTTTGGGTTTCTTGTCCGAAACTGACCAACTCAAATCGGTTCAGCGCGCATCGCGTCTGCTCTATGATAACCGGTTTGAGAATTCAGCCGAACATTCCTGGCACATTATGCTTTTTGCCTGGGTCCTGTCTGAATATGCAGCCCCTTCCGTTTCTGTGAACCGCGCCCTCAGGATGCTTTTGCTGCACGACATTGTTGAAATTGACGCCGGTGATCACCCAATTCATGGGCAGGTCAACCACGCGGCACAAGCCGCCGAGGAACTTGCTGCGGCGCAAAGGTTGTTTGGAATGCTCCCAGAGGTCCAAAATCAAGAATTCATGTCGATCTGGCAGGAGTTTGAACAGGCCGAAAGCCCCGATGCCTGTTTCGCCAAAGCGATTGATCGCTTCCAGACCCCGGTTGGCAACCTCGAGACAGGAGGCGGTTCCTGGATTGATTACAACGTCACATACGAACAAATCCACAGCCGTGTCGGCACGGTGATTATTCCCGGTGCACCAGCCCTGTGGGCATGGCTGGATCCGTTACTTCGGGGTTACTTTTCTGAGACTGCAGAAAGCTGAAAACACAGCGGAAAAAGGAGCATAACACCCCTTTTTCCTGTATTCGGCAGTCGCTTAAACCGATGTACCAATCAATCGCTCAACATTTCGGGCTGCTTTTGTTTCGACGGACCCCCCGCCAGCAAGCCACCCAAGCGCAACAATAAGTGCCGAAAGAGCGATGACGTATTTTGCAAATTTCGTCATGGCGATACTCATAAAAAAAACACGATAAAACGCGGACAAAGTATCACATTGCCGAAAATCCACATAGTCGGGTAATCCTGACCCCTGACGGATGCCAGAAAACTCCTGCTATCGCTTGCGGGTATCGGTCATTTCGTGCTCAACCCAATGCAACCTTATTGAATGCGAGACCACCGTGCCCAAAGCATATCTTCTACTGCTGTTGGCAGTTGTTGCCGAAACGATTGGTACAACTGCACTTCAGGCCAGCCAGCAATTCAGCCGGTTCTGGCCGTCAGTGCTTGTGGTTGTTGGCTATGGAATTGCCTTTTATCTGATGGCCCTCACGCTCAAATACATGCCGGTTGGTATCGTCTATGCAATCTGGTCCGGCCTTGGAATCGTGCTGATTGCCATCATCGGTTTCATTGTCTTTGGTCAGAGGTTGGATTTACCCGGGATCGCTGGACTCAGCATGATTTTGGGTGGAATACTAATCATACACCTCTTTTCCGGTACAGCAGGACACTGACGATCGGTTAGGGCTGGCATATTTCGCCGAGCCGCGTTATGCGCGCGTCAACTTCCCGTTCAAAGGCTGACCTCTCATGGACCTGCGCAATATCGCAATCATCGCTCACGTGGACCACGGCAAAACAACGCTGGTCGATGAGCTGCTAAAACAATCCGGTGCGTTCCGGGAAAATCAAGCTGTCGCAGAACGCGCCATGGACAGCAATGACCTCGAGCGTGAGCGTGGTATCACCATCCTTGCAAAGGCCACTTCGGTGGAGTGGAAAGGCACGCGGATCAATATCGTCGATACGCCGGGCCACGCCGATTTCGGCGGCGAGGTTGAACGCATCCTTAGCATGGTCGACGGCGTTGTCCTGCTGGTCGATGCTGCCGAAGGTCCGATGCCGCAAACCAAATTCGTGACCTCCAAGGCGCTGGCGCTGGGTCTGCGTCCGATTGTGGTGCTGAACAAAGTCGACAAGCCCGACGCCGAACCAGACCGCGCGCTGGACGAATGCTTTGATCTGTTCGCAAACCTTGGTGCGGATGACGATCAGCTTGATTTCCCTTCAATGTACGCCTCAGGCCGGTCGGGCTGGGCAGATATGGAGCTGGAAGGACCCCGCAAGGATCTGTCAGCACTCTTCGACCTGATCGTTGACCACGTCCCAGCTCCCAAACAGATCGAACGCAAGGACGAACCCTTCCGGATGCTTGCCACGACACTGGGCAGCGACCCGTTCATCGGCCGCATTCTGACTGGCCGTGTCGAAAGTGGTACGCTTAAGGCAGGTGACACCCTCAAGGCGCTCAGCCGGGACGGAACACTTATCGAGAACTTCCGCGCCTCAAAAATCCTGGCTTTCCGCGGTTTGGGGCAGCAACCCATTGATGTGGCCGAGGCGGGCGATATCGTCACCATCGCAGGTATGAGCAAAGCGACCGTGGCAGATTCGCTTGTTGCCCCACAGGTCGAAGACGCTCTGCCCGCGCAGCCGATCGACCCGCCGACCATCACAGTGACCTTTGGTATCAACGATTCGCCCCTTGCCGGCCGAGACGGTAAAAAGGTTCAGTCCCGTGTCATTCGCGACCGTTTGATGAAAGAAGCAGAATCAAACGTCGCCATTCGCATTACCGACACTCCGGGCGGTGAGGCCTTCGAAGTTGCGGGACGCGGCGAATTGCAGATGGGTGTTCTGATCGAAAACATGCGCCGCGAAGGGTTCGAGCTGAGTATCTCTCGCCCACAGGTACTTTTCCGCGAAGAAGACGGTCAGCGCCTAGAGCCCATCGAAGAAGTCACCATTGACGTGGATGACGAGTATTCCGGCTCGGTCATTGAAAAGATAACAGGTGTCCGCAAAGGTGAACTAGCCGAGATGCGGCCTGCTGGTACGGGCAAAACCCGCATCATCGCCCATGTGCCGTCACGCGGGTTGATCGGTTATCACGGTGAATTTCTGACAGATACACGCGGTACTGGCGTTTTGAACCGTGTGTTCCACGACTGGGCACCGCATAAAGGGCAAATTCCGGGCCGCCGCGCAGGCGTTCTGATCTCGATGGAGAACGGACAGGCAGTTGCCTATGCCCTTTGGAACCTCGAAGAGCGTGGCCGCATGTTTGTTGGCCCTCAGACCGATGTATATCAGGGTATGGTTATCGGCGAGCATTCGCGCGACAACGATCTTGAGGTTAACCCGCTGAAGGGGAAAAAGCTGACCAACGTCCGGGCCAGCGGATCGGATGACGCTGTGCGCCTGACACCCCATATTCAGTTCTCGTTGGAAGAGGCGATCGCCTATATCGACGATGACGAACTTGTCGAAGTGACCCCGAACGCAATCCGTCTGCGCAAACGCTTTCTGGATCCGCACGAGCGCAAGCGTATGGCAAGATCTGCCTGATCATTGCAGTGATGCAGTTCACAGATTGGAAACAATAACACAATCGTGACATATTTGCGCACACGCGTATTAAGGCCCATCCTGGAAGGCTCGCTCTCAAAGCGGGCCTTCTTTTTGTTTTACCAACACTTTCTTCTTTAAGTTGTTTCACTTTTAACATTCACAATTTTAGGAAACTTGTAATTCTGGCTCAAAAGGGATGTATTTGTGTCCAAAGTATGGCACCTGTTTGCCTGCCAAGTTTTGAGTAATGAGTATCAAGGAGTAGCGCCATGCGCATTAAGTCTCGCTTACTTTCAATAGTATTTGTTTCAGCAACATTCCCAGTTATTTCAGCTGTATCCGCTTCAGCTTCAGACATGTGTACAATACGAACAGCCAAACAGTCGGTATCGACTGAAACGCTTTGTGCATGTTCTGTTGTAGACGCCCGGATGCTGCGCTATTTGCAGCGACGCTCAGATTTCGAGGACATCTTGTCCCGTACATTGGAGAGTTGCCCAGCTTTTGCAGCAGTTCTGACTGACTTTCCAACCGCATCTATTCTCGGAAATGAGCAACGATCAGGAGACGGCCCTGCTGATGAAAATGGCGGTGGTGGTTCAGGCGGTGGCGGCGGCGGCGGTGGTACCGGCGGCGGCGGCG
Source organism: Ruegeria sp. CDSA236 (assembly GCF_059611285.1). Taxonomy (NCBI): domain Bacteria; kingdom Pseudomonadati; phylum Pseudomonadota; class Alphaproteobacteria; order Rhodobacterales; family Roseobacteraceae; genus Ruegeria; species Ruegeria sp. CDSA236. The sequence goes on from NZ_JBXWPG010000001.1 coordinate 218,653, forward strand.
GCGGTGGTACCGGCGGCGGCGGCGGCGGCGATGGTGACGACGGCGACGGTGGTGACGGCGGCGACGGTGGTGACGGCGGCGACGGTGGTGACGGCGGCGAAGGTGGCGACGGCGGCGACGGTGGTGACGGCGGCGAAGGTGGCGACGGCGGCGACGGCGGCGAAGGTGGTGACGGCGGCGAAGGTGGCGACGGCGGCGAAGGTGGCGACGGCGGCGACGGCGGCGAAGGTGGCGACGGCGGCGAAGGTGGTGACGGCGGCGAAGGTGGTGACGGTGGACCCAAGGGCAACCGTTCTGGCCATAGCGACGGAACCAATCCAGGCGGCCAATCTCAGAACCCGAACGGTACCAACAATCCGGGCAACCCCAAGTAAGCTAATTTAGTACTACAGAAAATGGCGAAGCTGCTGCTTCGCCATTTTTGCATTCTAACCAGCTGAGATTAGCTTTCCTCAGCTTCTGCCGAAGACCCCGACCCATTTACTGGGCCGCCGAGGGTCCTGCATCCGCAGAAACAGATATCGCGTCGCCGACCAGGGTTTGATGCGGTTGGTCAAGTTATCCAGAACCAGATCGCCACTGGCCGAGCGATAAACCAAAACCGCATGAGAATTTCGCTGCGTATCCAGTACAGTTGCGATCAAAAGTTTGCTCGGATCGACGCCCGCACGGATAAGATCCCTTTTCTTCAACAGAGCAAAGTCTTCGCAATCTCCACCGCGCGAAGTCGGCAGTGCCCAACGTTCACGAGTTCTATATTGGGCCTGATCTGTAACCGAGCGGGTGGTTGCGTTTACCTGCCGGTTGACCTTTTTGATGATCTGCATCTCTTGCTGGCTCGACATTGAATTCGAAGCCTTGCTGGAACATGCCCAAGAGTATTGACGGCACAGTTGCCGCGCTCCAGACGGCGGGGGCGAAGATGCGACTGTGCGGATGAAGTTGCCTTCCCGCGCTTGCGCATCTGGTGCCACAACCGAGGTCCCCAACGCCAATGCGAGGATTCCTAAAGTTCTACCAAAACCAGTCCAGATCCGCGCATTAACGGCCCTAAATTCCGTACCCATGGTCGCCATGCCTGTCCCTCGATCCGTGTTTTCCCTGCGATTGCCGCAAAACAGGACCATATTCCGTTTTCCGAAACTATCGGTAAACACGCCTAATTGTGCAATCTGTCTCAAATCTTGCAACTAAAAGAGGCGGAATTCCGTCATTGAAAATGGCATTTTTGGGTAAGAATCTGGCGCTGCTCGCCACATTCGAAACACGAACCCCTTGGCAGGCCCGACATCAAGACCTGTTAACTACTTGTAAATAAAAAATTTATGGGACTTCAGGTCGACGCTTGCCGCAACGTCATAATTGGGCGGCCATCTTTTGGCTGAAAACCGCCCAATGAATAAGCTGACAGGGGTATTAAATCCCTGATCGCACGGGGTGATTCTAATCTGTGATCTCTACGACCACCAATTCCCGCTCACTTGCACCACGCGCGTGATCCAGTGCTTGCTGATATTCCACCGAATTATAACACTCTACAGCGGCTTCCAATGAGGGGAATTTGGCGACAACGTTGCGCGGCCGTTCTTTGCCTTCCAACTGCACGTATCGCGCAGCACGCGCGATAAACGCACCACCGTGTTTGGCAATCGCAGGCCCGGCGAGCTCGGCATATTTTCCATAGGATTCGGCGTCAGTAACACTGACATGTGCAATCCAAAGTGCGGACATTTTGTTAACCTCCAAGAATATTCTCTGCAGCCTTGATCGCGGCATCAGCATTCGAAGCGTCCTTGCCACCACCCTGCGCCATGTCAGGGCGTCCACCGCCACCTTTTCCACCAAGTTCAGCAACCGCCGCCCGAACCAGATCCACGGCCGAGATTGCATCCGTCAGATCAGCTGTGACACCGGCGGCGACGGCTGCTTTGCCGCCCGTATCCGCTATCAGCAACACAGCACCCGATCCAAGTCGGCTTTTGTGTTCGTCGATCAGCGCGGGTAAGTCCTTGCCAGATACGCCAGTAAGGGATTGAGCCAGGAACGAGATACCGTTTACCGTTTTGGCCTCAGCGCTACCGCCCTGCCCCGAACCACCAGCCATCGCGAGATCGCGGCGCAGCTGCGCAACTTCATTTTGAAGGGATTTACGTTCATCCAACAGAGCTTTGACACGAGATACAACGTCATCCGGTTGCGCTTTCAGTTCAGATGCGATCTGCCCCAAACGTTGGTCCTGGTCGGTCAGGTAAACCATGGCTTCGTCACCGGTAAGCGCTTCGATCCGCCGGACACCGGCACTGCTGGCGCTATCCCCCAATACAACAAGCGCGCCAATATCACCGGTCTGGCGAACATGCGTTCCACCACACAGTTCGATCGACCAGGTCTCACCATCCTGGCCTTTGCCAGTTGGCGCTTTGCCCATCGAAACCACGCGAACTTCGTCGCCGTATTTCTCACCGAAAAGGGCCTGCGCACCCAGTTCCCGGGCATCATCCGGTGTCATGATCCGGGTCTCGACGGTCGAGTTCTGGCGGATGAAAGCGTTGACCGAGCGTTCAACTTGCCGAATTTCCTCGGGGTTCATCGCCTTCGCGTGGCTAAAGTCGAACCGCAGCCGGTCAGCCGCATTCAAAGAACCGCGCTGCGCAACATGGTCACCCAGTGTTTCCCGCAATGCTTCGTGCAGCAAATGTGTGGCCGAATGGTTGGCCCGGATGGCGGTGCGGCGAACATGGTCCACCTCAAGCTCAACTGCGTCTCCCTTGGACAAGGTACCGTGATCGACCGTGACCCGATGCGCATAGATTTTGCCATCCGCAAATTTCCGGGTGTCCTCGACCCGCGCGACATCATCACGCTCTTCCAGACGACGAATTTCGCCGGTGTCTCCTATTTGACCACCGGATTCACCATAAAACGGGGTTTGGTTCACAACGACCCAGCCGGAACAACCTGTCTCGATCTTGTCGACCAAAGCGCCATCCACGACCATTGCCGCGACCTGTCCTTCAGCCTTTTCTGTATCGTATCCAAGAAAATCCGTAGCGCCCGCGATATCCAGAACGTCAAACCAAACGGCTTGGTCCGCTGCTTCCCCTGATCCAGCCCAGGCAGCGCGTGCCTTGGCCTTTTGCTCGGCCATCGCCGTATCAAACCCGTCGGTATCAACCGTCCGGCCTTTTTCACGCAGTGCATCTTGTGTCAGATCAAGCGGAAAACCGTATGTATCATACAGCTTGAAAGCGGCCTCTCCAGACAGTGCCGCACCCTCTGGCAAGTCAGAGACCTCGTCATCCAACAACTTCAGGCCGCGATCCAATGTTTGCTTAAAGCGGGTTTCTTCCAGCAACAGCGTCTCTTCGATCAGCGACTGAGCCTGGCCAAGTTCGGTGTACTGAGCACCCATCAGTTGGACCAATGTCGGCACCAGCTGATACATCACCGGATCCTTCGCACCCAACAGATGCGCATGCCGCATCGCACGACGCATGATCCGCCGCAGCACATAGCCGCGCCCGTCATTGCTGGGCATTACCCCGTCTGCAATCAGGAACGAGGTCGACCGCAGGTGATCCGCAATCACGCGGTGATGTACGTTTTGATCCCCATAGGGATCGACATTGGTGGCACTCGCCGAGGCCTCGATTAGGGTCTTGAACAGATCGGTGTCATAATTGTCATGGCTTCCTTGCAAGAGGGCACCAATCCGCTCCAGCCCCATCCCGGTGTCGATAGACTGCATGTCGAGCTCGACCATCGAACCGTCTTCGAACTGTTCGTTCTGCATGAAAACGATGTTCCAGATTTCGATGAACCGGTCACCATCTTCCTCAGGCGAACCCGGAGGGCCGCCCCAGATATGATCCCCGTGGTCGTAGAATATCTCGGTGCAGGGACCGCACGGGCCGGTCGGTCCCATCTGCCAGAAATTGTCACTGGTTGCGATACGGATGATCCGATCTTCGGGGACGCCCACCTTCTTCCACATCTCGAACGCTTCGTCATCGGTGTGGTAAACCGTTGTCAGAAGGCGGTTTCTATCGACCCCGAATTCTTTGGTGATCAATTCCCATGCGAATGGAATTGCTTCGGGCTTGAAGTAATCGCCGAACGAAAAATTGCCCAACATCTCAAAGAATGTGTGGTGACGCGCAGTATAGCCGACATTGTCCAAGTCGTTGTGCTTGCCACCGGCCCGAACACATTTCTGTGCTGTCGTCGCGCGCTGATAGTCACGGGTTTCGACACCGGTGAACAGGTTTTTGAACTGCACCATACCCGAGTTGACGAACATCAATGTTGGGTCGTTGCGCGGCACCAGGGGACTGGATGCCACTACTTCGTGCCCCTGTTTGGCAAAGTAGTTCAAAAAGGTCGATCGGATTTCGTTCAACGTTGACATAGGGCTCTCTCGGCGCGCAATCAGTTTGTTTCAAAAAGGGTTTATCCGCCTCCCCCGGGATAGTCCACAGGCGAGCGTCGCAGAACGGAACAAGGCGGCCCCGACGGACCGCCTTGATCGGAATATGGTTCGTTCTTAGGAAAGAGCTGCGAAAATCACTTTCTTCCCGAACCACTTATGCCTCGAGGATATCATCCTCTTCCGCGCCGGGCGGTACATCGAATTCCAGCCCATGTGCCGCGCGAATCTTGTCCTCGATCTCAAACGCGATGCGGTTGTTGTCGCGCAGATACTGCTTGGCATTCTCACGCCCCTGCCCGATCCGCTCATCACCATAACTGAACCACGAACCCGATTTCTCGACCACACCGGCCTTGACGCCCAGATCCAGCAGCTCGCCCATTTTACTGATGCCTTCGCCATACATGATGTCGAATTCAACTTGCTTGAAGGGCGGTGCCACTTTGTTTTTAACGACCTTCACACGGGTCTGGTTGCCAACAACCTCATCCCGGTCCTTGATCGCACCGATCCGACGAATATCCAAACGGACCGAGCTGTAGAATTTCAGGGCGTTACCACCGGTGGTGGTTTCCGGGCTGCCGAACATCACGCCGATTTTCATCCGGATTTGGTTGATGAAGATCACCATACAGTTCGAGCGGCTGATCGAACCCGTCAGTTTACGCATTGCCTGGCTCATCAGCCGGGCCTGCACACCAACGCTGCTGTCGCCCATATCGCCTTCGAGTTCAGATTTCGGCGTCAGCGCAGCGACCGAGTCAACCACGACCATGTTAACCGCGCCCGAACGGACCAGCGTATCGGTAATCTCAAGCGCCTGTTCGCCAGTGTCAGGTTGCGAAATCAGCAACTCGTCCAGATCGACGCCCAGTTTGCGCGCATATTGCGGGTCCAACGCATGTTCCGCATCGACAAATGCGCATACACCGCCATGTTTCTGCTGTTCTGCGATGCAGTGCAGTGTCAGCGTTGTTTTGCCTGAACTTTCCGGGCCATAAATTTCAACGATCCGGCCCATCGGCAGGCCGCCGATTCCCAGAGCGATATCCAGACCCAGAGATCCGGTCGAACTGGCGTCGATGTCCTGCTTGGAATCCTCGCCCAGCTTCATGATCGAGCCTTTGCCGAACTGCCGTTCGATCTGTGCCAGCGCGCTGTCGAGCGCCTTTTGCTTATCTGCGTTTTTCTTGTCGCTCATCGTCAGAAGATCCGCCATTGTCCTGTCGCCTTCCCTTTTGTCACACCCTTGAACGGGCGGCAATCGCTGCTTTGTTCGCCTCTTGTTCCTTATGGGACCAAAAAGAGAACATTTCAACTAAAACTTACATTACTTACTGTTCTGTAATTGTATTAAAGAGTCGTTTACGCCAATCTGAGCTGGAGATAATTACTGCCGATGGACGAATAAATGCTTGTTTTTTATGAAGAACGCCTTGCGTTTCTGGCTGTCCCAAAAACCGGCAGCACCGCTTATCATACGGCTTTGCGGGACCGTGCCGATCTGGTTGTCACCGATCCGCCAGATCTGAAACACGCACCTGTCCGCCGGTATGATCGGTTTTTCCAGAACATTTTCCGTAAAATGTACGATACTGAGATGGAAATCATGGCGGTTGTTCGTGAACCGGTCGATTGGCTGGGCAGTTGGTACAGGTTTCGCGGCCGCCAAGAGCGTTTTGACCACCCGCATTCAACACATGACCTGAGCTTTGATGATTTCATCCAGGCCTATATGCGCACACCCCGACCTGAATTTGCCGATGTCGGCAGTCAGAGCCAATTTTTTCGCACCCGCAACAACGGGCGTGGCGCCACCCATGTCTTCAAATATGAAAACCAGGACAAAATTCTCGATTTCCTGCAAAACCGCTTGAATATGGATATCCGGCTGCAACGCGAAAACGTGTCACCCACACGAGACCTAACACTGGGCGCAGAGACATTGACCAAGTTCCGCAACACACACTCCGCGGAATTCGATTGCCACGCCTCGGCACTTTGAAACCCTAATTGATCTGCTGAAAAACAGCTTCGGTCAGTTGGTTTAGTGAAAATGGTTTGGGCAGGAAAGTTGAATCGGAAATCTCTGGCCCCGAATCGCCAAACGCACCCTCTGTGTATCCAGACATGAATATGACCCGGACATCTGGCCTGTTCTGCTTAGCCATACGAACCCAGGTCGGACCATCCAATCCGGGCATGACCACATCGGTGACGAATGCGTCAACATTCAATGTGCCATCTTCGAGAAGCCTCAGAGCCTCTTCTCCCGAATCGGCCTCGAGCACAGTGTAGCCTTTCAACCTCAGTGCGCGGGTAGCAAAGGCCCGAACCGGGGCTTCGTCTTCGACCAGCAGCACGACACCCTCACCCTGGCGAACCGTTGGATTCTCAGGGGATTGAGCAGGCGCTGCCTCGGTTTTTTTGGGGGCGGTTGAAACCGGCAGGTACACAATAAACTCGGTCCCTCTCCCCTGAATGCTGTCGACAAAAATAAAACCGCCGGTTTGCTTTACAATTCCGTAGACAGTCGACAGGCCCAAACCTGTCCCCTCACCCGTGCGTTTGGTTGTAAAGAAAGGCTCGAACACTTTCTGTAGCTTATCGGGGGCAATCCCCGTACCGCTATCAATGACTTTGACGGTGACGTATTCACCAGGTTGTACCGTAGCGCGATCCCTTGTGAAGCGTTCTGTCAGCACGACCACTTCGGTTTCGATCCTGACCTCACCACCTTCAGGCATTGCATCGCGGGCATTTACGACAAGGTTCATCAACACCTGCTCTAGCTGGCGTTTATCCGCACGAACCGCTTTCAGAACGGGATCGTGGCTGAGTGTCAGCTTAACCTTTTCTCCGACCAGACGATTTAGCAGATGAATAAGGTCTGAGATCGTATCTCTGAGATCCAGAATTTCCGGCTGCAAAGTCTGTTTGCGCGAAAAGGCCAGCAGTTGGCTCACCAAAGCTGCAGCACGGTTTGCGTTCTGATTGATTTGTACAAGATCCCCGTAGTCAGGGTCATTCTGATCGTGCCGCAAAAGCAGAAGATCGCAATGTCCGGAAATCGCCGTTAGTAAATTGTTGAAATCATGCGCTACACCCCCAGCCAGTTGGCCAACGGCCTGCATTTTTTGTCCCTGCACAAATTGCGCCTCTAAAGTCTTGAGTTCGGTAGCATCATTCAGAACCGCAATCAGTCTGACTTCTCCCTCGCTCAGCACACGTTTCAATGTGACCTGTACGAATATCTCGCGGTCTTCCCGTGTCAGCCTCAGGAATTCAGATCGTGGAACGGCGCCCTCATTTGAAGCCTGCGTCAGCCAATCCAGAACCGGATACCCCAGACCATGCATGATATGCACAACATTGGATTCTCCGGGCTCTATGTTTCCGACAAGACGCGTTGCCAGCCTGTTGGCCTCAAGGATGCTCCCGTCGGGAGACAGGGTCATTACCGGGACCGGAAGATCCACAAATGACGCGCCAATTCCACTTTCCTGTGCACGATCAAGCGGTAGAACAAGCAAATCGCGCGTGGTTCCCGACCGAGACAGTTCGGCCATCGTAGCCGGAATTGGCCCCTGTGCCGTCTGTACCTGCACAACCTCACCCAATTCGGGCTGCGCGCCAGTCAGAACCTGTGCAAGGTTGTCGGGTCGTTGCCCCAGGATTTGTTCCGCCGCCCCGTTGATCCGCAGCAATGCTCCGTTTCTGCCTTCAGTCAAAATGGGCACAGGCACAGCATCCCACTGACCTGTTCCATCCAGATGAAACCGCCAAAAGAAAAAATTATTCCCAACACCGAGAACAGAAATCGGTACGGTTGTCTCCAAAGTGACAACGTCTTCTCTTGCACGGCCATGGATCTCGGCCAAAGACTGCAGGCGCAGCAGAATTGCCGACGGGTTGGCAAAAATAGACTTTAGACCTTCATCCAGCCGGTTGCCGGGAAAAACATGAAGCTGAGCCCGGGCATGAGAATTGCAAATCAGAACATCACCCTGTGCATTGGCAATCGCGCAAGGGTACAGCTCTTCTTCGGCAAAAACCTCCATAACCCTAAGCTCTCGACGTACCGAGTCGTCGGAAATCAGCGCCCTCACCACGACCAACAGTGATGCAGCAAGCAAAGACACACCTGCCACCACAAGGCCGAGATTCCAAGCTTGGGGGATGATTCCTGCCAGCGGCAGCAGTGAGAGCAACACCCCTAGCGCAACCAATGGTGCTAGACGCAAACCACTTGGTGTATTTCGTAACTTTGGGTCAGAATAGAAATCTGCAGTATCGGACATTAAATACTCAACTTGCCGGGCTAGGTGTAACCCAACGCAAAAGGGTTAACGCCCACTTAACCAACAAAGCGAGCAATTCTCCTTTAGGTTGCTATTTGTCCGCCAACTACCGCGTCAAGTGTGACGTGAAAAACCCGTCAGTACCGTGTGATACATACCACGTTTTGCGAAACGTCTCGGTCCATTCGGAGTGCGCGGCCACGAACGCATCGACCACTGCACCGTTTTCGACCTCGAGCATGGAACAGGTTGCATAGGCAAGAACACCCGCTGGCCCCACCAAAGGCGCGACATCATCAAGGATCGTCCGCTGTGTTTCCGTAAGCCGGTTCAGTCCATCTTGTGTAAGAGACCATTTTCCCGCCGGGGCGCGACGCCAGGATCCGCTGCCAGAACAGGGAGCATCCGTCAGCACAATGTCGAATGGGGCCTGCGCAGAGATCTCGTCAGTGGTCAGAAGTGTTATCTGTGCACCCGCTCTCTCGGCCCGGGCGGGCAAATCACGCATTCGCGCCGCATTAACGTCATGCGCGAACACATCTACACCGTGATGCGCGGCCAAGGCCAAGGCTTTGCCGCCGCCGCCGGAACAATAGTCCAGAACCCGCATTCCAGGGTTTAGGTCCAATGATTCAACTACGGCCTGGCTCGCCGCATCCTGCAGTTCGACCAACCCATCAGTATAGGCGCGGCTTCCCGAGATTTTCCGCTCGCCCTCGACAACTTCGAGTGCGGTCGAACAAGCGGGATGTGGCCTCGCTTGGATGCCGTCCGCCAGCAAGACCGTGACCGCCTGATCGACACTCGACTTAATCAGATTGACCCGCAAATGAACCGGGGCCCGAGCGCGCAATGCCTCGGCCACTGGAAGAGTCAAATCACCCAAAGACTCTTGAAAGGTTGGCCAAAGCCATTCCGGTATGTCGTATTTCTGGGCGTCGGGTTCGCATGGTTTAGCCTGTTCGTGTTCTTCCAAACTGGCCGGAGCGTACCCTTCGCCATTGAATACCTGATCCAGATCGACTTCTTGCATGCGCATCGCGCCGATCATCAACCCCCGACCGGTTTCCGCCCCACCTGCCGCTGCAAATGACCTTTTGCACCGCAAAGCACCAAACACGTGGTCGCGAATAGCAGACCTGTCTTTGGAACCGGCGAAACGGCTTCGCCGTGCCCAACCTGTCAGGGCTTTTTCGACCGGGGCACCCGAAAGAATCTGATCAAGAATTTCGATGGAGGCCTGAACACGTGCGGCGGGGGTCATTTCATTCTCCGTTATAGTGCAGGGCAAAAACGCAAAGCGGCGCCCTCACCGGGGCGCCGCAGTTCAGGTTCCGGCAATTTACATCACTCGATAATTCGGGCTTTCGCGTGTGATTTGCACGTCATGCACATGGCTCTCCTTCAGGCCAGCCCCTGTGATTCTGACGAAGTTGCAGTTCTTTCGCATCTCTTCGACCGTGGCGCAGCCGGTATAACCCATGGCTGCGCGCAGGCCGCCGACCAGTTGATGCACAACCGCGCTGGCCGAGCCCTTGTAAGGCACCTGCCCTTCGATCCCTTCGGGCACCAGCTTGTCGCTGGCGGCATCCTTCTGGAAATAGCGATCCGCAGAGCCACGTGCCATCGCGCCTAGACTGCCCATGCCGCGATAAGATTTGAACGACCGGCCCTGATACAGGATCACTTCGCCCGGGCTTTCATCTGTTCCTGCGATCATCGAGCCAACCATGGCACAGGACGCACCCGCCGCAATCGCCTTGGCAAAATCGCCCGAGAATTTGATACCACCATCTGCGATAACCGGCACATCGCCGGCGGCCGCGGCGCAATCCATGATCGCAGTCAGCTGCGGCACGCCCACACCGGCCACCATCCGCGTAGTACAGATCGAACCCGGCCCGATCCCCACCTTGATGGCATCCGCGCCTGCGTCGATCAGCGCCTTGGTTGCGTCCCCAGTGGCGACGTTACCGGCAATGATCTGCACCTCGTTCGACAGGGTCTTGACCCGCTTCACCGCGTCCAGCACCCCTTGAGAATGCCCATGAGCGGTGTCTACAACGATAATGTCGACACCGGAATCCACCAGTTGTTCGGATCGTTCGAAACCAGAGTCACCAACCGACGTCGCTGCCGCGACTCTCAGACGCCCCAGCCGGTCCTTGCAGGCCGTTGGGTTCAGCACCGCCTGTTCGGTATCTTTCAAAGTCAGAAGACCCGTCAGCTTGCCCGCCCCGTCCACAACCAGAAGCTTTTCGATCCGTCGCGCGCGCATCAGGCTTTTGGCCTCTTCCAGATCGGCGGGTTCCTGAAGCATCGCCAGATTGTCCGAGGTCATCATCGCGTGAACCGGCGTATCATCCGAAGTCGCAAAACGCATATCACGGTTGGTCAGAATACCGACCACGCGGCCTTCTTCGTCCACCACGGGAAAGCCGGTGAAGTTATAACGCTGCACCAACGCGTTGGCGTCCGCCAGCGTCTGATCCACCCGCAGTGTCACCGGGTTGTAAACAATACCGGATTCAAATCTCTTGACCCGCCGAACCTCTCGGGCCTGTTCTTCGATCGACAGGTTCTTGTGCACCACGCCGATGCCGCCCGCCTGCGCCATGGCGATGGCCATGCGCGCCTCGGTCACCGTGTCCATCGCCGAGCTGAGCAGCGGGATGTTCATGGTGATTTCCCGCGTCACGCGCGTGGTCGTATCCGCCGTGGCCGGCAGCACAGAAGATGCGCCCGGAACCAGAAGAACGTCGTCAAAGGTGAGTGCCTCACGAATCTGCATCTGTTAACCCCATGCAAAAGCCCGTTTGACGGTGACCCTATTACATGGATTTAACCTAAGGAAAAGCCCCCGACATAAACTAGTTTTTACCTGCTGGTCGGTGCTGCGGCAAAAAACGACGCAACGCACACAAAACGTGCCGCTGAATGGCCTTTCTCTTTGCGTACAAAACCATATCTTGCCCGACATAGGCGCGAATATAAAAGGCAGGCCAATCATGACCACCGACCCTCTTGTTGTCTTTACCCCATCGGGCAAACGCGGGCACTTTCCCGTAGGCACTCCGGTTCTGACTGCGGCACGGCAACTGGGTGTGGATCTGGATTCCGTTTGCGGTGGACGCGGGATTTGTTCGAAATGCCAGATCACACCAAGCTATGGCGAGTTTCCCAAGCACGGCGTGACCGTAGCCGACGGTGCACTAAGCGAATGGAACGCGGTTGAACAGCGCTATGACGACAAGCGCGGATTGAAACCCGGCCGCCGTCTTGGATGTCAGGCCACGGTTCAGGGGGATGTGGTGATCGACGTGCCACCAGAAAGCCAGGTGCACCGTCAGGTCGTACGCAAGGCCGCCACAGCACGCGCCATCACAATGGATCCGGCCACCCGGCTGTATTTTGTTGCGGTAGAAGAACCCGACATGCATTCACCAACCGGCGATCTGGAACGTCTGGAACGCGCGCTGCGCGAGCAATGGAACGTCGAGGCCGTTACGGCTGATCTTTCCTTGTTGTCCAAACTGCAGCCCATATTGCGCAAGGGTAAGTGGGAGGTCACCGTTGCGGTGCATAAAGGCCACAAGGACGATGTCGCACGGATCGTGGAAATCTGGCCTGGATTGCACGAGAACGGACTTTTCGGTCTGGCCATCGACCTCGGCTCTACCACGATTGCAGCTCACCTGACCGATCTGGACACAGGCGAGGTCAAGGCATCTTCGGGCCTTATGAACCCCCAAATCCGCTTTGGCGAAGACCTGATGAGCCGCGTGTCCTATTCGATGATGAACCCCGGCGGCGACATAGAGATGACCCGAGCCGTTCGCGAAGCGATAAACGATCTGACAACATCCATCGCGGATGAGGCCGGGATTGACGCTAACCTGATTGTCGAAACGGTGTTCGTCTGTAACCCGGTCATGCACCATCTGCTGCTTGGGCTGGATCCGGTCGAGCTGGGCCAAGCGCCCTTTGCCTTGGCTACGTCCGAAAGCATGTCTTTGCCCGCGCGCGAGATGGATCTGACCAACATGAACCCACGTGCGCAGGTCTACATCCTGCCCTGCATTGCGGGTCATGTGGGTGCGGATTGTGCGGCGGTTGCCTTGTCGGAAGAGCCCGGCAAATCCGAAGATCTGGTTCTGATCGTAGATGTAGGCACCAATGCCGAGATTTTGCTGGGCAATACCAGCCGGGTTCTGGCGTGCTCCTCACCGACTGGTCCGGCCTTTGAAGGCGCGCAGATTAGCTCTGGTCAGCGTGCCGCCCCTGGTGCGATTGAACGGATCGAGATTGATCCTGTCACTAAAGAACCCCGTTTTCGCGTCATCGGGTCCGAGAAATGGTCGGATGAAGAGGGTTTTGATCAAGACATCGCAACCACTGGCATCAGTGGCATCTGTGGATCAGGCATTATTGAAGCCGTGGCGGAAATGCGTATGGCAGGTTTGCTGGATGAAAGCGGCTTGATCGGATCCGCAGAACAAACGGGCACATCACGCAACGTCCCCGAGGGGCGCACCCATTCCTATCTGATCCACGACGCAAGCGCCGAAGGCGGCCCGCGTATCACAGTCACTCAGGGCGATATTCGCGCGATTCAACTGGCGAAATCCGCGCTTTATGCAGGCGCGCGGCTTTTGATGGACGAAATGAACGTGGATACTGTCGACCGCATTGTTCTTGCTGGTGCCTTCGGCGCGCATATTTCGACCAAACATGCCATGGTTCTGGGAATGATCCCCGATGCGCCCTTGAACAAGGTCTCAAGCGCGGGCAACGCCGCCGGTACGGGCGCCCGGATCGCCCTTTGCAACATCGGGTCGCGGAGTGAAATTGAACGCGTAGTGCGCGAAATAACCAAGGTTGAAACCGCCATCGAGCCCAAGTTTCAGGATCATTTCGTGGCAGCAAACGCGATACCCCACAAAACCGACCCATTCCCGGAATTGGCACAGGTGGTCACCCTGCCCGCGCCCTCGTTCAACACCGGTGGTGGAGATCAGGAAAACTCTGGCCGCCGCCGTCGCCGGAGGTCATAGTCGCGGCAACCACGGAGGGGTTCGATGCAGTCGGTGAATGAGGAACAGGCAGAATACTGGGGAAAATCCGAATCCGGAGCCAAATGGCTGACATATCAGGATCAGTTGGATCAACTGATGGCTTCGGTTCTGGACCTTGTGCTGGAGAATGCCCAGCTTAAACTAGGAATGCATGTGCTCGACATCGGCTGTGGCACTGGCGAAAGCTCTCTTGCAGCCGCGCGATTGGTCGGGCCGGATGGCGATGTTCTGGCCGCCGATATATCGCAAGCGTTTCTTGATCGTGCCAGCGCCCGAGCCTCGGAAAACGGGCTGAGCAACATCAGCTTCCAACATGCTGACGCGCAGATATTCGGGTTTCCTGCCAATCAGTTGGACGCAGCGATTTCACGGTTCGGCGTGATGTTCTTTGACGATTCGGTTGCTGCATTCGCCAATATCGCCCGCGCACTTAAACCCGGCGGGCAGATGACCTTTGCAGCTTGGGGGCCATTGGATGGCAACCCGTGGTTCAAAATACCCCATATTGCTGCGGTAAAACGCCTTGGGCAGCCGCCTCGGGTAGATCGTTACGCGCCGGGTCCGCTGGCGTTTCACGATCTGGATCACGTCACCGGCATGATGCAACAGGCGGGGCTGTCGGACATTCAGGCCCAAGCCAACTCCGTAAATCTGCCCGGCGCTGGCGGGTCAGAGGAAATAGCCGCCTTGTGCACCCGCGTCGGCCCCGCCGCGCGAACCATCGCGCATTTCGAAGGCACCGAACAGGACGCAGCAGCAATCCAGCACGAGGTCTGTCAGGAATTCGCCCAGTTCACATCCGAAACCGGCCTGCACATCCCGGCGGTGATAAACCTGTATCAAGCGCGTCGATCGAACTGAATGGAGCGGGTAGCGGGAATCGAACCCGCGCGTTCAGCTTGGGAAGCTGACAGGCTACCATTACATCATACCCGCCGCTGCTAGCTGAATATCACCGGTACAAGATCAGGTTCAAGCGGTTTTGATCCAAACCGTCAGGCTATTTGCGACGGCGAAGACAAAAAAGGCCGGATCAAAAGATCCGGCCAGAATGTTGTTTTATAACGTTTATGCGCGGCGACGACGGCCACCACCGCGACGACCACCTCCAGTCCCTTCGGCACCGGCTTCGCTGGGGGCTTTGTTGAACTTGATCCAAGCCCCGCCATGCGGATCGTTGTTGGTCAGCAGGTTGGCGGCGCGGATGGCCTCCATCTCTTTGCCCGCGCGCGGCAGGGTCGAACCCAGGCCAAACAGTTGGCAGAAGGTCTCATCATCCATGTCCGCAGGCAGGATGATGCCCTTTGCTTCAACTTCAGCCTTCTTCTCGGCCAGTTTCTTGGGACCAACCGGCAGAGCCACCGGGTTCATGATCGCTGAGGTCATGCCAGCGCCCATCGCCATCGGCAGGAAGGCGTTGTTGATGCCATGACGGTTCGGCAGACCGAACGAGACGTTGGACGCCCCGCACGTGGTGTTCACACCCAGCTCTTCGCGCAAACGACGAACCAGAGCGAACACCTGCTGACCCGCAGTTGCCATTGCGCCGATGGGCATCACCAGCGGGTCGACCACGATGTCATGGGCCGGGATGCCGAAATCAGCGGCGCGCTGGACGATCTTCTTGGCAACTTCAAACCGCACATCGGGGTCCTCCGAAATCCCGGTATCGTCGTTGGAAATCGCCACAACCGGCACGTTGTATTTCTTGACCAGCGGCAGAACCAGTTCCAGACGATCTTCTTCGCCGGTGACCGAGTTCAGCAGCGGACGGCCCTCTGCCGCCTCAAGACCCGCTTCCAGAGCTCCCGGAACCGATGAATCGATACACAGCGGCACTTCGACCAGCCCCTGCACCATTTCGACGATCTTGCGCATCAGCGGCGGTTCGGTCTCGTTCGGGTTGGGGTTCGAGTTGTAGACAACGCCCGCGTTGATATCCAGAACGGTCGCGCCAGCGGCAACCTGCGCGAGGGCGTCCTTTTCAACGGTCGAAAAATCGCCTGCTTCCAGTTCCGCCGCCAGTTTCTTGCGGCCTGTCGGGTTGATCCGCTCACCGATCACGCAGAACGGTTCGTCAAAGCCCAGGACGGCGGTTTTTGTTTTTGATTCTACGACTGTACGGGTCATGTCCGATCCTTAGGAGTTTACAGGCTTTGCCGAAGCGCCGCCGTTGTTGATGGCCCAGTTGGCGTTTGTCTTGATGCCACCAAGCGGGAAGAAATGTACGTTTGTGATGTTGAAATCCGGGTTGGCCGCTTTGTGGTTGGCCAGCTCGGTGATCACATCCGTGGGCTCATAAGGCAGCAGCAGCTTGGACACGTCCAAGGCGCGCTTTTGCAGAACCTTCAGCGATGGACCAACGCCGCAGGCGATGGCGAATTTGATCAGTGTTTGCAGTTTTGCCGGACCGGCGATGCCGATATGAACCGGAATGTCGATCCCCGCCTCTTTCAGGCTGTCGGCCCAGGCGATGATCGGTTTAGCGTCAAAGGCGAACTGAGTGGCCAGCGCCATTTCGGCATCTGTGGTCTCAGAGAACTTCTGTTTCCAACGCAGCGCGTCATCGACATTCTTGGTCGATCCGTCAGGGTCGATGTCCTTGTTGCCTTCAGGGTGGCCAGCGACGTGCAGACGCTTGAAGCCCGCTTTGTCGAACAGGCCGGATTCCAGCAGCTGCATCGAGCTGTCGAAATCACCATGAGGATTCGCGACACCACCGGCCAGCAACAGCGCCTGATCCACACCTGCTTCACCCTGGTACATGGAAATCCAGTTTTCCAGCGTCGCCGTGTCTTTAATGATCCGCGCCGGGAAATGCGGCATAACAGGATAGCCGTCCGCCGCGATGCGCTTGGCGGTCTTGACCATGTCTTCGATCGGAGTGCCTTCGATATGGGCAATATAGACGCGTGTGCCTTCAGGCAACAAAGCGCGAAAATCCTCGACCTTCTCGGCGGTGCGCGGCATCACCTCAATCGAATAACCCTGCAGGAAGGCTTCGACGGTTGGATTTACCGGACCGTTTTCAGCGGCATCACGTTTCTTGAAGTTCAGCAAAGCCATAGCGGCCTCCCATATAGATTTCGAGCTCATGCCCAACCGTCATTGGCGATCAGAGCCTTGATACGGTCCTGATCATATTCCGTTTCCAAACGCACAGCCTGCTGTTCGGCAATTTCGGACGGATCGCCCTCAACCGCGAAAGGCGCTGCCTTGCGCCATTCGGCCAGATAGGCATCGCTATCCTTGGCGTTCACCTTCATGGCGGCGCGGTCAATGGCTTGCTCGAACCGTTCTTCCAACTGCCGTTTTGCGCCCCGGCGGCCCTTGCCGACGATGACTTGGGCGGGAATGTCGCGCCAGTATACGATGGTGACGTCAGGCATCTGCTTTGATTCCTCCTAACCAGATGGACCGGTTCTAAACTTCAATGTGGTCGCAGGTCGGTCGATTTTCGACACAAGGCGCATTTCAAACGACGTTTTCACCTACAACGGGATACACGGTTTGTAACGAATTGTTCCTGTAAACCGCACCTCAAAATTCTCATCACTTTAATGAGTATCTTGCACGAACCAAAAGGCCGACCTATGGTCGGGGTAACTCGTAAATCGGAGGGCGTTGAAGATGGCGCCCAAGCGTCCCAAAGGTGCGGGCGCGTTCCCGAAGGCGGTCGAAAGCCCCGCGCCGGCAAGACCCGATCCTGATGCGCTTTATGCCGCGCTGGATTTGGGAACAAATAGCTGTCGCATGTTAATTGCCCAGCCCAAGGGCAGCGGGTTTCATGTGGTGGACAGTTTCTCTAAATCCGTGCAGTTGGGCGCGGGCTTAGAGCGGACGGGGCGTTTGTCTCGGTCGTCGATGGCGCGCACCATTCAAGCGTTGCGCATTTGCCAGCAAAAGCTGAAACGCAACAAGGTCAAGCGGATGCGTCTAGTCGCAACCGAGGCTTGTCGCCGTGCAAAAAATTCACGTGAATTCATTCGCCAGGTAAAGGGTGAAACTGGGTTGACTCTTGAGATCATCCAGCCCGAGGAAGAAGCGCGTCTGGCCGTAATATCCTGTGCCCCGCTGGTGTCCACTAAGACAGAACAGTTGTTGGTTGTGGATATTGGCGGCGGTTCGACAGAGCTTGTCTGGATCGACATATCCTCGCTTCCGCGTCGGGATCGCCCGGCGGCGATTATGCGTCTGCATAATGGATTTCATACAACAGATAGCCCGTTTCCTGCAGCCAAGGTTGTGGATTGGATCAGTGTTCCCCTCGGCGTTGCGACGCTGCGCGATCAGTTCCATGATGTCGAAGACGATGCGGCGCGGTTTGCTTTGATGAGCTGGTTTTTCGAAGAAAACTTGGCCGATTTTGCGCCTTATAAGGATGAACAAGCCCGCGAAGGTTTTCAGATCGTCGGCACCAGTGGCACGGTTACGACAGTCGCAGCCTCACATCTGGGATTGAAGCGGTATGACCGGACCAAGGTAGACGGTTTGCGCATGACAAGCGATCAGATTGACAAAGTGATACGCGGGTATCTAGAACTCGGCCCACTGGGGCGGCGGAGAGATCCGCGTATCGGCGATGACCGCCAGGCCCTGATCATGTCCGGCTCGGCCATATTGCAGGCTTTGTTACGATGTTGGCCAACCGACCGTCTTTCAGTGGCGGACCGGGGGCTGCGCGAAGGCCTGCTTTATGCGCAGATGAGCGCGGACGGTGTATTGGAAGACGGACCGTTCTGATGGCGAAGACACCTACTGGCAAAAACAATTCGGGCCGCGGGCAGCGCGACCTGAAGGTTAAGGTCAAAACCGCCCGCGGGCGCAAAATCAGCTCGACCCGGTGGTTGGAACGTCAGCTGAATGACCCCTATGTCAAGCGCGCGCAGGTCGAAGGCTATCGTGGGCGTGCGGCGTTCAAGATATTGGAACTGGACGATAAATTCCGCTTCCTGGTTCCAGGTGCGCGCATCGTCGATCTGGGTTGCGCCCCAGGCGGCTGGCTGCAGGTTGCGGTCCAGCGCGTTAATGCATTGGGTGAGAAAAGCGGTAAGAAAATCGGCACCGTTCTGGGTGTCGACATACAAGAGGTCGAACCGGTGGCCGGGTCCGAGGTTCACCAGTTGGACTTTATGGAGGACGATGCCGACCAGAAGGTCAAAGACTGGTTGGGTGGCAAAGCGGATGTGGTGATGTCAGATATGGCCGCTGCGTCCTCGGGGCATAAACAGACCGACCATTTGCGGATCATGGCCCTGTGCGAAACCGCCGCCTATTTTGCCTTTGATGTGCTGGAACAGGGCGGCACATTTGTCGCCAAGGTTTTGGCCGGAGGAGCCGAAGGGGATCTGCAGAAGATTCTGAAACAGAAGTTTGACAAGGTGGCGCATGTTAAACCACCGGCATCCCGCGCCGACAGTTCGGAAAAATTCGTTGTGGCAACAGGATTTCGCGGCTGAAGTTAATCTGCGAAGTCAGCCAGAGAACGCGCAAGGCGCTGTTCACGCAGCGAAGATATTGCGTTTCCTTGCAACAACAATGCTTCACCGTGACTGATATCCGTCGCCGGTTTGGCCCGTAATTCTTCAATCCGCCGGGTCAGCGACGATGGATCTTGCGATTTGGCGCTTTCGGGCAGTTTGGTCATGAGGCCTCACCTTGATGCGTATGGGGTCACAGTCCATGCAGTTTGGGTAAGAAACGTGCCGATTTCATGACGTAAACCGGGCTTTGAGTTGCTATTTTACAGCCCCAGCCACCCTGCCCTTCAGGTTTGTCCGTTACTTTGATCCTGCAAATCCATCAGCGCGCCGTTGAATTCAGCGCCCAGAATCAGGATGGCCGCGCATAGATACAGGAAAATCAACGCAGCCATCGCCCCAGCAAGGCCAGCATAAGTAGCGCTGTACGAGGCGAACTGTCCGATATAGATCGAAAAGCCCCAACCGCCCATCGCCCACAGAGCGAGTGTCAGAACAACGCCCGGAAGGATTTGCCACAGCCGATGGCGGCGCGTCGGCAGCACAAGATGTGCAACGATAACCGTGCCCGCAGGAACCGCGACAGTAAAGGTCCAGCGCAATCGATCCACAGACAACCAGTCTGACACGTTAACATCCGTCTTTTCGGACACGAGGCGCGTGTAGACCGGCAAGACGACTTCGACGGCGGCGATGGCCAGAATGGCCGCCCCGCCAACAATCACCAATCCCAGGCACAGCAAGCGTGTCTTCCAGAATGGCCAGGCGTCATGATCATGATAGGCCTGGTTCATGGCCGCCCGCACCGCAACTACGCCGTTTGAGGCAAAGAAAATGGCCAGCAAACCGCCCAGGGTGATTACCCCCGAACCTGATTCCGCCAGGACCGAGCGCAACTCTCCCACAATCGGGCCGGCGACATCTTTTGGCCAGGCGCCAAAGATCAGTTCGATCAGTTCGTCCGTGACATAATCCTGAGACAGCGTACCAGCCAGTGCCACAGTGAACAGAACAAACGGAAACAGGGCCAGCATCAGGGACATGGCAACGTGGCTGCTCATGACCATGCCGTTTTTGGCCCCAAATCGCCCCAAGGCCAGCCAAAGGGCTCGAATTACTCTTCCAGTCAGGGGAATCAAACTTGTCGTCATCCGAAAACTCTACCCTGACTGTATTCGAACCAGAACCGGCAAAACCCGACTGGACGCAATTAACCAACTCCAAATGTTTGGTTGCATTGCATAATCCCTTTGTCCCGTGCAGGATCGAAACGGAACCTACACAAAGCCGGGCGA
Source organism: Ruegeria sp. CDSA236 (assembly GCF_059611285.1). NCBI lineage: Bacteria > Pseudomonadati > Pseudomonadota > Alphaproteobacteria > Rhodobacterales > Roseobacteraceae > Ruegeria > Ruegeria sp. CDSA236. The sequence continues at coordinate 239,233 of NZ_JBXWPG010000001.1, forward strand.
AATATGCCAACCAGCGACCAGAACCCAAGCATACCGAACAGGTTGCGCCTTTCGGTTGTCCGCGACACCGCGATTGTAGTGTCACTGATCGTATTGGGGCTTTATGCAGGCTCGGCTTTTCTGATCCCGCTGACCATGGCCTTGCTGATCAACGTCCTGATCATCGCGCTGAGTGACCGGGTTATTGCGCTGACCAAGGCTCCGGTCTGGTTGGCTAACCTGGCTGGAGTGACCGTGGTTTTGGTCGGGTTGTTCATGATCATGTATATTCTGGGCAATCAGGCGACGCAGTTTGCACGCTCGATCAATACATACGAAAGCCAGTTCGACGAGGCCGTTAACCGCATAAACGACCTTGTGGGCAACGATATCACGGCCTTCATCAGGGACAATCTAGTCAACATTGATATGTCTTTCGTCGCCCGGATGTTGCTGGGCAGCGCGACGTCCTTGCTGAACCAGTTTTTCCTCATCAGCCTTTACGTTGCCTTCCTGATGGCCGAACGTCTGGCGTTCCGCAAAAAGATCCGTATGGCCGCCGGTGACCCTAAAACCGGTGCCGAGTTCGCTTTGGTTCTGGACGCGATTTCCTTTAGTCTGCAGCGTTATGTCGGAGTGAAGACCTTTATCAGCCTGATAACGGCTGGAATCAGCTATGTGGTCTTCAAAACCCTTGGTCTTGAGTATTCCGAGACATGGGCCGTGCTGACCTTTGCCTTGAATTTCATACCCTCGATTGGGTCAATTATTGCGGTTCTGTTTCCAGCGGCGATTGCACTGGTTCAATTTGAAAGTATCGGGCCGTTTCTGATCATAGTTTTCGGCTGTGGCACACTTCAGTTCATGATCGGTAATTTTCTGGACCCGGCCATGCTGGGCCGATCGCTGAACATGTCGACATTTCTGGTCATTCTGGCACTTATGTTCTGGACCACGGTCTGGGGTCTGATCGGAGCCTTCCTGAGCGTTCCGCTGACCGTCTGCATCCTGATCATCTTCAGCCATATTCCCGCATTGCGCCCGATCGCAATTTTAATGTCCCTGAATGGTGAACTCGGCGACGAAGGGCCGCCATCGGGGAATACAGTCTGAACGGGTCAATCCCCAATGCAACTTGAAACACTAAGGAAAATGCCAGGATCGAATCCTCCATGCTGACACTCTTTGTTTCCCTCTTTGTCCTATGTTTGTACCTGACCGCCGCGGTCTTTTCGATACGCGCGGCTCAAACAGCGCGCACACCGCAGGGTGCCGTGGGATGGGTGGTCTTTTTGATCTCGGCGCCGATAGCTGGCGTACCGCTGTACTTGTTTCTGGGACATCATCGTTTTCGCGGGTATCGCATGGCCCGAAAGCACGCTGAGACTGTTGTCGAAGGGATAAAGAGCTTTGCGGATTTTTCGCGCCCAGATCCGGACATGATTACGATCAACCCACTCCCTTTCGAAGAGCTTGCGCATCTACCCATATCACGCGGCAACGGTGCAGAATTGCTTGTCGATGGGCAGGCAACCTTTGACGCTATCTTTCAGGCTATCGACGCGGCTCAGGACTATGTGCTTGTCCAGTTCTACATCGTGCGTGATGACGGATTGGGGCGGCAACTGCAAAGCAAACTGATCGCCGCCGCAGAGCGCGGCGTGCAAGTTCGCTTTATGACCGACGCCGTGGGCAGTTATGGCCTACCGACAAGCTACATCACGTCGCTGCGCGCGGCGGGAATTCACGTTGCCGGTCAGCATGAAAAGCGCCATCCAGGACAGCGATTTCAGCTAAACTATCGCAATCACAGGAAAACGGTGATCATTGACGGTGAAATCGGCTTTATCGGCGGCCACAATGTCGGCGACGAATATCTCGGTCAGTCCGCAAAGTTCGGACATTGGCGGGACACACACATAAGGCTGACTGGACATATCGTGCGCCAACTACAACTGATCTTTACAGAGGACTGGTACTGGGCGCATCAAGAAGACCTGATAGATCAACTGGCCTGGGCGGGTCAGGAATCTGATCAGGACATGAACGCCCTTCTCGTCGCCACAGGTCCGGGGGACGAAACCGAAACCGGCGCCATGATGTTCTTTTCTGCAATCACGGAAGCAAAGGAACGATTGTGGATCGCATCCCCCTATTTCGTTCCTGATATCGACATCATGACCGCACTACGCCACGCTGCAATGCGCGGGGTAGATGTTCGCATTCTGGTTCCCGACGTGATTGATCACCGCTTACCTTGGCTGGCGGCCTTTGCCTATTTCGACGAGATCAGGGAATGCGGCGCGCGGGTCTACCGGTACACCAATGGGTTCATGCATCAAAAAGTATTTCTGGTGGACGACACTCTGACCGCTGTTGGCACCACCAATCTGGACAATCGTTCTTTCCGCCTGAATTTTGAGGCGATGGCCCTGTTCTTTGACAAGGACGCGGCCCATGCGGTTCACAACATGCTGCTGATGGACTTTGAATCCAGCTATGAGCTAGACAAAACCTTGCCCGAACAACCGGCCTTTATTCGGTTCGGCTCGCCTCTGGCGCGGTTGTTCGCACCAATCCTTTAAAGGATCGACTCTTCCTGCAGCACCCGCGACATGACCGCGACCAAAAAGGCTGTGGACAGCCCAAATGCCAAAAGCCCGGTGACCGAGGCAAAGGCACCAAAAATGCGCAGCCCGTCGTCCAGAACAATGTCGCCGTAGCCCAGCGTTGTGAACGTAACCAGAGAGAAATACAGCGCCGAGTTCCAGTCCGCCAGAACATCCCCAAAGACCCAGACAATCGCCCAAAGCCAGACCTGAAAGGTATGGATCATCACGATAAAAATCAGCGCGATAGTCAGCGGGCTTGCAATGGTGACGAACCTTTTGCTTTTTTCCAGTTTGATCGACATCACGCGGATGATCTGCATGCACCAAGTCAGCAGGGCAATTTCGATCAAAAAGCAGATACCCAAATAAACGCTTCCCCAGATAATCTGCTCGGATAAGGTCACCGGCGCCCATCCCCTCTGTTTTTAAGTCTCGTCACAATCGCTTCAAATGCAGGATTGGGCAACCCTGCGTCTGCGACGAATGGAAACGATAGCGCCATTGAACTGGACACCGCTTCTGTCGGCTGCAAATTGTGAGTGGCAGAATACAGGGCGCCTATGAATGCTGCTTACAATAACTGATGTCCATAAATCATATGCAAACGGTCGACCGATTTTGAACGGAGTATCTCTGTCGTTGGACCATGGCCAAACGCTTGCCCTAACCGGGGAAAGTGGCAGTGGCAAAAGCACGCTTCTAAATCTCGCAGGTGCGCTGGACATATTCGATGCGGGCGAAATCTCACTGGGCGGAACCAACCTGTCCAAACTAGACGATACCGGGCGCGCAGCCCTTCGGCGCGAGCGTGTGGCGCTGGTATTCCAACAGTTCAATCTGATCCCGTCGTTGACGGTCGGCCAAAACCTGTCCTTCCATGCCCGGCTTGCCAGTAAACATGATCCGGACTGGTGCGATCATCTTGCTGACAAACTGGGATTGCGGGACCTGCTGGACCGCTTTCCCGAGAACCTGTCAGGCGGCCAGCAGCAACGCGTTGCCATCGGACGCGCCCTTGCGCCGCGCCCCAGTCTTTTGCTCGCGGATGAACCAACAGGAAATCTGGATGAGGTCGCAAGTACCAATGTATTGGATTTGATGCTTGCGCTGGTCGCCGAAACCAGCGCAGCCCTGCTTTTGGTGACACATTCGCAGGACATAGCAGCCCGTCTGGACCAACAGGTCCGCCTGTCCGGCGGTCATATCTCGTGACTTTGGCCGTCATACAGGCGTTGGTGTCGCACTGGCGTGCCCATTGGCTTCAGCTGTTAACCTTGTTGAGCGGCATTGCGCTTGCGACCGGGCTATGGTCGGCAGTTCAAGCCATAAATTCCGAGGCCCGGGCAAGCTATCAACGGGCCAATGATCAACTCTCATTTGGTCAATACGATGAATTGCACGCCACCTCGGGGAATTTGACGATCGACCATTATGTCAGCTTGCGTCGGGCTGGCTGGCAGGTCGCTGCGGTGCTTGAGGGTCGTTGGCGCCATAGCGGGCGCAATCTGCAGGTCATGGGGGTCGACATGGTCGCCTTTCCACCCCTACCGGCCCTCAGCCGTTTGGAACAAAGCGATACGCCGCCCGATCCCGCAGACATGCTGACCGCGCCCGGCAGGATACTGGTCGCGCCGAAACTGGCCCAGATTCTGCAGCAGGCCAGCGACCTGCCTCCGATCCTGTCCAGCGACGCTTTGCCGCCTGATCTGGTCTTTACCGATATTGGCGTCGCCGAACAGCTGCTTGACAAAAAGGGCCAGATTTCACGTCTGGTCATTTTGCCCGGTCAGCCCCGGGCGATCCCGCCGCTTGAGCAGATCGCCCCCGATCTGACACGCGTTGCAGCCTCGACCAGATTGGACACGGCGCAACTGACAGAGAGCTTCCACCTCAACCTGTCTGCCTTTGCTCTTTTGTCCTTTGCCGTCGGGCTGTTCATCGTCCATGGCACCGTCGGGCTGGCCTTTGCACAGCGCCGAGCAATTATCAGAACAATACGTGCGCTGGGCGTTCCGATGCGTCAGATCGTATGGATCATTCTGGGCGAACTTTCGCTGCTGGCCCTGATTGGAGGGGGCGCCGGTCTGGTACTGGGTTTCCTGCTGGCCGGGGCCTTGCTGCCCGACGTGGCATCGACCCTACGCGGGTTGTATGGTGCACCAGTTGAAGGTCAGCTTTCGCTTCAACTGCACTGGGTTCTCGCGGGCTTGGCCATGGCCCTGTTTGGAACGCTGTTGGCCAGCTCTCAGGCTTTGTTCCGATTGGCTCGGCTGCCGCTGTTATCCAGCCCGGGTCCGCAGGCCTGGCGGGGGGATGACACTGCAACCAAAAGATTGGCTCTGATCGGAGTATTCCTGATTGGGTTGGGGATCGTTTCAATCTTTGTGGCCGACGGTTTGGTCGCAGGGTTCGTGCTGGTTGCCGGAATCCTGACGGGTTCTGCGTTGATTTTACCGTTTCTCTTGCTGATCGCAGTAACCGGACTTCAGAAGCTACAGAACGGTCCGGTCAGACAATGGGTATTCGCCGACATGCAGGCGCAACTGCCCGGTCTCTCTTTGGCCCTGATGGCATTGATGTTGGCATTGGCCGCAAATATCGGCGTTGGAACCATGGTGTCGAGTTTCCGGCTGACATTTACTGGGTGGCTTGACCAACGACTGACATCAGAACTGTACATAACCGCAGCCGACGAACAACAGGCGCAGGACATCAAGAAATGGCTGCTGCCTCAGGTCGACGCCGTTTTGCCGATCCGCAGCGTCGAGCTGGCGCACGGAAGCGGCCCCTTGTTTCTTTACGGGGTGGTGAACAATCCGGTTTATCAAGAAAACTGGCCGCTGATCGCCTCAGTGCCCGGAGTATGGGATCAGGTGATGTCCGGAACCGCCGTTCTGATCAACGAACAGCTTGCGCGCAGATCCAGTCTGTGGCCCGGAGATCAAATCACGCTCCGCCCGGGTCACAAGCTGGTCATTGCAGGGGTCTATTCTGATTATGGCAATCCAACCGGACAGGCCATCGTGTCGATGGAGCTTTTGGAAGATATCGCACCCAATACCGAGGAACGGCGATATGGCGTTCGCATGCCCCCTGATCAGGCCAGCGATGTTGCCGAAAGGCTTCGGGCGGAATTTGACCTTCCTCCGCAGGCAGTCGTTCATCAAGCAGACATGAAGGCCCGATCCACGGAAATCTTCGAAGACACATTTGTGGTGACCTCTGCGCTGAATATCCTGACGCTCGGGGTTGCTGGATTTGCAATTCTGACCAGCCTGCTGACGCTTTGGACACAACGGCTGCCTCAGATCGCACCGGTCTGGGCGCTTGGCCTGACGCGGGCGCAACTGGCGCGGTTTGAACTGACGCAGAGCGTGCTTCTCGCCTCTCTGACCGCCGCGCTGGCCTTGCCGCTTGGGTTAGTTCTGGCCTGGACGTTGCTGACGGTCATCAATGTCGAGGCGTTTGGCTGGCGGTTACCAATGTACCTATTCCCAAGCGACTGGTTCTATCTATTTCTTCTGACCTTACTGGCCGCTGTTATCGCCGCTGCGGTTCCAGCCCTTCGGTTGCTGAGCATCCCGCCTGCCGAGTTGTTAAGAGTGTTTGCCAATGAACGCTAAAGTCTGGTTCCTAATTCTGGCCCTGCTATTGCCCGCCCAACTTCGGGCGCAGGGCTTTGCCGGTCTTGGAGGTGAGGCCGACGGGTTCGACGTCCCCCAGCTTGGGTATCAGTTGAGCTTTCCGCAGGATCACGGTCCCCATCCCACTTTCAAGATCGAATGGTGGTATCTGACCGCGAACCTGAAAGGAGAAGACGGGCGCGATTACGGAGTACAATGGACTTTGTTCCGCTCGGCGCTGAAACCCTATGAAGAGCAATCCTGGCAAAGTCCGCAGTTGTGGTTGGGCCATGCCGCCTTGACCACCCCTGATGCCCATTACTTTGCTGAACGCCTGTCGCGGGGCGGTATCGGTCAGGCCGGGGTAACCGCCACCCCATTCGAAGCCTGGATCGACGAATGGTACATGCGCGGACCCGACTTTAATGCGCTGAAGATTAGGGCCAACGGTTCCGATTTCGGCTACAATCTGTCACTGCGCGCAACGGGGCCTTTGGTCTTTCACGGCAATGCCGGGTATTCGGTCAAATCTGCGCAGGGGCAGGCAAGCCATTACTACTCACAGCCGTTTTTCGACCTGACAGGCACCCTGCATCTGCCGGATGGGGATGTTGCGGTAACCGGACAGGGATGGCTGGACCGGGAATGGTCCTCGCAACCTTTGGCCGAGGATCAAAGCGGATGGGATTGGTTCTCGCTCAGCTTTGAGGGCGGCGACAAGCTGATGGCCTTTCGCCTGCGCGGAGAGGCCGACGATTTCACCTCTGCCACCTGGATTGGCAAGGATGGCGAAACCACCGCGCTTGACGATGGTTCCGTCTTTTTTGAACCGCTCCAGACCGCCCAAGTTGCCGACCGGGATATCCCGATTGAATGGCGTGTCACACTCCCCGCCCGCGGGGTGGATGTTGTCGTCAGCGCCCTGACACCCAAAGCCTGGATGGCAACGCGCTTTGCCTATTGGGAGGGGCCCGTTACGGCCTCAGGCACCCATTCAGGCCGTGGCTATCTTGAAATGACCGGGTATTAGATCATCGCACCACGTAGACCGAGACTGTCGAATGCCGCACGACGCGCGCAGCATTCGGACCCAGCAGGTAGTCCTTGAAGTCCGGCTTATGCGCCCCAATGACGATCAGGTCAGATCCGGCGCTTTCTGCGGTTTTCAGGATCTCCTGATAGGCCGTGCCCGTGGCCACCACATGGCGGATCTTTTCATTGCGCTCACTGCCCAATGTTGATGCGCACAGCTCGGTCAGTTGTTTCTGCGCCTCAGCCAAAGCCTTTTCATGGAAATCCGCCTGGAAAAAGCCGGACACCCAGCTTTCTCCAAAATCCGGCAGAACACTGACCACATCCAGCTGCGCCCCCTCCAAATCGGCCAATGCAGCGGCCTTTTGAAGGACCGGGCCATCAATTTTGCCATTGCTGATATCAACAGCACACAGAACAGAACGTGTCATGCGGGCACCCCTTGTCTGGCGGCACGGCCGCGTTGCAGGAAGGCGATCAGACCCAACAGGATCATCGCCGGGATATAGACCAGCTGCTTGGGTGGCTGGCTTGACGGCAGGCTGACCGAGGTCAGGCGCACGGCCTCATCCCCGTAATAGTCGAAGTTGCCCAAATCATCGGCAACAGGCGCGCCGAACAACGGCTCTTCCAGCTTGATCAGACCGTCCTCTTCGATCAGCAGTAGACCCATCGCATCAACCCGTGCAGGACCGCCGTCTTCGTCGCCGACCGAGACGACAACCGTGGTATCCACCATCTCAAGCGTGTCGAAATCCGGGCCGCTGATGACCAGACGTACCTCGGTTCCGGGCGGTGTTTCCCCGATCGTTTCGGTGAAAGCTGCCGGTTCAACGGTCTGATATGGGGGTGAAATCCTGTCCATAAAGTAATCCGGACGGAATAGTGCGAAAGCAACCGCGACCAAGGCAACGCTTTCATAGATCCGGCTGCGGGTCAGGAAGTAGCCCATCGTGCCCGCCGTAAAGACAAGGATCGCTATCGTCGCAAATATCGCAACGATTATCCCTTCGACCCAGGTCACATCAATCAACAGAAGGTCTGTGTTGAAGATGAAGACAAACGGCAACGCGACCGTGCGCAGGCTATAGAAGAAGGCGATGAATCCGGTCTTGATCGCATCGCCCCCCGATACAGCCGCAGCCGCAAAACTGGCCAGCCCCACGGGCGGTGTCACATCCGCCATGATGCCAAAGTAGAAGACGAACAGATGCACCGCGATCAGCGGCACAATCAGCCCGCTCTGCGCGCCCAGCTCCACGACCACACCGGCCATCAAAGAACTGACGACGATATAGTTCGCAGTGGTCGGCAGGCCCATGCCCAGGATCAGGCTGAGGATACCGACCATGATCAGCATCAGGATCAGATTGCCACCCGACAGGAACTCGACCAGATCGGCCATCACCTGGCCCACACCGGTCAGAGTCACGGTACCAACGATCACACCCGCCGTGGCCGTCGCCAGCGCGATACCGATCATGTTGCGCGCGCCGTCGATCATGCCCTGCCACAGATCCGCGACACCGTCGATGAACGCGTTGTAGAGGTTGCTTTGCCCCCGGAACATCGCCTTCAGCGGTTTCTGCGTCAGCAGGATCACGAACAGCAATGACGTGGCCCAAAAGGCCGAAAGACCGGGCGATTTCTGTTCAATCATCAGGAAATAGACCAGCACGATGATCGGCAGAAGGTAGTGCAGGCCCGCCTTGTAGATCTCGCTAATGACCGGCAGCGTCACCTCTTTGGCATTCGGGTCATCGGGTTCCAGATCGGGCACCTGTGCGGCCAGATACAGCAGCGCCACGTAAATTGCGCAGATGATCAGGCTGAGGACCAGACCGGCCGAGTTCGGCATCCAATTTGTCACTGCGTCCACAGGGAATTGAGAGCCATAGCAGAGCCCAGCAAAAACAATGAAGAACGAGAACATACCAACCACGGTACGTGCCAGCTTCACTTCGCGGTCGCCCAACGTGGGCATGTTCCGCTTTACGGCTTCGAGATGCACGATATAGACCAGAGCAATGTATGAGATCGCCGCTGGCAGGAAGGCGTGGGTGATCACCTCGACATAGGAAATACCCACATATTCTACCATCAAGAAGGCTGCAGCGCCCATAACGGGTGGCATGATCTGCCCGTTCACCGAACTGGCGACCTCGACCGAACCCGCCTGTTCGCTGCTAAACCCAACGCGTTTCATAAGCGGAATGGTGAAGGTGCCGGTGGTCACAACGTTTGCGATGGACGAGCCCGAGATCAGACCGGTCGCAGCTGAGCCCACAACCGCCGCCTTGGCGGGGCCGCCGCGCAGGTGACCCAGCGCGCCAAAGGCCATCTTGATGAAATAGTTCCCTGCCCCGGCCTTATCCAACAAGGCGCCAAACAGAACAAACAGGAATACAAACTTGGTCGAAACACCCAAGGCGATACCGAACACGCCCTCGGAGGTGATCCACATATGGCTCATCGCCTTTTTCAGGCTGGCGCCTTTCCAGCGGATGACTTCGGGCACCCATTCGGATGATCCAAAGAAGACATAGGCCAAAAAGATCGTCGCAATGATCGCCATCGCCGGGCCAAGCGCACGGCGCGCGGCCTCGAACAACAGCAATAGCCCACCCAGCGCGATCCACTTGTCAGTGTTGTCTGCCAGCCCTCCGGCATCGACGATCTTGGTATAGAAGAAATATCCGTACAGCGCCACAAACGCGCCCAGAAGGCCCATGATCCAATCCTGCACAGGGATATAATCCCTTGGGCTGGATTTCAGCGCCGGATAGGCTGCAAAGGCCAGAAACATCGCAAAGGCCAGGTGAAACTGACGCGAATTGTTAACCACGCTGCCGGGCAACACATAGTTCGCCAAGGGCGAAGCAAGTACGACCTGAAAGATCGACCAGATCGCCGCCACGATCGCAAGGAAAACGCCTACATTCCCAACCGGATTACGCCCTCCGGCATCTGAAGATGCGACCAGATCCTGTAGTTCTTCTTCGGATAGCGGGCGGTTCGATTGTGTCTCGGAACTCATGAAAATGTCTCCCCGTCGTGGCCATTTGCGGCCTTCTGCATCACCCGCTTGATACGGGTTTTGTGCGGGGCGCCCGACGGGCACCCCGCGTCAGGTCTGGCTTATTGAATCCAGCCTTTTTCTTTATAGTACTTCTCGGCACCCGGATGCAGCGGGGCTGACAAGCCGTCCGCGATCATCTCTTCGGGCTTGAGGTTGGCAAATGCCGGGTGAAGCTTTTTGAAGTCATCGAAGTTCTCGAAAACCGAGCTGACAACCGCATAAACCGCATCATCCGACACGTCCGCCGAAGTCACGAAGGTCGCGCCAACGCCGAATGTCGCGGTATCACCATCCGACCCGCGGTACATGCCGCCGGGAATGGTAGCAGTACGGTAGAACGAGTTGTCGTTGACCAGCTTGTCCACGGCCTCGCCGCTGACATTGACCAGAACCGAGTCGCAAGCCGTGGTGGCTTCTTGAATCGAGCCCGAGGGGTGACCCACGGTATAGACCATTGCGTCAATCTGGTTGTCGCAAAGCGCCGCAGACTGTTCCGCCGCTTTCAGTTCGGTCGCCAGTTCGAAATCGTCAGTGGACCAGCCCATTTCGCCCAGCAGAACCTCCATGGTGCCACGCTGACCGGAACCGGGGTTACCGATATTTACGCGCTTGCCTTTCAGGTCTTCGAAATTGGTCACACCGGAATCGGCACGGGCCACAACGGTAAACGGTTCGGGGTGAACCGAGAAGACGGCGCGCAGGTTTTCAAACGGGCCGGCCTCTTCGAATTTCGAGCTGCCGTTATAAGCGTGGTACTGCCAGTCGGACTGCGCGACACCAAACTCCAGCTCGCCTTCGCGAATGGTGTTGATGTTGTACACGGAACCGCCGGTCGATTCGACCGAGCAGCGCACGCCATGTTCCTTGCGCCCTTTGTTGACCAGACGACAGATTGCACCGCCAGTTGGGTAATACACCCCGGTCACGCCACCTGTGCCGATCGTGATAAACTCTTCGGCATAGGCCGCAGGCGCCATCAGAGCCGCCGTGACAACCGCGCCGAGGCTAAGCTTGCTGCTGTTTTTCATAAGTGAACTCCCATTATTTTTCTGGTGGGAGACACATCAAAGCGCCGGATAAATGGCCCTGCGATATGCAACAACGCCCGCTATGCAGCAGGCATATCTTTGATTTTTCAGAATCTCCCAACCCGTAAGAGGTTTCATTCTGAGCATTAGCTTGTCAAGGCCAGCAGGTCACCAAAGCAGGCGTATCCTCAGATTTGACAAGCCCCCCTGAATTTTCCCCGCCTTTGAAGCTTTTCTTGCGCATCTGCCCCGCAGTGACCGCAAACACATCCAATTATGCGCTTTTGACATCGGGAATTCTGACCAGAACGCGAAAGTGTGAGTTGGGAATGCGAGCAATTAGAACTGCCGGAAAGAAAAAACAGAAGGCAGGTTCCCCTAACCCTCTGTTTTTACTTTGGTACCCAAGGCCGGACTCGAACCGGCACGGTATCACTACCGGGGGATTTTGAATCCCCTGCGTCTACCATTCCGCCACTTGGGCCACGGACACTGAATTAGCGTTCAAAATCGAGAAGGTCCAGAGGCAAAAAACACCCTGATTGAGGAATGTTCCAGCCTGCAAGGTTGACGGCCTGCGGGGCGCATGATTTGGCTTACCCAACACATGTACAGGGAAATTGCACCTGATGCTGCGACCTCTTTATGACTGGACCATTCGTCTGGCAGAACACCCGAATGCCTTGTGGGCGCTGGCTATTGTTTCCTTCATCGAAAGCTCTTTCTTTCCGATACCGCCGGACGTTCTGATGATTCCCATGATCCTTGCCCGACCCTCCCGGGCCTGGCTGATTGCTTCTGTGGCACTGGTAGCTTCGGTTTTGGGCGGAATGTTAGGATATGCAATCGGCGCGTTCTTTTATGAAAGCCTCGGCCAGCCCATCCTTGAATCCATGGGCAAAGCCCACGCCATGGAAGAGTTCAACACACGGTTCAATGACTTTGGTTTCTGGGCTGTTCTGGCCGCTGGGGTTACGCCTTTTCCCTATAAGGTCATCACCATCATGTCCGGCTGGACAGGGATGCCCCTGGGCACCTTCATTGCCACCTCGATTCTGGCCCGAGCGATCCGGTTCTTCATCGTCGCAGGTTTGCTTTGGGGCTTCGGAGAGCCGATCCGCAGCTTTATAGAAAAGCGGCTGGGCCTTATGTTTACCCTGTTCATCATCCTTCTGTTCGGCGGGTTCCTAGCGGTGAAATTCTTATGACAAGACGAAATTTACTGGTCCTGGTTGCCACGTTTGGATCTGTGGCATTGCTGCTTGGGGCCTTTGCGTTTCAGTATCTCGGCGGGCTTCCACCCTGCAAAATGTGCATTTGGCAACGCTATCCACATGGCGTCGCCATCCTGATCGGCGCTGTTGCGCTGGCATTGCCACGACAGTCTGTCTTGCCCCTATTGGGTGCACTGGCGACGCTGACCACTGCGGTCATTGGTGTCTATCACGCTGGTGTAGAACGCGGTTTGTGGGAAGGTCCGTCAAGCTGCACATCAAGCAGCATCGGCGGTCTGTCGGCAGAAGAACTGCTGGATCAGATCATGTCGGCACCACTGGTACGCTGTGATGATATTCCATGGGAGTTATTTGGTGTTTCCATGGCCGGATGGAATGCCGCTTTGTCTTTCGTTCTGGTTCTGCTCTGGTTCGCCGCGTGGCGTGAAGGCCGTTAGAGCTCGTCCAGTTCCGCATCCCAATAGAGAAAGTCGATCCAACTGTCATGCAGGTGGTTCGGTGGGAATTTTCGTCCAACGTTGCGCAAAGCCTCGGCAGCCGGCTGCCGCGGAGGCTTGCGCAATGTCATTCCTGCTTGCCGCAGTGATTTAGACCCTTTGCGCAAGTTACATGGGCTACAGGCCGCAACAACGTTCTGCCAGCTTGTCACCCCGCCCGCCGCGCGCGGGATCACATGATCAAAGGTCAGATCCCCACGGCTGCCACAGTATTGGCAGCGGAATTCATCCCTCAGAAATAAATTAAAGCGCGTGAAGGCCACGCGCTTTCTGGGTTTTACATAATCTTTCAGCACAACGACCGAGGGTATTCGTATCTCGGTGCTCGGGCTTCGGACAACTTCGTCATATTCGGCGACGATATCCACCCTGTCCAGCCAGGCAGCTTTTATGGCCTCCTGCCACGGCCAGAGCGATAGTGGATAGTAGGACAAGGGGCGGTAATCGGCGTTCAAAACCAATGCCGGATGATGCTTGAGCGCACCGGGTTCCCTGACAAATTCGGTCCTGAAGTCTCCGTCCATATCAGAATCGCTCCACGCTCTGCTCTGCCTCTTTTGACATCAGAGCGGAGAACCCCCGCCCCGGCCTTAGCTTTACTATATATCGTGTTAAAGCTCTGACAAGCCCTGAGTTTCCACAATATCTCGGGGATTGAGTATTCCGAATCCGTAACAGGCCGATGACAGTTATCCACAGGTTGCACCAATTCGATCGCCGGGCTATGGCGGGTAATGTCCTGGTTCATCCGCTTCAATAAACCATTCAATGTATTGCCGCAGTTCACGGATCGCGCGAATGCGGAGTCTCCGCGCAGTACGCTGTCGGATTTCATTGATCTGCCGGACGTGTATCCCGCCGGGCGATTGGACCGCGATAGCGAAGGTTTGATGCTGTTGACCGACAATGGCCGCCTTCAGGCGCAGATAGCCGATCCCAAGCATAAAATGGCTAAGACCTATTGGGTGCAGGTCGAAGGGGAGCCAGACGCCTCCGCCCTAAAATCTCTGCGCGAGGGTGTTGAGCTGAAGGAGGGCATGACCCGCCCCGCCAAGGCGCGATTGATGGATCAGCCCGAGGCATTATGGCCGCGCGACCCACCGATCAGAGTGCGGCAGACGGTGTCGGATTGTTGGGTCGAACTGGTCCTTCGAGAAGGTCGAAACAGGCAGGTGCGCCGGATGACGGCGGCCGTTGGGCACCCGACCCTTCGACTGATCCGCGCCCGGATTGGCGACTGGACATTGGACGGGCTTGAGCCGGGGCAATGGGATAGCCTATCTATGCCTGCCCTTGCGCCATCTTCTTCGCGCAAACGGGACCGGCGCCCACGTCGGTGACCGAAACGCCTATTTGTGATAGGATCGAGGAATGAAGGTATCACCTGACATTCCGCAGCCAACCGGCCTTTTAGAAGCGTCACTTTATGTCGACGACCTGGATGCTGCAGAGCATTTCTATGGGGACGTTCTGGCGCTTGAGCAAATCCAGCGTGTCGCCAACCGACATGTGTTCTACAAGGTGGGTGGTTCAGTGTTGCTGCTATTCAATGCTGCAGAGACCGAAAAACCTCCGGACAACCCGCGCCTGCCTGTTCCCGCCCATGGCGCCCAAGGTCCGGGTCATGCCTGCTTTGGCATGGCGCGCGCGCAAATCGCGGTGATGCGAAAACATCTGATTGATTGGAACGTGCCCGTAGACGCTGAATTCGAATGGCCGAACGGAGCATTGTCACTTTACGTTCGCGACCCGTCCGGAAACTCCATCGAATTCGCCGAGCCCACCTTATGGGGTTAGGATCACCGCAGCGGCTTCTTGTCGCCGCCGGTGATGCGATAGATTAGACTTTCAGTCACTCCGACCTTGCCCAGCACCGCCTGAAATGTTGCCATGTGCGGTGTGGCAAAATGCGCCTCGAGCGCGGCCTGACTTTCCCATTCTTCGTAGATCCGAAACCGATTGGCATGACCCAGAATCTGGCTGAATTCATAGACCGTGCAGCCTGCTTCCTTCACCGTCTCGGCAACCATTTCCTGCGCAGCTTTTCTGGCAGCCTCGACGCCTTCCGGCGTAATTTCGATAGTTCCGGTTACGATCAGCATGGTATCTCCAATCTCAGATCAATCCGTTTGGTAATCCTGTCGACCGGCGTGCCGTCACGAAGGGGCACACCAAATTCAACCGAGTAATCTTGGAATCCCATCTTCTCGTAATAGTTCAGGCCCATCCGGTTATCAGCCCTTATTGTCGCGCTGATGGAACCGAGCCCAACCCCTACGGCAAATTTGGCGGTTTCTTCAAACAAGGCACGCCCTGCCCCCTTCAAAACCGGTTCGCGGCGGGTGAAGGTCGCAATGTCAGCACAATCGTCGGGCAGTGCGTCATTCACCCCAAGCCATTGAAACCCGGCAACCTCACCTTGCGCGTCCATCGCCACATGGCTGCAAATCTTATCGAGACCCAATAGATAACTCTGCGCAAACTGCGCCTCGGAGAAAGGGGTTTCGAACGCAGTCGTACCACCAATGGCGATGATCTGGTTGAGCAAATCGCAAGCTGCTGCGACATCCTCGGGCATCATGGGGCGGACCGCAATCATCGCTTAAAGGCTCAGCTTGTCACGCATGAAAGCCAGTGCGACGCTAAGACCATCCGGGGCAATACCGTGGCCGGTGCCCTTCATGACATGGGCATAGACCTCTTTGAACTCAGCCGCTTGCAGGGCCTCGGCGGCTTCGGGCAAGGATTGTGGCGGCACGACGTCATCGGCGTCGCCATGTACCAGTAGGACCGGCATGCGGCTGACTGTTTCATCCGGCAGCAGATCGGGTTCCAGAAGGCGTCCTGAAAAGGCTACTATCCCGGCCACTGGGTCCTCGCGGCGCGGGGCGACATGCAGGCTCATCATCGTGCCCTGCGAGAAACCGAACAGAACCACCTGCTCGGGCAGAACATCTTCGTCCACCATCAACGCATCGAGGAAAGCGTCGAAGTCATCCGCCGCCATTTCCATCCCGCGGCGCGATTCTTCTTCGGAAGAGCCATCAATCCACGGGATCGGGAACCACTGAAAGCCATTGGGCATACCCGGGATCTGCTCGGGCGCGTCAGGGGCAACGAACAGAGTGTCCGGTAGATGCTCACCTAACACATCGGCCAGCCCCAGCAAGTCGGCCCCGTTGGCGCCATAGCCATGCACGAACACCACGACCGAGCGCGTATCGCCCGAAACCGGCTCTTTTCGGAGCGCATTCAAAACCCGTGTCATCTGATCCCTTCTCGTTCTTTTGCGACCCGGTAATAGGCCCACAACACCCGCGCTGCAACCGACCGCCAGGGTGACCACGCTTCGGCCATCCGGCGCAGTTCTTTATCCGTAGGGCGCTTGGGTAAATCATAGAGGATGCGCGCGGCCTCTTGCAGCGCAAGGTCACCCGGCGCAATCACATCGGCACGGCCCAGAGAAAACATCGCGTAAATCTCGGCCGTCCAGACGCCTATGCCTGAAACTTCGGTCAGGATCGCCACAACATCCTCATCAGATGCGTCGCGTAACGCTTTGTAATCAATGCGAGCATCCGCAAGAGCACGGGCATATCTGATCTTTTGACGGCTTAGGCCAACCGCGCGCAAATCCTCATCCGTGGCCCACATGATTTTACGCGGGCCGGTCAGTTTTGCATCCTGCAGACGTTTCCAGATGGCATTGGCCGAGGCCACGCTGACCTGTTGGCTGATAATCGCGCTGAGCAGCTGGGCAAACCCGTCAGGCCTACGGCGCAGCGGCAGAGGCCCGGTCTGGTCCATCGCATAGGCCATGCGCGGACAGGTCTCGGCCAGCCACTTGGCCCCCTCGGCCACGCAATCGGGGGTTTCAATGATACGTCCGACGGACATGCGCGCTCCGGCAATTTGGTCAGCAGCACGTTAGGGTGCTTTGTCGCAGATGCAACCGTCTTGTATGACCCGGCTTTCATCGCTACGCATTGGCGCATGACAATGACTCCCACGATCCCGGATAACAGTCAGGCCAAGCGCAATGTCGCTGTTCTGGTCGCAGCTCAGGCCGTTCTGGGATCGCAGATGCCGATGATCTTTATTGTTGGCGGTCTGGCCGGGCAGTCGCTGGCCACCAATGCCTGTCTCGCAACCCTACCCATCTCGCTGATCGTGCTGGGGTCAATGCTGGCGGCAACGCCGATTTCCGCCATAATGCAACGCTGGGGACGGCGCGCAGGGTTTCTGGTTGGGGCAACGGCAGGTGCTTGCGGGGGTCTGGTTGGTGCCTACGGTTTGTATCTGGCCTCGTTCCCGGTCTTCCTGGCGGGCAGTCTGCTGACCGGCATCTATATGAGCGCGCACGGATTCTATCGCTTTGCCGCCGCGGACACAGCCTCGGACGCCTTTCGCCCTAAGGCAATCTCATACGTCATGGCCGGCGGTCTGGCCGCCGCGCTCATTGGCCCCCAAATCGTTAAGCTGACCTCTACCGCCTATGTGATCCCATTCCTGGGCACCTATCTGGCGGTGATTGTGCTCAACATTCTGGGCTCGGTCTTGTTTTTCTTTCTGGACATCCCCACGCCTGCAAAAGCCGCTGAGGGGGCCCCGACCGGACGCACCCGGCTTGAGATGCTAAAGACGCCGCGCATCGCCGTGGCCATCATCTGCGCAATGGTTTCTTATGCGTTGATGAATCTGGTCATGACATCCACTCCGCTGGCAGTGGTTGGTTGTGGCTACACAGCCAATGACGCGGCAGATGTGGTCTCTTTTCACGTTCTCGCCATGTACATCCCCAGTTTCTTCACCGGCCAGTTGATTGCCCGTTTCGGCGTCGAAAAGATCGTAGCTCTTGGTCTCGCAATCCTTGCCGGTGCTGGCGTTGTCGCCTTGCAAGGGGTTGAGCTTGAGAACTTCTTCATCGCTCTGATCTTGCTGGGCGTCGGTTGGAATTTTGGCTTTATTGGCGCGACCACCATGTTGGCGGCATCGCATGACATCAACGAGCGTGGCCGTATGCAGGGTCTGAACGACCTGCTGGTATTCGGTGGTGTAACACTGGCTTCGCTTGCTTCGGGTGGATTGATGAACTGCTCTGGCGGCTCACCGGTTGAAGGCTGGACCGCGGTAAACCTTGCCATGGTTCCATTGTTGACTCTGGCCGGGGGCGCATTGCTTTGGTTGGTTCTGCGCCCGTCCGATCCCGAAACGGTCTGAGGTCTACCAGCGACCCCGGACCACCTTCCACATCAGGGAAACCCGGCGCCGAACCTCACCCTGCATCAAATTCCCTGCGGCCACGCGATCTGGCTGAGCAATCGCCTTGCGCAACACCCATTCAGATTGCCAACCCGCCAAAAGCGCCGGGCGCGCCTCTGGTGAAATCGCCAGACGCTGTCCCTGTGCGCGCCGTAACCGGTTCAGTGCCTTTTGCGCCAGATCGCGCACTGCATCGGGTGTTCCATCCAACAAAGGAATACGCCCGCGCGCCTCAAGATCCGGGATTGCGCGCAACCAGTTCGCCACGCCAACGGCATAGCCGAAATCTCGTAACACAGGCTCGTCGGCCTCACCCAAAGATTGCGCCGACGCCACCATCAAACTGGCCGAGCTGTGATTTAGGTAGGTCTCGAAATGGGCCTCGTCCTCAAAAGGATCGCGATAAATATCCCAGCGCCTTACGGCCACGTATTCATCCAGCATCACCGCCAGATGTGGAGAAAGAACCTGCGATAAAGGCGTCACGACCTCATGTCGACGCACAGTCGGACCTTCAGCAATTTCCTGCAATGCATCGCGCCACCATTGCAGGCGCATTTCGGCAATCATCGCCTCTTGCGTGACCCAGGGCGCTCGGGCGACCTCGACATTCAGCGCATAGATCGGAAACAGAACCGAACGTGCGGAAACCGGCGCGGCCATCGCCGCCATGAACCGGTCCGGATCGGCGCGATGCACCAATGCAGCACAGGCCTTCAGATCGTCATTGAACTGCACTGTCACTCGGCCACCACCGCCCGAGGACGGCAATCCCGTACAAGCTTCCACTGGATCGCATCCAATAGGGCCTCAAACGACGCATCCACTATGTTCGCGCTGACCCCGACAGTTGACCAGCGCCGCCCCTGCCCGTCTTCGCTGTCGATGATGACCCGCGTCACGGCCTCGGTTCCACCTTGGGTGATCCGCACCTTGAAATCGACCAGATGCATGTCGTCCAATATCCGCGAATATTGCCCCAGATCCTTGGCCAGAGCCTTGGCCAAAGCGTTCACTGGTCCTCGGTCGCTGCCATCTTCGTCCAGAGATTCACTGACCGACAGCTTCTTTTCCCCGTCGACCTTCACCACGACAACCGCCTCGGACAGGCTGACCATCTTGTCATACTTGTTCTTCCGCCGCTCAACCGTGACCTTATAGCGTTTGACCTCGAAAAAGGCGGGCAACTGACCCAGCTCATCGCGCGCCAACAGCTCAAAACTGGCCTGGGCGGTGTCATAAGAATAGCCTTCGGCCTCGCGCTGCTTGATCCGGTCAAGAATGCGCCCCAGCGCCGGATCACCACTTTCCACGCTCAGGCTGGCCTCAGTCAGGCGTTTACGCAGATTCGACTGCCCCGCCTGGTTCGACATCGGGATGATCCGTGCATTGCCGACAGTCGCCGGATCGACATGTTCGTACGTCGACGGATCCTTCAGGATCGCGCTGGCATGCAGCCCTGCCTTATGCGCAAAAGCAGACGCCCCCACATAGGCCGCCTGCTTGCTGGGAACCCGGTTCAGGATTTCGTCCAACATACGGCTGACCCGTGTCAGACCCGCCAAGGCCTCGACGCTGACCCCAATATCAAACTGCGACACATAAGGTTCTTTCAGCAGCAAAGTGGGGATCAAAGCAGTCAGGTTTGCATTCCCGCAGCGTTCGCCCAACCCGTTCAGGGTTCCCTGAACCTGACGCACGCCCGCATCCACAGCAGCGAGCGAGCACGCAACTGCGTTTTCCGTGTCATTATGGGTATGAATGCCCAAACGATCACCTGACAAGCCTGCGGCAATCACCTCGGATACAACCCGCGACACTTCACCGGGCAATGCACCCCCATTGGTGTCACACAGAACAACCCAGCGAGCTCCGGCCTCTAAAGCGGCCTTGCAAACCTGGACCGCATATCCGGGATTGTCCCTGTAGCCGTCAAAGAAATGCTCGGCGTCAAAAAGCGCCTCACGCCCCTGCGCCACGATATGCGCAACCGAGGCGCGCACGTTCTCGACATTCTCCTCCAGAGTGATCCCCAGCGCCTGGGTCACGTGGTAATCATGCGACTTGCCCACAAGACACACTGCCTTTGTGCCTGCGTTCATCACCGCCGCAAGAACATCGTCATTCTCAGCCGACCGGCCCGCGCGTTTGGTCATCCCAAAAGCGGTCAACCGCGCTTCAGTCTTCGGCGCGGCATCAAAAAACGCACTGTCAGTTGGGTTCGCCCCAGGCCAACCGCCTTCGATGTAATCCACACCCAACTCGTCCAGAGCCTGCGCGATCTGCACCTTCTCAGCGGTCGAGAACTGCACGCCCTGCGTCTGCTGCCCATCGCGCAGCGTGGTGTCGTAGAGGTAAAGGCGTTCCTTGGGCATCACACCTCCTCCAGCTTCGCAGCATCGAAACCAGCGCCGGGCACCAGTTCAACGCCATCTTTGCTCATCCGCACTTCCAGACCAGCGGCCACATATGCGGCCTTCAAGCGATCCACTTCCGAGAAGTCCTTGCTCTGCATCGCCCCTGCCCGTGCGTCCGCCAACCGGTCCGCATGTGCGGACAGGTCCACCGATGCCGTGTCTGCCCACGCCCCCATCTCAGGGGTCAACAGACCCAGCAACCGCCCGCTAGCCAACAAACCGGCAACGTCCCCATCCGCCGCAAGACGGTGGAGTTCAGCGAGGGCACCCGCCGTGTTCAGGTCATCACTGAGCGCAGCGATGACTGCGGGTGCCGCGCTGGCGGCGGGCTCGATGCCCGCTGTCAGCGCCCGCCACTTGCGCAGCGTTGCTTCGGCTTCGCGTGCCTTTTTCTCAGTCCAGTCCATCGGCTTGCGATAATGGGTCTGCAAGAACACAAAGCGGATCACCTCACCCGGCACGCCCTGTTCCAACAGATCACGCACGGTGAAGAAATTGCCCAGCGATTTGGACATCTTCTTGCCTTCGACTTGCAGCATCTCATTGTGCAGCCAAACGCGCGCAAACTCGCCATGCGGGTGGGCGCATTTGCTCTGGGCGATCTCGTTTTCATGGTGCGGGAACATCAAATCGTTGCCACCGCCGTGAATGTCAAAGCTCTCACCCAACAGCTCATAGCTCATGGCCGAGCATTCGATATGCCAACCCGGACGCCCTCGGCCCCAAGGAGACTCCCACCCGGGCAACTCGTCGGTAGACGGCTTCCACAGAACGAAATCCATCGGGTTCTTCTTATACGGCGCAACTTCGACCCGGGCACCCGCGATCATGTCATCCACGGACCGACCGGACAGGGCTCCGTATTGCTCTTTCCAACTGTCCACCGCGAACAGAACATGCCCTTCGGCCGCATAGGCGTGACCCTTGGCAATCAGATCCTCGATCATCGCGACCATCTGAGTAATATATTGCGTCGCGCGCGGCATCTCGGTCGGCTCCAACGCCCCCAGCGCGCCCATGTCGTGCAGATACCAGCCAATGGTCTCATCCGATCGTTCCTGCACCAAATCCTCCAGCGACCCTTTGGCCCCTGCCTTCTGTCGAGACAACGCGGTCGCGTTGATCTTGTCGTCCACATCGGTGAAATTGCGCACATAGGTCACATGATCTGCGCCATAAACATGCCGCAGCAAACGATAGAGCACATCAAACACGACCACGGGCCGCGCGTTACCCAGATGGGCACGGTCATAGACGGTAGGCCCACAGACATACATCCGCACATTGTCGGCGCTGATCGGAACGAAATCCTCTTTTGTCCGTGTCCGTGTGTTGTGCAGTTTGATCGTCTTCATCTGTCGGCTCCTAAGAACGGCATAGCGTCTCGCGTTGGCGCGGGCTTAGCAACTTGTCTCAGGGAAGAAAACGAAAGAAACCGGCCCGCTTGATAAATCAGCAGGTAATGCAGCAGATAATGATGCAGGTCATCCGGTTCATGGATCATCCTCTAGCACGGCTATCCCGCCGCGCCAAGCCTTACGTTCTATCATGACCAGGGAGTGATTGGCGAACGCCTTGAATTGGAATAGGAAATTGACGCCATGTTCCGCAAACACCTGACCTTCTTGGTCGTGAATTCGGCAGCTCAGATCATATTCAATCTGGAAATCTTGCTAAAACCGGAATGTCGTACGCAGGTTGAACACATTCGAATCCAGCCCCCCATTCGATCGGGTAACGTCATTGAAATTCTGGCGCAGCGCCTCACCGCTGATGACGAAATTATTGCCAATCGGATAAGCGACACCAATGCCATAAACCGCTGCGGTATCGTTTTCGACCGTGGAATCCACGCGCGCCGCACCGATAACTACATATCCCAACGCATTACCGAAATCGTATCCGCCGCGCAGTTTCAGCCGGGTCATGCTATCCAGACTGCCTTCGCCCTGACCAAGATTCAGCGACAGCCGGTTATACTCAAGCTCACCACCCAACACGAACTTGCCGAAATCAAAGTCATACCCGAGATGAGGACCAAAGGTGGTGTCGCTGCCGCTTGAACCATTCGGCCCGTCTGCATCAGCATAGCCAAAGCTGAATCCCGCATAGGCACCGCTCCAATCCTCGGCCAAAGCCGGTGAGAAGCCGGATGTCGCCAGAGCAACAATTAATGCGATATGCACCTTCCTACGATTCACCAAAAACCTTTCAGCAATGCTTTCGAGTATTCAGATCAATTTGCTACAAACTGGGCCGCATTCGTTAAAAAAGTGTTTAGCCTAGAGGCCCAATTCAAGTAAGCACAGGAATTATAGCAGATTTCGACCGCCTCGGGTAAAAATATCTTTAGGCAACAATCACTTGAGAATTTGCTTCGCTTTTCGGCATCAAGGTCGCAAATAGAACAGATAATGCCGTTCTGAATTGGAACACTGCGGCCACTGGATGAGGAACCAAATGCAGAACGAATTTTGGAAAATCCACCTGATCAGCCGCACAATCGGCGCGGATCGGGGACGTGCTGCCAGGGGGCGGCCGTCAGGCTTTTTGTAAGGCCTCTCAAAATACGTTTCTCACTATTGGATCCTAAACATGAACGACCAACCCCGTAACTCTTCCCGCAGTGGCGGACGTGCTGCGCGTCGTGCTGCCCGCGCATCTGCTCTGCCTGATCATCTGCGCCCTATCCGCCCGGGAATGGAGGGCGGACGCTACAAGCCACTGACTCAGCCACAAGTCGAACGCATTCACGAGGCCGCGCTGCAGGCGCTTGAAACCATAGGTCTGGCGGATGCTCCGCAAAGCGGGATCGACTATCTGGTTGGCGCGGGCTGCACACTTGGCGACGACGGACGCATCCGGTTTCCGCGCGCGCTGGTTGAAGACACTATTGCCAAAGCCAACCGCTCGGTCACTTTGTTCAGCCGGGATGGTCAAACTGACCTGGAATTGTCGGGGGCAAAGGTTCACTACGGGACCGCCGGTGCCGCTGTCAGTATGGTTGAAGTCAACGGCCGCGAATACCGCGATTCGACTGTGCAGGATCTGCACGATGCCGCGCGGATTTGCCAACAGCTGGACAACATCCATTTTGTCCAACGCCCGATGGTTTGTCGCGATATTTCCGACAATCTCGAGATGGACCTGAACACGATTTACGCTTGTAGTTCTGGTACTTACAAGCATATCGGCACATCATTCACCGATCCTAGTTATGTCGCGCCAGCGATGGAGTTAATCCACATGATCGCAGGCGGTGAAGACAAGTGGCGCGAGCGGCCATTCATCTCGAACTCGAACTGCTTTGTCGTACCGCCCATGAAGTTTGCCACTGAAAGCTGTCAGGTGATGGAGGAATGCATCAAGGCAGGAATGCCTGTTCTTCTTCTTTCGGCCGGAATGGCAGGTGCAACTGCTCCGTCCACAATCGCAGGCGCCATTGCCCAGGCGACAGCAGAATGTCTTGCCGGTTTGGTTTATGTAAATGCCGTAAAGCCAGGTGCACCGGCGATTTTTGGAACCTGGCCCTTTGGGTTGGACCTTCGGACAGGCGCAATGTCCGTAGGATCAGGTGAACAGGCTCTGCTCAGCGCAGGCTGTGCCCAAATGCACAAGTTTTATGATCTGCCAGGCGGAGCCGCCGCAGGCGCATCGGATTCCAAATTGCCTGATATGCAAGCGGGATGGGAGCAGATGTGCTCGAACGTCATGGCCGGCCTGTCGGGCCTGAACATGGTTTATGAATCCGCTGGAATGCACTCGTCTCTGTTGGGTTTTTGCTTTGAAAGCCTGATCTTAGGGGATGATCTTATCGGACAGGCGATGCGCTGCGTCCGCGGGATCGAAGTATCTGACGAAACACTGGCATTGGATCAGATGGCCGAGGTTTGCCTTGGTGGGCCCGGTCACTATTTGGGAACCGATGCCACACTTGGGCGCATGCAGGCCGATTATGTGTACCCCGCACATGGAGATCGAACGTCTCCGAAAGAATGGGTCGAGCTTGGCAAACCTGACTTGATCGAAAAAGCGACCGCGCGAAAACTGGAAATCCTGTCGACCTCTTCGCCGGCACAGTTCGATCCGGCATTGGATGCGCAGATTCGCAGTAAATTCAACATTCACCTACCCCGATAAACACGTAGAAAGGCGGCCAGAATTCTCGTCCGGCCGCCTTGATAATTTGTTGATCAGCCGTTTGTGGACGGCAGCAACCCGGCTTCCTGCGCGATTGCAATTTCATCCTGATCCAGCGCGCCGTCGCCATTTGCATCCATTGCTGCAAATCCGTTTGCGTCAACGTCCGGCACGACGGCCTGAACTTCTTCGATTGTCAGAACGCCGTCCCCATTGGTATCAGCCGCAGACTGCGCGACAGCCAAAGTCGGCAGAGCAAAAGCAAGTGCGGAAAATGTGACCAGAGTATTCAGTTTCATTGTGATGCCTCCTGATAGAGTTTGTGTGTTTTGTGTCCGGACAAGCATCAAGAACACGCAATCACCACCGGTTGTCAGCCGCTCATTTCAATCGCTTTGATTTCGCGCCAAACTCCGCGTGTTTGCCAGAGTCGCATCCGCGGTCAGTCGCTCGGCAAAATTCCCTCAAACCCGCTCGGCGGTTCTTGCCCGACGGGAAACGGGTAATCCGGCGAGGCTCTGCCGAATTCGCCGTTTTTAGGCAAAAAGAAAGGGGGCCGAAGCCCCCTGTCAGTTTCGCCATCCAGGCTCCATTCGTTGACCGCCCGGTGTTTTGTTTGCCTGCGGCCTGGACGTCGCATGGAACGAGCGCACCCGT
Source organism: Ruegeria sp. CDSA236 (assembly GCF_059611285.1). Taxonomy (NCBI): domain Bacteria; kingdom Pseudomonadati; phylum Pseudomonadota; class Alphaproteobacteria; order Rhodobacterales; family Roseobacteraceae; genus Ruegeria; species Ruegeria sp. CDSA236. The sequence goes on from NZ_JBXWPG010000001.1 coordinate 264,794, forward strand.
TCCGTGAAAGAGTGGGAAAGAGCAAATATTCCGCCCCACCCTGTTCCCGGCCAACACGGGCATGTCGGCCGAGTGGACCAAGGCATCGAAGGTAAGTCTCTGCGCCTTGCTCCGTATTCGTCGGGGCCGGTAACTGTGACAGCTTCCGACCCCTGCGCCCCGGGTTGCCGGGGCGCTTAACTCAGCTACACCCGCTTGTTGAGCCGCAGGTGTTGCATTTCATGCAGGTGCCGTTGCGCACCAACGTGTAGTTTCCGCATTCACCGCAAGGATCGCCCTCATAGCCCTGCATCTTGGCTTTGGTGCGGGCATCCATTCCGGTTGCTACTGCGGTTTCGGCCACCGGCGCTTCGAATGTGGCTGCGGTTTCGGCCATACCGTTAACCACGGTTTGTCCGCCATTGAGAACCATCAGTTCCTGCGGCATCCGTTTGCGCAGATACCCGGTCGAGCTGATTTGTTTCAGAACTTCCAAAGACTTGGATGCAGCGCTTTCGCTGATCTCGGACACGTTCGAGACACCTTCTTCCTCGCCCCGGCCCAGATCATCAAAGCTTGCGCCTTCTGGTTTCACATGGGCCAGATCGGTGCGGTCCAGATAGGACACGGCCAATTCGCGGAAGATGTAATCCAGGATCGACGTCGCGTTCTTGATCGAGTCGTTGCCCTGTACCATCCCGGCGGGCTCGAACTTGGTGAAGGTAAAGGCATCCACAAACTCTTCCAGCGGCACGCCATATTGCAGGCCAACCGACACGGCGATGGCAAAGTTGTTCATCATCGCCCGGAAGCCCGCGCCTTCCTTGTGCATGTCGATGAAGATCTCACCCAGTTGGCCGTCTTCGAACTCACCGGTGCGCAGATAAACCTTGTGACCACCAACAATCGCCTTTTGGGTATAGCCCTTGCGGCGATGGGGCAGTTTTTCGCGATGGCTGCGGATCATTTCCTTGACCACAACCTTCTCGATCACCTTCTCGGCCAGAACGACGGCTTTTTCCTGCGGCGTCCCGGTTTCCAGAACTTCTGCTGCCTCTTCGTCATCCTCGACCAGCGCGGCTGCCAATGGCTGCGACAGTTTAGAGCCGTCGCGATACAGCGCGTTGGCCTTCACACCCAGCGACCAGGACAGCTCATAAGCTTTCTGGCAATCCTCGATGGTGGCGTCATTCGGCATGTTGATCGTCTTGCTGATCGCACCCGAAATGAAGCTCTGCGCTGCAGCCATCATGGTGATGTGGCTGTCAACACCCAGGAAACGCTTGCCTTTCTTGCCGCACGGGTTGGCACAGTCGAAGATCGAATAATGCTCTTCCTTCAGATGCGGTGCACCTTCCAGCGTCATGGTTCCGCAAACGTGGTCGTTGGCCGCGTCGATATCCGCTTTGGTAAAGCCCAGATGGCGCAGCAGATCGAAGGTCGGGTCATTCAGCTTGGTCGCAGGAATGCCGAGAACGCCGGTGCAGAAATCCTCGCCCAGAGTCCACTGGTTGAACACGAACCGGATGTCGAAGGCGCTTTCCAGCGCGGCATCCACTTTGGCCAGTTCATTGGGGCCAAAGCCGTGACCCGACAGCGAGGTGTGGTTGATCCCCGGAGCGTTGCCGATGGTGCCATGACCAACCGCGTAGCTGACGATCTCTTCAATCTGAGCCGAGGAATACCCCTGCTTTTCCAGCGCTGCAGGCACCGAGCGGTTGATGATTTTGAAATACCCGCCACCGGCCAGTTTCTTGAACTTCACCAAAGCAAAATCCGGCTCGATCCCAGTGGTGTCGCAATCCATTACCAGACCGATGGTTCCGGTTGGCGCAATCACAGTGGCCTGCGCATTGCGATAACCGTTCTGTTCACCCAGGCTCAGCGCTTCGTCCCAAGCTGACATCGCCAGATCAACCAAACGTTTATCCGGGCAGTTGCCATGGTCCAGAGGTACAGGCTTCACTGCCAATTTCTCATACCCTTCAGTCACACCCTGAGATGCGCGTCGGTGGTTGCGGATGACCCGAAGCATGTTATCGGCGTTGCGCTCATAGCCATTGAACGGCCCCAGTTCGCCGGCGATCTCGGCCGAGGTTGCATAGGCAACACCGGTCATGATCGCGGTCAGCGCGCCACAGATCGCGCGGCCTTCATCCGAGTCATAGCTATAGCCCATGTTCATCAGCAGACCGCCGATATTGGCATAGCCCAAACCCAAAGTGCGGAAGTCATAGGACAGCTGCGCGATTTCCTTGGACGGGAACTGCGCCATGGTCACCGAGATCTCCAGCGTTAGAGTCCACAAGCGCGAGGCATGCATATAGTCCACTGCCTGGAACTCATCATCTTTGAGGAAAGTCAGCAAGTTCATCGACGCAAGGTTACAGGCCGTATCATCGAGGAACATATATTCCGAACACGGGTTCGATCCGCGAATCTCCCCATCTTTGGGGCATGTATGCCACTCGTTGACTGTGTCGTGAAACTGGATGCCGGGATCGGCGCAGGCCCAGGCCGCGTGGCCAACCTTTTCCCACAGGTCGCGCGCCTTGACGGTCTTGGCGACTTTCCCGTTTGTGCGGTTGACCAGCTCCCAGTCCGCGTCCTTCTCGACAGCGGTCAGGAAGGCGTTGGTTACGCGAATCGAGTTGTTCGAGTTCTGGCCCGAAACCGAGCTGTAGGCTTCCGAATCCCAATCCGTATCGTAGGTCGGGAATTCGATGCTATCGTGACCCTGCTTGGCGTAATCCAGAACGCGTTTGATGTAAGTCTCGGGGATCGCAACATTTTTCGCCTGGCGAACCGCCTTTTTCAGGCTGTCATTCGTCTTGGGATCATACGCGTCTTCCTGCGCGCCGTCCCAGCTGCGGATGGCCTCGAAAATGCCGTTCAGCATCTTCTCGTGCATCTTCGATCCGGCAACGATCGAGGCCACCTTCTGCTCTTCGATCACCTTCCATTCGATGAATTTCTCGATGTCTGGGTGATCTGCATCGACGATGACCATCTTTGCTGCTCGACGGGTCGTGCCGCCTGATTTAATCGCGCCAGCGGCGCGGTCGCCGATCTTGAGAAAGCCCATCAAACCCGAAGATTTACCGCCACCCGACAGTGCCTCGCCCTCGCCACGCAGGTGGCTAAAGTTGGTCCCGGTTCCGCTTCCGTATTTGAACAGGCGCGCCTCGCGGACCCACAGGTCCATAATGCCACCCTCGTTCACCAGATCATCATCTACGGACTGGATGAAACACGCATGCGGCTGCGGATGCTCATAGGCGGATTTCGATTTGGTCAGCTTGCCTGTCTTATAATCGACATAGTGGTGCCCCTGTGCCGGGCCATCGATTCCGTAAGCCCAGTGAAGGCCGGTATTGAACCATTGCGGGCTGTTCGGCGCAGCGCGCTGAGTCGCCAGCATATAACGCATCTCGTCGAAATAGGCGCTCGCGTCATCCTCGGTCGAGAAATAGCCACCTTTCCAGCCCCAATAGGCCCAGGCGCCGGCAAGACGGTCAAACACCTGCTTGGACGAGATTTCGCCCCCAAATTCAGCGTCCTCAGCCGGAACAGAACGCCACAGGAATTCAGGGACATCCTTTTCCTTGACCTTCTTCAGCTTGGTCGGAACGCCTGCCTTGCGGAAATACTTCTGCGCGATGACGTCGCTTGCGACCTGGCTCCAGCTGGTAGGAACCTCGATATCGTCCAGGCGGAAAACGATGGTCCCATCCGGGTTTCGGATTTCTGACGTCGCAGAAGCGAACTTAAGCTCTGCATAAGCATCCTGTCCCGATTTGGTAAATTTTCTGTCAATCTTCATGTCCGCCGCCCTAGATTCAATCAACTTGTCCCTTGGCTTTTGATCCCAATAAACGGACCATCTGCCCTAACCGAAAATCTTGGGCGCAGGAAACCGGCCGCTGCCCGAAGCAGCGTGACCCCGTTCCGACGGACGCACGTAAGTATGATGTGCTCTCCAGCCCTCGCCCTGTGCCACGTTCTGGATTTTCTACCAGATTTAGTGGCAGCACTTTCGGCCTATACAATCTGGCGTATTCACACATAGATCGTCAACGGCCTTTTTCCGCCATTTTTGGAATCTTTTATGTTGACCGATCCGCACAGACAAAATGGTGAAGGACAGTTTCCGATTCCTCCACAGAGTTATCCGCTATGGTTCGCCATCACCTAGCCAAGTCCGCAATACGATTAACCGTTCTTTCCGGCTTACTTATCGGGATTTGATAAACCAGCCTTAAGATGTCTAGGTTGAAATAGAATCAGCATCCGGCCGATTTCGACATTATTCAGAGGTGCGCGTAAAAGCACATCCAACAAAGGGCAGACCGATCAATGACCGCGTTTCGAATAATTTCCCTGTTTGCCCTAATCGTGGCCTGCACACCACAAGAAACGCCCGCCACATCGCGCAGCGCGCAGTTCTCGGCCTTTCCCGACAAGTTATTTGCTACGTTCGAGACATCATGCAACGGCCCGGGTGAGGAATTTAGGAAAATCGGAAATCGTCAGTTCGAGTGTCAGGAACTTCTGCCTCCGAAGACCACAGCCTACCTGATTCTCAATTATGACGGCTATCCACAGAACCTACCCAAAAGTGTGACTCGGCTGACCGCCGAAAAAAATGCAGGTGGCTATCTGGTTGAAGCGGATCTTTTTTTTAATGTGCCGCGCGAAACAGGGCCTGCTGCAAAAGTCCCTGTAGAAAGCAAAGAATTGGATAAAACCCTTAGCGCCATCTATCGAACGATGGGTGGGTCGCCATTTTAGTTTTTGAAGAAGTGGTCGGGGCGGCAGGATTCGAACCTACGACCCCCTGTACCCAAAACAGGTGCGCTACCAGACTGCGCCACGCCCCGAACCGTGCGCCTTCCTAACCGTGCCGTTCTGATTTGAAAAGCCCTAACAGGGCCAAATTGCCGGACCATGTGAAAAAACTTTGTGCTGGATCTGTGTTCCGGGCGTGATCAGATAACGATCTGCGAGACCAGCGTTGATTTCCAACACCGCGAATACCGAATCGCCCCCTCCGATGGGGGTCAAATCACCGGGAATCGCGTTGTGATGAACTTTCGTTACCATACCCGTCTTATCTATGAAGATCAGGTCCAGAGGAATCAGCGTGTTCTTCATCCAGAACGCAACAGGTTGCGGCGGGTCGAATACAAACAGCATTCCTGAACGTACCGGAAGCGATTCTCGAAACATGAGTCCGCGCGATCGCTCCTGTGGCGACACGGCGAGTTCAATATCAAAGCCGATTTGGGACTTATCATTTTTCAGGCTAACACGATCTGTACGACAGGCGGCGTCTGCGCCACCGGCCCAAAGTAACAGGACAACAGTCAGAACCTTGAAAAGCCCTGCCATGACAGATCAGTCATCCATAGCTGCTTCCCAGGCCATAACCTGGGCCGCCATCCGACCACGCTGTCCGTCTATGACCCGCATGGCCAATGCTTCACCGGGTTGCAGATCCGCAAGCCCCGAACGGCGTAGAACCTCAATATGCAGGAACACATCCTCGCCACGCCCGAATACATTAGCGAAGCCAAACCCTTTGCCCTTGTCGAACCACTTAACCCGCGCAGCCACCAAAGGGGCCGCTGCAATCTCAACTGGATCAAGTTCAGCAAAATCCGCGAGCATCATCGTATCGGCGCGCGCTGGCGGATCGACGCTGATGACTTCGACAGCCTGCACACCGCGATCAGTGCGATGCGTCATAATTTCGATGCCCGCCCCGTCTGCAACCGAGCTTTGACCGAAATTACGCAAAACGTTTACGTGCAGCAGAATATCCGGCCCACCTTCATCCGATACGACAAAGCCGTATCCTTTGGCAGGGTCGAACCATTTAACGTGTCCTCGGACGCGGTACATGTTGTTCAGATCTTCTGGCACTGTGGTCCCACTGCGTTTTTTTTCACTTTATTAAGGGTCCGATGTGTATGGGATTGACGCGCAAATTCAAGGTGAAAAATCCCTTTGTTATCTGCGCATTGCAATTCGCGACACGTGAACGTCATGGATTCAACCTCTGAATCTGCCATTCGGAAGCAGCGTCATCCCGGCACCACCTGAACCTGTCATGCAGACGAAATGCGCCGTCTGCCCAGAATTCGATTTCCGTCGGCACAAGCCGGTAACCACCCCAAAATTTAGGGCGCGGAGGGTTAGGGCCAAGCCTTGCGGTCACTTTCGCCACATCCGCCATCAGCGCGGAACGGCTGCTAAGCGGCTGAGATTGCTTGGACGCCCATGCACCAAGCCGACTTTTCAATGACCTGGAGGCATAATATTCATCAGCCTTTGGTCCATCCTCGCGCGTGATTGTACCACGAACGCGGACTTGACGCCGCAAAGATTTCCAATGCATCACGAAGGCCGCCTTGCCAGCATTGTCCAACTCGCCTGCCTTGGCACTTTCGTAATTTGTGTAGAAAACGAAGGCGTCGGCTTCGATCTCTTTCAACAGCACCATTCGTACATTGGGCATACCATCTTCGCCCACGGTTGCCAGTGCAATCGCGTTAGGATCGTTGGGTTCACTTTTCACAGCTTCGCCCAGCCACCGCCCTGCTATTGCAAATGGGTCGGTTCCTGCGAAGATGCCATCACGTTCGCTCATTTCCATCCCCTGGAAACTATTGAGGGATACCCTAGGGCGAGTTCCCGCCACGGGCAAGAGTGCACGGCCTTGAAGCAGACCAGCCAATGGCATAAACCAACGCAACATAACGCGAAGACAGGCGGAGAACCGAACATGTCAAATCAGTTGATGGCCGGAAAGCGCGGCCTCATCATGGGACTGGCCAATGACAAATCAATCGCATGGGGAATCGCCCGCGCCTTGTCCGAGGCCGGGGCCGAGTTAGCATTCTCATATCAAGGGGATGCCTTGAAAAAGCGCGTTGACCCTCTGGCGGCACAGCTGGGCAGTGAAATCGTCCTGCCCTGCGATGTCAGCGATGAAGCCTCGATCGACGGATTGTTCGATGCGCTGTCCGAGAAATGGGGAAAGCTGGACTTTGTTGTCCACGCAATCGGTTTTTCAGACAAGAATGAGCTACGCGGGCGCTACGTTGATACGTCGCGGGCGAATTTCAACCTAACGATGGACGTGTCGGTTTATTCCTTTACCGCCGTAATGCAGCGTGCCGAAAAGATGATGACCGAAGGCGGCAGCGCCATCACCCTGACCTATTACGGTGCCGAACAGGTGATGCCGCATTATAATGTCATGGGCGTTGCCAAAGCCGCGCTGGAAGCATCGGTCAAATATCTGGCCGAGGATTTAGGCAAGGACGGCATTCGTGTAAATGCGATCTCGGCCGGGCCGATCAAGACGCTGGCCGCCAGCGGCATCGGCGACTTTCGCTATATCATGAAGTGGAACGAATATAACTCACCCCTGCGCCGCAATGTGACCATCGACGATGTGGGCAACTCGGCGCTGTATCTGCTTTCCGATCTAAGCGGCGGTGTCACTGGTGAGAACCTGCATGTGGATTCGGGATACCACATCGTCGGTATGAAAGCCGTTGATGCTCCAGACGTTGAGAAGGGTTGAATCATGAGTGCCAAGGACCGCCTGCCCCACGAAAAAGGCTTTCACATCAGCTGGGATCAGATTCACCGCGATTCCCGAGCGCTCGCTTGGCGGCTGGATGGGCAAGGTCCGGATGATGGAGCCTGGCGTGGCGTCGTTGCCATTACCCGTGGCGGCATGGCACCGGCGATGATTGTCAGCCGCGAGCTGGACATTCGCACAGTCGACACGATCAGCGTGCGCTCCTACCATCATCAGGATCAAGGCGAAGCCGAAGTGCTCAAAGCGCCCGACGCTGACCTCATGGGCGACGGCACCGGAATCCTGATCGTCGACGATCTGGTCGACAGTGGCAAAACTCTGGAACTGGTACGGGCGATGTATCCCAAGGCGCATTTCGCGACGGTTTATGCCAAGCCGAAAGGCCGCCCGATGGTTGACACTTTCATCACCGAAGTCAGCCAGGACACCTGGATTTTCTTCCCGTGGGATATGGCTTTGCAATATGTCGAACCCTACCGGGGCACGGATTGATCCGGCCCAAGCGCAGCAACTGACTGGGGCGCTGAGATGACCCGGACACGCACTGCCGCCACCTTTCCGCCCCCAGTCATGGAGGCGCGCCGGTGGATCGAAGGCGTGACCTTCCCTGAAGAGCGGCCCTTGATAAACGTAAGTCAGGCGGCCCCCGTCGATCCGCCTCCACTTGAGATGCGTCAGGTGATGGCGGCTTATGCGTCGACCGAGGATTCCGCTCATCTCTATGGCCCGGTTCTGGGCAACAGCGCCCTCAGGTCTGAGCTTGCCAGCCAGATTTCGGGTCATTATGGCGCACCTGTCGTACAGGAACAGGTTGCCATTACCTCTGGCTGCAATCAGGCCTTCGCCGCTGCGATTTCCTCCATCACAGACCAAGGGGATGAAGTCATTCTGCCCACGCCGTGGTATTTCAACCATAAAATGTGGCTGGATATGACAGGTGTTAACGCCATTGATCTGAGAACTGATGATGGACTGTTGCCAGAGGTGAACGCGGCGCGGGATTTGATAACGGATAAGACCCGCGCCATTGCTCTGGTCACCCCGAACAATCCCGGCGGTGTCGAATACCCGGCTGAGCTGCTGCGCGCGTTTTTCGAACTGTCGCGCGAAACCGGAATTAAGCTTTTGGTTGATGAGACCTACCGCGATTTCGACAGCCGCAGCGGCCCGCCCCACGATCTGTTCGCTCAGCCGGGCTGGGATGACACTCTGATTCATCTATATTCGTTTTCAAAGGCCTACCGTCTGACTGGTCACCGAGTAGGTGCTGTTGCGACCAGTCCGTCGCTGCTGTCTGAGATTGAGAAATTTCTGGATACCGTCGCGATCTGTCCAAACCAAATCGGTCAGTTTGGTGCGCTTTGGGGGATGCAAAACCTGTCGCAATGGCTGGCCGATGAACGAAGGGAAATCCTCGACCGTCGCGCTGTCATTACAAGACAACTTCCCAAACTGACCAGTAAAGGATGGCGGTTGCTTGGGTTGGGCGCCTATTTTGCCTATTTCGAACACCCGTTTGACATCTCTTCGGATGATTTGGCCCGTCGGATGGTCACGGATGCCAGCATTCTGTTGCTGCCAGGCACGATGTTCATGCCCGATCACGACCCGGCCGGGAAACGACAAGTCCGCATCGCATTTGCCAATCTTGATCGCAACGGAATTACGGAATTGTTTGACCGCCTGCACGCTCTCTCCTTCTAAGCTTGCCCCCCGGCGGTGCGCGTCGTATTCAGGGCCGCAACCGACAGGGCAAATACTCGCCGAATAAAACAAGAGGGCACCATGGCCGCAGGCATGAAAAATCTATCAAAGACCTTTGTCTGGATCCTCATGGGTCTTTTGATGCTGGGCCTTGCAGGATTTGGCGCGACCAGCCTGACTGGAACTGTGCACACTGTGGCGCAGGTGGGCAACGAAGATATCTCGATTGACGATTACGTCCGCGAACTTCAGCGAGAAATCCGCGCGGTCGAAAGCCAGACCGGCCAGCCCCTGCAAATGTCACAGGCCCGCGATTTTGGCTTGGACCAGCTGGCTCTGTCGCGCCTCACCGCGCTGGCGGCTCTGGATAACGAAGTTGGTCTGCTGGGTATTTCGATCGGCGATGAAAATTTGCAGGAAGAAATCGTCTCGATCCCTGCGTTTCAGGGGCCGGATGGTTCTTTCGACCGTGAGGCATATCGCTTTCAGCTTGAACAGGTTGGCATGACCGACACCGAGTTTGAAACCGATCTGAGGAAAGAATCCGCACGGACCATCGTGCAGGATGCCGTGGTCAGCGGAGTAGAAATGCCCTCGATCCTAACTGAAGTTCTGACAGACTTTGTCGGTGCGCGCCGCAGCTTTACTGTTGCAACCGTTTCACCTGAAGCTTTGGCAGAGCCGATTGCAACCCCAACCGATGAACAAATCCAGGCCTATTACGACGAGAACCAGGACCAGTTTTCCCTGCCCCGCACCAAAAAGCTGACCTATACGATTCTGTCGCCCAATATGCTGCTGGATAGTGTCGAGGTGGACGAAGATTCAGTTCTCCGGCTTTTCGAACAGCGCGCAGACGAGTTTCAGCAACCCGAACGCCGCCTTGTTGAACGCCTTTCTTTTTCTGATGACGCCGCTGCGCAAGATGCCATGGCACAGATTGAAGTTGGCGGGACAACCTTCGAACAACTTGTCCGTGACCGTGAGCTTGAACTGAGCGACGTGGATCTGGGCGACGTTACCCGCGACGACCTAGGCGATGCGGCCGAGGCCATTTTCGCGGCTGAACTGGACACTGTTGTTGGACCTCTGCCCTCGGTATTCGGCCCTGCCCTTTTCCGCATTAACGGCTCGCTGGCTGAGAACAACACTCCCTTCGAAGACGCCGCCCCAGCTCTGCGCGAAGAGTTGGCCGCAGACCGTGCGCGCCGCCAGATCGAGGCTCAGTCCGAAGACATCAATGACCTGCTTGCAGGCGGGGCAACACTTGAGGAGTTGGCAGCCGAGACCGGGATGGAGCTGGGACAGATCGACTGGACTCGCGCCAGTCAGGATGGCGCGGCCGCATATGACGGTTTCCGCAGTGCAGCCGAAGCCGTGCAAGACGGGGATTTTCCCGAGATTGCATTCCTTGAGGACGGTTCGATCTTTGCGCTGCGCCTGAACGAAACGCTGCCTCGTCGGCCTGAACCGCTGGAATCAGCGCGTGATCGCGTTGCGGCGGCCTGGACACAGGTTCAAACTGACAAAGCGTTGGAAGACCACGCGAATGCCGTGTTGGAGCAGTTGCAGGAGAACGGGGATTTCACCACGACCGGCCTACCTCACCGCGTGGAAAACGCTCTGACACGAACTGCATTTCTAGAAGATGTACCCGCAGGTTTCATGCCGGAAGTGTTCGACATGGAACTAGGAAGCTATCGTGTCGTTCCCGGTGCCGGGGTCGCGTTGATCGTTCGACTTGACGAATTGTTGCCCCCTGCCGAGACCGATGAACGCCGTCAGGTTCAACAAGCGCTTGCCGCTCAGCTGAATCAGGCTCTGGCACAGAACATTTTCGATGCCTATGTTCGCGACGCCCAGGCCCGCGCCCGTCCTGTGGTGGATCAGCAAGCACTGAACGCCGTTCAGGCGAGCTATTAATTAAGAGACCGAATATGGCCCTGACCCCAGAGTTTGACAGCTTCGCCCGTGCTTATGAGGCCGGCGAGAACCAGGTCGTTTACACCCGTCTGGCAGCCGATCTTGATACGCCTGTCTCCTTGATGCTGAAACTGACCGGCGCGCAAAAAGACGCCTTTATGCTCGAGTCGGTAACTGGCGGCGAGGTCCGCGGACGGTATTCGATCATTGGTATGAAACCCGACCTGATCTGGCGCTGTCGCGCTGAGACCTCGGAACTGAACCGCTCGGCCCGGTTCGACCCGGACGCTTTCACGGCGCAGGATGGCGATCCGATGGACAACCTTCGGACGCTTCTGGCCGAAAGCCGGATCGAGCTGCCTGACGACCTTCCACAAGCTGCGGCGGGACTATTTGGCTATCTCGGTTATGACATGGTGCGCTTGGTCGAGCATCTGCCGAACATCAACCCCGACCCTCTAGGCCTGCCGGATGCCGTCATGCTGCGCCCTTCTGTCGTCGCGGTTCTGGATGGTGTGAAGGGCGAAGTCACGGTCGTTTCCCCCGCCTGGGTCAGCGATGGCCAGTCGGCCAAGGCTGCATATGCCCAGGCAGCCGAGCGCGTTATGGACGCAGTGCGCGATCTGGAGCGGGCGATGCCTGCTGAAACACGCGACCTTGGCGATGCGTACGAAGTCGCCCCGCCCGTCTCGAATTTTACCAAATCCGGCTATCTGGAAGCGGTCGAGAAGGCCAAGGAATACATCCGCGCTGGTGATATCTTTCAGGTAGTGCCAGCGCAGCGCTGGACGCAGGATTTCCCGCTGCCTCCATTTGCGCTGTACCGGTCGCTGCGGCGAACAAACCCGTCGCCCTTCATGTTCTATTTTAACTTTGGCGGGTTTCAGGTGATCGGCGCCAGCCCGGAAATCCTGGTGCGCGTGTTTGGCAATGAAGTCACCATACGACCCATCGCCGGGACGCGTCCACGTGGAGCGACCCCGGAAGAGGACAAGGCTTACGAAATAGAATTGCTGGCCGACAAGAAAGAACTGGCCGAACATCTGATGCTGTTGGATCTAGGCCGCAATGACACCGGGCGGGTTTCAAAGATCGGAACGGTGCGCCCGACCGAAGAGTTCATCATTGAACGGTACAGCCATGTTATGCACATCGTTTCAAACGTTGTGGGTGAGTTGGCCGAGGGTAAAGATGCGCTGGACGCCTTTTTTGCGGGAATGCCCGCGGGGACTGTCTCGGGCGCCCCCAAGGTACGAGCCATGGAAATCATTGATGAGCTTGAGCCGGAAAAACGCGGTGTCTACGGCGGCGGCGTCGGCTATTTCAGTGCCGGCGGAGACATGGACATGTGTATCGCCCTGCGAACGGCCATCGTTCAGGATCAAAAGCTATATATTCAGGCCGGTGGTGGCGTTGTGTATGATAGCGATCCAGAGGCTGAATTCATGGAAACCGTCCACAAGTCCAACGCCATCAGACGCGCTGCGGCTGACGCGGCCCGATTTACGCTGTCCGGCAAGAATTGATAAAGGCAGCCCGTCTGGGCTGCCTGTTTCGGGGAAGGATGTGATCGGGCTTATTGTGCCCCTTGCATCATCACCGCCGAAATAGGCGCCATTGCTACGCGGCCTCCGCGATCTTCCAGACCCCAAAGCAGCAAGGCGGATATGGTATCCGGGCGCAACCGGCCCAACATGACAACAGTGCCTTCCTGCCCGGCCCGGAACGCAGCCTGATCCAGGAAACGTCGCATGATTTTTGCATCCTGCCGCGCGCCGTCGATATCCCTGAAAATTACCGCAGACGGAATTCCATTACGGGAGGCCAACTTCTGAACCGTGTTGAGCCCGTTATCCTGAGTGATCAGTCCTCGACCCGTTCCACCGGCGATGGCGGCGACCTGATCCGCCAGTTTCCGGTTACCCTGGATGCCGGATCCATCACCTTCAAGAATTCCTACCGTTTCGGGCAACGCTTCAAGCCACACCGAAAGCGATACCTCAGCATCCTGTGCGCTGGCCGCCTTGGGCAGGTCAGCAGTGACCATCACTTCGAACCCGGCCGCCCGATGTCGAGCCATTTTCTCAGCTGCATCGGGGTCTGATGGGCGCACCGCAAACGTAAGCGGATATGGGAAATCCTGAAGCGCCTCGGCGCCATATGCACCCTCATCGTCAATCAGAATGATCGACATGAGGGGTTTGGAATCCGGATTGTCAAACTTCTCTGCGAAGGCCTCGATCGGTTTACCTACAGGAACCTCTTCCTGCGGATCTTGGGCTGCTTCATCATCTCGTTCAGTCAAAGGCACTACACGACGCCCGATAGTGGTATTTCCCGACGAGTTGTCCTCTGCGCCGATCTGCGGAACTGAGGCGATACGCGGTAGCGGCTGACTGGGCAGCGTGTCCTCGTCCCCTTCCACTGCGATTGGGTTATCCTCCGGATTCACCTCCAGCTCGATTGATTCCGAAGGCGAGACTTCGGGCAAGGGCTCGGCAAGAGCAACCTGATCAGCCGGTGGCTCAGGGGCATCTTCTGCGGCATCTGGGCTGAGGTCGGCAAGCGGCGCAGGCTGAACGGGGACAGGCATTCGCGGAACGACAGGGGCCTCACTCGAGATGCTTACGGAATCCGCCTCGCTCGGTGTTGGCGCTTCGACCGGAACGCTTACGTCATTCACTACCGGCTGGCTGTCCGGGGCGTTCTCAGCTTCGGATAAACCGGCCAGAGAATCCTCTTCTTCGACTTCATTCTCGGGCGTCTGCGCAGGGAGTTTGAGCAGATTGGCATCTGCACCCGCCTCAGCGACAACCTCGGAGCTCTCCGACGTCTGCACTGGTGCAGGTTCTGGTGCGACTGTCGCTATGGACGGCTTTTTCGACAGCGGCGCGTTGAGCGATAAGACTGCCCCCAGCACCACAACGACAACTGCGCCTGCGATCATTCCGCCGACAAATCCGCCCATAATATTTGCCTCTCGCCTTAGTCCTGCTGCCTTGCCCTTGCACCATCTGTTGTGGCACCTGCCTGCTGGACCGCCAAGTTCGGGATGCACCCTTGACGCTGCCCCACAAGCCTGAGCATGTATGTGCCAACACTATACCGTGGCCTTGGGTTGCATCGCCAGCCCGAAATGCCCAACACGAGACAAGAGCCAAATGCTGCTGCTGATCGACAACTACGACTCATTTACCTACAACCTGGTACATTATTTAGGCGAACTTGGCTCGGAAATGGTCATTCGAAGGAATGACGCGCTGGACGTGCAAGAAGCGATGGCCATGAACCCCGCTGGCATCCTGCTCAGCCCTGGCCCTTGCGACCCTGACCGGGCAGGCATTTGCCTTGCCCTGACCGAGGCAGCCGCCGAAACACGGACGCCTTTGTTGGGTGTCTGCCTTGGCCATCAGACCATAGGTCAGGTTTTCGGTGGGAAAGTCACGCGTTGCCATGAGATTGTGCATGGAAAAATGGGAACAATGCACCACACCGGTAAAGGTGTGTTCGCGGGCCTGCCCACGCCGTTTGAGGCGACGCGCTATCATTCGCTGATTGTGGATCGCGATACCCTGCCCGATTGCCTGGAGATTACGGCGGAATTGGAAGATGGCACCATAATGGGCCTCCAGCACCGCGAACTGCCCATTCATGGCGTACAGTTCCACCCGGAATCCATCGCTTCCGAGCACGGCCACGCGTTGCTCAAGAATTTCCTGTCCGAGATGAAAGTTCCCGCATGAGTGACGCCCTGAAACCGCTGATCGGAGTTGCCGCCGACCGCCCCCTGACACGCGCCGAAGCGGAAGAAGCCTTTGGGATCCTGTTTGACGGCGCCGCAACACCCAGCCAGATCGGCGGGCTTTTGATGGCTATGCGCACACGCGGTGAGACCGTCGATGAATATGCCGCCGCCGCTGCCGTGATGCGTGCAAAATGCAATGCAGTTCAGGCACCAGCTGGCGCGATGGATATCGTAGGCACCGGCGGTGACGGCAAGGGAACGCTGAATATCTCGACAGCGACCGCCTTTGTGGTTGCGGGTGCCGGTGTCACCGTGGCCAAACACGGCAACCGGAACCTGAGTTCTAAATCCGGAGCCGCAGATGCGCTAGGTCAGCTGGGTATCAACGTTATGGTCGGCCCGCAAACCGTTGAAAATGCACTGCAAGATGTCGGCATCGGATTCATGATGGCCCCCATGCATCACCCGGCGATTGCGCATGTCATGCCCACCCGGCAAGAGCTCGGGACACGGACGATCTTTAACATTCTCGGTCCGCTGACCAATCCGGCAGGCGTCAAGCGGCAGTTGACCGGAGCCTTTAGCCGAGAGTTGATCCGCCCGATGGCCGAAACGTTGGGCCTGCTTGGGTCCGAACGCGCATGGCTGGTGCACGGATCGGACGGCACAGACGAATTGACCATCACGGGTATCAGTTGGATTGCGGCCCTCGAAGACGGCACAATTAAAGAGGTCGAGCTTCACCCAGAAGATGCAGGGCTGCCGGTACATCCCTTCGAGGACATTCTCGGCGGAACCCCCGAGGAAAACGCAGTAGCCTTCCGAGCTCTTCTAGACGGTGAGGCCTCCGCCTATCGCGATGCAGTATTGTTGAATGCCGCAGCAGCCCTGGTCGTCGCAGAGGCCGCTGCTGATCTGCGCGAAGGTGTCGCAAAAGCCGCTGAAAGTATCGACAGCGGAAAAGCCAAAGACAAGATCGCGGCCCTGGCCCGCATTACTCAGGAGGCCGCATGACCGAAACGGTTCTGGACAAAATCAAAGCTTACAAGCTCGAAGAGGTCGCTTCGGACAAGGCCAATAAGTCTCTGGAAGCTGTTGAAAACGAAGCAAGATCAGCCTCTGAACCGCGCGGATTCGCATCGGCGTTGCAAATGGCTGTACGTAGCGGGTACGGGCTGATTGCAGAAGTCAAAAAAGCCAGCCCCTCCAAAGGTCTGATCCGCGCTGACTTTGATCCACCAGCACTTGCACAAGCTTACGAAGAAGGCGGCGCTGCCTGCCTTTCCGTGTTGACCGACACGCCCAGCTTTCAGGGTGCCAAAGAGTTTCTGGTTCAGGCACGCGCAGCCTGTTCTTTGCCGGTTCTACGCAAAGATTTCATGTACGATCCCTATCAGGTGGCCGAAGCCCGCGCTCTTGGGGCGGATTGTATTTTGATCATCATGGCATCGGTTGATGACAGCCAGGCGGCTGAGTTGGAACAGACCGCCTTTGACTGGGGCATGGACGTTCTGATTGAAGTTCATGATGAAGCCGAGCTGGAACGAGCAACGCAGCTCAAAAGCCCGTTGATTGGGATAAACAACCGTAATCTCAAGACCTTCGAGACCACTCTTGATACGACACGCCGCCTGTCAAAACTAGTTCCCGCTGACCGGACCATCGTTTGCGAAAGCGGGTTGAGCACACCAGCAGACTTGGCCGATATCGCCCGTTACGGTGCGCGTTGTTTTCTAATTGGCGAGAGCCTGATGCGTCAGGAAGACGTCGCAGCAGCGACACACGATCTGCTGTCGCGTCCGCTCAGCCCGGGTGTGATGTGATGCCGCTGACTCACTTCGATGCCCAGGGACAGGCTCATATGGTCGATGTGTCGAACAAGCCCATCACGGATCGTGTCGCCGTCGCAGCGGCTCGTATCACGATGGCACAAGATACGTTCGACTTGATCGCAGAAGGTCGCGCTAAAAAAGGTGACGTCTTGGGGGTGGCACGTCTGGCCGGAATCATGGGGGCAAAGAAGACACCCGATCTGATCCCGCTATGTCACCCACTGCCAGTGACCAAAGTTACCGTAGACCTGACACTGGACCCAGAATTACCCGGCATACAGGTACAAGCAACCGTCAAGACATCTGGTCAAACCGGCGTGGAAATGGAGGCGCTGACTGCGGCCTCAACTGCCGCACTGACCATATACGACATGGCCAAAGCCGTCGATAAGGCAATGGAAATTAGCGGCATTCGCGTCTTGCTAAAAGATGGTGGTAAGTCAGGCCGTTACGAGGCGAAATGATAACCGTTGAAAGCGCCCGGGCGCAGCTATTCGATCTTGTAAACACCCTCCCCTCGGAGACGGCTCCCTTGATGGATGCGGCGGGTAGAGTACTGGCCGAGAATGTAGCAGCCACACGCGATCAGCCGCCATTCGCTTCGTCTTCTATGGATGGCTACGCGGTAAAGTCGACCGAGGTCGAGCTGCACGCCATGTTCAAAGTCATTGGCGAGGCTGCGGCCGGTCGGCGATTTGACGGTCAGGTTGGACCCGGACAGGCGGTTCGGATCTTCACTGGCGCCCCTATTCCTGAAGGTGCAGATTTTGTTGTCATTCAAGAGGATGTTGATCGCCGAGGTGACCTAATCACCATTTCTGATCTGCCGGGCCCTAAATCCAACATTCGTCCAAAAGGCGTCGATTTCGAAATTGGCGCCAAGATGTCGGCCCCACGCCGTTTGCGCCCCGAGGATCTGGCGCTTTTGGCGGCGATGAATATCCCCATGGTGCCGGTTGCACGTAAACCCGTGGTCGCGCTGATCGCAACCGGGGATGAATTGATCATGCCCGGCGAAACACCGGGACCGGATCAGATAATCGCCTCAAACACCTTTGGTATCAAAGCCTTGCTAGAGGATGTTGGAGCGCATGTGCGGGTTCTGCCCATCGCCTCTGACACGGTTTCGTCCCTCGAGACCGCCTTTGCCCTAGCAGCCGACGTTGATTTGGTGGTTACGATCGGCGGTGCCTCGGTTGGGGATTATGATCTTGTCTCTCAGGTCACCACCGCACTGGGGTTGGAGCGGAGTTTTTACAAAATCCGCATGCGCCCCGGCAAACCGCTGATGGCCGGTCGCTTGGGCGATAGCGTGATGGTTGGACTTCCGGGTAATCCGGTCAGCGCAATGGTTTGCAGCTATCTGTTTCTTGCCCCGATGATCCGTAAGATGCTGGGCCTGGAACAGGTTCTGACCCCGCTTCAAAGCGCCAATTTAACTAAGGCTATCCCAGCGAATGGGCCGCGCGAGCATTACATGCGCGCTATCGTGACTGGTGATGGAATTAAAGCCTGCCAAAACCAGGACAGTTCGCTGCTCAGCGTGCTTGCCGAAGCAAACGCGCTTTTGGTTCGGCAACCGAATGATCCGGCGCACCAGGCCGGTGACAAAGTGATGTTCCTCCCGATCTGAGTCCCTACAAGATCATTGACACAAAACGTGAACATGCGTAGAACAAAAGAAAACGCATGAGCGACGAGGTGTGAGCAATGCTGACCAAGAAGCAGTTGGATTTGTTGGAGTTCATCCATAAACGCGTTCAGGCGGATGGCGTCCCCCCAAGTTTCGATGAAATGAAAGCTGCGCTGGACCTGCGGTCCAAATCCGGCATCCATCGGTTGATCACAGCGCTTGAAGAACGCGGCTTTATCCGTCGTCTGGCCCATCGTGCCCGTGCCATCGAAATCGTCAAACTTCCTGAAAGCCTGGGAGGAGAGCCAACAGTCGCTTTCAAACCCCGTGTTATCGAAGGTGACAAGCCCGAAGGCAGACGCCCCGCGAATTTCGAACCAGTGACCGTAGACGCAATGGAATTGCCGGTCATGGGACGCATCGCAGCAGGTGTTCCGATCGAGGCGATCAGCCATGTGTCGCACCGCGTTGCCGTCCCCGGAAGCATGGTTTCCGGCAGAGGCGAGCACTACGCACTTGAAGTACGCGGCGATTCGATGATTGACGCTGGCATCAACGACGGCGATGTGGTCGTCATCCGCGAAACCTCCGCGGCTGATAATGGCGATATCGTTGTCGCGCTGGTCGAAGATCAGGAAGCAACGCTCAAACGGTTCTATCGGAGAGGTCAGGCGATAGCGCTTGAGGCTGCCAACCCGGCCTATGAAACGCGTGTACTGCCCGAAGATAAGGTCAAGGTTCAGGGCCGTTTGGTTGGGCTGATCCGAAGCTATTGATCTTTAGTTGTCTGGCGACCACAGCCTTTTGCCTATGACTTGGGCACTGGTCATTACGTTTCCACCGGACAGTGCAATACTTCCTGTCTTGTTCAACAACTCGGGATCAATCACCATACAGGTGCCGGACAGCTGGACCGGAACAGCAGAGATGACGATTTGGTCATCTCCACATTCGCTGAATTCGCGCGCAGATCGTTTGCCAGTGAGGTGAATCAGCTCTTTGCCCTGCCAGAAATATCTTTGCGACAAATCTTTCCCATCGGGCCAGCGATTTGCGGCAGTTTTCTGGCTCGCGCCGTCTCCGTCGTTTTCAAGCCATACGGTTGCAATAAATTTGCTGCCCTTTTCCTTGCTCAGCGCGCGCCCCTGATCAGTCATCACACCAACTAACCCACCGGAGTCTGCGACCAAAACTTCCGGACGGTTACCCTGCCCCCAAAGCGCAATCGCCACCATGCAAGGTGCGACGCCGACCCACCTTGCCCCACCGCGCCACAAGGCGATCCAGAGCGCGCCCAATGCAAATATGGGCAAGACGTAGGACGGTGGACTGACCACATAACCTTGCGCACCTTCCAGTCTCGAGATCCAGTCTGAAACCGCCAGAATCCATTCCAACCCTGCCCCCATGACCGCCAGCCCAATCCACTCAAGCCCGAATGGCGCCAGGATTGCGGCAATAACGGCCGCAGGAACCACGACGGTTCCCATCACCGGGACCGACAGCATATTCGCAACCAGCCCATAGTGAGACAGTGAATTGAAATGCGCCGCCCCAATCGGTGCGGTGGCAAGCCCCGCTATGGCAGATGACATCAACACCCCGATAATGGGCCGTAGCCATTTTGGCCCGAAAGCAGAACCGAAACCGCGTAAGGCTCCGAAAACGGCCACCAGTGCCGTTGTTGCAGCAAAGGACATCTGAAAACCGGGACTTAACAGAGATTCTGGTCGCAACGACAGCACGATAAGGGCAGCGACGGCCACCGCGCGTAGCGAAATTGACCTTCTGTCGATCAAAATGGCCCCCAGCATTACGCTGACCATGATAAAGGCCCGCTCTGTTGCGACATTCCCGCCAGACAGCAATAGATAAACAACCGCCGCGACCAAGGCGCAAACCGCTGCAATCTTGCGGACCGGAAGTCTAAGAGCGAGCACCGGGACAGCAGACAGCGTGACCCTGCAGATCAGATAAACAAAACCTGTCAGCAACCCCATATGCAATCCGGATATCGCCAACAGATGAGCCAGATTAGATGCCCGTAGATTGTTCAGCGTTTCCTGCCCCATTCCGCTGCGATCACCCGTCGTGACAGCCGCGGCGAAACCTCCGACCTCTCCAGGCAGCAATGCGCGCACATGTTCAGAAATCGCCATCCTCCACGCCGTGATGCGGAGATTGGTCCTGTCCGGCGGGGCAACCGACAACACCGGTACGCGCGTGTATCCGACCGCCCCTAAACGCTGAAACCATGCGTGGCGACGGAAATCGAAACCGCCGGGCTCTACCGGCCCCTGAGGCGGCGACAGATGACCTGTTGTCATGATCCTTTGCCCAGGAACCAGCGCGACATCCCCACCATGCAGGGAAAGTCGGACGCGCCGCGGTCGTCGATCCAAGGGCACGTCCCCTAATCGCACCCGATCGAGCGTCACCCGCAGCGCATCCGACGCAGAGCGGTCTATGGCGACAACACGTCCCTCGACCGGGCCATAGTACCGCCAAGACAGAACCGGCTCTGCCACCGTATGGGCACGTGCGCCGGCCAGGATAAACCCGGCAGCGATCAGCGTCCCCCCGATTGCCAACGAAGCCCAGCCAGACCGCGATTTGCGGGCCATCCCCATAGCCGCAACAATCACCGCGCTGAAACAAATGTAAATCTGCCACCCCGGCTCGAACCGGAGCGCGAAATACAGGCCGATGCCAATGGCCAAGCACACTGGTGACCACTGAAACAAATAGCCTGTCTGGCTCAGCAATGCGGTCTCGACCCGTGCCAGAACACGCATGGTTGCCCCCGTCCTTCGGGCTCGTTAGACAGGCGCCAAGTTAAGCCCGACACGGTTACCAAAAGGTTAATCCACACTATGTCCGATCAGGTCGTCACCCGTTTTGCACCTTCACCCACTGGTTTTCTTCACATCGGCGGCGCGCGCACTGCATTGTTCAACTGGCTCTTTGCTCGGGGACGTGGTGGCAAGTTCTTATTGCGGATTGAAGACACGGACCGCGAACGCTCAACCCCAGAGGCTACTGCAGCAATTCTTCAGGGGATGTCCTGGTTGGGCCTGGACCATGATGGCGATGTGATCAGCCAATTCGAAGGCGCCCCGCGTCATGCTGAAGTGGCACATCAGCTGCTGGCGGACGGCAAAGCCTACAAATGTTTTTCGACCCAGGACGAGATCACAGCCTTTCGCGAACAGGCGCGTGCAGAGGGAAAATCGACACTGTTCCAGAGCCCCTGGCGCGACGCTGACCCTTCGACCCAACCTGACGCCCCATATGCGATCCGCATAAAGGCACCGCGGGACGGGGTCACCGTGATCCGCGATCAGGTTCAGGGCGACGTGACAATCCGCAACGATCAGTTGGACGACATGATCCTGCTGCGCTCGGACGGAACACCGGTTTATATGCTGGCGGTTGTTGTGGATGATCACGACATGGGTGTGACCCATGTTATCCGGGGCGACGATCACCTGAATAATGCCGCACGCCAGATGATGATCTATGAAGCCATGGGTTGGGATGTTCCGGTCTGGGCACATATTCCGCTGATTCATGGCCCGGACGGCAAGAAACTATCCAAACGTCACGGAGCTTTGGGTGCCCAAGAATATCAGGCGATGGGGTACCCGGCCGCGGGTATGCGCAACTATCTAGCCCGTCTCGGCTGGAGCCATGGGGATGACGAATTCTTTACTGATGAGCAGGCGAAAGAGTGGTTCGATCTGGCTGGAATCGGTAAAAGCCCTGCACGGTTCGATCTGAAAAAGCTCGAGAATCTATGTGGTCAGCATATTCCAATCACTGGCGATGCCGCGTTGCGGCAGGAAATTCAGGGATACCTGGCGGCGGCGGGACTGCCCGCTCTCACCAATGCACAATCAGGTGATCTGGAACGTGCGATGTATTGCCTCAAGGATCGGGCACGCACATTCCCGGAACTCCTTGAAAAAGCGCATTTTGTGCTGACGTCACGCCCGATCAAACCTGATGAGAAGGCTGCAAAGGCGCTGTCCTCTGTATCCGACGGTATACTGAGTGAATTGACGCCGCACGTGCAAAATGCTAGCTGGACCCGGAACGAACTGGAGAGTGCCCTGAACTCGTTTGCAGAAGCGAAAGGGCTAAAGTTTGGCAAGCTGGCAGGGCCATTGCGCGCTGCATTGGCTGGTCGGGCTGTAACGCCTTCGGTTTTTGATATGATGCTTGTGCTTGGGCGGGATGAAACCCTGGCACGGCTCTCCGACGCAGCGACATAACCAAAGGTTTCACATTTGGGTAACGCTGCTCCGCTAACACCCGGGCTGCGCCCCTGTGCGCAACCGTTGCCCGCCGAAACGGACGACGATCCGTTTCACGTATGAATGAGGAAGGGACATTATGACCGACAGCAATAAATCAGCCACTTTGACCGTACATGGTAAAACATACGAGTTGCCGGTTCATTCGCCTACCGTGGGACCTGATGTCATCGACATCCGCAAGCTGTACAGCGAAGCGGATGTGTTCACCTATGACCCCGGCTTCACCTCGACAGCCAGCTGCGACAGCACCATCACCTATATCGACGGCGAAAAAGGTGAACTGTTGCACCGTGGCTATCCGATCGACCAGTTGGCCGAGAAATCGCATTTCCTCGAAGTGTGCTACCTGCTGCTTTACGGAGAGCTGCCGGCGGCCAAGGAACTGGAAAAGTTTGAAACCACGATCACCCGCCACACCATGCTGCACGAACAGATGCAATATTTCTATCGTGGCTTCCGCCGTGATGCGCATCCGATGGCGATCATGGTTGGTGTCGTGGGCGCGATGTCTGCGTTCTATCACGATTCGACCGATGTTTCGGACCCGCATCAGCGTGAGGTCGCATCCCATCGTCTGATCGCCAAGATGCCGACCATCGCTGCCTGGGCTTACAAGTATCACACCGGTCAGCCCTTCGTGTACCCGCGCAACGATCTGGATTATGCGTCAAACTTCCTGCGCATGTGCTTCAGCGTCCCTGCCGAAGAATATGAGGTGAACCCAATCCTCAGCCGCGCGATGGACCGCATCTTTACTCTGCACGCGGATCACGAACAGAATGCCTCGACTTCGACGGTGCGTCTGGCCTCGTCCTCGGGGGCGAACCCGTTTGCGTGTATTGCCGCTGGTATCGCGTGTCTTTGGGGCCCTGCCCATGGCGGCGCAAACCAGGCCTGCCTTGAAATGCTGGAAGAAATTGGCACGGTTGACCGTATCCCGGAATATATCGCCCGCGCCAAAGATAAGGCCGATCCGTTCCGCCTGATGGGCTTTGGTCACCGCGTCTATAAGAACTTTGACCCGCGCGCCAAGGTTATGAAGCAATCCGCCGACGAAGTGTTGGATCTGCTGGGGATCGAGGACAATCCCAAGCTGCAAGTCGCCAAGGCGTTGGAAAAACAGGCGTTGGAAGATCCGTATTTCTCCGAAAAGAAACTGTTCCCGAACGTGGACTTCTATTCGGGGATCATCCTCGAGGCGATGGGTTTCCCGACGTCGATGTTCACCCCGATTTTCGCACTGTCGCGCACCGTTGGCTGGGTCAGTCAGTGGAAAGAGATGATCGCAGATCCACAGAACAAAATCGGCCGCCCGCGCCAGCTCTATCTGGGCGAAACCAGTCGCGATTACGTGGACATCGAAAAACGCTGATTTCGATCCCCAACAAACCAAACAGCCCCGGACCAGAATCCGGGGCTGATTTGTTAGAACAGCGTCAACTGGTCCCCGGCTTGGGGCGGGATATCGAACAAATCGCACCGCAGCTTCGGGGTGCGCGTTGCAAGGCCCAGTCGCTTTACAGCCAGTGAAAACCGCTTAGCCACCATCTCGGCATATTCGCCCTCACCGCGCATTCGGTGGCCCCAACGCGGATCATAGTCCCGGCCCCCGTGCATTTGCCGAAGCTTGGACATGACTTTTTCGGCGCGCGTTGGCTCTTGCTCTTGCAGCCAGGTTTGCCAAAGTTCCGAAACTTCGCGCGGCAACCGCAGCATAATCCAACTTGCTGCATCCGCCCCGGCATCCCTACCCGCCTCTAACAGGCTTTCCATCTCATGATCTGTCAAACCGGGAATTGAAGGAGAGGTCATGACCCGCACCGGAACCCCCGCTTCGGTCAGCCTGCGAATGATTTTCAGGCGCCGATTTGGCGCGGGTGCCCGTGGCTCCATTCGGCGCGATAAATCCGCATCCAACGTGGTCAGAGATATCCCGACCCGAACCAAACCCTGTTCCGCCATCTGTGCGAGCAGATCGAGATCACGTTCGATCAATGCCCCCTTGGTCACAATCGCAACCGGATGGCGAAACTCTGTAAGCACCGACAAACAAGACCTTGTGATTCCCAGGTTTTTTTCAACAGGCTGATAAGGGTCTGTATTGGTTCCAATCGCAATCGGCGCAACACTGTAACCTTTCGCAGAAAGCTCTTTGCGAAGAAGCTCGGCCGCATTGGGTCGGGCAATCAAGCGCGTCTCAAAATCCAGCCCCGGCGACAGACCCAGATAGGCGTGGCTGGGCCGTGCAAAGCAATAGATGCAGCCGTGCTCGCACCCCCGATAGGGGTTGATCGAACGATCAAATGGCAAGTCGGGGGAGCGGTTATAAGTGATTATGCTGCGTGCCGTCTCGTGCCTGACTTCAGTCCGCAACGGAGGAAGATCGTCATCATACCCCCAGCCGTCATCGCAGGGGATTGTGTCAAACCGTTCGAATCTGCCTGCCGTATTTTCCGTGGCTGCTCGCCCCTTGGCAATGGCCGAAGGAAGGTTTGTTCTACTTTTGTTCATGTCATTTGGTATATGGAATATCGACCGGTCCGGCAAGCGGCACATTTACCTTGCTGAGACAGCATCAGAGCCCCAATCAGCCCCTGGACATTTGGTGCATTTGAACGAATTGCAGGATGTTCATGTGTAAAATGACGTCGAGATAACGACAAATTTGGCCTATAGGTCGGTCTCGGAACTGCCAAGGTCGCAATCGTCACAGTAGTATTACGGCGAAATGGCCAAAACGGAAAAAATGCCACCACGGGCGCAAGGCCCGAACAGCTCAGGGAAACGCCCCATGTCCGATGAAGAAGACATCGTCCTGTCCGAACTGAACGACGACGAACTGGTCGAACAGATGTTCGATGACCTTTACGACGGTCTGAAAGAAGAAATCGAAGAAGGTGTGAACATCCTGCTGGAGCGCGGATGGACACCTTATGACATCCTGACCAAGGCACTGGTCGGCGGCATGACGGTTGTGGGCCACGACTTCCGTGACGGCATTCTGTTCGTACCCGAGGTCTTGCTGGCCGCAAACGCAATGAAGGGCGGCATGTTTATCCTCAAGCCGCTGCTGGCCGAAACCGGCGCACCGCGTGTTGGTAAAATGGTGATCGGCACTGTTAAAGGCGACATTCACGACATTGGCAAAAACCTGGTGTCAATGATGATGGAAGGAGCCGGATTCGAGGTTGTTGATATCGGCATCAACAACCCCGTCGAAAACTATCTGGAAGCGCTTGATACCGAACAGCCCGATATTCTGGGCATGTCGGCCCTGCTGACGACGACCATGCCATATATGAAAGTCGTGATCGACACACTGATCGAACAGGGTAGGCGCGATGACTATATCGTTCTGGTTGGCGGCGCGCCCCTGAACGAAGAGTTCGGCAAGGCGATCGGTGCTGATGCCTATTGCCGTGACGCGGCCGTAGCTGTTGAGACGGCAAAGGATTTTGTTTCGCGCAAGCACAATCAGCTGGCGGGTTGATCGACATCTAAACCATTTCAGGGCCGTCCGGTTTTCGGGCGGCCTTTTTCATTTATTCACCCTACCCTGATCCGAAGCCGACATTATGTGTCGAATACGGGCTTGCCAGCCACCGAATAAGCCGATTTTCTAGATAACGAGAAAGAGGCGCGAAATGACTCAGGACCAACTTCCCGACGACGCCAGCCTGACAACGCAGGGCTATTCAGACCATCACGGCGCAGGGCGAATTCTGTTATTGGCCTGCGGTGCGCTGGCGCGGGAAATCCTGGACCTAAAGCGTCGTAATGGCTGGGATCATATGGAACTGACCTGCTTGCCCGCCATCTTGCACATCCACCCGGAACGGATCACGCAGGCGGTGGAAGAGGCCGTTGCCAAACACCGCGACCAATACGATAAAGTTTATGTCGTCTACGCAGATTGCGGCACCGGTGGCCTGTTACAGAAAGCCTGCGGGGAGATGGGCGTGGAGATGATTAAAGGGCCCCACTGCTATTCTTTCTTCGAGGGGAACCAGGTCTTTGAAAATCGCGGCGAGGATGAAACTACAGCGTTCTACCTAACAGATTTTCTGGCACGTCAATTCGATGCCTTCGTCTGGAAGCCGCTGGGGCTGGATCGCCACCCCGAGCTTAGGGAAATGTATTTCGGCAACTACACGAAACTGGTTTATCAGGCACAGACTGATGATGCGGCTCTGACCGAACGGGCCAAGGAGTGCGCAGACCGAATGGGCCTGGCTTTCGAGCGCCGTTTTACCGGTTATGGTGATCTGCAATCCACGCTGAGCGACTGGGCCAACCGCCCGCTTTAGGCGGCCTCTATCGCGACCTCGCGGATACGGTCGATCATCGCCCTCAAACCGTTAGATCGTTGCGCGGAAAGATGATCGTTTAACCCCAGCCGCGCCAGTTCGCCTCCTGCGTCAACCTGCGGGACTTCTTGAACCGGCAGGCCGTTATATAGGGATCGCAGAACCGCAATCAGCCCCCTCACGATCAGAGCATCACTGTCGCCCTCAAAATGAAAGGTCCCTCCCTCGACACTGGGATGCAGCCAGACCTGGCTGGCGCAACCATGGACTTTGGTTGCAGGCA
This sequence comes from Ruegeria sp. CDSA236, assembly GCF_059611285.1. Classification (NCBI taxonomy): domain Bacteria; kingdom Pseudomonadati; phylum Pseudomonadota; class Alphaproteobacteria; order Rhodobacterales; family Roseobacteraceae; genus Ruegeria; species Ruegeria sp. CDSA236. Next base: position 292,134 of record NZ_JBXWPG010000001.1, read on the forward strand.
CCTTCAACGCATCATCCAATGGCGCCATCGCTTTCCCCTGCTCGATGACATGGCGGTACCGGTCTTCCCAGTCCTCCAGGAATTCGAAATCTTCGACGATTTCTTCAAAAGCAGGTGTCGCCATCTCGGGGCTGTCCTCTCATTGGGTTCACATTTTTGAACTATGATCCTGACCAGCATCTGTCCAGCCCCCCACGTGGCTTTTCAAACCCGGAAAAGTGCGATAACTCATTGCCATATAGACTGCTCTGGGTGTTGTGACGATGAAGAAATCACTGTCTGTTCTTTTGGCTGCTGCCTTGACCCTGTCGGCTTGCAGCGCTTGGCGTGATTCTCGGGTCAACCCGACAAACTGGTTTGGGTCCAGTACTCCGGCACCCTCTGAAGTATCTGTGAATGATGCCAATGCACTGGTTCCTCAACAAGCCGAAGGTGTTGGCATATTTTCAAAGCCGGAAGCCGTGGACATGAGCTTCCCGATCGCCAAAATCGAAGAACTGCGGATCGATCCAATTCCGAATGGAGCTATCGTTTACACGACTGGGATTGCTGCAAGGCAAGGCGCCTATAATGCGCGGCTTGTTCGTGTTGAAAGCGAAGAGAATGCAAAAAACGGCATTCTCGAATTCACGTTCCGTGTCGACTACCCGTCATATGCGACAAGCCAGGGGACCGAACGGTCCCGAAGGGTATCCAATGCAATCAATATCAGCCGAGACGAGCTTGAAAACATTCGGCTGGTCCGCGTCAAAGGGGAACAAAATGCCCTGGAATCCCGCCGCAGATAATTCCTGCTAAAGCTCTACGACCGTGACGGTCTGCCCTTTAGCTGCCAGGGCGATTTTGCCATCGCACAGTTTCAGAGCATCTTCGCCGAATACCTCGAACCGCCAACCGGACATTGCAGGTAATTCCCGTTCACCGGCTGCGATCTGATCCAGTTCGGAACTGGTAGCAATCAGTTTGGCAGCCACGCCCGAGCTTTCCGTTTTTGATTTCAGCAGCACCCGCAATAGGTCGGCAAGCGCAGGATTTACCTTCAACTTGTCACGGCTGGTATCAATCTTGGGCAATTTTTCTGGTGGGCAATTAACACCCTTTTTGACAGCGGCCAGAATCCCATCCGCAATGACCCCTTTGCGGGCCTCGCGCAGCAGCAGGCGCGATCCACCCAAATCTGAGAAAGATTTCGGCTTGGTCGATGCCAGTTCGATCAGAGCGTCGTCTTTGAACACCCGGCTGCGCGGTACGTTGTTTTCCTGCGCATAGGCTTCGCGGAACTCGGCCAACTCGCGAACAACAGCCAAAAACTTGGCCGAGTTCGTCCGGGTTTTGATACGCTTCCACGCATTTTCGGGCTGGATCTCATAGGTGCCGGATTGCGTCAGCGTGCGCAGCTCTTCGGCGACCCAATGGCTGCGCTTGGTTTTCGTCAACTCGGCCGACAGATACTCATAGATTTTCCGCAGATGCGTTACATCCGCCAGCGCATAGGTCTTTTGCGCCTCGGACAGTGGGCGGCGTGACCAGTCGGTGAATCGAGAGGTCTTGTCCACGCCTTCCTTACAAATCTTGCGCACCAGGGTTTCATAACCAACCTGCTCGCCGAATCCGCAGACCATGGCGGCGACCTGCGTGTCGAACAGAGGGTTGGGGAACACACCCGCCTCAACCCAGAAAATCTCAAGATCCTGACGGGCTGCGTGAAATACTTTGACCACGCTTTCATCGGCGAAGAGCTCGTACAAAGGCTCCAGAGTCATCCCTTCGGCCAACGGGTCGACCAAAACGGCGCTGTCTTCGTCGGGCGACGGGACCGCCAGTTGAAGCAGGCAAAGTTTTGAATAGTAGGTCCGTTCGCGCAGGAACTCGGTATCTACGGTTACGTAATCAAAGGCCGCAGCCGCTTTGCAGAAATCGGCCAGCTCTTGCGTCGTCGTGAGGGTTTTCATTCGTGGTGCTATTCTTGCTTTTGTTTTTAATCACCCGTCAGTCCTACACGTTTCCGGGCCGTCGGGCGAACCATAGGCCGAATGGCAACCGCGTGTAAATCACCCCGCGGGATTCACGGCAAAAGCACCGGCGTGCGGTCATTTCCGGCAAAGCGGCGCAATACGGCCGGATAAAGCCTGTGTTCGTAGGTCAGAACGCGCGCCGCCAAAGTCTCAGGAGTGTCTCCAGCCTCAATATTCAGGCGGGCTTGCCCCAAGATTGGGCCATCGTCCAGCGCTGCGGTCACTTCGTGAACCGAGCATCCATGCTCAATATCACCTGCTGCAATCGCACGGGCATGGGTGTTCAGACCCTTGTATTTTGGCAACAGTGACGGGTGGATGTTCAGCATCCGACCCTGAAAGCGCGAGACGAAATCACCGGTCAGCACCCGCATGAACCCAGCCAAACACACAATGTCCGGTTGTGCTCGCTCTAACGGTTTCAGCAGCTCGGCCTCAAAAGCTGCGCGGTCGCCCTTGAATGGCCGGTGATCTACGGCTGCCGTTGCAATTCCCCGATCAGCTGCCTTTTTCAGTCCCCCAGCCTCAGCATCGTTCGACAAGACCAAACAAGGTCTGGCCGGATGGTCACCGGTCATGCTGTCGACCAGAGAGACCATATTCGACCCCCCGCCTGAGAGCAGAATGGCGACGCGCTTATGGCTCACTGCAATTTGCCCGAATAGGCCACTCCTGCGGTGTCGGTTACGGTGCCAATCCGCGAAACCGTCTCACCAGCTTGGGCCAGCAGTGCCGACAGGTCGTCGGCCTGCTCTGCGCCGCAAACCACGATCATGCCGATGCCGCAGTTGAAAGTCTTGAGCATCTCGGATTCAGCAATACCGCCGGTTTCTGCCATCCAGCGGAATACGGGTGGCAAATCCCAGGAGTTCAAGTCGATCTGGGCACCCAGCCCTTCGGGCAGCACCCGTGGCAGGTTTTCGGTCAGGCCACCGCCGGTGATATGGGCGAGCGCATGCACCCCGCCTGTCCGGATCGCCTGTAGCGCAGGTTTCACGTAAAGGCGCGTCGGGGTCAGCAGTGCCTCGCCCAGCGATCCATCCCCAAAGGGCGATGCCGCATCCCAACCCAGGCCCGAGATCTCGACCAGCTTGCGCACTAGCGAATAGCCATTGGAATGCACCCCGTTTGAGGCCAGCCCAAGCAACACGTCACCCTGTTGAACATCTGCAGGAAGGTGTGCGCCGCGCTCCATCGCACCGACCGAAAACCCGGCCAAATCGAAATCACCATCGGGATACATGCCCGGCATCTCGGCAGTTTCGCCACCGATCAATGCGCAATCCGATTGAACGCAGCCTTCGGCAATGCCCTCAATAATCCGTGCGGCGGTCTCGGTATCCAGTTTGCCTGTTGCGAAATAGTCGAGGAAGAAAAGTGGCTCGGCACCCTGACAGATCAGATCGTTGACGCACATGGCCACAAGATCGATACCGACGCCATCGACCAGGCCTGTATCAATCGCGATCCGCAACTTGGTGCCTACACCGTCGGTGGCGCCGACAAGAATCGGATCCCGAAAACCTGCATCCTTCAGGTCGAACAATGCGCCGAACCCGCCCAGCCCGCTCATCACACCGGATCTGTTGGTCCGCTTGGCAGCAGGTTTTATCCGGTCGACCAGAGCATTCCCCGCATCAATATCAACGCCCGCATCCGCGTAAGTGATTCCGTTTTTGCCTGCTGTCATGGCCAACCTCTTTTGAATGGTTCCCGCGCGGGTTAGTCGATTGTTGGAGATGTTGCAACGGTCAGGCTTGACGCGGGCGTTCACCATGATAGGCAAAGCGCCTAGGCGGGCCTGTAGCTCAATTGGTTAGAGCAGAGCGCTCATAACGCTTTGGTTGGGGGTTCGAGTCCCTCCGGGCCTACCAAAATCCGCAAATTTCCCTTTAAAAACAACGCTCGATCGGCCCGAAAATAGAGAGAGATGCTCCACGACCTAACAGTAGGTTGCGAGGCAAGTGCCCCACGATTTCAGGACATATCTTCGATTCCCGCCCGGGATATCCCGGTAACTTTTCAGGCGCTTGAATCAGTCTATCGGTCACTGAACATCCGACAATCCAAGATGAACTCACACCAGATTTGGCAGAGCAGAGGTCCGGTGCACGATGCTCTAGCGACCGATGATAATATCGGCACACAGACCGCCCAGATGTTCGCTTTTGCCCAATCGAAGCACGCCGCCATGGGCTCGGGCGACATCTGCCACAATGGCCAACCCCAGACCAACACCGCTGCCCCGATTCTGGTTGCGCGCAGGATCCAATCGCGAGAAAGGTTTGACCGCTTCGGTGCGCTGCTCGGGCGGAATACCCGGACCATCATCTTCGACGCGGATACGCAGCGATTTGGAGGAGACCGACAGGCTGATCTCAGCGCGATTTCCGTACCTGACCGCATTCCCGATCAAGTTCTCTACCGCGCGACGAATAGCCGTCGGGCGCAACATCGCGGTTCCTGCGCCATCAACCTTTACCAATTCGACCTTATGCCCTGCCCTGCACGCATCCTTGACGATCTGCCGAAGGAACCTCTCAGGGTCTACGGATTCCGGCGCCACCTCTGCCGCTCCTTTGGAAAAGTCCAAAAACGCGTCCAGCAATAGCTGCATTTCATCCACGTCCTGTTGCAATGGCGCTGCCTCACCTTCGGGCAACAAAGACAACCCAAGCTTGAGACGCGTCAAAGGCGTTCGCAAATCGTGGCTGACACCGGACAGCATCATGGTGCGCTGCTCCATCTGACGCTCAATCCGGGCGCGCATATCCAGAAACGCACTGCCAGCCGCTCGCACCTCGATCGCGCCGCCTGGCGAATAAGGAACAACCCGCCCGCGTCCGAATGCCTGTGCAGCCTCGGCCAGACGGGTGATCGGTCGCAGCTGGTTGCGCATGTACAAAAACGAAATGGTTGTCATGATGATCGCAAAGAACAAGACGGTCACAATCAACTGATGCGGCGCGGTTGGGGACAATCGCCGACGGTCGAAAGTTAGCTGCAATACACCCAAATCCGTCTGCAGATACAATCGAGCCTCCTGCCCGCTTGGCAAGGCGACCGCTACAAGATCGGGAAGCAAAGCGCGCAACTCGGATTCGACTTGAGGTGCAATGAAATCATACCAGCGGCGATTCCCGATGACTGGCGTTTCGTTTATCCCGAGAAACCGCAGTTTCATATCAAGCGCGGCCAGATCGGGCCGAAGTTCGGCCACCGCCTGTTGCTGCGTTTCAGAATGTTCTATCACATCCGTAACCAGCGTAACCTCACGCGATGCGGCACGAGTCATTTGCGCAGTGACATCTTCCAGGTGCTTTTGCAAAAAGGCGACACTGATCACCAGCAGCATCACCACCACCGGCAAAATGAGAATCAAAGCCGCCCGAGCGTACAGGCTGCGCGGCATATAAAGTTTGAGCCATTGCGTCGTCATGGGTTAAACCTAACGGGCTGTTCAGACGAGAGAAAGAGTGCAGAATGCAAGCACCGGACGATTTCAATCCAATGCCAGGTCGAGATGACGAGTTACAACCGGGCCTAAGGCGGATTCTCGCCCCCAACCCGTCTCCGATGACATATCGCGGCACCAATACATACTTGCTTGGCCAAACCGATCTTGCGGTGATTGACCCCGGCCCTGCCAATGCGGACCATCTGGATGCAATCCTGAACGCGGTTAAACCCGGACAACGGATCAGCCACATCATTGTCACACATTCTCATCTGGACCACTCTCCGCTTGCTGCACCGCTGGCCGAACGAACGCAAGCAAAGATCATTGCTTTTGGAGGCCCCGAAGCAGGCCGCAGTGAGGTGATGGCCGAATTGGCCAATCAGGGGCTCGCAGGCGGAGGTGAAGGGATCGACACGGCGTTCCGCCCGCATATCGAAGTCGAAGATGGTGATGTAATCGCCGCCGAAGGGTGGCAGTTGAATGTGATCCATACGCCTGGTCATCTTGGTAACCATATTGCGCTGGGTTGGGGGGATGTCTGCTTTACCGCCGATCATGTGATGGGTTGGGCCAGTTCATTGGTGTCACCACCTGATGGTGATCTGACCGATTTCATGGCGGCTTGCGAAAAGCTAGGACAACATAACTGGTCAGTATTCCACGCAGGGCATGGCGCACCGATTAACGACCCTGCCAAAAGGCTCGATTGGTTGATCACCCACCGGCGCGCCCGGGAAAAACAGATTCTGTCCGCATTGGAAACCAGGCCAGGAACCGCCCGGGAATTGGCCGAGCGAATCTATACCGAAACCCCCGCTGCCCTGTTGCCCGCTGCCGAACGGAATGTATTCGCCCATCTCGTTGATCTTACATGCCGATTTCTGATTGCACCGCAGTCAAAATTATCCGTCGGCGCGATCTTCGCCAGAACCCCATAGATGCCGAGGTAATTTTTTTTCCAAAACCGCGCTTCCCCTCTGGACGGCGAAATTTCGGGTTGCTATATGGCGCGAACCGTTCCGGCGTAGCTCAGCGGTAGAGCAGTTGACTGTTAATCAATTGGTCGTAGGTTCGATCCCTACCGCCGGAGCCAATACCCCCAAAACACACCGCAAATTATCATGGATGCCCGCCTTCGCTGTGTGCACGTTTTTTCGACGAAAAAACTCACGCCCCCCACTGGACGCCGAAGAGTCGGGTTGCTATACGGCGCGAACCGTTCCGGCGTAGCTCAGCGGTAGAGCAGTTGACTGTTAATCAATTGGTCGTAGGTTCGATCCCTACCGCCGGAGCCAATCTTCCAAAATCTTTACGACTATAGAAACACCCTGCTTCAGGCCGTTCGCCATAACTCAGGGCAGATGATAAACGGTTTCAAAGGTTCATCTTCTAATTTTTCCATTCCCTTCAACCCAAAGTTGAGGGATAAGTTCCCAATTACATTTGCATTGAAGGACTTAGTCTGGGCCCAAGTTATTAGCAGGCTCAGGTGAACTTGAGATAAATTGAAAGAAGATTTTATGCCGGTCACGCTTGTCCCAAAGCCAAACCAGGCAGATCAGAAACGCCACTGGCAAGTCGCGAAACGGACATACGAGCATAAGGAAGTATCATGAAGCAGGTGAACTGTTTGATCATAGGTGCTGGCTTTGGCGGCATTGGTATGGGCTACCAGCTCAGACAAGCGGGAATCGACAGTTTCGCAATACTCGACAAGGCCACTGATTTTGGGGGCACTTGGCAGCATAACACCTATCCCGGTGCGGAATGCGATGTGCCCTCGCATTTGTATTCTTACTCTTTCAGCAAAACGCCGGACTGGAGCCGAAAATGGTCGGGACAGAAAGAGATTCTGGATTACATCCGGGATTGTGCGGAAACATTCGGAGTGATCGCGCATTTACGCCTTGGCTGCGCCGTCACTTCAGCAAGCTTCGATCCGACAAGTGAAATGTGGACTGTAACGACCAAGGGCAATGGAGATGAAACCTATCTCTGCCGCCACGTGGTTTGCTCGGTTGGTCAGTTGCACTTTCCCAACCGTATTGGGATACCGGGGATGAAGCTCTTCGGGGGAACCATATTCCATTCTGCCGAATGGCGCCATGATATCGACCTGAAGGACAAATCGGTTGCTGTGATTGGAAATGCAGCCAGCGCGCTGCAGTTCATCCCAGAGATCGCCAAACAGGCAGACATTCTGACAGTTTATCAACGCACGGCAAATTGGGTCATGCCCAAAGGCAACAAGACCTATGGCGAGAGCTTCAAGTCGCTGATGCGTTCGATGCCCTTCCTTCAAAAACTTTATCGCTTCCGCCTTTGGGCCGAGAATGAATTCAAGATCTTTCCAGTCATGAAAGGATCGAAACTGCACGAGATGCTGATGCAGAACATACTGAACCGGCATCTGGAAAAGACGATATCGGACCCAAAACTGCGCGAGGCGCTTCGGCCCAAATACCCGCCCGGCGCGCGTCGCCTTTTGGTCTCGGACAGCTACTATCAGACCCTGAACCAGGACAAGGTTGAGTTGGTGACGGACGGAATCGACTGTTTCACCAAAGATGGGATCAAGACCACAGACGGTACCGAACGCAACCATGATGTGGTCATTCTTGGCACCGGGTTCCAATCCAACCCCTTCCTGCAAGCTATTGATATCAAGGGACGTGATGGTATCTTGTTGCGCGATGTTTGGGATAAGGGTGGTGCGCGGGCCTATCTTGGTATTTCGGTTCCCAAATTCCCCAATCTGCACATTATTTACGGACCAAACACAAACCTTGGCCACACGACGGTACTGGCCATGATCGAAGCGCAAATCGGTTTTGTCATCCAACTTATCAAGGCGGCCGATCACGGCACGATCGAAGTAAAACCTGAGGCGGCATTGCGTTTCGATGACGAGATGCAACAGCGTCTTGCCAAAAGTCAGTGGGCGCGGATCAAGCGCAGCTATTACAAAGATGGCGAGCGGATAACCACCAACTGGCCAGGCAGTTCGTTCGAGTATTTCAGGCGCACGAGGAAACCCAAACTGGCAGATTTCAGGCGTGGAACTTCAGAAGGCTGAGGGGCTATAGATCTACGTTCGCCGCGAAGTCAGAAAACCCGGCAAACCATCTCGCTTGTGTCTGCCAGACCAGTGATCTTGCGCTAGGTACTCAGCAGACCTTTGAAGTCTTCCCGCAGGTTGCGTTTCAGGATCTTGCCAGTCGCGTTCAGTGGCAGCGCGTCCACAAAGACTACCCTGTCCGGGATCTGCCACTTGGCTATCTTACCACCAAAAAACGCCAGCAATTCTTCTTCGCTTGGGTTTGCCCCCTCGGCTTTCACCGCCACAAGAACGGGCCGTTCGTCCCATTTCGGATGCGGCACACCTACAACGGCTGCGCCTGCCAGCTTTGGATGTGCCACCGCGATATTTTCGAGCTCGACCGAACTGATCCATTCACCGCCGGACTTGATGATGTCCTTTGAGCGATCTCGGATCGTCATATACCCGTCCGGGTCCAGTGTCGCCACGTCGCCAGTGGCAAACCAACCGTCTTGCAGCAGACCCTGATCCTGCATCATGAAATAGCTGTCCAATACCCAGTATCCGCGCACCATCAGGTCTCCCTGTGTTTCACCGTCGCGCGGAAGCTCATTGCCCAGATCATCAACGATTTTCAATTCGACCCCATAACAAGGACGGCCCTGACTTTCCCGAAGCCCATACTGCTCTTCTTTGGGCAGTTTTCCATGTTTCGCCAAGGGCTGGTTCGCGGTTCCCAGCGGGCTCATCTCGCTCATCCCCCAGGCGTGGACTGTATCAACACCGTAGGTTTCGCGGAACGTCTCGATCATCGACGGCGGACATGCGGCCCCACCAATAACTGTGCGCTCAAGACTGGACAGTTGACTGCCCGACTTCTTGGCAGAGGCCAGCAGACCCTGCCAGATCGTCGGCACACCCATGGCCAGTGTCACGCCATAGCTGTCAATCAAATTGACCAATGCCTCGCCATGCAAATCTGGTCCCGGCAATACCATCCGAGACCCCGACATCGCGCAAGCGTACGGCGATCCCCAAGCGTTCACATGGAACATCGGTACAACTGGCAGTACCACATCCATCGCCGAAAATCCGATCACGTCACGCGTGTTGGACCCAAAACTGTGCAAAACTGTCGAGCGATGGGAATAGAGCACCCCTTTGGGGTTGCCGGTTGTGCCCGAAGTGTAACAAAGGCTTGAGGCTGTGTTTTCGTCCAGCCTCGGCCATTGAAAGCCGGAATCACCGGTTTCGATCAGCTCATCATAGAACTGCACCCCTGGAACCTGCGCGATTGCGTCATCATTCCGCGGACCCATTAACACGAAATGCTGCACCTCTGTCAGTTGGTCCTTCAAAGCGGCGACAAGCGGGATGAATGTGGCGTCGAAAAACAGAACCCGGTCCTGCGCATGATTGATGATATAGGTCAGCTGCTCTGGAAACAGCCTGGGGTTTACGGTGTGGCAGACGAATCCAGCACCCGAAGTGCCATAGTAGATTTCCAGATGGCGGCGGTTGTTCCATGCCAATGTCGCTAGCCGAGCGTGCGGTTCCAGCCCAAGACCTAACAGTGCAGAGCCCAATTTTCGCGCGTTCTCGGCGACTTGCGACCAGTTTGTTTCAGTCAAACTGCCGTCAGTTTCGACAGAATAAATCTCGGTTTGGCCATGATAGCGATCGGCATGCTCGATCAGTGACGAGATCAGCAACGGTTGCGTCATCATTTGTCCCAGCATGGACATCCTCCCTGTGTCGGGGCCGCTTTTTGCAGCACCTTCTTGTTTGCCACGCATCTTTGACTGTTGGCGCGGTCAAAAGAAATCCTGCCAAGCATTTAATTGTCTGACAATAGAAGAATGCGTCATGCAAGGGCTGCAAAGCTGGCTTTTATTCGGTTTCCCGGTGCAACATGGCATAGGCAACAAGGGCGGCGGTTGACCCGTCTTTGGTCTCGGTACCTTCTGCACCGTCCACGATTGGCCCCAGTGAAGTCGCCAGTTCCTTGCCCAGTTCAACGCCCCACTGGTCAAAAGAGTTGATCCCCAACAGGACCCCTTCGACGAATACGCGATGCTCGTACAGGGCGATGATCTGCCCCAGAACAAAAGGCGTTAGCTTGGGGTACATCAGCGTGGTCGAGGGACGATTGCCAGCAAACACCCGATGTCGGGCCTGACGTTCGCATTCTTCACCCGTCAACCCTTTGTCGGCCATGCGCTGCCGCGCCTCGTCCAGCGATCGGCCGCGCATCAGCGCCTCGGACTGGGCCAGACAGTTGGCCAGCAGCAGACGGTGATGGTGGGTCAGCTCGGGTTCATGTCCCTCGGCAGCGACCATGAATTCGCAAGGGATAACGTCTGTGCCCTGATGGATCAGCTGATAAAACGCATGCTGACCATTGGTACCAGGCTCACCCCAGACCACCGGACCCGAAGGAATGGTCAGCGCACTGCCGTCCATGGCAACGGATTTGCCATTCGACTCCATCTCGAGCTGCTGAAAATATGCGGGTAAGCGCAGGAGACGCTGATCGTATGGCAGCACGGCCCGGCTGGCATATCCCAGAACCTGCCGATGCCAGACACCGGTCAAAGCCAACATCACCGGCATATTCTCGGACCAATCGGCGGCGCAAAAATGCACGTCCATTGCCTGTCCACCACGCAAAAACGCGTCAAAGGCCGTCGAGCCTACGGCAATCATCACCGGCAGGCCCACAGGCCCCCAAACCGAATAACGCCCGCCGACCCAATCGGCGAAACCAAACACGCGCTGTTCGGGAATGCCAAAGGCCTGAGTCTTGTCCAAAGCACTGGAAACCGCAGCAAACTGTCGGGCCGGCTCCCCGCCGCCATCGACCATCCAGGCGCGCGCGGTGCGGGCATTGGTCATGGTTTCAATGGTCGTGAACGTCTTGGACGCGACAATCACAAGTGTCCGCGTCGGATCCAGCTGCCGTAGAACATCGGCAATATGTGCCCCGTCTACATTCGAGACAAAGTGCATCCGTGGCCCATCGTGATACGGAGCCAGCGCATGCGTGGCCATAACCGGTCCCAGATCAGACCCACCAATTCCGATATTCACCACATCGGTAAAGCTGCCCCCTGCCCCGGACACGGCACCCCCACGGACCTCTTCGGCAAAGACACGCATCCGCTGCAGCGTATCCAGAACGCCAGGCATGACATCCAGACCATCCACGTCGACCGGACCGCCATCCAGATTCCGCAATGCCGTATGCAGAACCGAGCGTTCTTCGGTTTCATTGATCTTGGCACCCGCAAACATCGCGTCGCGCCTGTCGGCAAGCCCCGCCTCGTCGCATAGGCGGATCAGGGCCGCGCGAATATCCGTGTCAATCTGCGTCTTTGAATAGTCAAACAGCATATCGCCCGTCGAGGTCGAGAAAACCTGTGCCCGATCCACGTCTTGTTCGAACAAGTCCAAAATGGAACGACCGCCATCTGACGCAAATGCCTTGAGAGTATCCAGGTTCATAACTCTACTCCGCCCAATGGACCGTCATGCCGCCCAACACAGCAGCAATCGGTGCCTCTTTGGGATGCAGGGACATGGCTCGGTCCAGCGCCTTACGTTTGGTTTCCCCAAAAATCACCAGATGCTTAGACAATGCGCCGTCCAAGACCGGAGCCGTTAATGTAATCCGCGCCTCGGGCTGAACTTCGGGTCGGGCCACGGCCAACGTCGGCGCATGCCCGTCCAATGCGGCGGCCAACCCGTCCATCCCCGGAAACAGCGAGGCGGTGTGCATATCTTCGCCCATACCCAGCATGAGAACCGAAAGAGGCAGCACGGGCGCAATCAAGCTTTCAATTTCGGGCAGCACCGATTCCGGATCTTTGCCATCCAGATACAGCGGCACATATTGCGCGACCGAGGCGCGATTGGTCAGCAAACGCTCTTGGATCAGCCGCGCATTTGCGCGATCGCTGTCGCTGGGCACGCACCGTTCATCCGTTGGCAGAATTCGGACCCGGTCCCAATCCAAATCAGCGGCACACAATCCGTCAAAGACCGGCCCGGGTGTGGTACCGCCCGGCACAGCAAAAGAAACCAGATCGTGATGCAGCAGCGCCGCCTCAAGATCTCCGGCGATAGCATTGGCCACGTCGATGGCTAGCATATCCCGGTCGGCGTATTCCTGAATTTTCATGGGTTTATCCCTTGCCAACGGCGACCGTCCCGTTTCATCAGCAGCTCGGCGTCGCCCGGCCCAGTGCTGCCGCTCTCATAAGGTTTCGGCACATCGCCACGCGCCTGCCATCCTGCGATGATCGGGTCTGTCCAGGCCCAGGCGGCCTCGACCTCATCACCGCGCATGAACAGCGTCTGATTGCCTCGGATCACATCCATCACCAGACGTTCATAGGCGTCTGGCGGGTCCTGGTTCTCGGCGCCCAGGGCCTCGGCAAAGCTCATGTCCAAGGGCACGTCGACCAAACGCATGCCGCCTTGCCCGGGCTCTTTGATCGTTACTTTCAGCGTGATGCCCTCATTTGGCTGCAGGCGGATCGACAGCGCATTCGCATGACGCCCGGCATCCGCTCCAAAGATCGAGTGCGGCGCGTCTTTGAACATCACATTGATCACCGAAGACCGGGCCACAAGGCGCTTGCCCGTGCGCAAGTAGAACGGTGTTCCCGCCCATCGCCAGTTGCTGATATGCGCCCGCAGCGCCACATAGCTTTCCGTGGTCGAGCGCGGATTTCCAACGGCTTTGCGGTAACTTGAACTTTCGCCCTCAAACTGCCCCCGCACGATATGATGCGGCTTTACCGGGTCCAGAGCGCGAATGACCTTGAGCTTTTCATCGCGCACCGCATCCGGGTCGAACTTGGCCGGAGGTTCCATGGCGATCAGGCACAAAAGCTGCATCAGGTGGTTCTGCATCATGTCGCGCATCGCGCCTGCGCGCTCGTAATACTCTTCACGGCCGTTAATTCCGACGGATTCGGCTACGGTGATCTGGATATGGTCGACATACTGGCTGTTCCAAAGTGGTTCGAACAACATGTTGCCGAACCGTACAGCCATCAGGTTTTGGACGGTTTCCTTGCCCAGATAGTGGTCGATTCGATAGATTTGACTTTCCCTGAAATGCGCGGCCAGCGTGGCATTCAAAGCCCGCGCACTTTCCAGATCATGGCCAAAGGGTTTTTCAACCACGATCCTCGTCTGCGGCGTTGTCAGATCATACGCCTCGATCCGTTCCGCCAGAGGGCCAAACAACCGCGGCCCCACCGAAAAATAGAACGCCCGAACCCGATCCGGCTGAAGTTTCTGCGCAAGCTCGGCCCAGCCATGATCCGCAACAGCATCCAATGTCACATAATCAACCCGCTGCAAAAACGCGTTCAGCGCAGCGGTGTCCTGACTGTGTCGTCCGGCATGTGCCTCAAGCGAGTTGCGGACCAAATTGCGGAACTTGTCACGGTCATAATCCGTTCGAGCCGCCCCGATTACTTGCGCGCCTTCAGCCCACTGGCCAGCACAAAACCGGCGAAACAGAGCGGGCAGGATTTTACCCTGCGCCAGATCGCCGGTTCCGCCAAAAATGACCAGATCAAAGGGGTCTACAGGTATGACGCGAGAAACCATGTGTTTTCCTTACCTTGCCCTATGCTCAATGTCCAATGTTAGCGCAACCATTTTTGCGGATTTCCGCGACATCAATTCTCTGTCAGTTCACCCATGTCTCACTTTGCGAAACGGTCTGAAACCTCTAATTCAAGGTGACAACAGAAAAGAACCGGAAACCGGAATGAAAGACAACGCCCCTCAGATCGTCAATATCGGCAAGTTTCAAAACAAATTGGTGACAACGGATGGCCAGACTCGTGCCTCGGTGGCGTTGACCAACCCCGAGACGCTCTGGTTCAATACCGGGACTCTGTGCAACATCGAATGTGTGAACTGCTATATCGAAAGCAGCCCGACCAATGATGCGTTGGTCTATATCTCGGCGGGTGAAGTGCGGGACTATCTGGACCAGATCGAAGACAGAAACTGGCCCGTGCGTGAGATTGGCTTTACCGGTGGTGAGCCGTTCATGAACCCCGACATGATCGAGATGGCACGCGCTGCGCTGGAACGCGGCTATGAGGTGTTGATATTGACCAACGCGATGCGGCCAATGATGCGCCAGAAGATGCGCGAGGGATTGACTGAACTTCAGCGCGACTACGCTGGGAAACTGACGCTGCGGGTATCGCTCGACCATTATCGTGCCGACCTGCACGATAAGGAACGTGGCAAAGGCAGTTTTGACAAAACCGTGGAAGGTATGAAGTGGCTACGCGATGGCGGATTCCGGATGGCTGTTGCCGGCAGAACCGTATGGGGCGAGGACGATGAAAAAAGCCGTCAGGGATATGCTACGTTATTCAACCGCCACGGGTTTGGCATCGACGCGCATGACCCTGCGCGAACGGTCCTTTTCCCTGAAATGGACGAAACCGTCGAAGTGCCGGAAATTACGACCGCCTGCTGGGGAATCCTGAACAAATCACCCGCGACTGTGATGTGCGCCAGTGCCAGGATGGTGGTCAAACGCAAGGGCGCTGAAAAACCGGCCGTTCTGGCCTGCACGTTGCTGCCTTATGAGCCGGAGTTCGAGATGGGGCATACGCTGGCCGAGGCGGAAGCGGACGTGCACCTTAACCATCCACATTGTGCCAAATTCTGCGTCCTGGGTGGGGCCAGCTGCTCGGGTTGATCAGTTCAGTTCCGGCGATTTCCAGAATTTTGTACCCGACGCGCCCGCTGCCACGCGCCACCCTGTCTTGGACAGTTCAAAAAAGGACCGACCGTCGGTGAATCGCACGGTTTCCGTCGTGTTTTCGTCGCCGTACATGGCACCGGTTTCGGCGGTCGCGTCATAGCCTTGAGTGATGAACTTATCCAGATCAGCAGCTGTTTCGAACATGATCACAAACTTGGATTCAAAGCCGCCGATGCCGATCGCGCCACCCACGCCGCCTGTTCCCATGTTCATATATGTGTGCTGGCCGGTATCCTTTGAAACCGCCACACCCCGCCCATACCCAGCCGAGACTGGAAACACCGTAACCTTGCGCGAGTCGAACACGGCATAGCCGGCACAGACCTCGTACAGTGATTGCGCTTCGGGATTTTCGGCCAGCAACTGATCCAGAATCTGCGTGGCCAATGTGTCCAGCTTGGCGCGCGTCTCTTCCGGAGTGGCCTCATTGCTTAGCAATTCGGTGGTCGAGTCGACCGTACCCTCAACAGCTTTCGCGCCTTTATCGATTGTCTCGCCAACGGTTTCGGCCCCTTGCCCGACAACGTCAGCCGCGTTTGCCGCGCCTTTTTTGATCTTGTCCAAAACTCCCTCAGCGGCGACTGACCCACCAAGCAAAACGGCGGCGACAAACAGCAACATTCTGGGCATGGGACATTTCCTTAGCTGATCAATGGTTTGGACACGACCCTAGCCTAAGAAAATCAAATGGAACACGCCCTTTCGTTACACAGCCAATAATCTGTCAGTGCGGCTAATTCACCCGAAACTCGCCAACTTGATTGCGCCACTCTCCGGGCGCGATCATCTTACGGTGGGTGAATTTTACGGAATGTAAGGGGCCTTCGATCTCTCGCTGCCAGAAATCAATGAACTCGAACAGTTTCGGATGATCCGGCGCCAGATCGTATTCCTGCCAGATGAAGGTGTTCAGAACATGGATATAGTCGGGCATGTGGTAGAATAATTCCGCCGTTGTCAGCCCATAACCTTTAAGCATCAATTCCGTTTCGCTGCGCTCCATTTCGACCTCAATTTTAATTGCAAGGTCCCCCTATTGTATCACGAAAACACCCTAATCCTTAGTTAACAATATGTTACCGTGATGTTACCGGAGTTTCTCACTTGCAAAATGGTTGCTTGCTTGCACCTTATGTGCCGGGTCTGATAAGGTGTATCCACAAGATATAGAGTCTGCATACAGAACGGGCAGTTTACGTGAACGATACGCCAGAAGTTCCTGAAAATATGGATGAAAACCCACCAGAACGCCCCGTTTACGGTGGCCCGACGGTCTCCATCGAATCCGAAATGCGCACGTCCTATCTGGACTATGCGATGTCGGTCATTGTTAGCCGTGCGATTCCTGATCTGCGCGATGGGTTGAAACCGGTACATCGGCGCATCCTTTACGCGATGCACGAGACCGGAAACACCCATGACAAATCCTATCGCAAATCGGCCCGTCCGGTCGGCGACGTAATGGGTAAATACCACCCACACGGCGACAGCGCGATCTACGACGCGTTGGTGCGGATGGCTCAGGATTTCTCGATGTCGCTGCCGCTGCTGGACGGTCAGGGCAACTTTGGCTCGATGGACGGCGACAACCCGGCGGCCATGCGCTATACCGAAGTGCGGATGGACAAGCCCGCCGCCTCTCTGCTGGCGGATATCGAGAAAGACACCGTCGATTTTCAGGACAACTATGACGGCAAAGACAGAGAGCCGACAGTCCTGCCCGCACGGTTCCCGAACATGCTGGTCAACGGCGCTGGCGGCATTGCCGTGGGCATGGCGACCAATATCCCGCCGCACAATCTTGGTGAGGTGGTCGACGCCACCCTCGCCCTGATCGACGATCCCGATCTGACGTCCGAGCAGCTGATCGAGTATGTTCCAGGCCCCGACTTCCCGACCGGCGGCGTAATGCTGGGCCGGTCCGGCGCGCGCAAAGCCTATTTGGAAGGGCGCGGCAGCGTCATAATTCGCTCGAAGACCCGCGTCGAGGAAATCCGCAAAGACCGCTATGCCATCGTGGTTGATGAGATTCCATATCAGGTGAACAAGGCTTCGATGATCGAAAAGATCGCCGAGGCCGTGCGTGAGAAGAGGATTGAAGGCGTCAGCCACGTTCAGGACGAATCCGACCGTAACGGCGTACGCGTGGTGGTCGAACTGAAACGTGATGCCACGCCCGAAGTTGTATTGAACCAGCTTTTCCGTTTTTCGCCGATGCAAACCTCGTTTGGCTGCAACATGCTGGCGCTGAATGGTGGGCGACCCGAGCAACTGACTCTGCGCCGGTTCCTGACCTCCTTCATTGACTTCCGCGAGGACGTCGTCGCCCGTCGCACTGCGTACGACCTGCGCAAAGCCCGCGAACGCAGTCACATCTTGTGCGGTTTGGCCGTGGCAGTTTCGAATGTGGATGAGGTGGTTGCAACCATCCGCTCATCCGCTGACGCCGCGCAAGCGCGTGAAAAGCTGATGACCCGCCGCTGGCCCGCGGCTGAGATCGAAAGCTATCTGCGCCTGATCGACGACCCTCTGTCCATGATGAACGACGACGGCACCTATAACCTGACCGAAGTTCAGGCCCGCGCGATCCTCGACCTGCGCCTGCAGCGATTGACCCAGATCGGTGTCAAAGAGGTTACGGACGAACTGGAGGAACTGGCGGGTAAGATCCAGGAATACCTGGATATTCTGTCCTCGCGAGAGCGCATCATGTCGATCATCGGGGATGAGCTGCGCAGCGTTCGTGAACAGTTTGCCGTGCCCCGTCGCACCGAGATCGTCGATTGGTCCGGCGACATGGAAGACGAGGACTTGATCGAGCGTGAGGATATGGTCGTGACCGTCACGTCGGGCGGCTACATCAAGCGTACTCCGCTGGCCGATTTCCGGGCGCAAAAACGTGGTGGCAAGGGCCTGTCGGGAATGCAGACCAAGGAAGAGGACGTCGTTACCAACCTTTTCGTGGCGAACACGCATACACAGTTGTTGTTCTTCACCACTGACGGGATGGTCTACAAGCTCAAGACCTGGCGTCTGCCGCAGTCGGGGCGCACTGGCAAGGGCAAGGCCATTGTCAACATCCTGCCGATTCCGACCGGGGTGTCCATCGCGGCGATCATGCCCGTGGATGTGCCGGACGAAGAATGGGAAAACCTGCAGATCATCTTTGCCACCAGCGCAGGCGATGTGCGCCGGAACCGACTGTCGGATTTCACCAATGTCCGCCGCAACGGCAAGATTGCGATGAAATTGCCCGAGGGCATCGAACTGGTGAATGCACGCATCTGCTCAGAAGACGAAGATGTGATGCTGGTCACCAATTCGGGCCGCGCAATCCGGTTCCGCACCACTGATGTGCGCGTGTTCAACTCACGCGAATCCACCGGTGTTCGGGGCATAAGACTGAGCAGTGGCGACCGTGTCGTCTCGATGTCGGTGATCCGCCACTTTGAAGCTGATCCGGATGAACGCGCCGCCTATCTCAAGATGCGCCGCGCAGTGGCAGGCATCGCCGATGACGGTGAGACGGATGAGGATGAAGCAACCCCCGGCACCATCACGCAAGAACGCTATGCCGAGATGTCTGCGGCCGAAAACATGATCCTGACGATTACCACTGGCGGTGCAGGCAAGCTGAGCTCCAGCCACGACTACCCGGTCCGCGGACGCGGCGGCATGGGTGTCGCGGCGATGGATAAGGCGATGCGCGGCGGGGCACTTGTGGCGTCGTTTCCGGTCGATATCGAAGATCAGATCATGCTGGCCACGTCCAAGGGTCAGTCGATCCGGGTCCCGATCGAAGGCATCTCGTTCCGCTCGCGGTCAGCAGGTGGCGTGAAGGTGTTCAACACCGGCAAAGGCGAAGAGGTTGTCAGCGTCGCCTGGATCGCCGATCAGGGTGACGAGGAAACCGAAGAGTAACGCGGCCGTCTAGAATTGCGGATCGTGGAACCTGTTTCCGCGATCCGTTTTATGTTTGGGGCTATTGGCCGTGGTCAGCCAGGCTCTCAAACCAGTTCAGGATCAGATCCGCCCACCCGGTTGGAACACTGTGTCCGCCTTGAAAACCAATCACTAACAAGGACCTTTCCTTTTCTACAACCGAACGGCATCCGTGATAAGTTCTTTGATCAAAGCCGTTTCCTTGGGTTAGATCGACCGTATCGCACCCCAATTTATAGGCCATTCCGTCTGCAGCTTCGACAGCACCCATATAGTCATGTGCCCGAAGGGATGAGTCTGTCCCGGCAAATGGAATGACAGAGTCTGCGTAGCCATGCATATAAAGCAAATCAAAGTCGAAACTGGCCGTGGCACAGGGGCTAGGCTGACGGCGCATCGGCGTCCCGCCTATTGGCGCGAAGGTCTCAAGGCGCGGATCAACCTCGGAGCAAGCCAAATACCAGGCGAATGAACCGCCACGAGAATGTCCCGCAACTAGAATGCCATCCGGTTGGATGGAAAACCTTTGAATTGCATCCTCGACGACATCCGCGACAAACCGGAAATCATCCCGGCTGTATCGGGTAGAATCCCACACCCACCCAGTACCAGGGCCGTTTCGATATTCGATCTCCAATGCTGTTGGTGCGATCACCGCATAACCACGATTCAGAAAAGGTTGAACCAAATCAATGTTTTCTACCGTTTTTTGACCACTTCCGTTTGAGCCATGCAAGAACACGATGGCTGGAAAAGGTCCATCCCCGATTGGGATCAGGGCGTTATAGTGCCGGTCTGAAACCTGACAAGGCATGTCGGCACCGCCGCAATTGGTCACCTGATACAACTCGGAAAAGGACGCGTTTGGCCTATTGCCACGCAACGCCAAATAACCAGCGAGTGCTGCGATGCAGATCGTAACCAGCCTGACGACCAATGCAGGTTTCTTTGCGATCAAAATTTGTACAAGGCCCGGAACTTCGCCTCGAGATAGTCCAGCAGAGGCTCCGGCCCAGGTTCCATGCCACTGGCGCGTTGGATGATGTCGCGGGGGGCGTAAAGGCCGCCATGGCGTTGGAGGTTTTCGCGCAGCCAACCGGTGGCGCCCGACGTGTCACCCTCGGCCAGTTGAGTATCCAGATCGGGCAGCGCGGATCGCAGAGCCTGGTTCAGGCATCCGGCATAGACATTGCCCAGCGAGTAGGTAGGGAAATACCCGAACAGACCGACGGACCAATGGACATCCTGCAGACACCCGTTCGAGGGCTTATCAACCGCATAGCCGAAATCGGCCTTGAACCGGTCATTCCATGCGCCCTCAAGGTCGCTGACCTGCAGATCACCGCTCATCAACTCGCGCTCAAGGTCAAAGCGCAGCATGATGTGCAGGTTGTACTGCACCTCATCCGCCTCGGTGCGGATATATCCATTATGGACCCGGTTGACCGTGGCATAGAACGCATCGGCATCGGCGACGCCGAAATTGCCAAAAGCCTCGACCATCTGGCCAAACAGCCAGCCAGTATAGGCGCGTGATCGACCCAGTTGGTTTTCGTAAATCCGGCTCTGGCTTTCATGCACGCCCATCGACACGCCCTGCCCCAGCGGGGTCAAAAGGTAGGCTGGGTCGATGCCCTGTTCATAGGCGGCGTGGCCGACCTCGTGAATGGTTGAATAGAAACAGTTGAACGGATCGGTCTCGCTGGTGCGCGTGGTGATCCGCACGTCCAATCCGCTGCCCGAGCTGAACGGGTGAACGGCCTTGTCGACCCGGCCAGTGTTCAGGTCGTAACCGAATCCGGTGGCCAGCTTCTGTGACAGGCGCATCTGGGTCGCTGAGTCAAACGTCCCAGTCAGGGCGGCCGGTCCGGGCTGATCCAGTACGGCTGCTCGCAATGCCACCAGACGCGGACGCATCTGGTCAAAGATCGCAGCGATCTGAGTGCCGGTCGTATAGGGCTCGTAATCTTCGACCATGGCGTCATAGACATCGCCGCCCTGTGCCAGGGCCTGACCTTCCTGACGTTTGAGCGCCACAACCTCTTCCAGTACGGGCAAAAAGGCCGCCACATCCTCATCGGCGCGCGCCTGTGCCCATGTGCCCTGCGCGGCTGAGGTAACGCGTGCGATGGTCTTGGCCAAATCGGCGGGCACTTTCACGGTCCGCTCATAGGACCGGCGTATCTCGCGCAGTTGCGCGCGGGCGACATCGTCCTGCGGGTCGGCCTGCTCCAGCCACTCTGCCACACGCGGATCAGACCGTCGGGCATGCAAAACAGATTCGATCGCGGCCATTTCTTCTGCGCGCTGCGGTGCTGCGCCGCGGGGCATCACTGTTTCCTGATCCCATCCCAGACGCCCGGCAATCTGACCAAGTGCCGAGGTTTCACGTTGGAAGGCCATCAGTTCATCATAGGCAGTCATCTGGGTCAGGCTCCGCGGATCGAAGTTGCGATGGGATAGGCTGTCAGGAAGCGCGCACGCAGGATCAGAGTCCACACGATCACGGCCATGAACTGGTGGAAAATGGCGATCTGCCAGGGGGCCGCGTAGATCACGGTCATGATCCCAACAACCACCTGCAGCGACAAGGCTGCGAACATCGTGTTGAAAGCAAAGCGCGTTTGCGGATGCGCACTGGAATTGCCACGACGCCAGACAACGATGGCAAAGATGAACAGCAGATAACCCGCGCAACGATGGATGAACTGCACAAGCCCCGGGCTTTCGAAAAAGTTTCGCCACATCGGTTCCAGTATCGCCGCGTCCGGCGGGAAAATCTGCCCGCCGATCAATGGCCAGTCGGTATAAGACCGCCCAGCGTCGATACCTGCGACAAGTGCACCGATGAGGATCTGCAGGAATGCGAAATGCATCAGGCCGGTAGACAGGGAAAACAGTTTGGCCTCTTTCGCGCGGCGGGCCTGCATCAGGTCACGCTCTTCCCGGCCAAGTTCGAACATATACCAGGCGAGGAAACCCAAGATCACAAAGGCCAGACCCAGATGGATCGCCAGGCGATAGCTGGCAACGGCGATCATCCCCTCGCCCTGTGTCACGCCTGAGGCAACCATCCACCAGCCAACAGCGCCCTGTACCCCACCCAAAGCTCCGGGGATCACCAGCTTGCCGGTCCAGCCGGTGGGTATCTTGCGCGCAATAAGGAACCCGAAGAACCCAAGAGCCCAGACCAGCCCGATCACGCGGCCCAGTTGCCGGTGGCCCCATTCCCACCAATAGATGGATTTGAAATCCGCCAGCTCCATCCACTGGTTTTGGATGCGCCACTGGTCGATTTGCTTGTACTTGTCGAACTCGGCCTGCCAGTCGGTTTCGGTCATCGGCGGGACAGCCCCGGTGAGCGGGCGCCATTCGGTAATCGACAGCCCGCTATCGGTCAGGCGGGTCAGCCCACCGACCGCAATCATCACAACCACAAGCGCAAACAGGATCATCAGCCAGGCCCGGATAGCCTTACGCGCACCACCGCGGCCCCGGTCAATCATACCAGGTTGAACCGCTTGTTGTTTTTCAGAGTCTGAGACCTCTTCGAAGATGCTGCGCTTGCCGCTCATGCGTTCCTCATGTGTCTTGAATTTCGTTGCAAGCTAGGACCACCATGGGACGAGGTCCAGCCTTACCCTTTGTCTTTCCAACGGACCATCTGACGCATGACCCCGTGCAACATCTGCACATCCGCCCGCGTCATCCGCATCCGTGACCACAGATTGCGCAGATTGGTCTTCATGCTTTCGGCCTTTTCGGGGGGGTAAAAGAACCCCGCCTCTTCCAGCCGGTCTTCATAATGTTCGACCAGTTTTTCGACCTCGATGCCTGTGGCCCAGTCGCCTTTGCCCAGATCGGTTGCCTCATGCACGACGTCGCCTGTCTGGCGCATCCACTCATAGGCGGTCAGCAACACGCATTGCCCAAGGTTCAATGAGGCATATTCCGGATTCACCGGGACCGAGATGATGGCATTGGCCTTGGCGATATCCTCATTCTCAAGCCCTGCCCGTTCCGGGCCGAACAGCACGGCGACATTTTCACCCGCAGCAACCTTTTCCGCGGCGATCTGCATGGCGCGTTCAGGGCTGTAGACCGGCTTGGTCAACCCGCGCTGGCGGGCCGTGGTAGCAAAGACATAGGTACTGTCAGACAGCGCGCCAGCCAGATCGTCAAACAGCTGCGCCTCATCCAGCAGACGGCCCGCCCCACTGGACATGGCCACCGCCTTGGGGTTTGGCCAGCCATCACGTGGGGCCACGATCCGCATCCGGTCCAGCCCGAAATTCCACATCGCCCGCGCGGCGGCACCGATGTTTTCACCCATCTGCGGGCGCACGAGCACAAATGAGGGCTGGGATTTGTCGCTGGGCATGGTTGTCTCCGAAAACTGCGCCTGCTGTAATCGCCGCGCCAACGCAGGGCAAGCCATTGGCGGCGCCAATTCTGCCTGAAACAGGCATAAAAGTTTGCTTCCGGCCCGCAATCCGCTAAACCGCGCAAAAGACTTAAAGCTAAGGACGCGCCGATGGACACCGCCGAGCAGCCGCAGATTTACCTGATCACCCCGCCGACCATCACGTTGAGCACGTTCCCCGACCAACTGGCCCGCGTTCTGGACAGCACCGAAATCGCCTGCATCCGTCTGGCCCTTGCGGGAAATGACGAGGATACTATTGCCCGTGCCGCTGATGCCTGCCGCGAGGTGGCACATACGCGGGACGTGGCGCTGGTGATTTCCAACCACGTCCTGTTGGCGCAGCGTCTGGGTCTGGATGGGGTGCATCTGGATGATGGCGCGCGCTCGGTCCGGTATGTGCGTAAGGAATTGGGTGCCGATGCCATTGTCGGCTGCTTCTGCGGCACCTCCAGCCATGACGGCATGTCGGCTGGTGAGGCCGGCGCCGATTATGTGGCCTTTGGCCCGGTTGGCACGTCCTCCTTGGGTGACGGAACCGTGGCCGAGCACGATCTGTTCCAGTGGTGGTCCGAGATGATCGAAGTGCCGGTTGTGGCAGAAGGTGGCCTGACCCCCGAATTGATCCGCGACCTCAGCCCCTTCACCGATTTCTTTGGCATCGGGGATGAGATCTGGTCACAGGATGACCCGGCCGCTGGACTGAACGACCTGATCACCGCCATGGGCTGAGCAGGATGTGAGCGTTAACCCTTGCACCCACGCCGGGGCTGCGGCATGACGTCGACATGACTCAGAACAGCGAAATTCTTTGTATCGGTTCTGTCCTGTGGGACGTGATCGGACGTTCTGCCAGCGCCATGCGGCAGGGGTCGGATGTTCCCGGCAGGATCACCCGCCTGCCCGGAGGCGTGGCAATGAACATTGCCATGACACTGGTGCGGTTTGGCATGACGCCCACCCTGTTGACCGCCATTGGCCGCGATCCCGAAGGGGATGAGCTGGTCAATGCCTGCGCCCGGCTAGGGATGGTAACGGATCACATCTATCGCTCGCAGGACCTGCCGACCGACCGATATATGGCTGTCGAGGGCGCCAATGGGTTAATTGCCGCGATTGCGGACGCCCATTCACTTGAGGCTGCAGGGGCAAAAATTCTGAAACCCCTGATGCAAGGCCCATTAGGCACAGAGACAATGCCATTTGATGGTCCTGTTGCTTTGGATGGCAACCTGACGCTGTCGCTTTTGGAAGAAATCGCGCAAAGCCCAGCCTTCGCCGGGGCCGACCTGCGCGTGGCACCGGCCTCTCCAGGCAAAGCCGATCGCCTGCTGCCTTTCCTCAAACATGCCCGCGCGACGCTTTATGTGAACCTCGAAGAGGCTGGCATCCTGTGCCAGCGCGAATTCGCGGATTCGGCAAGCGCCGCCAAGGGGCTGCTGGATCGCGGCGCGCTGCGCGTGCTGGTGACCGATGGCGGCAGTTCAGCAACCGTTGCCAGCGCCGAGGAAATCTTGACCCAAAAACCCCCATCCGTTCTGGTCACCCGTGTGACCGGCGCGGGTGATACCTTCATGGCGGCGCATATCGCATCCGAGGCCACCGGTGCCCCAAGCGATGAGGCCCTGTCACGTGCCCTGCATGCCGCCGCAACTTACGTTTCCGGAGAAACCCCACTGTGATCAACATTCAATATTCTGCCGAGGTCCGCGCCGCCAAAGACGCAGGCCAACCTATCGTTGCGCTGGAAAGCACGATCATCACCCACGGTATGCCCTACCCGCAGAACATCGAGGTTGCGGCACAGGTTGAACAAGACATCCGAGAGGCGGGCGCTGTGCCAGCCACCATGGCGGTGATCAATGGTACGCTTCACGTCGGTCTGGAAGCCGAAGAGTTGAAAGCGCTGGGCCAAGCGCATGGGGTCGCCAAACTGTCCCGTGCCGATATGGCCGCCTGCATGGCAACCGGTGGGACCGGTGCAACAACGGTCGCCGCAACCATGATCGCCGCCCATCACGCCGGGATCGACGTTTTCGCCACCGGCGGTATTGGAGGCGTCCACCAAGGGGCTGAGACCTCGTTCGATATCTCTGCTGACCTGCACGAATTGGCCCATACCCCGGTCACGGTTGTTGCCGCAGGCGCCAAAGCCATCCTCGATCTGGCCAAGACGCTTGAGGTTCTGGAAACACTGGGCGTTCCGGTCATTGCCTATGGCCAGAACGAATTTCCGGCCTTCTGGTCGGCAAAATCCCCGCTGGCAGCCCCTTTGCGCATGGACAGTGCGGAAGACATCGCGCAGGCACATGCGACCAGACGCGCGCTTGGCCTGCCCGGCGGCCAACTTGTCGCCAATCCGATCCCGGAGGCCGATCAGATCCCATCCGAGGAACTGGCCCCGATCATCGCCTCGGCACAGGCGGATGCAGATGTGCATCGGATCAGCGGTAAAGGGGTCACACCCTACCTGTTGCAACGGATTTATGAGCAGACCGAAGGTCGTTCTCTGACCGCCAATATCGCATTGGTCCGCAACAATGCCCGTCTGGCAGCCGGGATCGCCCGCGCCCTGTCCGCCAAGGCGGATTAACATATAGCTATTGTACCAAGGCCAAGGACTGCTTAACTAAATTCGCAAGCCACTCAGGACCGTAATGAACACTCCTTTTGACGAAGAACCCAACCGACAGCCCGGCCTGTTCTCACGGCTGCGCGCGTCCTTTCTGACGGGCATCGTCGTTATTGCGCCGGTGTGGTTGACGATCTGGCTGATCTGGTCTGTTGTCGGCTGGATCGACAGTGCGGTTCTGCCGCTGGTTCCCCACCAATTCCAGCCTGAACAATATGTTGGCATCAACCTGCGCGGTGTAGGTGTCATCTTTTTTCTGGTGTTCACCGTCGTGGTTGGCTGGGTTGCCAAGGGCATCCTGGGCCGATCCTTTATCTCGTTCACCGAAAGCCTGGTGAATAGGATGCCAGTCATCCGGTCCATCTATTCAGGCATCAAGCAGATTTCCGAGACCGTCTTTGCCCAGACTGAACGGTCATTTGAAAAAGCCTGTCTGGTTCAATATCCGCGCCGTGGCATCTGGGCCATCGGGTTCGTCTCGACCACCGCCAAGGGAGAAGTCAACGAACGCGCAGAAGCGGGTGGCGATCTGTACAGCGTGTTCATTCCGACGACACCCAACCCGACATCGGGGTTCCTGCTGTTCTTTCCGATAGAGGACGTCATCCTTTTGGACATGTCGATCGAAGATGCCGCCAAACTGGTGATTTCGGCCGGTCTTGTTTACCCGAACGACAAAGACCCGACCCAGCCACCAGAATGACTATCCAAACATTTCCGGCAGATTGACCGTGCTGCGTGCACCCAAATCGGCCTTGTGATCTGTCAAAAACTGATCAGCTGCATTGCGGCCAGCTTCTTTGAGCTTATGCAGGACCACAGGGTTGGGCACTGTCTTGGTCGCGACCGAGAGGTCATTCATCAACGCGTCATCGGCAATCATGTGAACCAGAACACGGCTCATTTCGCCCGCTTTCAGCTTGCCATCCTCCAGCAAGCGCTGAACGAAGCTTATGGCCCTCAGTTCCCGAAACAGCGATGAGTTAAAGCCGATCTCATTGATCCGGTTCTGGATTTGCTGCGGCGTCTTGGGGATTTCTTCCCGTTCCAGGGGGTTGATGTTCACGATCACCACGTCCTCGGGCAGATCGGAATTGAACAAGGGATACAGAGCTGGATTACCGGTATATCCGCCATCCCAGTAAGCCTCGGTCCGGCCCGATTTTGGATCGAATATCTCGACCGCCTGAAACAGGGTTGGCAAACAGGCGGACGCAAGGATGGCCTCAGTCGACAGCTCATCCCCTGTGAACACCCGTATCTTTCCGCTGCGCACGCAAGTCGCGCAGACATACAGACGCGGACCTTCGGCAGCGCATATTTCATCGAAATCAAAGCGCTCAACCACGGGTTCCAGGGGGTTGCGGTAGAACGGCCCATAGGCATAAGGAGATACCAACCGCGACCAGGCGTCGCCTACAGCAAACGGCAGCGAATTTTCGATGGACTGTGCGATATGTGAGGGCTCAAACGCACGCATCCAGTTGGTCAGGATCGTATCGTCGACGGCCCCCATACGGGCCCAGAGCGCATCCAGATTGGCGCGCGCGCCCTCCCGGCCGCCCCGTACCATGCCAGACTTATAGGCCGCACCGTTCAGTGCGCCTGCCGATGTTCCGGTGATCGCCGCGACTTCGATATCATCTTCGTCCAGCAGACGATCCAGCACACCCCAAGTGAACGCTCCGTGCGCGCCGCCGCCCTGCAAAGCCAGATTGATACGTATCACTGCCCTACTCCCCAAGGCTCAGAGCGCGGTCCACCCGCCATCAACTGAAATCGTCGTGCCGGTGATCTGCGCCGCCGCATCCGAGCACAGAAAGATCGTCGTACCGCCCAGTTGTTCGACCGTAGCGAATTCTTTCGAAGGTTGCCGCTTTAGCAGGACATTCTTCACGACATCCTCACGGCTCATATCGTATTCTTTCATCGTATTGGGTATCTGCTCTTCGACCAGCGGCGTCAGCACATATCCCGGGCAAATCGCATTACAGGTAATCGGCTCCTGTGCGGTCTCGAGGGCTACGGTTTTGGTCATCCCGACAACACCGTGCTTGGCCGCGATATAGGCGGCTTTGAAAGGCGATGCCGTCAACCCATGGGCCGATGCAATATTCACCACCCGTCCCCAGCCCGCCTTGCGCATCATCGGCAATGCAGCAGCAGTTGTGTGAAAGGCCGAGTTCATGTTGATCGCAATGATCGCGTCCCATTTGTCGGTTGGAAACTGATCAATCGGCGCCACATGCTGAATGCCGGCATTGTTGACCAGGATATCGCAGGCTCCAGCCTTTTCGATCAGCGCCCGACACTCGTCACCCTTGGACATGTCCGCTTTGATATAGCGCGCGTTGGTTCCGGTTTCCTGCCCGATCTCTGCGGCCAGAGCATGATCTTCGTCGCGGTCAGTAAACGAATTCAGCACCACATCTGCCCCGGCCTTGGCCAGCTCGCGGGCGATGCCTAGCCCGATGCCCGAATTCGATCCTGTGATGATTGCTGTTTTGCCCGAAAGACTCATGGGTGCTCTCCGTCAGATTCCGTGTTGACGGCACAGTGCCATGCTGCACCTGCAAAGAAAACGGGGAAAGATTGGGCGCGCTGTATCAGCGAAAATCGCACAAAAAAAACGCCCGCACGAAGCGGGCGTTAAGTTATTGAGGCAGGTTTCATACAGGCAAGAAACCTATCGAGCAGTACGCCCTTTATAAGCAATTCCACGCCTTCGTCCAAGCTAAAAGTTTGATAATATGAAAAATCATCGGTACGGTGAATCCCAACAAAATAAGGCCAGAGCAGGATTGTTTCCAAAATGAGCCCCGATTTTCTTCGCCCCGTTCGCCCTATGATCGCGGGAATCGTTAGTGTTTTTGCCGTTGCAGCAGCCCATGCAGAATCGACCCATGGCATAGCTATGTATGGTGACCCTGCCCTTCCACCGGATTTTGTGTCGCTACCCTATGTCAATGCTGATGCACCCAAAGGCGGCAAAGTCGTATTTGGAAATACCGGCGGCTATAACAGTCTTAACCCGTTTGTGCAAAAAGGCACGTCACCCTGGCAGTTGCGATTTTGGACCCATGAAAGCCTGATGGGGCGTTCCTGGGACGAACCTTTCACTCTTTACGGGTTGTTAGCCGAATCAGTTGAGACGGCTCTAGACCGATCCTGGGTCGAATTTACCCTGCGAGAGAATGCCCGATTCTCGGATGGATCACCGGTCTCTGTCGAGGATGTCATCTGGTCATATGAGACTTTGGGAACCGAAGGGCATCTGAGATATCGCGGTCTTTGGGGAAAGATCGACAGTATCGAACAAACCGGACCGCGTTCCGTCCGCATCACGTTTAACGACCCCGACCGCGAGCTTGCGCTGATCGCCGGGATGCGTCCGATCCTTCAGAAGGCACAGTGGGAGGGTAAAGACTTTGCCGACGCGCCGCTGCAAGACATCCCCCTGGGGTCTGGACCGTATGTCATCGACGGGTACGAAGCTGGACGGTATGTGAACCTGCGTCGCAATCCGGATTACTGGGGCGCTGACATTCCGTTTCGGCGCGGCACCATGAATCTGGATGAGATGCGGATCGAGTTCTACGGGGATGGCACAGTCGCATTCGAGGCCTTCAAAGCAGGCGAGCTCTCAGCCGTGCGCGAGTTTAACGCCGATAAGTGGAACAACCAGTATGACTTCCCCGCGGTACAGCGCGGCGATGTGGTGAAAACCGAAATCCCGCATCGCAAGCCTTCGGGCATGACCGGATTTGTCATGAATACGCGCAAGCCACCCTTCGATGATTGGCGCGTGCGCGAGGCTCTGACTCTGGCTTTCAATTTCGAATTCATCAACGACACCGTCACCGGAAGCGCGCAACCGCGGATAACCTCGTATTTCTCGGGCTCGGATCTGGCGATGCAGCCCGGTACTGCCGCCGGTCAGGTGGCTGAGCTGCTGCAGCCATACGCCGATACACTGTTGCCCGGTACACTGGAAGGTTACGAGCTTCCGAAAGGTGACGGTTCGGAACGCAACAGGGCCAATCTGCGCAAGGCAACCAAGCTTCTGCAAGAGGCTGGCTGGACGGTTCAGGATGGCGTGTTGCGAAACGCAGATGGCGAAGCGTTCATCGTTGACATGGTCATCAGCCAGGGCAGCCTCAACGTTGTCCAGAATGTCGGAACCATCGCAGAAATCTATGCGCGTACGCTTGAACGGCTTGGCATCGAGCTTACAGTCGAAAAAATCGACGACGCACAATACACCTCTCGGATGGATGCCCATGATTTTGACATGACCCCATTTCGCCGGGCTCTTTCCCTGTCGCCGGGCAACGAACAACGCCTGTATTGGGGCAGTGAAAATGCCGACACGGCAGGAACACGTAACCTGATGGGGGTTCAGTCACTAGCAGTGGACGGTTTAATCGATACGATGCTGGCCTCTGAAAGCCACGAAGATTTCGTGTCTGCGACCCGCGCGCTGGATCGCGTTCTAACCGCTGGCCGGTATGTCATCCCGATCTGGAGCTTTGACGTCGGCCGGATTGCACATGCGCGTGAGCTGAAACAGCCGGAAACCCTGCCCATATACGGTGACGGGCCGGAATACATGCCGCAGGTCTGGTGGTACGAGGAATAGCGCCTCAAAAGAGGCGGCCCCGTCCTTTCCTAATTGCTAACTGTCCGTGCCAATCTCGTTCCAGAGGATCGCAACCGCTGCAGATGTGATGCAATAAGACCCGTTCGGCGTTTGCTGTGTGGGTCTCATACCCTTCGGCGGATTCTGGCACAGACCCGCAGTACCACGACATGCAGGTAAATGCTGTGGGCATTCCGCTATAAATTGATGCGATCCCTAGTTTCAGACAAATTTGAAAAATTTCAACAAGGGGCTTTACGTAACGGGTTCGAAAGATATAGCCTGCGACTAGTACAAATGTATCCAATTTGAATTACGCCAAACATTACCGACACATAGCTGTGTTACAATATCAGGAACAGTATTTTCGGACCAGCCTCCACTCACTCAAAACTATTTGGTCCGTAGGCCCGTCTCAGATTTCCTGTGGCGGGCCTAACTGATTTAAACTTCGCACGCTCAAGGTGCGACATTTTGCCATAGCCCTACCTGCAAACACCATTCGTACCCTGAATTCAGGGCCGAGCAGATCTGTAGCCAGACAAACAGAAAGCCCAATAGATGTTTAAGTGGAACGATCTGACGCAAGATTGGAATGAAATGTACGCCCGTGCAAAACGGCGGTTTCCCAATTTGCGCGACCGAGACATGGATGCGGTCGGGCGCGACCGTGCGCAATTCGAGGCTTATCTGGCCGAACGTCATCATCTGACGGTAAACGAAGCACATGAAGAGCTTGAGGATTTCCTGTTCACCGAAGCGCTAACCCGTGAAGTCACCAAACATCTAGGTAAGTGACGTCACCCACAGGATCATCGCGTCTTCTTCACTGACCGAAACGACATTATGCCCCATGCTGCCGTCGTAATAGGCGCTGTCACCGCGGCGCATTTCAACGGGTTCGTAGAACTCGGTATACAGGCGAACAACACCCGTCAGCACGTACAGGAATTCTTCGCCATCGTGGCGGACCCACCCGTCGAACTCATCCATCGACCGGGCACGTACACGGGCGCGATAGGGCAGCATCTGCTTTTTCGTAAGCGTTTCAGCCAACAGTTCGTGCTCGTATGTTGTGGTTGCGTGGCTGGTGCCTTGCCCCATCCGGGTCACAGCCATACGCCCGATCACCTGCTCGCGCTGCGGCGGCGTGAACAGCTGCGGAACAGAGATTTCCAGCCCGATCGCCAGCTTCTTCAGCGCATCATATGTAGGCGACATCTGCCCGTTTTCGATTTTGCTGAGCGTTGAACGCGCCAATCCCGCCTGATTGGCCGCTTGTTCCAAAGTCCAGTTACGCGCCTTGCGCAATTCACGCACACGGACGCCAAGGTCCAGCGGTTCAACCTCTGTATGCTCGCCCGAGTTTCGGGCAATTCGGATCAGAGATGTCTGCTCTTTGGTTCTCATGCGCCACTCTATAGGGCCAGCCTGTCCCGCTTGCAACGCAGCAGTTGCCGCGTTAGCCAGACGCCATGCTTTCCCTGTTCGATCAAGGCCCGCCCAAGGCCTGCCCCACCCCTTTCAATCTGGCCGCGCATGTGTTGCGTCAAGCAGATCGCAATGGCGACAAGATTGCCTTGTCGGTACTTGGCGCAACGTCGGCACAGAACTGGAGCTTTGCTGCGTTGAAACGCGCGATCCTTGCAACCGGTACAGGTCTGCTGCGGGCCGGTTTGAAACCGGGCGATCTGGTCTTGATGCGTTTGGGGAACACGGTTGATTTCCCAATAACCTATCTGGGTGCAATCGCGGTCGGCATTGTACCCGTGCCGACATCGTCACAGCTGACACAGCCGGAAACGGCAAAGATCATCCAAGATCTGAAGCCCGCCGCCATACTCCGCGATCCCGATATCGCCAGCGCGGATCACCCGAACCAAATATCTTTGAGCCAACTGCGCGAGATGCGCGATCTACCTCTGGCCGAGTTTCGGATGGGCGACCCCGAAGACATGGCTTATGTGGTCTATACTTCTGGCACCTCGGGTAAGCCAAGGGCCGTTGCACATGCCCATCGTGCAATTTGGGCGCGGCAGATGATGGTGGATGGGTGGTACGGCCTGCAGGAAACGGATCGATTGTGCCATGCAGGTGCGTTCAACTGGACCTATACGTTGGGGACAGGACTGATGGATCCCTGGACCATTGGCGCGACAGCGCTGATACCGGAGCCCGGCACCGATCTGTCGACCCTACCCGATATGCTGCGCAATCACCGTGCCACGATTTTTGCTGCAGCTCCGGGCGTGTTTCGGAAAATTTTGAACGAAGCAAACGATCTGCACCTTCCCGATCTGAGGCACGGTCTTTGCGCTGGTGAAAAACTCTCACGGCATCTGCACCAGAAATGGACACGGATCACCGGGCGCGAGTTGTATGAAGCTTTTGGAATGTCCGAATGCTCGACCTTCATCTCTTCAAGCCCAGCCTATCCGGCACGTGGCGATGCACTGGGGCAACCACAACCGGGGCGGCGTGTGGCAATTCTGGGTCCAGACGGGCCGGTTCCACAGGGGAAAGAAGGGACCATCGCCATCCACCGATCAGACCCCGGCCTAATGCTGACCTATCTCAACGCGCCGGACGAAGCACAGGCCAGGATGCAGGGCGAGTGGTTTCTGACCGGCGATCAGGGTGCAATGGCAGTTGATGGACAGATCACCTATCTTGGCCGAGACGATGATATGATGAATGCAGGCGGCTACCGGGTCTCACCGATCGAGGTCGAGGCCACATTGTCCCGATATCCCGGCATCTCGCAGGTCGGCGCGGCCGCCGTTGAGGTCAAGCAGGACAGTTTTGTCATAGTGGCCTTCTATACCGGGCCGGAAAAGCTGGACGAGGACGCCCTGCGCGCCTATGTCGAGACAAATCTGGCGCGCTATAAGCAACCGCGCGCCTTTATCCATCTGCCTCAGCTGCCAACAGGCGGCAATGGTAAACTTTTGCGCCGGGCGCTGCCGGCCTATTTCAAGGCGACCAATACATGACCCAGACCGTCAAGCTCGACATCATGTCTGACCCGATCTGCCCCTGGTGCTATATTGGCAAGACTCATCTGGACAAGGCGTTGGCCGCAACTCCGGACCATCCATTCATCATTGAATGGCACCCCTTTCAGCTGAACCCCGATATGCCGGTCGAAGGCATGGATCGGCGCGAATACTTGGAGCGCAAATTCGGCGGCAAAGACGGAGCCATCCGTGCGTATGCCCCGGTGGTCGAGCATGCCGAAAATGCAGGGTTGGGCATCGACTTTGAGGGGATGAAGCGCACCCCGAACACGCTGGATGCTCATCGGCTGATCCACTGGGCCGGGATCGAAAACAAGCAGAACGCTATAGTTGATGCCCTGTTTCAGGCCTATTTTGTACAGGGTCGCGATATCGGCGACCACGAGGTTCTGGCGGATATTGCCGACAGTCAGGGGATGGACGCCGCCGTCGTCATGAAGCTGCTGAAATCCGACGCCGACCGCACAGACATCAGCAACCGTGACGCGCATTCCCGGCAGATGGGTGTGACGTCGGTACCGACTTTTATCGTTGCCAACCAACATGCTGTCCCCGGCGCGCAACCACCGGAAATGTGGGAACGCGTGATCGGTGAAATCATGTCTCAAATCGAGACTTCCCCTGCAAAATAGCACAGCCTCCTGTGCATTCTGACCACTGGCCGTGCCCAATCCGCTGTGATAGCGCGAACGGGTCAGGAGAGCCCCATGAGTAATCGCATGCCGCGCGGAGAATTTGTCGCTTTGATCGCAATGATGTTTGCGACAATCGCGTTTTCTATCGACTCGATGCTGCCCGCCCTGCCGCAGATCAGCGCGCAACTCAGCCCCGGTGATGCAAACAAGGCGCAGTTGATCCTGACCTCATTTGTGCTGGGCATGGGGATCGGCACCTTTTTCACCGGCCCTCTGTCGGATGCATTCGGGCGCAAGCCGGTAATTTACGTCGGCTCTGCGCTGTATATCCTGTCTGCCGCAGTTGCCTGGGCCACCTCCTCGCTTGAGATGCTGTTGATTGCGCGCATCTTTCAAGGCATCGGCAGCGCGGCCCCACGCGTGGTGGCCATGGCCATTATCCGTGACCTCTATTCCGGCCGTGAGATGGCCCGCATCGTCTCGATTGCCATGATGATCTTTACGCTGGTTCCCGCCATCGCGCCCATGATGGGTGCCGGGGTGATCGCTCTGGCCGGGTGGCGTGGCATCTTCGCTTCGTTCATGTTGTTCTCTTTGATCACCATCACGTGGATGGGCCTGCGTCTGAGCGAACCTCTGGCACCCGAAAATCGCCGTCCCCTGCGCCTGCCGCTCATGATTGATGCCGCGCGGCAGATGTTTGCACACCCGACTGTGCGGGTTTCGATCATGGTGCAAACGCTTTGCCTTGGGATGCTGTTCACCATGCTGACGATGGTACAACCTGTTTATGACATCATCTACGACAGAGCAGACAGTTTCCCATTCTGGTTTGGTTTCGTCGCTCTGATGGCTGGCTCGGCCAGTTTGTTGAACGCGACTTTGGTCATCCGATTGGGGATGCGCCGGATTGTAACCTGGACTTTGGGCGCACAGATCATCTTTACGTGTTTTGTCATGGTAATGAATGGTCTGGACCTTTCTGATGGCGCCTCATTTGCGCTTTTTGTCAGTTGGCAGACTGCCGTGTTCTTCATGGCCGGTATGACGATGGGCAACCTGAATGCCATAGCGATGGAGCCGATGGGCCATATTGCGGGCATGGCAGCGTCAGTCATAGGCGCGGTATCAACCGTTCTGGCCGCTGCAGTAGCAGCCCCCTTGGGACAGTTGTTTGACGGATCGATCCTGCCCTTGGCAATAGGTGTCCTGACTATGTGCACGATGGGGTTCGGCCTGATGCTGTATATGGGCCGGATAGAAGACAGATTGCCCGCCTGATCTGTGCAGAGCGCGTGAAACACGTTATCCTCCCCTTGTTTCGAGGGGAGATTTTCAATGAGCGACTACTACGATCTGGGCACGCATTCCTGTCCGGTAAGCACCTCTTCGCCCGATGCGCAACTGTGGTTCGACCGGGGGCTGGTCTGGACCTATGGCTATAACCACGAAGAGGCCGTCGTCTGTTTTCAGCGCGCGCTAGAGCATGACCCGAACTGCGCCATGGCCCATTGGGGCGTCGCCTATGCGGCGGGGCCGAATTACAACATGCCCTGGGACCTGCACGATGACGCAGGCAGGCAAAAGGCGCTGACGCTGGCCTATGATGCGACGCAGCTGGCCATGTCTCTTGTGGGCGAATGTACGCCGGTTGAACGAGCGTTGATCCGCGCGCTTCCCGCCCGCTATCCCCAGCGCGAAGCCATTGACGACATGCACAACTGGGATAACGATTTTGCCGATGCTATGCGCGCAGCGTTTGCATCGCAGCCCGCTCATCTGGACCTGCGCACGATCTATGTCGAAGCGCTTTTGAACCTCACTCCCTGGCAAATGTGGGATTTGACGACCGGCCAGCCCGCCGAAGGGGCCGCCACGGTCGAGGCGCAAAATGCGCTGGAGGAGGCGATGGCTGATGATCCAGCAGCGATGTCTCATCCCGGGTTACTGCATCTTTATGTCCACCTGATGGAGATGTCTCCGACCCCGGAAAAAGCGCTGAAAGCGGGGGATGTTCTGCGGACGCTGGTTCCCGATGCGGGCCATTTGGTGCATATGCCCACCCATATCGATGTGCTGTGCGGCCATTACCAGAACGTCGTCCACTGGAACCAAAAAGCCGTTGAGGCCGACCTGAAATATTACGAACGCGAAGGCGCGTTCAACATCTACACCGGCTACCGCCAGCACAATTATCATTTTGTCATATATGGCGCCCTATTTCTGGGACAGATGGAACCGGCTCTGCGGGCCAATCAGGGATTGTGGGACACCACACCCGAAGACATGCTGCGCATAGAAAGCCCGCCTATGGCGGATTTCTTCGAAAGTTACATGTCAATGGGCCCGCATATCCTGATCCGGTTTGGCCGTTGGGAAGAGGCAATGGCGCTTGAGCTGCCCTCGGACCCCGAACTGTACTGCACTCTCACGGCAACCACGCATTATGCCCGGGCCATTGCTTTTGCCGCCACTGGGCAGGTCAGCGAAGCCGAAGCCGAAGAGCAGTTGTTCCTCGCTGCCAAGGCCCGCGTGCCAGAAACGCGATTGCTGCACAATAACCGCGTGATCGACCTGCTGGACATTGCCCGCGAAATGCTGCGTGGCGAAATCGAGTATCGCATGGAAAACTACGATGCGGCCTACGCCCATCTGCGCCGCTCGGTCGAACTGGACGACACCTTGCCCTATGACGAGCCATGGGGATGGATGCAGCCCACTCGACACGCGTTGGGTGCATTGCTGTTCGAACAAGGGCATACCGCCGAAGCCGAGGCCATATACCGCGAGGATTTGGGGTTGGGCGGTACGCTCAGCCGTGCCTCTGTCCATCCTGACAATGTCTGGAGCCTCAAGGGCCTGCATGACTGCCTGAAGGCGCGCGGTGAGACGGTTGAGATCGTGCAGATCAGGCAACGGCTGGATTTGGCTCTGGCTCGTGCGGACCGGGCTGTTGGCGCGTCCTGTTTCTGTGCTCAAGCCGCCATGAGGGCCGCCGAATGAGATACGCCTTTCTGCTCGCTTTGCTCTGCAGCCCGGCGCTGGCGGATCGACAATCCTTTCCGCCGGTCAACGAGGCCGAGCGGGATGTCACCCTCGTCTCGTTCCGGGCAAACCTGCTGAACATGGTAGCCGAGCGCGACATCGAAGGCGTGCTGTCTGTTGCCTGCCCGGATATTTACCTTAGCCACGGCGGCAATGGCGGCCCGGACGAGCTGCGCGAGTATCTTACTCCCGGACCGGCAACGTCAGAGCAAGATGATGATGACAGGGAAAAGGTCGTTGAAACCTTTTGGTCCGATCTGGAAAATACCCTGACACAGCCTGGCTATTTCAACGAAGATGGCGAGTTCTGGATGCCCCACCAATGGCAGCTCACCCTACCCGCTTCGCTGGATCCGGCGTTGGCCTATTTTGTGACCGCTCAGGATGTAACTCTGCGCAACGCACCAAATCGAGGCGCGGCGATACTGGACCTCATCAGCTATGAGGTCGTCATCATCCGCGACTTCTCCCCCATCGCGCAGTACCAGAGGGTTCTGCTGACAGACGGCGGCCAGGGCTATATGCACAGCGATTTCCTGTGGCCTATGACTGGTTACCGGGCAGCATTGGCAAAATCCGAAACTGGCGAATGGCAGTTGTGCACCTTTGTCAGCGGTGACTAGGCTTTGGCTCGTTTCTTTTCGGCCACCAGCTTTTCCGCCAGATCACGGGCGATGGCAAAGGCCCCCTTGATCTTGTCGCTGTCCTTCTTCCAATCGCGGCGCACGACGATCTTGTTATCCTTGACCTTGGCCAACCCGCGCTGGTTCTGGATGAACTCGACCAGCCCCTGAGGCGAGGCGAATTTGTCGTTGTAAAACTGGATCGTCGCGCCTTTGGGCCCGCCATCTAGCTTTGCAATCCCCGCCCGTTTGCACATCGCCTTGATGCGCACGACCAGCATCAGGGTGTTGACCTCTTTCGGCAGCGTGCCAAAGCGGTCGATCAATTCAGCGGCGAAGCCTTCCAATTCCACCTTGGTCGACAGCGACGACAAACGGCGATACAGGCCCAGGCGGACATCCAGATCGGGCACATAATCCTCTGGGATCAGGACAGGGACGCCAAGATTGATCTGCGGCGCCCATTGGTCATCTGCATCCGACAGGCCTTCCATCTCACCGGCTTTGATCTTGGCAATCGCCTCTTCCAGCATCGACTGGTAGAGTTCATAACCCACATCGCGCATTTGGCCCGACTGTTCCTCGCCCAACAGGTTACCCGCCCCTCGAATATCAAGGTCCTGAGACGCCAACGTGAACCCCGCCCCCAGCGTGTCGAGCGAGCCCAGAACGCGCAGGCGTTTTTCGGCCGTGGCAGTCAGACGGGCGCGCGGTTTTGTTGTCAGATAGGCATAGGCGCGGGTTTTCGACCGCCCGACCCTGCCGCGGATCTGATAGAGCTGCGCCAGCCCGAACATATCCGCCCGGTGCACAACCATCGTATTTGCAGTCGGGATATCCAGCCCGCTTTCCACAATCGTGGTGGCCAGCAAGACATCGTATTTCCCGTCGTAGAACGCATTCATCCGATCGTCGAGTTCCCCAGCCGCCATCTGCCCATGCGCCACCATATAAGTCAGCTCGGGCAGTTGCTCTTTCAGGAATTCCTCTATCTCGGGTAGGTCTGA
This sequence comes from Ruegeria sp. CDSA236, assembly GCF_059611285.1. NCBI lineage: Bacteria > Pseudomonadati > Pseudomonadota > Alphaproteobacteria > Rhodobacterales > Roseobacteraceae > Ruegeria > Ruegeria sp. CDSA236. The sequence continues at coordinate 331,420 of NZ_JBXWPG010000001.1, forward strand.
GATGCGCGGGACGACATAGAAACTCTGCCCGCCACGGTAATGTTCACGCAGCAGGGCTTCGCGGATCGTGACCCCGTCGAACTCACTGACATAGGTGCGGATCGCCAGCCGGTCGATGGGAGGTGTGCCGATGATCGACAGGTCACGCACGCCGGTCAGGGACAGTTGCAGCGTTCGTGGAATCGGCGTCGCGGTCAGGGTCAGGACATGGATATCGCTACGCAGCTGTTTCAGACGCTCCTTGTGGCCAACACCGAAATGCTGTTCTTCGTCGATGATCAGCAGACCCAGATTGTTGAACCGTATCGCTTTTGCCAGCAAGGCATGGGTGCCGATTACAATATCCACTGTGCCGCGCGCCAACCCATCACGGATCTGTTGCGCCTCTTTGGCCGAGATGAAGCGGGACAGCTGCCGCACCTCAAGCGGGAAGCCCCGGAAGCGATCCTTGAAGCTGGCCGCGTGCTGACGCGCCAACAGCGTTGTCGGTGCGATCACCGCCACTTGCACGCCCGACATTGCGGCAACGAAAGCGGCACGCATTGCGACCTCGGTCTTGCCAAAGCCCACGTCGCCACAAATCAAACGATCCATCGGCGCGCCGGAATGCATGTCTTCCATGACCTCACCGATTGCGCGCAGCTGATCGTCAGTTTCCTGATAGGGAAAGCGCGCACTGAACTCCTCCCACGCGTGCGGAGGCGGGTCCATGATCGGGGCCTTGCGCAAGGCCCGTTCGGCAGCGATGCGGATCAGCTTATCCGCCATCTCGCGGATACGTTCTTTCAGCTTGGCCTTCTTGGCCTGCCACGCGCCGCCACCCAATCGGTCCAGCAGACCCTCATCATGACCGTATCGCGACAGCAGTTCGATATTTTCGACTGGCAGGTACAGTTTGGATTGTTCTGCGTATTCCAGCAGCAGACATTCATGGGCGGCACCGGCCGCCGTCACGACTTCCATCCCCAGATAACGCCCGATGCCATGATCCACATGGACAACCAAATCACCCGGGCTAAGGGATTGAGTTTGGGTCAGGAAATTCTCGGCCTTGCGGCGCTTTTTGGGTTGCCGGATCAGCCGATCGCCCAGCACATCCTGTTCGGCGATCACGGTCAGGTCGGGCGTTTCGAACCCGTGCTCCAGCGCCCAGACGGCCAGATGCAGCCCGCGTTTGCCGATGCGCGTACCGTCGGGCACGGGGATCGCCTCGGCAAGGCCTTCATCCTCGATCAGCCCAGTCAGACGTTCGCGGGCCCCTTCGGAATAAGAGGCAATCAGAACCGGCCCCTTGGCCATTTTGTCGGTGATATGGCTGGCCAGTGCTCCGAACAAGCTGATGTTTTCCTGCTGGCGTTCCGGGGCAAAGTTGCGCCCGATCCGACCACCAGCATCGATCACCCCGGGCCCAAGGGCCTGAGGCAATGCATTGAATTGCAGAACGCGCCTATCGCCGACAGCTTGTTCCCAAGCAGTGTCATCCAGATACAGTAGGCCCGGTGGTGTCGGTTTATACACCGTGTCCATGCGCGACCGGTTCTCCAGTGCGAGCCGCCGCGTTTCGTACTGATCCGCAATGGTTTCCCAACGTGCCAAACGCGCAGGCGTGACCTGATCATCCAGCGAGATTGTGGCACCAGGCAGATAATCAAACAGCGTTTCAAGCTTTTCGTGAAAGAACGGCAACCAATGCTCGATGCCTTGATGCTTGCGGCCTGCGCTGACGGCCTCGTACAGGGGATCATCGGTGCCCGCCGCACCAAACTCGATGCGATAATTCTGCCGAAACCGGGTGATGGCGGCGTCATCTAGAATGACCTCGGACACTGGCGCCAGCTCCACAACAGCCAGCTTTTCGGTCGTACGTTGCGACACCGGATCAAACCGACGTGCTCCATCCAGAACATCCCCGAACAGGTCCAGCCGCACCGGCCCGGATTCGCCGGGCGGGAAAATGTCGATGATGCCCCCTCGAACGGCATAGTCGCCGGGCTCCATCACCGTGGGGCTTTGCGTGAAGCCCATGCGCACAAGGAAATTCCGCAGCGCGGTTTCATCAATGCGGTGATCGACGCGGGCGGTAAACGCCGCCTCTCGCAGCACTGCACGGGCGGGCACGCGTTGGGTTGCCGCGTTCAGAGTTGTCAGCAGCACGTATTGCTGCGGCATCTGGTGTACCAGCGCGGCCAGGGTCGCCACACGCGCAGCCGAGATATCGGCATTGGGCGATACCCGATCATATGGCAGACAATCCCAACCCGGGAACACAAATACCGGCATGTCAGGCGCAAAAAAGGCAAGCGCCGCGCGCATCGCCTCAAGCCGTTTGTCATCACGCGCAACATGGCACACCGGCCCGCCCGAGCGCGCCAGCTCATTCAGGACAAGCTGCGCGTCAAACCCTTCGGGGGCGCCGCCAACGATTACTTGGTTCGGACCCGACATCGCCAAGCCTTTCTGATTTTACCAACCCGGGACGCCGATGGAAAAATTCTGGTACATGCCCCAAAGCGAAGTGATCAAGATCGAAATCATACCAACTATCTGGGTATAGATCCGGCAGCGCGTAAGAATCTTGGAAATATACTCCAGACTGGGTGTTTCCCGGCGCAGTTTCCGCGCGGCTGATACATTGATCAGCACGACAAGACAAATCGGAAACAGCAACAAAAACACGGCCTGCGCGAATTCGACACCGTAATAGAACCCCAAAGTGGCGAGACCCGTGAACAGAAAACAACTAAACGCTAATATCGCGAGGCCGGATACATCCAATATATAGAGCAATCGGTTTCCGTTAATGCGGACGATATCCATCAAATCCTGTTCCGATTGCCCGCCTACCCGCCGTGCGCGCACAACAAGGTCATACGGCACGCCCATGGCCCAGTGGCTGGCCGATGACCACAACACCGCAAGCCCGATCCAATACCAGAGATTCGAAAAGCTGCGCATGTCGATGAGTTCAAAAATCGAAGAGTATAAGTCCACGCGTCAGCCCTTAATTTCCGTCTTCAGGGACCTTCTTCGCAAAGACGCGTCCATCGTTACCCTTGAGACTACACGGAATTCATGCCACCCAATGCTGGAATTTACAAGGAGAGCGCGTCATGAAACCGACCATTGCCCCCTATCCTCTGGCCCGTTTTCGTCGAACACGCCAATCACAGGCGGTGCGGGCGCTGGTCCGCGAGAATACACTGACCACCGATGATCTGATCTGGCCGGTTTTCGTCCGAGACGGCGAAGGTATTGAAGAGCCTGTCCCCTCGATGCCTGGTGTCATGCGCCGCTCGGTCGATCTAATCGCACAGGCTGCGGTCGAAGCGCAGGCCCTGGGAATTCCGGCAATCTGCATCTTTCCCTACACCGACGTATCCCTAAAGACCGAAGATTGCGCCGAAGCGTGGAACCCCGATAACCTGTCCAACCGAGCCATTCGCGCCATCAAGAAAGCCGCACCCAATATCGCGGTGATGACGGACGTGGCGTTGGACCCATACAATATCAACGGCCACGACGGTTATGTGGTCGATGGTGAGATCATAAACGATCAAACGATCGAGGCGCTGGTAAAGATGACGCTGGCGCAAGCAGATGCGGGCGCCGACATCATCGGACCGTCAGATATGATGGATGGCCGGATCGGTGAAATGCGGCGCGCCCTGGAAGGCGCAGACCATCACAACGTGATGATCCTCAGCTATGCGGCCAAATATGCGAGTGCGTTCTACGGACCGTTCCGAGATGCAGTGGGCGCCTCGGGCGCGCTGACGGGGGACAAAAAGACCTATCAGATGGACCCCGGAAACTCGGACGAGGCGCTGCGCATGATCGAGCGTGACCTGACCGAAGGCGCAGACATGGTCATGATCAAACCCGGCATGCCCTATTTGGACATCTGCCGCCGGGTCAAGGACACGTTTGGCGCGCCGACCTATGCCTATCAAGTCTCAGGCGAATACGCGATGATACAAGCCGCGGCTCAGAACGGCTGGATCGACGGAGAGAAGGTCATGCTCGAAAGTCTGCTTGCGTTCAAACGGGCGGGCTGCGACGGGATCCTGACCTATTTCGCGCCTCAGGCCGCCCGGATCCTGTAGGGCTAATCCCCCGCGTTTCCGCGATTTTTCGCCGACGATTTTTGGTCACCCGGCAGCTTTCCCGTGACACGAGGCGACAATCGGCGTATTCTTGCGGACAAGATCGGGAGCACCCGACAATCAGGCATTTATACAGAGATAAAAAACATGAGCAGTTCCAAACCTACTCGATTAAGCCGTCGTGGCTTTGCTTTTGGCATGGCCGGTCTGTCAGTGACCGCCGCCTGCGGCAATGGCGTCGGCAGTTCCAACGCAGCGACGATTGACGCCCGTGTGGATGCGACATTGAACCAGATGTACGCCACCTACCCCAACACGCTCGAAATCGCGAACAAGGCCAACGGCATGCTGGTCATGCCTCTGATAACCGATGCCGGACTAATCGTCTTTGGCGGTGCCTACGGCACAGGCGCGCTACGCATTCAGGGCGCGACAGTTGATTACTATTCCGCAATTTCGGGAACCGCTGGCCTGCAAATCGGTGCCCAGCAATATGCGCATGTCCTGTTCTTCATGACACAGGATGCGTTGAACGATTTCCGCCGTTCCAACGGATGGACCGCCGGGGCCGAAGTCGGCTACGTGGTCGATGCGACGGGCGACTCTCTGTCGACCGACACCACCACCCTGCGTTCGCCGGTTCTGGCGGCGGTCTTCGGACAGGCAGGGCTAAAGTTCGGCGCGACGGTCGAAGGCACGAAATACACCCGCATCATTCCCTGATACCGGACTACCCTCCCCCTTCAAGAAACCCCGCTTTCGGCCTTTGGCCCGAGGCGGGGTTTTTCATTCAAACTGCGGTAAACACGCATGTTCTCATGCGGTTCCTCTTTCGATCCGTCCAGCCATCCTCTAGTGTCTGCACAATCATAGAGTGAACGGAAATGTGACCGCTGATGGGAATTGTCTTTCGCTGGCTAGTGCGTATCGCCTCGGGTCTTGTTCTGCTGACATTGGCGGCTGTGATGCTGGTGTATTTTCTGGCCAGTCAATCCCTGCCGGATTACGATCAGACCGTTAAAGTTGATGGCCTGACTGCGCCGGTTGAGGTTGTCAGGGATACAGCGAATGTTCCCCATATTCTGGGCGCATCAGACCCGGATGTCTTCTTTGGGCTTGGCTATGCCCATGCACAGGATCGCCTCTGGCAGATGACCGTTCTGCGCCGGACAGCGCAGGGACGATTGTCCGAAGTCTTTGGCGCTCGCACTGTTCATATCGACAAGCTGTTGCGGCGGTTTGATCTGTACGGGCTTGCACACCGGTCGGTACAAGCCCAGGACGACTATACCAAAGAGGCCCTGCGCGCTTATGCTGCCGGGGTGAATGCACGACTGGCCGAGATTAACGAAAACGCATTGGGCCGTGGTGCGCCAGAGATGTTTTTGTTCAATGCGCCTGTATCGCCCTGGCAACCGGGCGACAGCCTGGCCGTCATCAAACTCATGAGCCTGCAACTTTCTGGCCATCTTGAGGATGAAGTGCTGCGCGCGCGCACATCGCTTATGCTGGATGACCAGACCCGACTGGCGGATATTCTGCCTGATGTCCCCGGGCCGGGAATCGCCGCTCTGCCCGAATACGCCGCCCTGTTTCCCAACCTGCCCAGATATGCGGCCGGATCGTCGATGCCGGACATGCCCATCTCGCCCTTTCCAAAGCGCGGATTGGCCGGAGCATCGAACGCATGGTCTGCCGCGCCCACAAGATCTGCCAGCGGAGGGACGCTTCTGGCCAATGACCCGCATTTGGGTTTCACAGCGCCGGGCATCTGGTATCTGGCCCGTCTGGAACTGGCCAAAGGCGGCGTGATCGGTGCCACGATCCCCGGCATCCCGGCGGTGATGACTGGACGCAGTGATCGACTGGGCTGGGGTTTGACCTCATCCTATCTGGATGATCAGGACATCCATATCGAGCAGTTGAACCCAGAAAACCCCGAGGAATACCTGACCCCCGAAGGATACAAGACCTTTCGCAGCCGCCCTTCGATCATCGAGATCAAAGACGAAGCCCCAATCACTCTGACCCTGCGTTGGACCGAGAACGGACCGGTTCTGCCGGGTACCCATTACGATCTTGGGACGATCACGCCGCCGGGTCATGTCGCCTCGCTGTCCTGGACAGCCCTGAGCGCACAGGACACATCCATGTCAGCCTCAATGGCGCTGATGAATGCGGACACTGTCCGACAAGCCATCACCGCAGCCGAGCTGTTCATGGCGCCATCTCAGAACCTGTCACTGGTCGACAAGGACACCATCGGCATGAAGCTGATCGGCGCAATGCCGCACCGTGCCGCAAAGAACCAAAGCCGGGGGCGTATTCCGACGCCTGGCTGGCTGGCCGAAAACCGGTGGCAAGGCCGCCTGCCCTATGCTGACAACCCCGAATTCGTCGCACCTGCGGGCGGCATTCTGGGCAACACAAACAACAAGATCATCGACCGGCCATTTCCCGAACATGTCTCATATGAATGGGGGGATACGCAGCGCATCCATCGCTGGGAACGGCTGATGCAATCGCGCGAGGTACACACGCGCGACAGCTTTATCGAGGCACAGCTGGACACTGTCAGCTTTACCGCCCGCTCTCTGCTGCCGCTGATCGGGGCTGATCTGTGGTACACCGGCGCCTCTGCCCCCGAAGGCACCCAGGAACGCCAGCGCCAGATCGCGCTGAACCTTTTGGCCGAGTGGAATGGCGAGATGAATGAACACCTGCCAGAGCCCCTGATCTATGCTGCTTGGGTTCGGGCGCTGCAAATCCGGTTGATCGCAGATGAGCTTGGCCCCCTGGCGGCTGAATACAAACATGTCGAACCACTGTTCATCGAACGTGTCTATCGCGACATCGACGGAGCTTCGGCCTGGTGTAATGTGCGTCAGAGCGCGCCGACAGAGACCTGCACCGATATGGCACGCATGGCATTGGACGATGCGCTGATCTGGATTTCCGAAAAATACGGAGGATCACTGGAATCCCTGCGCTGGGGTGACGCGCACCAAGCGACACATGACCACCCGGTTCTGGGATCGGTTCCGGTGCTGCGATTCTTTGTGAACATCCGGCAGTCCACCAGCGGTGGCGACAATACCCTGCTGCGCGGCAGAACGTCGGGTGAAGGCCCTGATCCGTTCCAGAACGTGCACGGTGCGGGCTATCGTGGCGTCTATGATTTTGCGGATCCCGACAGCTCGGTATTTATCACGGCTACGGGCCAGTCGGGTCACTTCCTGTCACGCTACTATGACGATCAGGCCCAGCTTTGGCGTCGGGGTGAATACATCCCGATGTCCCTGGACCTTGACCTGGCACATGCAGCCGCCGTCGGAGTGACCACCCTTATCCCCCGCTAAGTTCCGTGCTTCGGCAAGACCTCGCCCGTTTATTTTCCATCGCGTGGACGCTGAATGGCGTTTGGCATACGATCCATAGGCCTAGGATTTGTGTGCGGGGGACCAAATGGCCAGTATCCGGGATAAGCTGAACAATCTCGCGCGGGATTATGCGATCGCCTGGAGCTCGGGCGACCCCGAGGCCGTTGCCAGTTTCTATGCGCCCGACGGACAGATCACGATCAACCGTGGAGAACCGATCATTGGCCGCGCTGCGGTGGCGGAAATGGCGCGCGGGTTTTACACTGATTTCCCCGATCTTGAGGTCCGCTGCGACATGTTTCGCTGGGCGGGAAGCCACGCAATATTTGTCTGGACCCTTGAAGGGCACCATTCCAAAACCGGCAATCACGTCGTGACGCGGGGCTGGGAAGAATGGGAAATGACCGACACCAACCAGGTCCAGAACTCTTTGGGTTGGTTCGATGCCGAGGATTTTCAGCGCCAGATTGACGGCTGATCACGGACCACTTTGTTCGATGGGTATAGGAAAGTTCTTCCCCAGTCAGGGTTCAAAGCGCTGCGTATTGCGAAGCTTGTTTCTCTGTCCACAGCACGTCGATCACAAAGCCATCTTCGGTCTGCTTTTCGGACTGCACGACCTCCTGGCGGAACAACCACGCGCGCTTGTTGCCTTCGGCAAATCCCAGTTCCAGCGTTGCCTCAGAACGTACGCCCTGTAGCGTGACGGCAATTTCCGCCAAAAGCGGGGCGATCCCTTCGCCGGTGACGGCTGAAATCGCGAAAATCCCCTGATCCCGCTCTGCCCGCGCCATCGCGGCTTCGCGCTCATCCGGGGACAGCAGGTCGATCTTGTTCCAGACCTCAATCCGGGGCCGCGCATCGTCAATACCCAGTGAAGTCAGGATAGTTTCGACATCCTTCGCCTGCGCCTCAGATTCATCGTGGCTGATATCGCGCACATGAACCACGATATCCGCACCCAGAACTTCTTCCAGCGTCGCACGGAAGGAGGCGACCAACTCGGTGGGCAAGTTCGAAATGAACCCCACCGTGTCCGACAGGATCACTTCGGGACCATCGGGCAGTTCGACCCGACGCATGGTAGGGTCAAGCGTGGCGAACAACATATCCTTGGCCATGACATCAGCCCCGGTCAGGCGGTTGAACAGGGTTGATTTGCCCGCGTTGGTATAGCCTACCAACGCCACAATCGGATATGGCACCTTGGCCCGCGCCGCGCGATGCAGCGTGCGGGTCTTGACCACCTTCTGCAACTGACGACGCAAGCGCACCAGTTGTTCATCAATGGCCCGACGGTCAGCTTCGATCTGGGTCTCACCCGGGCCACCCACAAAGCCCAATCCGCCCCGCTGCCGTTCCAGGTGGGTCCAGGCACGCACCAGCCGGGTCCGCTGGTAACTCAGCGCGGCCATTTCCACCTGCAAAACGCCCTCACGGGTGCGCGCACGGTCGCTGAAGATTTCGAGGATCAGCCCGGTCCGGTCGAGGATCTTGACCTTCCACGCCTTTTCAAGATTGCGTTGCTGAACAGGCGTAACCGATCCGTCGATCAAAACCAGCTCGACTTCGTTCTCGTGCAACCGTTCGGCCAGTTCCTCGATCTTGCCGCTACCGAACAGAAAACCGGCCTGCGCTCGAGGTAAGCGCACAACTTCGGATCCGATCACATCAAGGTCGGGCAATGCAGCGGCCAGCGCCACCGCTTCTGCCAGCGCCGGTCCTGGAACGCGGCGCTGTTCATCTGATTTGATTTCCGGATGCAGCACCCACGCACGGGTGCGCACCCTTTCATGTTCCATCAAGAGGCGTCTTCGCCCTCATACAGGCTGATCGGCTGCGATGGCATGATGGTCGAAATCGCGTGTTTGTAGACCAGCTGCGACTGTCCGTCGCGGCGCAACAATACGCAGAAGTTGTCGAACCAGGTGATCACACCCTGCAATTTCACACCGTTGATCAGGAAAATTGTGACCGGGACTTTTGCTTTCCGTACATTATTCAGGAACGCGTCCTGCAGATTCTGTCTGTCCGAAGCCATATTCTTATAATCTCGCCATTGTTCTTGCTACGCGCTGCGGACCAACGCGCTCCCTCCGGCGGAGTATGGAGTGTCGTTAACCGATATTCCAGATGAAAAATCAGTCACTAGCATGGTTATTGTTTCTTAACCCCTCAATAGAGCGGGTGTGATCAAGGCAATAATCGCCAGCGTTTCCAATCTGCCGATCACCATAGCGGCACACATGGTCAGCTTGGCACCGCCCGAAAGGTCGATCAATCGGATAGGAACATCGGTTGCCAATTCGATCAACGGCCCTGTCGTGCTCAGCGCTGCAACGCTAAGCACCATAGCGTGTTCGAACCCCGTACCCATGGCAGCAAGCAACACATTGAACACAGCAGCTGTCAGGGCAAACATCATGAAAAATATCCAAGCGATAAAGGCCCCATCGCTTTGGATGCGGCGGTTTCCACCACCTACTCCGCTGACCGAAGACGGATAAATCAAACGGTCAATTTCGCGCGCGCCGTTAAGGTACAGAGCAAAAACCCGCAACAGCTTTACCCCGCCCGCCGTTGTTGCAACTCCACCGCCGATCAGCGCAAGCCCCATCAGGATCAATCCCGGGGTGCCCAGACCGGAAATTTGCTGGGCATCATCCCAGTTCGCACTTTCGAACCCCGCGGTTGTCAGAAATGACAAGACCGTAAAAATCATGCCCCAAATTACGCTCAACGCCTGAAGAGGCTCCATCTGGCCGCCAATTTCGCTGACGCCGGCAAGAACCCTGAAGAAAAGCAGCGCCGCTACGCCTGCAACGATCATGAGCCCGATCCGGAACTCGGGGTCCTTATCCAGCCGCGAATATCCGGAGGTAGCTGTGTCCGAGGAAAAGGTAAGCCGCGACAAAGCGAAGAACAGGAACAGAAACAGGATGGCCTCACCGGTTACGCCGGCCTGCGCTCCCTCAAGCCCACCAACCGGTGAGATACCCGATGTGGCCATGGTCGACATCGCATGACAGATGGCGGTCAGGCCCTGCTCTCCTGCGATCACGAGCAACAGCCAAATGACAGCGGTCAGCCCGACATAAACCGGCGTCAAAGTCAGCGTGACACGGATTAGACGCCCGCGCGGGTCTACCATCTCGCTTTGCGCCACGCCTGAAACCGGGCGACCGGGTTGACCGCGGGCTGTCACCTCGAACCCGCCCAGCGACAACGGCGCGAGGATCGCGGCCGCTGAAATCCACATCAAAAGCCCGCCCATCCATCCGACCTGAGCCCGCCAAAGGTGTAACGGCGCCGACAACCGGTCTGGATCTGGAAACAAATCAGCCCCGGTAGTGGTCAATGCGCTGACCATGTCGAAATAGGCGTTGAGAAAGCTCGTATTACCCAACGCATCATGCAGAGGGATCGCAAGAAACAAGGGCAATACGGTGAAACAGCCTAACAAGACCGCCAACTGGCCCAATGTCCCTCGGCGCGGCATTCTGTTGGATGTTGCCAGCGAGATGATCCCGACCACGAACAACCCCAGCAACCCGGAATAGAAGAACGACCGGGACGTTTCGTGATCATCCAGCACCAGCGCAAATATGGCAGGCATCCACATAGCGGCAGCAAAAATACCCCAGAGCAGAAGAAACAGCGGCAATCGCCGAATGAGGCTAACCTGTTTTTTCCGTGCATGCGCCATCAGAAGAAATCGATCGAGACCTGCATCAGCCGTTCCACCTCGGGCACGTCTTTGGCTAAGGCAAAAATCGCCACCACATCCTTTTCTTCAATCCTGAGACTACCGGTGGGGCGCAACATCTCATCGCCCTTACGCACTGCGCCAACCAGCACACCTTCGGGGAAATCAATGTCGCGCAGCCTCTGCCCGGCCATGGGCGAGGTTGAAAGTACTTCGGCCTCGATCACTTCGGCCTCGGCATCGCCGATGGAATAGACCTGCCGCACGCGTCCGTGCCGAATATGGCGCAGAATCGAACTGACGGTGGTGGCGCGGGGGTTGATATAGGCGTCGATACCCAGCGGCCCCATCAGGGCAACCATGCTGGGATCATTGATCAGTGCAATCGCCAGAGCACAACCTTCGGCCTTGGCACGCACGGCAACCAACATATTTACACGGTCATCATCCGTGACGGCCAACATTGCATCTGCGCGTTCGATGCCAGCTTCGCGCAGCAGCGCCGCGTCCAGACCATCACCGTGAAGGACAATCGTTCGCTCAAGCGCTTCGGCTGCCACTTCCGCACAGTGGCGGTCTCGTTCAATTATCTTGGCACGCACGCGGCTTTCACGTTCTTCCAAAGTCCGAGCAACTTCAAGACCGACATTACCGCCGCCGACAATCACCACCCGGTCCTGCCGTTTTTGCGCCTTGCCGAAAACCTCCATCGTCCGGTCCACGTCTTTGACATTGCTAAAGACATAGCATTCGTCACCGACAAACAGCTGGTCCTCGGATTCCGGGGCAAACAGCGTACCCTCGCGCCGGACACCCACCACGATAGAGCTGAGCGTCGAAAACAGATCGGTCAGTTGCCGCAATGGCGTGTTCACGATCGGGCAATCCTCGGCGATGCGTATGCCAAGCAACTGCGCTTTGCCGTCCATGAACATCTCGGTGTCAAATGCGGATGGGGCAGACAACCGGCGCATCGCCGCTGCGGCAACCTCGCGCTCGGGGCTGATCACCACATCAATCGGCAGGTGATCGCGGCGATACAGATCCGAATGAATCGCCTCGAGATAGGATTTCGACCGAAGCCGGGCGATTTTGCGCTGAATGGAGAAAACCGAATGTGCCATCTGACAGGTGACCATGTTCACCTCGTCCGAATGGGTGGCAGCAATAATCATATCCGCATCGCGCGCGCCCGCTCGGTTCAGAACATCCGGATAGCTTGCAAATCCCGCAATCCCCTGAACATCCAAGGTTTCGGTCGCCCGTCGCACCAGATCAGGATTGTTGTCAACCACAGTAACGTCGTTCAACTCGCCCGAAAGATGCCGTGCAATCTGCCAGCCAACCTGACCCGCACCGCAAATGATGACCTTCATGCTATTGGCCCTTCTGCCTGAAATCTTTGAATGACAGATGCCCCCCAGACGGTCAATTAGTTTGTAACACAAGCAAAGCTGAGGCAAGGTAAGCGTATGAAAACAATAGCTCTCACGATTTCTTTGACTCTGTTGCTAACTGCGTGTGGGCCGCTTTCCCTGTATTATCAAGAGGGCGAGACAGTTTCGCAAATGCAGTCTGAAACGACTGGATGTCAGGTTCAGTCCCTCAAAGACGCCCCCGTTGCCAATCAGGTGCGACAAGGGGCACCAACCTATTGGCCAGGTCGCACCTACTGCGATGGTCGGGGAAGGTGTCATCGCACCGGAGGCTGGTGGCAGCCCGGTCAGATCTATACGGTCGATGTGAACAAAGGGCTGCGCAACAAGCTGGAAGCACAATGCATGGCGCAGAAAGGCTATCGCCCGGTCAGCCTTCCGCCTTGCAAGCAGGGCGTAAAGTCGCGTGTTGCTGCGCTCCCAACAACACAGCTGCCACCGCTCAGCACCGATTCATGTTTCGTCAAATTCGACAACGGAACGTTTCAGATCATTACCCCAGGTCAGGCAGGGTAAAGGCCGGCGGATCACTCCGCCGGTTCAGCCTCGTCCAGTTGCGCGACCCGCGCGCCCGATTTGTTCGAGGTCACTACGCCCAGAGATTTCAACTTACGATGAAGCGCGCTGCGTTCCATGCCGACAAAGCTGGCGGTACGGCTGATATTGCCCCCGAACCGGTTGATCTGGGTCAGCAGATATTCACGCTCGAACGCCTCGCGAGCTTCGCGCAACGGCAAGGTCGCCAATGCCCCGGACAGCACGACGCGACCTGATTCATCGGCTTTTTCTTCTTCGTTTGGCAGCTCACGCGCTTCGATCGGGCCCGTACCGTCACCCAGAATGAGCACCCGTTCGATCAGGTTCTTAAGCTGACGCACATTGCCCGGCCAGGTCATGGTCTGCAGCAACGCGACAGCTTCGTCTGAAATCTCGCGCACCGGCAGGCCCTGGGATTCATTGCACATTTCAATAAAAAACTCGGCAAGAACGGGAATATCCTCGCGCCGATCTTCTAGCGAAGGCACCGAAATAGGCACAACATTCAGACGATGGTAAAGTTCTTCTCGAAAACGATCAGCTGCGATTTCTGCATCAAGGTCACGATTGGTCGAAGAGATCACCCGCAGGTCGACCCGGACCTTGTCGGTACCTCCAACCCGTTGAAACTGTTGATCAACCAGAACCCGCAGGATTTTTGACTGGGTTCCCATGGGCATATCTGCCACTTCATCAAAGTAGACGACGCCACCATGGGCCTCTTCCAACAGGCCTGCCTCAACCCCGCGTTCGGTGGTTTCACGGCCGAACAGAACCTCTTCAACGCGCTCCGGCTCGATCCCGGCACAGTTCACGGTCACGAAGGGCGCATTTGCCCGGTTCGATTCTGCATGGATATAGCGCGCGGCGATTTCCTTGCCTGAACCGGCAGGGCCTGTCAGCATCACACGCCCGTTGGACTTGGTAACCTTGTCCAGTTGGCTCTGCATTGCCCGGAACGAGGCCGATTTGCCGATCATATCCGAGCTTGTGACCTCTTTCCGCTTTAGCGAGGCGTTTTCGCGGCGCAGGCGCGAGGTTTCCATCGCGCGGCGGATCACAACCATCAGCTGGTCGATGTTAAAGGGCTTTTCGATAAAGTCATACGCCCCCTGCTTGATCGCAGCGACAGCGATTTCGATATTCCCGTGGCCCGAAATGATCACCACCGGAATGTCTGGGTTGTCGCGCTTTACAGTCTTCAGAATATCAATCCCGTCCATCCGGCTGTCTTTCAGCCAGATATCCAGGATCAAAAGCCCCGGGGGTTCGGAATTGATGGCTGCCATACACTCGTCCGAGTTGCCAGCCAGCCGGGTAGAATAGCCTTCGTCCTCGAGAATATCGGACACAAGCTCGCGAATATCACGCTCGTCATCTACAATCAGAATGTCGCTCATCTTTGGCCTGCTTTCAGTTTGTTTGTATCAATTGCCTGCTTTTTCGGCGCTGAATTTGAGGAAATATTGCTCCCGGGCAAACGGATCACGGCCATTGCGCCAAAATGGTCCTGTCCGTCAAATACGGGGGCGTCCTCAAGTGTCAGCACCCCGCCATGTTCTTCGATAATCTTTTTGACGATCGGCAGCCCCAACCCGGTGCCCTCGTCGCGTGTGGTCACGTAAGGCTCAAACAGCCGAGCACGATCTTCCGGCAAGCCGATACCGTTGTCGGCAATGGTAATTACCGTGCCCGCATCGTCGCCAATCACAGTAACCTTGATCTGAGGCTTGAGGTTCTCAGGTGCCCCTTTTTGTTTCAGCGTTTCAATCGCTTCGCCTGCATTCTTGATCAAGTTGGTCAGCGCCTGATTCAGCATTGTTGCGTCTACATCACCTGAAATCGGCTGATCTGGAAGCATCGCTTCGATTTCGACATCCGGCTGACCGGCTTGCTGCAACAGAACAGCCTCGCGCACCAACCCCACCAGATTTTCTTCGTGCCGATCCGGTTCCGGCATGCGCGCAAACTTTGAAAATTCATCCACGATCCGCCGCAGATCATTCGTCTGGCGAACGATCACATCAGTCATGGATACAAGGATATCGCAATCATCCTCATCCAGTTTGGACGAAAACTTTCGTTTGATCCGCTCGGCGCTCAGCTGGATCGGGGTCAAGGGGTTCTTGATCTCATGTGCGATGCGGCGCGCCACATCACCCCAGGCTGCCATTCGCTGTGCACTGACCAGATCGGTCACGTCGTCAAAGGCAACCACATATCCTTCAAGCCCGCCATCTTCGCCGCGGCGGATCGCCATGCGAACCAACAGGTTTTCCAAATGGCCTTTTCGCGTGACCTTGATTTCACCCTGCACAGCCTCTTGCCCGCTGTCCTTGAGGCTTTCGAACAAAGGCATGAATTCGGGCACCGCAATGCCAATGGCAAGATGTTCCTCTCCACGGGACCAATCCAACAGGCGTTCGGCGGATCGATTCACAAACGTCACGCAACCATCGGGGTCGACACCAACAACACCGGATGTGACCGAGGTCAGAACCGAGTCGAACAGCCGACGCCGGCGTTCGATCTGCCGTGTGTTCTCCAAAAGAGTATCGCGCTGCCCTTTCAACTGTCGGGTCATCTGATTGAAATAACGGCCCAGCATCGCAATTTCGTCATCGGTGGCTTCTTCGATAACCTGAACGCCCAGATCGCCTGCCCCGACACGCTGCGCAGCGGTGGTCAGGCGTCCAACCGGGCGCGAGAGACGCTCGGCGAACCACATTCCCAGCGACACTGCAGCCAGGATCAGGATCACGGCAAAGCCCAGATAAAGCAGGCCGAATTCAAACAATACCCGTCCGCGTTCACTTTCAAGCTGTTGATAGAACTGAACTGTTTCCTTGGTATCGTCCAGCAGCGTCAGCAACTGCCCGTCCACTTCCCGGCTGACATAGAGATACCGATCAAGATAAGCCTTCAAAGGCACAAGCGCCCGAAATTCACTGTTTTGCCAATCGGCAATGATCAGCAATTCATTCTCAGTCGCTTGGGCCATCTGTTCAGAGGTCGGCTTTTCGAAGTTGAACAGATAAGAGCGATCCCCCCGGGATCGGATTTCACCATTTCCATCAATGACATAGGCCTCACGCAGACCGCGCTGGATTTGCGCCTGCCCTTGCGCCAGAACCTCTCGCAGTTCAGCATCGGAAATATAGAAATCACGCGTCCGGGCATTGTCCAGAAAAAGCGCTAATACGACGGCGTCCTGCGTCAGGCCCTCTCGGTGTTCCTGTTCATAAGCTTCCGCAGCAGTAAGCGAGGATCCGACAACCTGCCTTACGCGGTCGGAAAACCAGCCCTCAAGACCAATATTCACCGTCAGACCGGCAAAGATTGCAACCGTGACAGTCGGCACCAGAGCCAACAGTGTGAAGGCTCCGATCAGTCGCAGGTGCAAACGGGACCCCGCGGATTTGGCCCGGCGTGCTGCGATCAGGTTGCCTACCTGACCCAGAACCAGCGCCGCAACCACGAGAACATAGACCAGATCCGCAAGCAGGATCAGGCGCAATGAGGGCGCGGTTGCCCCCAGATCGAATGGACCAATGACCAGATAAGTGGTCAAAGCCAGCACCGGGCCCAGCAAAACCAGACCCAAAGTTCCAAAATTGCGCAGCCTTCGGGATTTTCGCCACCGATTGACTGATAAAATCAGCCCGCTCTGTGCTCGGGTTGCCACCGTCTGCCCTCATCCTGATGTGCCGCTTGCGCGACTTACCGCCATATGTCGTGGTCGTTGCCCGGTCGAAACCCGGATGCCACGCTTTGTGTGGCGATATTACATCAGTTTGCGCCGCCGTGTCACCTGAATATCGAGCTCTGTTATCTTTTTGCGCAGCGTATTCCGGTTAATCCCTAGAAGATCAGCACATTTTGCCTGATTTCCCCCGGTCGCATCCAAGGCCAGTTCAATCAAAGGCGCCTCAACCTCACGCAAAATACGCTGATACAGACCCGGAGGTGGCAACATATTTCCATGTAGATCGAAATAGCGGCGCAGGTGGCGTTCGACCGAAGCCGAGAGCTTTTCGCGTTCTCCATTGCCCAGCACCGGCTCGGCTTCGGGTTGGCTGCCCAGCACCGACTCGACCTCGGTTTTGGAGATTTCATCGGCGCGGCTGGTCAGGCTCAAACGACGGACCGCATTTTCAAGCTGCCGTACATTTCCGGGCCAGGAATAGCGCCGTACCAGCTCGACCGCATCCGGACTGAACCAGCGTATCGCGCCATGTTCGCGTTCTTCACGCGCCAGAAAATGATCGGCAAGCAAGGTGATATCATCGACCCTTTCGCGAAGGGCCGGAACATGCACTGTCGCACCGCAGAGGCGATAATACAGGTCTTGCCGGACGCGCCCGTTCTCCATGGCTTCGGTCAGGTCCGATTGGCTCGTAGCCATGAACCGAGGAACATGATCGCCTGGAGTGTCCATCATCCGAACGAGACGCGCCTGTAATTCGTCATCAATATCCGCGATCTCGTCGATAAGCAGCGTACCGCCCCGCACCCGTGCCATGACGCGCGCCGGGCCTTCAAGATCCCGCAGGTCGGCGGCAGTGGCCGTTACAAATGGCAGCGTCCTGCGATCGGAAAAATCATGTATCGCTTTGGCGATCAACGACTTGCCCGTTCCACTCTCGCCCGAAATCATGACCGACAGATCGGTGTTCATCACCCGCGCCACCAAGCGATACAGCGCCTGCATCACTGGTGTCCGCCCCACCAGAGGCAGCTCTTCCGGACGCTCTTGGGACGTGTTACCGGCATCTGACGGCGTGCGCTGTTTCTGTTCCAGCGCGCGCGCGGTACGCTTCATCAAATCCGGCAGGTCGAAGGGTTTCGGCAGATAGTCATAAGCTTCCGCCTCGGCTGCCTGGATGGCCGTCATGATCGTGTTTTGCGCCGAAATCACGATGACCGGTAATCCCGGTCGGTCCTGTGCGATTTTTGGCAACATCTCGAGCCCATTGCCATCCGGCATAACTACATCGGATATGACCACGTCGCCTTTGCCCTCGGCCACCCAACGCATCAAAGTGGTCAACGACGAGGTTGCATGCACCTTACACCCAGCGCGTGTCAGGGCCTGTGTCAGAACGGTCCGAATTGTGCGGTCGTCATCTGCAACCAGTACTGTTCCATCCATCAGGTGCTTTCCTTATTCTTGCTCTTTCCGGCGGTTTATTGACTATTTCGCGTCACGCGGCGCGCGTCTCAGAGAGATGCGAAATTCCGTTCGTCCCGGAACCGACTCGGCCGAAATCCAGCCGTCGTGGTCCGAAATGATCTTGCTGACCAGCGCCAGCCCCAGGCCGGTGCCGTTTTCCTTGCCCGACACAAACGGGTCGAATATCTCGCCCCGAATCTTCTCCGGCAGACCGGGGCCGTCATCGGTCACTTCGATTTGCAGTGGCAGAGAATGACCTGACCCGTCGCTGCGTCGCAGGCGGAAAGAATGTTCAAAATACGTCCTTAAACGTATGGTTCCCCCTTTAGGGTCAGCGGCTTCCGAGGCATTCTTTAACAAATTCAAGATGACCTGCAGAAACTGATCCGGGTCGCCATAAGCAAGTGGCAACGACGGGTCGTAATCCTCGATGATCGTCATATGGGCACCGAAACCCAACAGGGCCGACCGCCGTGCCCGATCCAGCACGTCATGTATGTTGACCGGTTTGAAATCGGGCTCAGAGAGATTTCCGAATTGTTCAACCTGCTCCAACAGTTTTACGATACGGCGACTCTCTTCGACAATAAGATCAGTTAATTCAAGGTCTTGCTGCGAGATATTCATGCTGAGAAGCTGCGCCGCGCCGGTAATTCCTGCCAAAGGGTTCTTAATTTCATGCGCAAGCATCTCGGCCATGCCGATCGCCGATTGCGCAGCAGATTTCACCGTGTTTCCACGGGTCATACGCCCAGCAAGTTCACGCGGTGTGATGATCATGATCATTGACCCCGGATGCCCGACAAGCGGCGCGATCTGAAGCGCACATTGCAACGGCGCGCGGTTGCCTGACCCTACATCCACATCGTTCACAAATAGTGGCGTACCTTGATGACGCGCTCTCAGAAACGCTTCTTCTAATGGAGCGTCCACGGCAATCTGATCCCAGACGGGATGCCCGATCACGGATTTGCGCGAGGCATTCAGGAACCCTTCACCGGCGGAGTTTATGTCTGCGATCCGGTCATCTGCATCTATGACAAAGGCAGGAACGGGCAGCGAGGTCCAGATGCTGTGATCCGAGGTCATGCCGCCTCCTCTGCATCACTGCCAAGTGCAACACTCAGCAGGTGCATCACCTCATCCGTGTTGCGCGATGTCAGCACCGCCCGGCGCAACGGGGCCGGTGTTCCAGCCTCATCCATATACCAGCCGAGATGCTTGCGAGCGACGCGCAGGCCCAGATCCAAACCATAAAACCCCAGCATGGCCTGATAATGGGCACGAACCATGTCGATCAGATCACTACCAGCGGGAATGACTGGCGCCTCTGCCCCGTATAACTCATGCCCCATCTGCGCCAGGAGCCACGGTTTACCCTGCGCCCCACGCCCAACCATGACCCCATCGGCGGCGGACTGATCCAGCGCTATGCGTGCAGCGCCAGAATCAACAATGTCACCATTCGCAATCACCGGAATCGAGACCGCTTCTTTGACCGCCCGGATTGCGCTCCAATCGGCATGCCCTTTGTAGAACTGGCAACGTGTGCGACCGTGGATCGTTACCATTTGTATTCCCGCATCCTGCGCCCGCCTTGCCACATCGGGCGCGTTCAGCAATTTGTCATCCCATCCCAGCCGGGTTTTCAGCGTCACGGGCACGTCCACGGCGCTGACAACGGCGTCGATCAATGTCAGCGCGTGGTCAGGCGTCTTCAGTAGGGCCGAGCCCGAATATCCATTTGTCACCTTCTTAGCCGGGCAGCCCATATTGATATCAATCACGCGCGCACCCCGATCAGCGACCTGGCGGGCCGCCTCGGCCATCCAATACGCCTCGCGTCCGGCAAGCTGGACAGCAGTGTTTTCCACATCCGCAGACAGCTCGGCCCGTTCGCGCACACCGGGTTTGGCCTGCACCATTTCCTGGCTAGCCACCATTTCGCTGACCACCATACCGGCACCAAAGCGCGTCACCAGATCGCGAAACGGACGATCAGTGATTCCGGCCATGGGCGCCAGTAGTACGGGCGGGTTCAAATCTTTGTCGGCAAGTCGCAGAGTCAACGTGCTTAATCCTTGAGCAGTTGCAGCTTTGATATCGAATTGAGTGCATATGAACAACAAAACCGCCATGAACAAGCATGCAAAATCATCGTTTGCCTATTTTTTAAGCAGATGAAACCGAGTGATTGCCTCTGCTTTCACCGCACCCTAAACATTGCCCTTAACTCGTCGGAGAGCACGACACATGACGACCGCAGCTATCATTGTCGCCGCAGGACGCGGTCAACGCGCCGGAGGCGGCACACCAAAACAGTGGCGCCATCTGGCAGGTCGTCGGGTGGCCGACTGGACCATCGACCGATTCCGCGGGCAAGTCGATCACATCGTCCTTGTGCTGTCGAAAGAGGATGCCCCCGCCTGGGAAGAATTTGAAAGCACCGAACTGATCCTCGCGGAAGGCGGGTCAGACAGAGCAGGATCGGTGCGCAGCGGGTTGTCGGCGTTGAACGGGATGAATGTGACCCGCGTCTTGATCCACGATGTCGCACGTCCTTGTGTCAGCAACGAGATCATCGATGCCGTTCTGGCCGCTCTGGACAATTTCTCTGGTGCCGCACCTGGCCTTGCGGTGACGGACGCCTTGTGGACAGCAAGCGACACTATGGTCACAGGCACTCAGGATCGATCCGGGTTGCATGCAGCGCAAACCCCGCAGGGCTTTCACTATGACGCAATCGTCGCTGCTCACACCGCGCATCCCGGAGGTTCCGCGGATGACGTGGAAGTCGCGCGCGCCGCCGGGCTGGACGTCTGCATCGTGCCGGGCGATACGGACAACCTGAAAATCACCCGACCCGAGGATTTTGCCAGGGCGGAACGCATATTGGGAACGGATATGGATGTAAGGCTGGGGAACGGCTACGACGTGCATCGTTTTGGTGACGGGGATCACGTAATCCTGTGCGGTATCAAAGTTCCGCATAACCGATCGCTTCAAGGCCATTCTGATGCGGATGTCGGTATGCACGCAGTCACCGATGCGATTTACGGAGCATTGGCACAAGGGGATATCGGACAGCACTTTCCGCCCTCAGATCCCCAATGGAAAGGCGCGGCAAGCGAAATTTTCCTGCGCCACGCGGTCGAGTTGGCCGGGCAGATGGGATATCGTATCTCGAATGTCGACTGCACGCTGGTCTGCGAATACCCCAAGGTCGGGCCTCACGCCGCGGCCATGCGGGCAGAGATGGCGAAGATCATGGAATTGCGCCAGGATCAGATTTCGGTCAAGGCCACAACCTCCGAGCGTTTGGGTTTTACCGGGCGTGGTGAAGGAATTGCTTCTATTGCAACAGCTTGTTTGGTGAAATCATGACCGTTGCACAACTGATTGGCACTGTTTGTGGCGTCGGATATCTGCGACCCGCCCCCGGCACCTGGGGGTCTTTGGTTGCCCTGCTCTTGGTATGGGTTCTGCATACTCTGGGCGGCTTCCCCTTACTGGCGGTCGCGACAGTCGCGGTGTTTTTCGGCGGTCTGTGGGCCACGCGGGTGATGACCGCCGGGCAAGAAGACCACGACCCTTCCGAGATTGTGATTGACGAGGTCGCAGGTCAGTTCCTCGCACTTTGGGCGATATCCTATCCCAGTTGGGCGCACGGGATCGACATTACAGCGCTGTGGCCAGGTTGGGTAACTGGGTTTGTACTGTTCCGCCTGTTCGACATCCTGAAACCCGGCCCCGTGGGTTGGGCTGACCGGCGCGGCGATCCGATGGGCGTTATGCTGGACGATGTGATTGCCGGGGTATTCGCGGCCATAGGCATCATGTTGGCCGCCGGGTTCAGCCACGGAGTTCTGGGGTTGTGACCGTTTCCGACCTGCTAGAAAGCGCCAAAGCGAAAGGGGTGATGATCACCACCGCCGAAAGCTGCACTGGCGGGATGGTCGCTGCGGCTCTGACCGACATCCCCGGCAGCTCTGCGGTCGTTGAGCGCGGTTTTGTGACCTACACAAATACTGCCAAACAGCAAATGCTGGGTGTCCGCAAGGAATCATTGGATGCCTATGGCGCGGTTTCTGAACAGGTCGCGCGCGAAATGGCCGAGGGTGCCTTGCGGAATTCACAGGCGCAACTGGCAGTGTCGGTTACCGGCATTGCAGGCCCGGGCGGATCCGAGTTTAAACCCGAAGGCCGGGTATGTTTTGGTGTGGCCGGTGACGGCATACCACCCATGACAGAAACCGTCGAATTCGGCGCATTGGGCCGCGATCGGGTGCGTCGAGCCGCGCGGGATCACGCGCTGGCATTGCTGTCAAAGGCACTTTTCAGCACTGCCCAATAATCGGGCATGTTCGACAATTTGACGCCCAATTAATCAACTCTTCAAAAAAGGCCCCTGAAATAGGCTGCTTTTTTGGGCTCTGCCTCTTTTTTCCCCAGTCGCAATCCGCTTCAAGCCCCGCCACGCATTCTGTAAAGGAGAGTGGCTGATGAATGGAGCCGATACCGCCTGGATCATAGTAGCAACTGCACTGGTCCTGTTCATGACACTTCCGGGCCTGGCCCTCTTCTATGGCGGCCTTGTACGCGCCCGCAACGTGCTGAGCGTGTTCATGCACTGCTTTAGCATCGCCTGCTTGATGAGCATTCTCTGGCTGGTCGCAGGATATTCCATCGCCTTCGGCCCCGGTGTAAGCGGGATTTGGGGTGGGTTGGGCAAGGCCTTTCTGAATGGTGTTGATGCCGACAGCCTGGCCGGCA
Source organism: Ruegeria sp. CDSA236 (assembly GCF_059611285.1). NCBI lineage: Bacteria > Pseudomonadati > Pseudomonadota > Alphaproteobacteria > Rhodobacterales > Roseobacteraceae > Ruegeria > Ruegeria sp. CDSA236. The sequence goes on from NZ_JBXWPG010000001.1 coordinate 354,528, forward strand.
CCCTGCCCGAAATTCTGTTCTTTGCCTTCCAGATGACCTTTGCCATTATCACCCCCGCCCTGATCGTCGGTGCTTATGTCGAACGGGTCGGCTTTGGCTTTGTTCTGACCTTCTCTGCCCTGTGGATGCTGCTGTGTTATGCGCCGGTGGTGCATTGGATCTGGGGCGGCGGAATGCTGAGCGATGGCGGCATTTTTGGCGAGATTGGTGTGCGAGATTTCGCCGGTGGCATTGTGGTGCATGAAACGGCAGGTCTGGCCGCTTTGATCATTGCCGTTGCACTCGGCCCGCGCCGCAATCGCACAACACCTCCGCATAATCCGGGCTATGTCATGATCGGCGCCGCAATGCTGTGGGTCGGCTGGTTTGGGTTCAACGGCGGCTCGCAACTGGCGGCAGATGGTGGTGCGGCGATGGCGATGACCGTGACGCATCTTTCGGCGGCCACTGCATCCCTGACCTGGGCCTTGTGGGAGAAAATTCGCTTTGGCAAAGCCTCGATGGTGGGTCTTGTGACCGGAACCATCGCCGGTCTCGCCTCGATTACCCCAGCATCGGGTTTCGTCGGCCCGGTTCAGGCGCTGATCATCGGCGGAGTCGCAGGTATCCTGTGTCAGGAAGCGGTCTATGTCATGCGCAACATTTTGAAAATCGACGACACGCTGGACGTGTTTGCGGTGCATGGCGTTGGCGGCATCTTTGGCACGATCATGATCGCCTTGTTCGGCCTGGGTACCTGGACCGCGCAGCTTGGCGGGCTGGCAATCGTGGGCGTCTTTACCGCTGTGGTGACCTTTGTGCTGATCAAGCTGGTCTCAGCCGTCACGCCGCTGCGTGTGGATGCCGAGACTGAGACCAATGGCCTTGACTTGTCGGTGCATGGCGAACGTGCCTACGACATGTCAAGCTAATCACCAAGTCATTATGAAAGCTTACAGCGGGCCCCATTCGGGCCCGCTTTTCTTTTGCCTGCCCTCTCGACTCTGACGGCAGCAGCAGGCTATCAGCCCCGAAGGTTTTTCAGCTCAGAGGTCCCGCCATGATCCCCAGTTCCTTTCCCGACAGCACCGAAATCGCCCGTCTGACCGCGCGGATGCTACTGGAAATCAAGGCCGTTCACTTCAATTCGCGCGAGCCATTCACATTGGCCAGCGGACTGCCCAGCCCGACCTATATCGACTGCCGAAAGCTGATCTCGTACCCGCGCATCCGGTCTACTCTGATGGATTTCCTGACCGTTACAGTGATGCGGGATGCGGGCTTTGAAGCGTTCGATAATATCGCTGGCGGCGAAACTGCGGGCATTCCCTTTGCCGCGATGGTCGCTGAACGCATGGCCCTGCCGATGACATATGTGCGTAAAAAGCCCAAAGGCTATGGCCGCAACGCCCGGATCGAAGGCGCGATGAACGAGGGCGAGCGTGTGTTGCTGGTTGAGGATCTGACCACCGATGGCGGATCCAAACTGTCCTTCGTTGATGCGATCCGCGAAACCGGCGCGACCTGCGGGCATACGGCGGTGATCTTCTATTATGGCATCTTTCCGGAAACCGAGAAAACTCTGGGCGATCATGGGGTGAAACTGCATTCGCTGTGCACCTGGTGGGATGTTCTGGCCGAGGCCAAAGCACAGAAAGCCTTTGATACGGAAACACTTGACGGTGTCGAAGCCTTCCTGAACGACCCGCGCGGCTGGCAAGAGGCCAATAAACCTTCCTAAACCTGTTGTGGATGGATTGGGGATAAGCGCCAAAGAATCGGCTGAGCATATACGATATCTGGTGACTTTTTCCCGCTTTCCTACATAATAGGCCAAGCACACCACAGCGTCCAAACTGTCTGGAAAGTTATCCCTAGGCCTTACCCCCAGTTAGCCACAGGTATTTCCAGATAGCTTGCAATGGCGTTTCGCGTATAGAACCTCGGGACGGGCAGCGGGGACAAAATGAACGAGATAAGCAGCATCGAGCAGGCAGCGGCACAGATCCAAAACGCCGATACCATGCCGCATTCTATTGAGGCTGAACAACAGCTTCTGGGTGCGATCCTAACCAATAATGATCTGTATGACCGGGTCGCCTCGATCATCGGGGCCGAGCATTTCTATGATCCGGTCCATGCGCGTATTTACGAGGTCGCCGCGACCCGTATCGCCAAGAACGCGCTGGCCTCGCCCGTCACGCTGAAATCTTTCATGGCCGAGGATGAAGGCCTGAAGGAACTGGGCGGTCCGGCCTATCTGGTCAAGCTGGCCGGGGCCTCGATCAGCGCGTTTGCGGTGCATGACTATGCCCAGATGATCTATGATCTTGCCATCCGGCGCGAGTTGATCCGGCTTGGCCGCGATATCTCGGACAAGGCGGCGCGGGTCGATGTGGCGAGCGAGCCCAAGGAACAGATCGTCGAGGCTGAACAGCAGTTGTATCAGCTGTCTGAACAAGGCCAGACTGAACAGGGGTTTCAATCCTTCCTCAAGGCGGTCACCGAGGCTGTCAACGTCACCAACGAGGCCTATCAGCGCGGTGGTGGAATGGCCGGGATTTCCACCGGTCTGACCGATTTGGACAAGCAGTTGGGTGGCTTGCACCCGTCAGACCTGATCATTCTGGCCGGGCGTCCGTCGATGGGGAAAACCTCATTGGCGACAAACGTGGCGTTCAACGTGGCCAAAGCGTACAAGCGCGGGCTGAAACCCGACGGCACCGAAGGCGCGATTGACGGCGGCGTTGTCGGGTTCTTCTCATTGGAAATGAGCGCCGAGCAGTTGGCGGGCCGGGTTCTGGCCGAAGCCTCGGAAATCTCGAGCCACAAGATCCGCCAGGGTGACATGACCGAGGGTGAGTTTCGCCGCTTTGTTGATGCAGCCAAGGAGTTGGAAGCCTGCCCGCTGTTCATTGACGACACCCCGGCCCTGCCGATCTCGCAGCTTGCCGCCCGTGCGCGGCGGTTGAAACGGACCCACGGTCTGGACCTGCTGGTGATCGACTATCTGCAGCTGTGTCGCGGCATGGCCGAAAACCGCGTCAACGAAATCGCTGAGATTTCGATGGGCATGAAAGCCATTGCCAAGGAACTGAACATCCCGGTCATCGCATTGTCTCAGCTATCCCGACAGGTTGAAAACCGAGACGACAAGCGCCCTCAACTGTCCGACCTGCGGGAATCAGGCTCGATCGAACAGGATGCCGACGTGGTGATGTTCGTGTTCCGCGAGGAATACTACAAAGAACGTGAAAAGCCCGGCGATCATGAGTTGGAGAAGATGGAAGAGTGGAAGCAGGCCATGGAACGCCTGCACGCCAAGGCCGAAGTAATCGTTGGCAAACAGCGCCACGGCCCCATCGGTACGGTCGAGCTGTCCTTCGAAGCACAGTTCACCCGCTTTGGGAACCTCGTCAAACCCTGGCAGCAGGACGGTCAGATCGAAGGCTACTGACCGTCACCAAAGGTCAGGTCGGTCAAACGCGCTGACACAGCGTGACGGCCCCACTATCGGATCAGCATGTGAACCAGACAGAGATTGCCCTAGCCATCCGATCGGCTGGCTAAGCGGCATTGGCGGCTGCGCGAATGCCTCAGAAATGGGCAGGAAACCGGTTTTGCCGTAATACGACGGGTCTCCGTAGGTTATTGCAAAATCGACGCCTTGGGCCCGCAGTTGGTCCAGACCAAAGGTGATCAGCTTCTGCCCGACCCCACCCCGTTGCCGATCCGTCCGCACGGCCACGGGCGACATCAGAAACACCCGTCGCGGATCCTGATCAAAGGTCAGGCGCGAGAATATGATACATCCCAGAAGATCGCCCCCATCAGTCGCAACACATCCCTGCAGATCCTGATCGGGCTCGGTTTTCAGCAATTCCCTGATCAAAGATTGAATGGCCTGTCCTTCCTCGCCCCCCTCAGAGGCAGAGAACACATCATAAAAGAAATCAGGCAACCTACTGCTCTGGTTTTTGTACCCAAACGAGAGTTCAATCATGTTTTCATCCCAACAGGCCCCTTTGGGCATTAGTGAACGATCACCTTGACCCGATCATGGTTGACCACGATGTGCGCACAATAGTGATTTGGCGCCCTCAGATGTTCAATACGCAGATTTACGCTGTTTCAACCCGCTTCCCGGCCTCAAGGTGCCGTTATGCGCAACGTACAGGTCAATTATCGCTGCGACCCCCCTTGACCTGACGCGATCCAATGTCATGAACAGACGCATGAGTACTGCACGCTTAACGATCAATCTTTATACGCTGGCCAGCAACTGGCAGGCGCTTGATGCAAAGACGTCCTGTGAAACGGGTGCCGTGGTCAAGGCCGACGCCTATGGCCTGGGCGCTGGTCCTGTCTCTGCCGCACTTGCTGAAGAAGGTGTCAGAAATTTCTTTGTCGCGGCTGCCGAAGAAGGCGCTGCCGTGCGCGAGGCTGTCGGGCCCGACGCAACGATAAGTGTTTTTTCCGGGCATATGGAAGGCGACAGCGACCTACTGCTCCAACACAATTTGACGCCATTGCTGAATTCGTCCGAACAGTTCCGCCGCCATCGTCAGGCCTTACCTGAACACGCCTTTGGAATCCAGTTGGATACCGGCATGAATCGCTTGGGGATTGAGCCTGCGGACTGGGCCGCGTTGCGCACCGAGATTGAGCCGCTTAATCCGTCGCTGGTGATGTCGCATCTCGCCTGTGCGGATGAGCCTGACAACCCGATGAATCGCCACCAACTGCGCGTGTTCCACGAATTGACCGATGGAAGTGCGGCCCCCAGATCGCTTGCGGCCACCGGCGGTATCCTTCTGGGCAGCGACTATCACTTCGACCTTTGCCGTCCCGGCATCGGGATGTATGGCGGACAACCCTTTGCCGATGCGAAACCCGTCGTCACCGTCGACCTTCCGGTCATTCAGGTGCGCGAGGTCGATCCCGGCGAAAGTGTGGGGTACGGCAACAGCTGGGTCGCGCGGCGCAAATCCCGTATTGCCACGGTTGCGGCCGGGTATGCGGACGGGCTGCATCGTGCAATCGGCGGTGGCATCGACGCCTTTGTAGGAGGCCAGCCCTGCCCCGTTGTTGGCCGGATCTCGATGGATCTGATCACCATCGACGTAACGGATCTGCCCGAGGATCCGGAACGCCTGCGCATTCTGAACGGGCATCAGACAGTGGATGATCTGGCCGAGGCCGCAGGCACCATCGGGTATGAAATTTTGACATCGCTAGGCGCACGCTACTCTCGGGGCTATATCGAATGAACCCTCTTTCAATGCTGGGCGGGTTGGGACGTACAGCCCTGTCTTTGCTTGCAAATTTCGGCAAGGTCGCTCTGTTCTTTGCAGACGCGATTTCACATATTTTCCGCCCCCCCTATTATCCGCGCGAATTTGCGGTCGCTCTGATGAATATCGGTTGGATGTCCCTGCCGGTGGTTGGCCTGACGGCGATATTTACCGGCGGTGCATTGGCGCTTCAGATCTATGCAGGTGGTGCGCGTTTCAATGCCGAAGCTGTGGTGCCACAAATCGTAGCGATTGGCATGGTGCGCGAGCTTGGGCCTGTTCTGGGCGGTCTTATGATTGCGGCGCGGGTCACATCCTCCATCGCCGCCGAAATCGCGACCATGAAAGTGACCGAGCAGATCGACGCGCTGGTAACTTTGTCCACCCATCCGATGAAATACCTCACCGCGCCGCGGGTGCTGGCCGCCGTCATCACAGTGCCGATTCTAGTTGCGGTTGGCGATGTGATCGGCATTGCGGGCGGATATATCGTGGCGACCCAAAGCCTGGGCTTCAACGCCGCGGCCTACCTGCAAAACACCATGAATTTCCTCGAATTTCATGACATCGTCTCCTCGCTTACCAAGGGCGCGGCCTTTGGCCTGATCACTGCGACCATGGGCTGCTACTACGGCATGAATTCGGGCCGGGGCGCGCAGGGCGTTGGCGCTGCGACCAAATCTTCGGTCGAGGCTGCCGCAATCATGATTCTGGCTGCAAACTTCGTTCTGACAGGGGTGTTCTTCTCGATATGATCCGGATGGAGAATGTACATAAAGCCTTTGGGTCCAATCAGGTCCTCAAAGGCGTCAATATCGAGATCCCCAAGGGCACCTCGATGGTCATCATCGGCGGATCGGGCACCGGCAAATCGGTGGCACTGAAATGCGTTCTTGGCCTGATCAAACCCGATAGCGGCACGGTCTATGTAGACGGTAAAGACGCCACCAAAGGCGACCGCGATGCCTTTCTGGCCCGGTTCGGAATGCTGTTTCAGGGCGGTGCGCTGTTCGACTCGCTGCCCGTCTGGCAAAACGTCGCCTTCCGCCTGCTGCGCGGCTCGCTCAAACGTCCCGTGGACGAGGCGCGCGAGATCGCCATCGAGAAACTGCGCCGCGTGGGTCTGAAAGCGGATGTGGCCGATCGTTTCCCGGCCGAACTGTCGGGCGGTATGCAAAAACGCGTAGGCCTGGCCCGCGCCATCGCCGCCGAGCCCGAGATCATTTTCTTCGATGAGCCCACCACCGGCCTTGATCCCATCATGTCCGGTGTCATCAACGACCTGATCCGCGAGATCGTTACCGAAATGGGCGCCACCGCGATGACCATCACCCACGACATGAGCTCGGTCCGCGCGATTGCCGATAACGTCGCCATGCTGCACGGAGGCGTGATCCAATGGACCGGCCCCGTCGGGCAGATGGACGCCTCGGGCGACCCCTATGTGGAACAGTTCATCAGCGGGAGTGCTGAGGGGCCGATAGAGGCGGTGCGTTAGACAGGCGCACCTTTCCTTTCTTGTTTCAAGTTCTCGTAGGCTTCTTTTACATAATCTAGCCGCAGCAAATATTTCCCACGCGGGACCACAAAATCTGGCGTCTGAATCCGGGCAAGCGCCAATGTTTGACCCAGATGAGTTCCCGAAAACAGAACGTAATTGGGATCTTGCCCTGAAAATCGATTGTAAATTTTTCCACCGAACCAACGCGCCCTGCGTTGCGCCTGCAGCGCTTCCTGGAGGCGAAAATGCATTACGCCAAACAACTGTTCGCGATCAAATGGCATAATGTCTGCAGCGACACTTCCCGCTGAAAGAACCCCCGCGAGGCCAACAGTTATAGCCTCGCTAACCCCCTTCTGGGTTGGGGACGGGCCTTCGACAATTTTTATAACAGGTTCAGCCATATAAATTTTTTCGTAAACAAAGTGATGTGTATCAATAGCGTTTCGGATATCGGTATAGGCACAATACAGACTGAGGTTAAATATTCACCTCATCGAAAAGTTCCGAAGAGTATCTATAATGACCCTCCGCCTCGTCACCCTCTCTCTGCTGATCCTCTACCCCATCGCGTGGTTCGCTCCGCTGATGCGCGCGGGATTTCTGCCCATCTTCGGCCTCAGCGAAATCAGCGTCATCACCGGGCTCCAGTCCCTTTGGAAGTCCGATATCTTCCTCGCGCTGATCGTCACCGTCTTTGCCCTTTTTGCCCCCTATCTGAAAACCATCGGCACCGCCCTGATCCAATGGGACCTGCTGGATGCGCGCGTTCAGCCGGCGCTGAACATCCTCGGCAAGCTGGCGATGGCCGACATTTTCCTGATCGCGCTCTATATCACTCTGGCCAAAGGCATCTCTTACGCGACCATCGAAACCGCATGGGGGCTTTACCTGTTTACGGCCTGTATTCTGGCCTCAATCGCCCTAGGTATTATTACCGAGATGACATCCAGATCACGAAATCATCAGACCTAATTGATTGAAAACACTTATCTGAGTATCATCTTAATATTTCGAGCAGCCAGTTTCTTGTAGTGATCGGTCCGTAGCGGATCAAAAATTATGTTCAACCTTTGTCCGCTTCGGCCCGATATGTATCGGTTTGAGAAGGAGATCGTCGAACATGACCGCACTCCACACGTTAACATTACAGTTTCAAAACGCATTTTTACGACTGACATTTTTTCTGATTTGTTCCGCGGCTTTTCTGGCCGTCGCAACCACTATGCTATCCGCCCTGGGCGTACTGCCCTGGCTCTCTATGCAAGCCGGACTGGCGGGCGGCACCATCATAGACGCCGGGATCTATGTTCAGATTGGCCTGACCGCTCTGATCCTGATGCTGGCCTTCTACCTTCCTGCGAATGCCCGGATGATGGCCCTGGAAAACGCGCACCGTAAATTTGCGCTGAACATGCACGACATCGCCCATGCCTATCAGCTGGCCCATGCGCAGGACCGCAGCGGGGCATTTATCCTGTCGTCCGAATTTGATGCGGTCAAAGAGCGGATGGCCTTCCTGCGCCAACATCCCAACCTACAATCGCTCGAACCAGAGATTCTGGAGCTGGCCGCGCAGATGAGCCAGATCAGCCAAGAACTGGCCGAAACTTACGGGGATACCCGCATCGCCCGTGCCCGCACATTCCTGCAGCAACGCCAGGAAGAGATCGAACTGTTTCAGCAACGGCTGGAAGAGGCGCAAACCATTCAGCACGAGCTGCGCCAGTGGACCCATGATGTTGAAATCGAAGAATCCATCGCTCGTTCTCAGCTAACCCGCCTGCGCGACGAACTTTTCGAACTGTTGCCGGAATTGTCAGCGCAACTGCAGCAGCCCAAGGACGGTGCATCGAAGCCGTCGAGCGTCATAGCTATGTCGCCACCTCGCGCCGCCGAATAGGCGCGACAGCGCCCGCCATGGACGATGGCCCAAACGGGCCTGAGGATATGGCGCGGTACCGGTGGAGATGAAGGCCCACGAGGGCTTGAAGAACCGCCATTCCTCGGGCACCAAGGGCGCCATGGCAAAGACAACTTTTTCATGCTCGGCCTGCGGTGCCACTCATTCACGGTGGTCCGGGCGCTGTGACGGTTGCGGTGAATGGAATTCCATCACGCAAGACGTACCCCTTTCGGCTGGCCCGGCCAAAAAATCCCTCGGTGGTAAGCGCGGCCAGTCTATCACACTCACGGACCTGTCGACCGAGGAAACGCCCCCACCCCGCACACTCTGCGGGGTCGAGGAGCTGGATCGCGTGCTGGGAGGCGGACTCGTCCCCGCCTCGGCCTTGCTGGTAGGTGGGGATCCGGGCATCGGCAAATCCACCCTTTTGCTGCAGGCCGCGGCCCGGTTCTCGCGTGCAGGTGTGAAAACCATTTACGTCTCGGGCGAGGAAGCCAGCGCGCAGGTTAGGATGCGCGCGCGCCGATTAGGGCTTGAAGATGCGCCCGTGCAACTGGCCGCCGAAACCAACCTGCGTAACATCCTCACCACGCTGGAAGCCGAGAAACCCGGTCTCGCAATCATCGACTCAATTCAAACCATGTGGGCCGACAACGTCGACAGCGCACCGGGTTCAGTGTCACAAGTCCGCGCCGCAGCACATGAATTGACCACGTTTGCGAAACGACACGGAGTTTCAATCATCATGGTTGGCCATGTCACTAAAGATGGTCAGATCGCTGGCCCCCGCGTGGTTGAACACATGGTTGATACCGTTCTTTATTTCGAAGGCGAACGCGGGCATCAGTTCCGCATTCTGCGTGCGGTCAAGAACCGGTTTGGTCCAGCCGATGAGATTGGCGTGTTCGAGATGACAGGCAAGGGTCTGGCACAAGTCACAAACCCGTCGGCCCTGTTTCTATCTGAACGCGGCAAGCCCAGCCCCGGATCGGCCGTATTTGCTGGTATCGAAGGGACACGGCCGGTTCTGGTTGAGCTTCAGGCGCTGGTTGCCCCATCCCCCCACTCTCAGCCTCGCCGAACCGTCGTCGGATGGGATAGCGGACGGCTGGCAATGATCCTTGCCGTGCTCGAAGCCCGCTGCGGCATCCCCTTTGCCGGGCTCGATGTCTATCTCAACGTCGCAGGCGGGCTTAAAATCACCGAGCCAGCCGCGGACCTTGCCGTTGCTGCCGCGCTACTCAGCGCGCGCGAGGACACAGCCCTGCCAACGGACACCGTCGTTTTCGGAGAAATCTCGTTGTCCGGGGCACTTAGACCGGCCCCTCAGACAGAAAACAGGTTGAAAGAAGCCCAAAAACTTGGTTTCACATCCGCCATAGCTCCGGCAGGCGGGAAAACCGGTACTGTGGCAGGTCTGACACTCACCCGGCCCTCTGATTTGGTAGGGTTTGTTGGCGAAACCTTCGGAGCAGGTTAAGGTAACGCCTTGAGGGGCAGAAAAAATTACGGGCGAGGGCCATGGAAGGTTTTACAATAATTGACGGGGTAGTTGCCCTGATCATCGTTATATCGGGTCTGCTGGCCTATTCCCGTGGCCTGTTGCGGGAAATTCTCGCGATCGCGGGATGGGTTGCGGCGGCAGTTTTGGCATTCATTTTCGCACCACAGGCCGTTCCACTGGTCAAAGAAATCCCCGTTGTCGGAGATTTCCTGCGCGACAGTTGTGAATTGTCGGTTATCACCGGGTTCGCTGGCGTGTTTGCCATTGCCCTGATCGTGGTTAGTATATTCACCCCACTGTTCTCATCTCTTGTGCAACGGTCTGCACTGGGCGGCTTGGATCAGGCACTTGGGTTTTTCTTTGGAATCGCGCGCGGCATCCTTTTGGTGGCGATTGCCTTCTTCGTCTATGACACAGTCATGACGGGCCAATCCTACACCATCGTCGATGAAAGCCGGTCAGCCAAAGTGTTCGAACAATTCAGCGACAAAATCGAAGAGCAAAACCCCGAAGCCGCGCTGGGGTGGGTAACATCCCAATATGAAGAACTGGTAGCCAGCTGTGGTGAAAGCGCCGATCCATCCGACGCACCTGCCGCCCCTGAAGCACCTGCAGCGGAATAAAGCAAAAGCCTGGTCAAAGCCGGGCTTTTTCAATTCGGCTTAGACAAACCCTTCTCCGGCGCAAACGGTGCATCTGATGTTTTTCAGCCCAAAGCACCCTTCGCAACGGGACATGACGGGCTTGCCAAAAATGTCCCGACTTTTGATCACTTCACCTGCGCCTCCGCAAATCTGACAGGGTGCGCGCCCCATTCCACGGCATCGGTGGCACCGGCGTTTTACCGGTTCTTGCTTTTTCTGACCTTGATTGTTTTGCCACATGTCTGAAATCCGCTTGGCTTGAAGAAACTATTGTTTCGGATTGTTTCCTCTATGACAGCACAAGCTGCGAAACCTGTCACCTTTTGTTCGGCCATTGTGGCAAATTCCACCTGCGTCAAATCGCAAATGTGATCCTTTGATGACACAGCCTCCGTAAGGCTTTATGTGAAGTCCGAACTGACATGGAATCGGAGCTGCCGATCTTGCTGTATCTGTTTTCTTTCGCGCCTGCCGCTTGCGACCAGGGCGCGTCTGCATCCCAAGATCTATGGGAAGTATCAGGCAAAGACACCGCCATGCTGATGTTCCGAACACCGCCACAACTTAAATCGTCATAGTAATTTGGAGCCCGTACATGTGTGGGATTTTGGGGATCGCAAGCAGAACACATGATGTGTTTGCGGAAATCTATGACGGGCTTCTGATGCTACAGCACAGGGGTCAGGATGCATCGGGTATCGTCACGTATACCGGAGAGTTCTTCCGCGAAAAGAAGGCCAACGGGCTGGTCAAGGACGTGTTTAACGCTCAGGACGCCGATACCCTGCTTGGAAAGGTCGGCATTGGCCATGTGCGCTATCCGACCGCCGGGTCGCTCAGCGCGGCCGAGGCGCAGCCGTTCTTCGTGAATGCCCCGTATGGCATCTACCTGGTTCATAACGGCAATATCACCAACACTGCCGCACAGCGTGAGAAGGTCACTGGAAAATACAGCCGCCACCTGCGCACAACGTCAGATTCGGAAATTCTGTTGAACGTTCTGGCGGACAAGGTCGCTGACGCAATCAAGGTCAATGGCAACGCCGAGCCCATTCGCAATATCTTTGCCGGTGTGAAGATGACGATGGAACGGGTACAGGGCGCCTATTCGGTGATCTGCCTGATTGCAGGTGTCGGAATGCTGGCCTTCCGCGACCCGCACGGAATTCGCCCGCTCTCGGTGGCCATCCGCGAAACCGAAAGCGGTGGCGACGACTTTGCGTTTGCCTCGGAAGATGTGGCCTTTGGCATCAACGGCTTCAACAAGATGCGCGACCTGCGCCCTGGTGAAGCGATCCTGATCGACCTGGACGGCAACATGCACGAATTCCAGGCGGTCGAAGGCAAGCTGACACCCTGTATCTTTGAATATGTCTATCTCGCGCGTCCGGATTCTCTCTTGGACGGCGTCTCTGTCTATAAAACGCAGATGCGTATGGGGCAGACGCTGGCCAAACAGATCCAGGAATCAGGGCTTGAGATTGATCGGATCATCCCGGTCCCAGACAGCGCCCGCCCCGTCGCGCTTGAGGCGGCCAAGATCACCGGCATCCCCTATCGCGAAGGACTGGTAAAGAACCGCTATGTCGGACGAACGTTCATCATGCCCGGTCAGGCCGAACGTCAGAAATCCGTGCGCCGCAAACTGAATGCGGTTCCGCTAGAGTTTGACGGCCACAATGTTCTGTTGATCGACGATTCCATCGTCCGCGGGAACACGATCAAGAAGATTGTGCAAATGTGCCGCGAGGCTGGAGCCACGAAGGTCTACATTGCCAGCGCCTCACCGCCGGTGAAATACCCGAATGTCTATGGCATCGACATGCCCACCAAACATGAGCTGATTGCCCATGGCAAAGAGGTCGAGGAAATCCGGCAGGAGCTGGGTGCAGACGCCCTGATCTATCAGCATCTGGACGATCTGATCTGGGCCGCCAAGGAAGGAAATCCAGAAATCGAAGCGTTCGACTGTTCGTGTTTTGACGGAAAATACATCACCGGAAGCGTCAGCAAAGACTATCTGGATACGCTCGAGAGCAGTTCACGCGTTAGTAAGAAACGTGAAGACATGCAGGTGCCCGGCGGATCCTGGAACGCGGCCAAGCTGGCTTCGGGATAAGTTCCCGGCGAATCGGTAGCTCTCTGCCCGGTTCAAGCCGGGCGGTTTCCGACCTGCATCGGTGTAAATTCGCTTAGTTTCCGCGCACAACTTTTTGGCGAAGGAAATGCAATCGCAATGGGTTCACCGACTACCTTTTGAAAGTGACGGAACGGACAATTCACCGGACCTTTTGTTCCCTTGTTGCGTTTGATAGTCCGGCTCCAACCACTCATCAAAAGGGGTTGGGGCCGCGTGCCGCAACCGCACTCTATGTCAAACAAAACCGTTACAATCGCGGCCACGCAACAGGGCGCGCTTAGCAAGAACTCTGTCACCCTGCTTGGGGTGTTTGGGCCAAAAGCCGATATGCGCGCGCTGATGCGGATGTCTTCTGGCCGGGTCAAAGAGGTCAAGCTGGGCAGCCGTGTGTCTTCGGGTACTATTGTGGCCATTGATGCCGAGGGCATCATGCTGCGACAAAGCGGTCAGACGACGCGCATAGCGATCCCGGGCAGCTAATCCTGTCTTGACGCGCTGCGCGCTTGGGTTCAAACCGCAGTCATGACCGATCAGACTAAAATCGCCCTCATCACCGGGGCCTCTCGCGGGCTGGGCGCTGCCCTGGCCGAGGCGCTGGCACCAGAGTACCACATCGTCGCTGTCGCCCGCACCACCGGCGGGTTGGAAGAACTGGACGACCGCATCAAAGCAAAGGGCGGTTCAGCCACCCTGGCCCCTATGGACATTGCCGACCCGAATGCGATGGCCACTCTGTGTCGTGGCATCCATGATCGCTGGGGCAAGGTGGACCTGTGGCTGCATACTGCGGTTCACACTTCGGCCCTGACGCCGACCCATTTCATTGACCCCAAGGAATGGACCAAAGCCATTAACACCAACGCAACCGCCACGTCGGTCCTGATCCCCTATGTTGCGCCTTTGCTGGGTGAGGCCGGCCATGCGGTGTTTTTCGATGATCCGAAGGCGGGTGAGAAATTCTATGGCATCTACGGTGCCACCAAGGCGGCGCAGATGGCTCTGGCCCGTAGCTGGGCGCTGGAAACTGAGCGCACCGGGCCGCGTGTGAGCATCGTGGAACCGGCTGCCATGCCAACTGCCGTGCGTGCCCGGTTTCATCCCGGTGAGGATCGGGAGGCATTGACCAGCACCGCAGATGAAGCGGCGCGTATTCTGGCTCTGTTATAGGAATGGCCCATAGGGCTATGCCTCCGGCGGAGGTATTTTTAGCCAGATGAAGCCGGCGGATTACGCGATGTGAACACCGTTTCTTCCGGCCAGATCGACGAAGAATTGCCATGCCACACGTCCCGAGCGCGCGCCACGTGTGGCCTGCCATTCGATCGCTTCGGCGCGCAGGGTGTTTGCGTCGACCGATACGCCGTAAGAAGCACAATAGCGGTCGATCATGGCAAGGTATTCGTCCTGATCGCAAGGATGGAAACCCAGCCATAGCCCGAACCGGTCCGACAGTGAGACCTTCTCTTCTACGGCCTCAGACGGGTTGATGGCGCTGGAACGTTCATTTTCGATCATATCCCGCGGCATCAGGTGGCGGCGGTTTGAGGTGGCGTAGAACACCACATTTTCCGGGCGACCTTCGATGCCACCGTCCAGCACTGCCTTGAGCGATTTGTAGTGCTGATCATCGTGGCTGAAGGACAGGTCATCACAGTACAGGATGAACCGATGCGGCGCTGCACGTAGATGGTTCAGCAGCCGCGCGACCGAGCCCATATCCTCGCGCTGCAGCTCAACCAGTTTCAGATCAGGATGTTCGTTCTGCAAGGTGCCGTGGACCGCTTTGACAAGGCTGGATTTGCCCATACCACGCGCGCCCCAGAGCAGCGCATTGTTGGCCTTAAATCCAGCGGCAAAGCGGCGTGTATTGTCCAATAGTGTATCGCGAGACCGGTTGATACCCACCAAGAGATCCAAATCGACCCGATTGACCTGCTTAACCGGTTCCAGGCGGTCGGGTTCGACATGCCAGACAAAAGCCGGAGCTGCGGCAAAATCGGGCGCGGCCAGAGGCGCCGGGGCCATGCGATCCAGCGCGTCGGCAATACGGTTCAGAGCTTGGTCATCCATTGGGGCCTCCGGTCGTGTCTGCAGGGTCTCAAACCATGTTCCGCCCGGCGCGACAAGAGCGGCGCATGAAAAAGGCGCGCCGGGCTGGGCGCGCCTGTTCATTGCTTGATCGCAGCTTTATTTGCCGTCTTCTTCGTGGATGATATCGGCATCCGCCTCTTCTTCGCCGTCATAGTATCCTTCTGCGCGCAACTCGGCCTCGCGCTTTCTCTCAACTCGGGCGACAAGGAAGATCGACACCTCATAGAGGCCATAGACCACGACAAACAGGATGATCTGAGTGATCACGTCTGGCGGTGTCACAAGGGCAGCAAGCACCAGAATACCTACCATGGCGTATTTTCGGACACTGCCCAAACCCTCGGCGCTGACAAGTCCGGCCTTACCCATCAAGGTCAGCAGCACAGGCAGTTGGAAACACAGACCAAAGGCAAGGATGAATTTCAGCGTGATATCCAGCGATTCATTCACCTTGCCGAAGAACGTGATCTTCACGCCCTCGGTGGTTTCGGGCACAACCACGATCTCTTCCGGAACATCTCCGGTAGTCGCCGACAACAGATTGGCAAAAATCGAACTGACATCCGCAAAGCCCAAAAAGAACTGCATGGCCAGCGGCGTTACCACGAATTGTGCAAAAGATGCCCCCAGCAGGAACATGAACGGTGAGGCGACCAGGAATGGCAGGAAAGCGCCCTTCTCAGACCGGTACAGACCAGGTGCCACAAAGCGCCACAGCTGATAGGAAATCACCGGGAAGGCCAGCGCGAAGCCAAAGACCATCGAAATTCGGAACAGCGTAAACAGATATTCCTGTGGCGAGGTATATTGCAAAGTCGGAGACGGATCGCCCAGATCGCGCAGCGTTGCCTCGATTGGTTGGACCAGGAATTGCAGGATAGGTTCCGCGACCGTAAAGGCCAGGACAATGCCAATTACAAAGGCAATGACCGCGCGGATCAACCGCGTGCGCAGTTCCGCCAGATGCTCGATCAATGGGGCCGAGCTGTCTTCGATCTCGTCTGTGTCGGTCATGATTTGCCTTCGGTTTTCAGCGCGGCTTCGGCCTCTTCAGCCTTGGCCAGCGCGTCGGCGGCTTCTTTCGCCTTCCGCTCGGCCGCAGCGCGTGCGGTCGAGGCCTGGATTTTCTTGGCCTGTTCGGCCCGTTCGGCGGCCAGCTTACCGGTCTCGCTATCGGGGTCAAACTTGGTGGGGTCGATACTTTTGGCCAGGTCCTGCGCGGCTTCTTTCACACCATCCATGGCGCTGCCTACAGGGTTAGTGGCCGCGTTGAGACCTTTTTTGATGTCATTTACACCGGCCTGATCCGCCGCCTCGTTCATGGCACTGCTGAATTCGCGCGCCATGCCACGGGCCTTGCCGACAAAACGACCGACATTACGGAACAAAACCGGCAGATCCTTTGGCCCCACAACGATCAGGGCGACGACGCCGATGACCAGAAGCTCGGTCCAGCCCAGATCAAACATACCGGATCAGACCTTGTCTTTGTCGGTCTCGGGCGTGACGTCTTTGGCCAGCTCGGATGCGTCCTGATCCAGTTCCTCTGCGCCTTCTTTGACGCCCTTCTTGAATGACGTAATGCCTTTGCCTACTTCGCCCATCAACGAGCTGATTTTGCCACGGCCGAATAGCACCAGAACCACAACTGCGATCAGCAGAATGCCGGGAAGGCCAATATTGTTGAGCATCTCTCTTCTCCTATAACGTCGGCGCCGTACGCCGGAAATGTGATCTGGGTCCGTGTCTACGCCCGCTGGTCCGCCTGCAAAAGTGAGTTGGTTCAAATCTGCGTTCAAATTTGATCCGATCCGATGTTTTTTACGGCCTCGGATTGATCAACTGACAGGTTTGTGTCAGTTGGTAGGGGCTAGGTAGGCGGTATCGAAACCTGGTCAACGGAGATTCACATGACCCATGTTGCAGAAATCGTCACCTTCACCCTCGCCAACGGGACAACCCCGGAAGAGTTCGTTAAACTCAGCCAAGCGTCCGAAGCCTTTGTACGCGCTGCTCCGGGGTTTGCCCATCGTCAACTCAGTCAAGGCGAAGACGGGCGCTGGACTGACTACGTGATCTGGACCGATATGAAGGCCGCACAGGACGCAGCTGCGCAGTTCCCGCAGCAGGGTTTTGCGCCCGCACTGATCGCAGCGATCAACCCCGAAGGCATGCAGATGCGCCACGAGTACGTGCTATGGAACATGACCGCATAACCCCGGTCAGAGCGGCGTGTCATGCGCCGTACTGATCGTCTGTTCGACATTATCCAGATCCTGCGCGATGGTGGCTTGCACCGTGCGCAGGACATTGCGGATCGACTCGAGGTGTCGGTCCGCACGATCTATCGCGACATGGATACGCTGGCCGCTTCGGGCGTTCCGGTCGAGGGGGAGCGCGGCGTGGGCTATATGGTGCGTGAGCAGATCACCCTGCCCCCGCTGAATCTGACCCCGGCCGAACTGGAAGCGCTGAACCTTGGCATGGCAATCGTGGCCGAGGCCGCCGACCCCGACTTGAAAACCGCCGCCGAGTCATTGGCTGAAAAGATCGACGCCGTGCTGCCGACACAGGTGATTTCCGAGGCTGACAGCTGGAAATTTGCGGTCTACCCCTTTGCCGATGCCGCACGCGGGCTGGCGCATATGGCCCCGATCCGCGCCGCCATCAAATCACGACAAAAATTACGTCTGAGTTACCGCAGGATCGACGGCGTGCTGACCGAGCGCACCATTCGGCCATTGCATATGGAGTATTGGGGACGAGTCTGGACGCTGACTTCCTGGTGTGAACTCCGCGATGGTTTCCGGGTCTTCCGAATTGACCTTATCGAAACCGTCCTTCCCCTGCCCGAGATTTTTGCAGACGAGCCGGGAAAGCGTCTGAGCGATTACGACCCATACGCTTAACCCTGCCGTCATCGGGTTGGGATTATCCCTGCCAGCGGCATGGCCCCGACGGGGCCATTCTTATCATTTCAGATAGGGCTCTGGATCTACAGATTCGAAGCCTTTGCGCACTTCGAAATGGACATAGGCGTTGTCCCCGCTCCGCAGCGAGGCAATCTTCTGCCCTCGTCGCACGCGATCCCCTTTCTTGACCGTGATATCTGCCACATTGGCATAGACGGTCAGCAGATCACTGTTGTGTTTAACAACGATGATCGGAACCTGATCTGCATCAGCAGTGATCGCCGCAACAGTTCCCGCCTCTGCCGCCATTACAGGCGATCCTGCGGCCGCTGCGATGTCGATCCCCTCGTTCTTTCCCTTTTGATAGGTGCGGATAATCGTACCGTTCACAGGAAGCCCAAGCGCCGAATTGCTTTGATTTGTTGGTGCCTCGGCGGTCACATCAGGTGCCGGAGTGGCCGGGGAAATGGTTTCGTCGGGCAAGGGCTGCGTAGCACTGGGCGGCGTCGGTGTCGGAGACCCCTGACCGGGCTGAGTCACATTCGTTGCAGGCACTGCAGCTTTGCGCGGTGCGGATTGGCTTTTCACCGGGATCAGAAGGAACTGGCCTTCGCGGACGGTAAAATCGGAATCCAATCCATTCCAGTCTGACAGCGCCTCAACGGGAACGTCATAGAGGCGTGAAATTGTAAATGCCGTTTCACCACGTTTCACCTTGTGGCGGATCGGTTCGGGACCGGTTGGTGCCGGTGCCGCCGCAGGTTTTGCGGGTTCAAGCGTTGATGTACGGACCGAGCCATTTGCGGGGACTTCGTCGATTGCCGTACCAGCTATCGTCGCAATATCGACAGAGCTTGCGGAACCGACCGTCTGGGGCAGTGCCACAACTTCGCCCTCGCGCAAGGAATCGGTAGGCATTAGACCATTGAAACGCGCCAGCTCTCCTTCAGGCAAACCAACCCTTGCGGCCAAGTCTCTGACAGTGTCACCGCGGCGAGCAATCGCCACTTGATAGGTCGGATATGTGATGACACCCCTGGCATCCGGTGCGGGCCGGTTGGTCGTCGCCGACTGTGCTGCTTCGGCGGTGGAAAAACCGCCTACCTGTCCGCGAAGATCATAGTCCAGCGGCCCTTCGCACCCAGCCAGGATTGCAAGGCTAGCCACTCCTAACGCACAGCGGCGCATTGCTGATTTGGAAACTGCTCTCATTTTATTGTCCTCGACACCTGCCCCTGTTCATCGGGGTTCCGGCGCATTTTGCAGAATATTCCTTTAAGCTCCATCCTTCCCAAGCCCTTCTAACAAGGGCACAAAACGGACAGGCAACAATTCGTCATAGTCCAAACCGGATTCGGTGCGCCGGACCCTGATCAACGTCTGGACCGTATCCGACTGCCCCACCGGCAAGACCATGATACCGCCGATTTTGAGCTGCGCCAAGAGCGGCCCGGGCGGGTCCTCGGCAGCTGCAGTCACGATGATACGATCAAACGGGGCTTGCTCGGGCAAACCAAACGAACCATCCGACAACATTGCCGTCACATTTGTCAGCCCCAAATCACGGAACAACTGGCCGGTTTCGCGCACAAGTCGCTTATGACGCTCGACCGTGTATACCCGGCGTGCCAGTTTCGACAGGATCGCGGCCTGATAGCCCGATCCGGTCCCGATCTCGAGCACGGTATCACGCGGACGTACTTCCAGCGCCTGCGTCATCAGCCCAACGACAGACGGTTGGCTGATCGTCTGGCCGCACGCAATCGGCAGCGGCGTATCCTCATAGGCGCGTTCTGCAAACAGGCCTTTGACAAATCTGCCGCGATCTATCTGCTCCATTGCTGCCAGCACACGCGCATCCGTCACTCCGCGCGAGCGCAGGGCAAACAGGAACTGCATGGTTGTTTCAGGGTCCAGTCCGCTCATTCGATCGACTTTAACGCTTCCAGCGCGTCATGCGCGGTCAGATCCGCACGCATTGGTGTGACCGAGATATAGCCTGCCAGATTGACGGCAGCATCCGTCCCAGGTGCAGTCGGGTTGTGTTGATACCCACCCTTGATCCACAGAAACCGCCGCCCCGAAGGTGAGCTGTGCGGCTCGACCGAGAAATGTGTGTCACGCCGATAACCCTGAGGGGCGATCCGGGTGCCCAGTACTTCATCCGCAGGCACTGGGGGGAAATTGACGTTGTAAAACAAACGGTAATCGCCTTGTTCTGCCGGCGTCGCCCCCAGTATCTTACGAACCAGCTCGGCACCAAATCGGGTCGCGGATTCGAACGGGTCATCCAGCCCCAAATTGCGCGGACCGAAATATTGAGACAGGGCAATAGCCGGAACCCCCTGCAGGGCCGCCTCCATCGCGCCCCCGACTGTGCCAGAATACAGCGTATTCTCGGCCGAGTTGTTCCCACGATTCACACCAGATAATACCAGGTCGGGTGGTGCGTCCTTCATCACATCGTGCAAACCGGCCAAGACACAATCAGCTGGTGATCCTTCCGCAGCAAAACGGCGTTCTCCCAGCTTGGCAACCATCATCGGGTGCGTGTAGCTGATGCAATGCCCCACGCCGGATTGCTCGAATGCGGGCGCAACGACCCAGACTTCACCATCCGGTCCGGCCAGATCGGCAGCAATCGCCTCGAGTGCGATAAGTCCCGGCGCATTGATACCGTCATCATTGGTTAGAAGAATACGCATATGCCCCATCCACCGCAGCGTTTTTTCCTTGATAGACCCAGCCCCGCACTGCGGCAAGCAACCCGCAGGCGCAATCTGAGGCTTTCACGCACCACTTGCGCCTAAACTGCAGTTTTAGACCCTATTTGGGGAATACAAAGCACCGATCGCGGCGAATGGTCAGCCACATGACCCGCCCCGCTTGCGGGACAAACACGTTGGGAACGGTCGCTTTCAAGATTGAATCATCATAGTCCATACGGAATTCAATCAAGCTTTCGTTGCCCAGAAAACGCGCCCGTTCGACCACACCACGCGCGGCTACCCCGTCCGTCGGTGTCGGCAGTGGACCTTTGCCATTGCGATCAAAATCCAAACGGACGTGCTGAGGCCGAAATACAATCTCAACATTCGTTCCATCCGGCACACCCGGAGCAAGAAACTGACCAAATGGCGTATCGGCCAAAGCTCCATTAACTTGCGCACCTAACACATTTATATCGCTAAAGAATGCAACTGCAGCCTTGTCCGCAGGACGGGTGTAGACGTTGTAAGGCGCACCCTGTTGAACGATTCTGCCACGGCGCATCAGGGCGATCTCATCGGCCATACGCATTGCTTCTTCGGGTTCATGGGTAACCAACAGCACAGCGGCGTCCTCTTCCTTGAGGATCGCCAGAGTTTCGTCCCGAATTCCATCGCGTAACCGGTTATCGAGCCCCGAAAACGGCTCATCCATCAACATGATCCGGGGGCGTGGGGCCAAGGCGCGCGCCAGAGCCACCCGCTGTTGCTCACCGCCCGACAAGTGATGTGGAAAGCTGTCTGCGAACCGCATCAGGTCGACTTTGGCCAGCAACTCATCCACGCGTGCGCGTTTTTCATCTTTGCTACCCTTCAGGCCAAAGGCAACATTGTCAGCTACGCTAAGATGCGGGAACAGGGCAAAGTCCTGAAACATCAGGCCAATCTCGCGCCGCTCAGGCGGGACACGGAACACCGTATCGCAGATCAGCTTGCCATCGACATAGATCTGGCCTGTCTCTTGCATCTCGACACCGGCAATCATCCGCAGCGTCGTTGACTTGCCGCACCCTGACGGCCCCAACAGGCATGTCACCTGCCCCGCTTGCACGGTCAGCGAGACGTCATCAACCACCACCCGACCTTCGTACCGGGCGACCAGATTGCGAATTTCCAGACGCGGAGGAGTTGCGTTTACTGTCACCGATGGACCCCGTAGCCTTACCCGATCAAATCAATCGGGCTTGGGCGGGGATAGCAACACCTCCCTTTGGGTGCAAGGGATCAGCAGCAGCCGCCCGTTTCGGCCTGCCCGGTCGCCTCAAATGGGCTTTCACCACCGCAGCCTTCGAAGATGCCGTAATGGGTTGAGAAATCACCGATGAACTCGAAATGCCGCGCAAACCGCGTGTCTTTGAGCATCATCCATGTGTTGCCGCACACCGGAAACACCTTACCCGTCGCGATTGCGTGGTGGTCATCCAGCTCAAACATGTGCGCCGCATTGGGGACAGTGCCCTTATAGATCACGGCCTGACCATAATCTTCACAGGCGGGTTCCAACGCAGGTAACTTGAACAGACGATAGGTGGCTGACAGAAATTTGAGCGGTGCCACGCGGTCCTCAAGAACCGGATTTTCGATGGTCAAGGAGCGGTGCGTGACTCGACGCGGGTCGCCGAAACCGGCTTTGCGAGACATCGACAGAAAGTCATTCCAGTACAGCGCACCGGACAGACACTCGCCATACAGAACCTCATCCTCGGCCATTGCCTGCGGTACGCGACGATCCGCATAAACGTCCGAGAAATACATCTCTCCGCCGTCCTTAAGCAGGCGATGCGCGCCGCGCAGAACGGCCTCCTTATCGGTGGCCAGGTTGATCACGCAGTTCGAAACGATGATATCGAAAGACCCCGCCTTTAAGTCCAGTTCATCCAGCTTTTCGATGTAGCCGTGATGAAATTCCACGTTGCTTTGGGCATATCCAAAGGTTTCGGCGTGATATTCCTGATGCGCACGAGCGACATCCAGCTGCTCGGGCGTCATATCCACGCCGACCACGCGCCCTTTCTCGCCCACCATGGCAGACAGGGCGTATACATCCCGACCGGCACCACAGCCCAGATCAAGGATGCTCATCCCTTCCAGATCCAGCGGCGCGATCAGCCCGCAGCCGTAATAGCGGGTCAGCACGTCATCATGGACCTTGGCGAGGATCTTTTTCAGATGATCCGGCATATCGTCGGGCGTACAGCACGCATTGGTCTGCAGGTCCGCGCTACTTTGCAGGACCTCGCCATAGTAGTTCTGCACCGATTCATGCTTCATCGCTGTCATCCCCTGATCTGACTGATGTTGAGCTAACCCAGCACCGCGCACCGTGCAATAAAAAGCCGAGCAATCTGACGAAAGGTTGAGCTAGCCCAGCAGCTCAAAATCCAGATCCGCGCGCACCCGGCCATTCACCTGAATCTCCAGAAGATGTGCGCCGGGAACAAGCCTGAACGTGGTCGCATCGCCTTTGAGCTTGTGCTTTTTGCTCAAGGTCAGGTTTCCATTCCTTAGCGCGGCCTGTTTCAGCTTGTGAACTTTGGCCGATTTTTTGCCGCCAGGTCTTTGAAAATGGATGATATAATCAATCAAAACGGGTTGGTTCACCTCACCAGCCAATGAAACATCAAACTCAAGCGCGCCGCCAATCTTTGCGGGCCCATTTACCGTGACCGAGACCTGTATATCGGCATCAGGGTCATATCCCAGCATCTTCATCGCGCGTGGGTGCCCGGCCTTAACCAGACCGCGCAGGGTATGAGAGGTCATCCACCGCATCTCGTCAGCGTCTTGACGCTGTGAACGAGACCAGCCCTGCAGGCGGTCCAGCACCATATCCGGGTCTTTTTTGGAGATGTCGTTCAGATGGTTGGCCACCGACCGCGTCACATAGCGCGTTTGATCCTCATGCAGCCGATCCAGCAAAGGCAGCGGGTCGGTTAATTCCAACCCCACCGCCTGCCCCCAAGGCAAACGCGGGCGGGTTCCTTCGGACACCAGACGCCGCACATGATAGCTGTCATGCCCGCACCAATCCTCCAGCCGCGCCATCACAAGATCAGCGTGGCAATTGAGAAACGGGCGAATGGCCCATTCCATCGAAAACCTCTGCGTCAGTTCAGCCAGAACATCCAGCGCGAGGTCGGGGTGATCAAGGCCGACATTGACGACCCAGTCCCCCAGAGGCGCAAAGATGAAATCACCGAAATCATCATCAGTTTTGTTCCGGTCCAGCGGGGGCGGCAAGGCCCGCAGCAGGGTCGGAGCGATAGTCGGCAGCTCTCCCGGAACCTGATGTTGCAGGCATTCGGCGATCCAGGCCATCCGCTCTTTCAACTCAAGCTCCAAAAGGCGCGACATCACCTGCGTTTGAAACGCCTGCGCATCGAACCCCGGATCAGCCTCGGCAAAAAGCCCAGCCAGAAAGCCGGTCTTTTCCGCATTAAACAACTGATCCTTAAGTGAAAACCCTTGAGCCATGGTCACATCGTCAGATTGGTCGCGCCACCATCCAACAGGATGTTCTGGCCGACGATAAAGCCCGCATGCTGCGAACACAGAAACGCGCAGGTTGCCCCGAACTCCTGCCGCGAGCCATAGCGGCGCGTGGGGATGGTTGCCTCACGCTGCGCGCGTGCCTCGTCAACGGAAATGCCTTGCTGCGCAGCCACACCACCGTCCAGAGAATCCGCTCGATCCGTCGCATGTATCCCCGGCAACAGGTTATTGATTGTCACACCATGCGGCGCGACCTGCCTGGACGTTCCGGCCACATATCCGGTTAGCCCGGTCCGTGCCGCATTAGACAGGCCAAGAACGGCAATCGGCGCCCGTACGGATTGCGAGGTGATGTTAACCACCCGGCCCCAGCCCTTATCCATCATGCCGGGCAACAGGGCCTTCATGAAGGAAATCGGGGTCAGCATGTTGGCATCCAACGCCTTGATGAAGTCCTCGCGCTGCCAATCTGACCACAGGCCCGGAGGCGGACCGCCAGCATTTGTCACAAGAATATCAACGCCCTGCGCGGCAGCAATCACTTGCGCCTGCCCCTCCTCCGAGGTCACATCACACGCAACACTCTGCACATCGACACCAAATTCCGAGCGCAAACGCGCGGCTTCAGCCTCTAACGCGTCGGCCCCTCGCGCGTTCATCACCAGATTCACACCAGCCGCCGCCAGAGCCTCGGCGCAGCCCAGACCCAAACCTTTACTGCTGGCACAGACCAGCGCGCGCTTTCCACCTATTCCCAGATCCATCTGTTCCTCCCCATCTGTGATTATCCGCACGTCTTTCACCCAGCAGACAGGGAAGACAGATTGATGACAAGGGGTTAGTAGAAGAACTCTTCCCGGACGATCTTGCCATCCGCGACGTGATACAGCGCAACTTCGCGCATATCGAAGCTCTCACCGCTTTCCTTGAACTTGCCCTGCACCTCAAAGATCACGGCAAAACGGTCTTCGCCATGCACCATCGGGTCACTGACGTTTCCGCCCGTCACTTCGGTCGAACTCTCCCACCAATCGTGCTTGCCACGGATCGCGTCGCGCCCATGCGCCTCGCGTCCCATACCGGATGCATCGACGGCCTCAACCGAAACGGCATCTGCCGCATACAGCTTATCCAGATTGGCCTTGGCCCGGTTTTCCCGGCATCCCGCCACCAGCTCATCGGCGATTTCTTTCAAATTCATTGATCCTCTCCATTATTTGTTCACTATATGTTCTTATTGCCACAAGCAGACGATTCGAACCAGCCTCTTTGTCTTGCTTCGGCAGAATTCCCCGCCTATACGCGCGACTATGCTTGATACCGCCACGAACCAACCCACCTTGCCGCCCGAGATCGCCCGGCGCCGGACATTTGCCATCATCTCGCACCCGGATGCGGGCAAGACGACCCTGACGGAAAAGTTCCTGCTGTATGGCGGCGCCATCCAGATGGCCGGTCAGGTACGCGCCAAGGGTGAGGCACGGCGGACACGTTCGGATTTCATGCAGATGGAGAAGGATCGCGGGATCTCGGTCTCGGCCTCGGCCATGTCCTTCGACTATGGAAACTTCCGGTTCAATCTGGTGGACACGCCCGGCCACAGCGATTTCTCGGAAGATACTTATCGCACTCTGACCGCAGTGGACGCGGCCGTGATGGTGATCGACGGCGCGAAAGGTGTGGAAAGCCAGACCCAGAAACTGTTTGAGGTCTGCCGCCTGCGCGACCTGCCGATCCTGACCTTCTGTAACAAGATGGACCGCGAAAGCCGCGATACGTTCGAGATCATCGACGAAATTCAGGAAATGCTGGCCATCGACGTCACGCCCGCTGCCTGGCCGATTGGAGTAGGCCGCGACTTTATCGGCTGTTACGACATGCTGCGCGACCGGCTGGAGCTGATGGACCGCGCTGACCGTAACAAAGTGGCCGAAAGCATCCAGATCAACGGGTTGGACGACCCCAAGCTGGCTGAACATGTGCCCGAGCACCTGCTTGAAAAGCTGCTGGAAGAGGTTGAGATGGCACGCGAATTGCTGCCCGCGCTTGACCCCCAAGCGGTATTGGAAGGCCACATGACCCCGATCTGGTTCGGCTCGGCGATCAACTCGTTCGGCGTCAAGGAACTGATGGAAGGCATCGGCGCCTATGGTCCACAGCCGCAGGTACAGTCCGCGGAACCCCGCCAGATCGCACCGGAAGAAAAGAAAGTGTCCGGATTTGTCTTCAAGGTTCAGGCAAACATGGACCCCAAGCACCGCGACCGGGTGGCATTTGTGCGCATGGCCTCGGGCCATTTCAAACGCGGCATGAAGCTGACCCATGTTCGATCAAAAAAGCCGATGGCAATCTCGAACCCTGTGCTATTTCTGGCATCCGACCGGGAACTGGCCGAAGAGGCCTGGGCCGGAGACATCATCGGCATCCCAAACCACGGCCAGCTGCGCATCGGCGACACGCTGACCGAGGGCGAAGCGATCCGGGTAACCGGCATCCCTTCCTTTGCGCCGGAACTGCTGCAAACCGTGCGACCAGGCGATCCGATGAAAGCCAAGCATCTGGAAAAAGCCCTGATGCAATTCGCCGAGGAAGGCGCGGCCAAGGTGTTCAAACCGTCGATCGGATCGGGCTTTATCGTCGGCGTCGTTGGCGCGCTGCAATTCGAGGTTCTGGCCAGCCGGATTGAGATGGAATACGGCCTGCCGGTACGGTTCGAGGCGTCTCAGTTCACCTCCGCCCGCTGGGTCAGTGGTGAAAAGGTTGAGGTCGAGAAATTCGTCAATGCCAACAAGCAGCACATCGCTCATGATCATGACGGCGACATCGTCTATTTGACTCGCCTGCAGTGGGACATCGACCGGGTCGTGCGGGACTATCCCGACCTGAACCTGACCGCCACCAAAGAGATGATGGCGTGACAGGGTCACGAGCTTCATATGCCGGATAATGTCCCAAGCTGGGGCATTGTATCAACGATCCGGGGCTCGGCCCCGGACATACTTCGGTTTGCGGCCTATCACCTCGATCTCGGGGCCGACCGGATGTATCTGTATCTGGACGAGCCCTGCCCGGCTGCGTTCAACGCCCTGAACCGCCACCCACGGATCGAAATACGCAACTGCGACGAAGGGTACTGGTCGAACCGAAAGCGCGAGAGGCCCGACAAACATCAGGTCCGGCAAACCGCAAATGCCAGCTTTACTTACAGAAAGGCTGAGGTCGACTGGCTTGCCCATATTGATCTGGACGAGTTCCTCTGGCCGCAATCCGACCTTGGCGCGATATTAGCGGAGATTCCGCAACGTATCCCAGCGGTGCGCGTTCGTCCGATCGAGCCCGTGGGCGGAACCGAAGACCTGTACAAAGCCTATATCCCCGCTGGTCAGGGCCGTGATGGGATCGTTCAGGCATTATTTCCGAATTTTGGCGGATTTGTTCTGGCTGGATTCCTCAGCCATGTTCAGGGTAAACTTTTTGTTCGCAAAGGCTTACCTCGGATCAATTTCCGGATTCACAATCTGTTTCAGGATGGCGAAATCCTCCCGACCAAGGTCGAGCTGCCCCAGGTTGATCTATGCCACCGTCATGCACCTGACTGGGATCATTGGCTAGCCCATTATCGGTTCCGGTTCGAAAAGGGCTCGTATCAGCCAGGCATGTCACCCAATGTTCCGCGCGAACAAGGCGGGATGAACATGAATGAATTACTGAGCTGGATCGAAAAAGAAGATGGGGCTCACGGCCTGCGGGTTTTCTATGATGAAATCAGTGGCGCCGACCAAGAAGTTCGCACCCGCCTCGAAAAGTTTGGGCTGATTAAGTACCGTCCGCTGGATTTGGATGGAAAAGTCGCGAAACATTTCCCCGGAAGTACCTGAATTGTTGCGATAAATCCGCATGGTCAGCCGGTGTCGCAGCATAAAAGTGACTTCATTTGACCCTGCCCCGTGATTTTGTTATGTCCCGCCAAGCCGAAATGCACAAAATATCGCATGGCCATCCGGGCCCGGCACATTCTTTACGCGCGGGCCAGGTTTTAGTGTCCGCAACAACCGGACATACATGACAAAGTTTAACGAACTGAACCTGAACCCGAAGGTCCTCAAAGCCATTGAGGAAGCCGGATACGAAACGCCAACACCGATCCAGGAAGGCGCAATCCCACCCGCGCTTGAGGGCAAGGACGTTCTGGGTATCGCCCAGACCGGTACAGGCAAAACCGCCAGCTTCACGCTACCGATGATCACATTGCTGGCCCGTGGCCGCGCACGTGCGCGCATGCCGCGGTCGCTGGTGCTGTGCCCGACGCGGGAACTGGCCGCGCAGGTGGCCGAGAATTTCGATACCTACTCAAAGCACTTGAAACTGACCAAAGCGCTGTTGATCGGCGGCGTCAGCTTTAAGGAGCAAGATGCGCTGATCGACCGTGGCGTCGACGTTCTGATCGCTACACCGGGTCGTCTGCTGGACCATTTCGAACGCGGCAAACTGCTGTTGACCGGCGTCCAGATCATGGTGGTGGATGAGGCCGACCGAATGTTGGATATGGGCTTTATCCCCGATATCGAACGCATTTTTTCGCTGACGCCGTTCACACGCCAAACGCTGTTCTTCTCAGCCACCATGGCGCCCGAGATTGAGCGGATCACCGATACATTCCTGTCGGCCCCAACCCGGATCGAAGTTGCCCGTCAGGCAACGGCCTCGGAAACCATCGAGCAAAGTGTGGTCATGTTCAAAGGTGGTCGCCGTGACCGCGAGGCCAGCGCCAAGCGCCAGGTCCTGCGTTCGCTGATCGACTCCGAGGGCGAAAAATGCACCAACGCGATCATCTTCTGCAATCGTAAGACCGATGTGGATATCTGTGCGAAATCGCTGAAGAAATACGGCTATGATGCTGCCGCGATCCATGGCGATCTCGATCAGTCACAACGGACGAAAACACTGGACGGTTTCCGTGACGGAACACTACGTCTGCTTGTCGCCTCGGACGTTGCCGCGCGCGGATTGGATGTGCCCTCGGTCAGTCATGTGATCAATTTCGACGTCCCCGGCCACCCCGAGGATTATGTGCACCGGATCGGTCGTACAGGTCGCGCCGGACGCGAAGGCAAAGCGATCACTATCTGTTCGGGTCGCGATGAAAAAGCACTGGCCGCGATCGAGAAGCTGATTCAAAAAGAAATTCCTCGCTTGGACAATCCGGTAAAGGAAGAGCCGAAACCCGAGAGGCCAAAGCCCGAGAAAAAGGCCCGGCCAACTGAGGTCCGACCAACAGAGGCCCCCAAACGCGACGATAAAAGAGAAGACCGCAAGAAGGATAAAGAAGTCAGAGGCCGTGGACGGCGCGCTGACAACGGTCCTTCGGTCGTGGGATTGGGCGATCACCTGCCCAGCTTTATCGCGCTCAGCTTCGACGAACGCCGCACGGGTTAAATAGACAAAACCAGCGCCAGAATTGATGCGCCCAATAACGTCATCCCGGCGATCTCGCGCCGGGTGATGGTTTCGCGGAAAAACAAGATCGACGCGAACAGGCTGAGGATCAGCTCGACCTGCCCCAGAGCCTTGACGTAGGCGGCGTTTTGCAAGGTGAATGCCAAGAACCAGCAGAACGATCCGCACAGGCTGGTCAGTCCGACAAATACGCCTGTTCGGCGTGTCTGCCACACGGCGCGCAGCTCGGCCCTGTCTCGCCACAACAGCCACAGGCCCATGCTGACGAACTGGAGCGAGACAACGACTGCCAGCGTCACAAGTGCCCGAAACCACGCATCAATCTCGCCCAGTTCAAGCGAGGCACCCCGATAACTGACCGAGGAAAACGCAAACAGCACACCTGATCCCAGGCCAAGCCGCGAGGCCCGGTTCGTCAGATGTCGCCACCACGCCCCGTCTCCTCCGGGACTTTTCGACAGCAGCAACACAGCCGTCAGCCCCAGAAAGATCGCACCAAGCGCCCAGAACGAGACCTGATCGCCCAGGACCAGAAAACCAACGATGGCGGTCTGGATTACTTCGGTTTTCTTAAAAGTTATGCCGACAGCAAAATTGCGCTGTTTGAACAAGGCGACGACACAGATCGTGGCAAGGATCTGAGCCGTTCCTCCAATGGTGGCAAACACCCAGAACCGGGCGGTCAGCGGCGGCAAGGAATACCCCGTCAACTGCAGCGCCGCGATCAGAGCGATTAGAACCAGCGGGATTGAATAGGCAAACCGGGCAAATGTCGCCCCGGCGGCCGTCAGCTTTACACTGCTCAGCGATTTTTGCAGCATGAACCGCACCGTCTGAAACGTTGCAGCTGCGATAGTGACAGGTATCCAGAGGCTCATGCCGCCTTTTGTGGCCGCAAATCAACCCTTTGGCCAGAGCGGATGCGCCACCGGGTCTTTTACCTTCCAGAAATAGGCCCGGAAAACATCGGCATAGGAAGGGTATACATAGGCCTTGTTCGTGGCCAGATAGCCCTCTTTACCCTGCTGGTAGATCTTCGGAAGTTGATACCAGGGGGTACGCGGGTTCAGATGATGAACTACATGTAAATTGTTGTTCAAAAACAGAAAAGACAGTATCCCGCGATCTTCGATGATAACGGTTCTTGCCCCCACATCTTCATGCGCACGGTGTTCCAGAAAAGTGCGTATTTTGACAAGGCCAAGCCCCAAATACGCGGACAGGACATAGGCCCAGACCGGCATGGGCGACAAGGTCACGATCCAGATAACCGCAACCACGCCTGCCATATGCAAAGCCCATGCGCGCAATATGTCCCATTCGCCACGCGCGGCCCCTCGCAACTCGTCCCTGACAAAGGCAACCTGTCCGATTGCAGGGCCCAAAACGATCCGCCCCAACAGAGTATTGTTCACCGATAACAACCGCCTGTGCCAGTGACCTAGCCCCGACCAAACTTTTGGGTCCAGATAGTTTGATTCAGGATCATCATAGGGATCGGTCAGCGTTGCATCCCGATGATGCGCCAAATGCAGGTCCCGAAACCGCTGATATGGGATGAATAAGGTCAAGGGCAGCGCCATCAGCGCCTCGTTCAGCCATCTGGCGCGAAAAGGATGCCCGTGCAGTGCTTCATGCGTCAATGATGAATGTAACGCGGCCACCGCGCCCATCACTGGAACCGCCAACCAGATGGGCAGGAAGAAGATCACGGCCAACCAGGCAGCATAACAGGCGAGCATCAGCGTAAAAGTGCCCCATTCCGGACCCGGGCGCTCAGACATTGCGCCCCCACGAAATGCCCGCCCAGACCCTCTCATAAACCACATAGAGCGTCAGCCCAATCGCCGTATTTACTACGGCCAGAGTTCCGCCGATCGCGGCGGACCCCGTCGCAACCAGCCCAACCACCGACATGATGATCAGACCCATCACGTTCCACAAAACCGCCTTCACGACCGATCTGCGTCGTGTTTCCATTCCGTCACCCATAATATTGTTATGGCTTTAGAATTACGGCTTGCCGCTTAGGTTGAAAATTCCGAATATGATTAACAAAACTCATCAAACGTGATATTTATCACCACATGCAGGATAAAATCGACAAACGCGACCGTGCGGCTCAATTCCGTTTGCGCCTTGCCCGCGCAATGGAAGAACGCCAAATCAGCCGAAGCGCCCTCGCGCGCCAGATCGGTGTTGACCGCTCAACCGTATCGCAACTGTTGACTGATCACGGGGCACGGTTGCCGAATGCCCATGTTGTCGGAAGCTGCGCGACGGCATTGGGTGTTTCGGCGGACTGGTTGCTGAGCCTGTCTGACCGGCCGGAAAGCGCGGCCGAGTTGCTGGCTTTGTCGCTGAGCATGACTGAGGCCCCCCGCGCCTTGGTAGATGAGCGCATATTCGAGTGGCACCAAGAGGCAGCGGGTTACAAAATCAGATATGTTCCTGCGACCTTGCCCGACATGCTCAAGACCCGCACCGTTCTGGAATGGGAATACGCACCGCATCTGGGGCGCACGGCAGATCAGGCCATAGGTGCGTCCGAAGATCGACTGACCTGGATGCGCAGCGCCCAGTCCGATTACGAGATCGCAATGCCGATGTACGAAATCGACAGCTTTGCGCATGCAACCGGCTATTATCAAGGCCTTAGCCTTCGCAAGCGGCTGGATCAGATTGACCACCTTTTGGAGTTGTGTGAACAGCTCTACCCACGGCTGCGTATCTACCTGTTCGATGCCAAACGGCTGTATTCGGCTCCCGTAACGATTTTCGGTCCCCTTCTTTGCGTGTTTTACGCAGGAAGCCATTACATGGCCTTTCGCGATCGCGACCGGATTGAAATTTTCAGCCGCCATTTCGACACTCTGGTTCGCGAGGCGGTCGTGACCGCGCGGGACTTTCCAGAGCACCTGCAACAGCTCAGAGCAGCGATTTCCCGCGACATATGATGCATCCCCGTACAACCTGTGGTATCGTCGCCGGGCGCGAACTTTCGGGCATTCCGACCACAGACGGAGGACCACAGGAATGGACGCACTGAAAACAGCCCAATATGCACGGGCTTTATACACGGCGCACGGTGACCAGGCCGAGGCAGAAGCCGCAATGAAAATGCGCGAATGCGAGGCTGCCGGAAACGCTCAGCAAGCCCGCGATTGGCAAGCCGTTCGTCAGACCATCCGCCAGATCCGAGGCCCCAACCAGGGCTAGGTTACAGTTTCGGGTCGGGATTGACCGTGTGACCATCCACCGCGATCACCTGACCCGACACCAACCGCGCCGCGCCAGAGGCCAGAAAAACAGCCATATTGGCGATGTCCTGCGCTTCGACGAAACGACCCATGGACGTGCCCGAGGCATAGCCCTGATAGACCTCGTCCCGGCTCATGCCCTTGGTCGCCGCCTCGCGTGCCAGAACGCCTTCCATCCTTGGGCCCTCCACCGCGCCGGGACAAATCGCATTGGCGCGGACGCCGTGAGGGCCAAGCTCCATCGCCAGTGTTTTCATCAATCCGATCACCGCCCATTTGGCCGCGGCATAGGGCGCACGAAAGGGATAGCCATATTGCCCCGCAGTGGATGAGGTCAGGATGATGCTGCCCGCCCGGGCGGATTTCATCAGCGGCGCGGCGTATTTGGCCGCCAGAAACGCCCCCTCCAGATTGACCGCTACGCAGCTACGCCAATCCTTCAGGTCGATATCCTCGATTGCGCTGGTCGGCCCGGCAATTCCCGCATTGGCGCAGAGCGAATCCAGACCACCCGCATCAGAAATCGCGGCGAACACGGCATGCATATCACCCTCATCCGACACGTCAGCATGGTGGGCGGTCCAATGATCCGGCACGCCATCAAGCGCCGCCCGATCAATATCTGTGATCCAGACATCATACCCGGCCGCATCAAACGCCTCTGCCATAGCCCGACCAACACCCGAAGCGCCAGCCGTCACCAACACCCGGCAGGTCATGAGGGTTTCCGGATCGCAACCCCGGCCCCTTCGGGATAAGGCAATCCGGCCTGCGCTTCGGCGATGCGGGCCATAGCGGCCTCAATGCTGGGCGATGGTGGGCTGGGGCGGCGTGTTTCCAGGCTGACATGCAGCAAAAAGCTCTCCCCGGTCGCCAGCAGCGTCTCACCGCTATACATGCTGTGGAACACGTGCAGTTTCTTGCCCTGCCCCAACAGCATCTGGGTGCGCACCTCAATCTTTGCGCCCGCATGGACCTCATTCATGTATCGAATGTGGTTTTCCGCAGTGAAATAGCTGCCCCCGGACGAGATATATTCCATATCGCAGCCTATGATTTCCATGAACCGGTCGGTGGCGGCGGCGAAGGCCTCAAGGTATTTGGCTTCGTTCATATGACCGTTGTAATCGGTCCAATCCAAAGGCACGGCACGGGACAGAGTCAGGATCGGTTGGCTCAGATCCGCTTGCTCCAATGATGGCAGCGCACCCGGTTTCAGCAGAGCATCATGCTGGTTCAGCACCGCCCCCGCGCCCCAGTTCTGTGCCTTGAGCGCCCGCATCATGCCCACAAGGTTGTTGTCGCGGATACGCTCCAGCTCGCGGATCGAATGCATGCCGGATTGCGCATCTGACTGATCCGCAATCAGATCGACAAGCTCGTCAGTGAATTCGGGCACATCCATCAGCTTGGTCCAGGGCCATTTCAGTGCCGGGCCGAACTGCGCCATGAAGTGCCGCATCCCGGCCTCGCCGCCGGCGACACGATAGGTTTCGAACAGACCCATCTGCCCCCAGCGGATGCCAAACCCCATACGGATCGCCTCGTCGATTTCCTCGGTCGTGGCGACGCCGTCCTTGACCAGCCACAGCGCCTCGCGCCAGACGGCCTCAAGGAACCGATCAGCGATATGTGCGTCGATCTCTTTCTTGACGTGCAGCGGGAAGAACCCGACCGATTTCAGGACCTCTTGCGCCCGTTCGATCATCTCGGGCGGGTTCGCGCCAGTTGGCACCAATTCGATCAGCGGCAGAAGGTATACCGGGTTGAACGGATGCGTCACCACGATCTGTTCGGGGTGCAGCGCGCCGTCCTGCAATTCAGACGGCTTGAACCCACTAGTCGAGGAGCCGATGATCGCACCCGGATCACAAGCCTCTTGCAAGCCCTTGTAAACTTTCAGCTTCAGGTCCAGCCGTTCCGGCACACTTTCCTGAATCCACTCGGCACCCTGTACCACATCGACTATATCATCATGGAATGACAACGCACCTTCAGGCGGCAACGGGACGTCGCTCAGCCCCGGTAGCGAGCGGCGCGCATTGTCCAGAACTTCTCCGATTTTACGCTCGGCTTCCGGATCCGGGTCGAATACCCGAACGTTCCAACCGTTCAGCAGGAATCGCGCGGCCCATCCACCACCGATTACCCCACCGCCAATGATTGCTGCTGTTTTTGTCATCACTTCACTACTTTCAACTCTTGAGGGTCAAACCCATTTTCGCTCAGTACGTCACGCGCAATCGTCAGTTGATTTTGTGTGATCGTTAAATCTCTGCTCAGTACAACTGCAAACGACCTATCTGGGCGGGCCAATACAACCATCTGCTCCCCGTCACCCACGTAGATGATGTGAAACTTTGTGGGGCTTGCGGCAGTGATGTCATATTCAAGTGCAGACACGGATCGCCGGGTAGGCACGCTCAGGTGGTTTTCAAAGCAATCACTTGCTCCTGCGATGTACCCAAAACATTCAGTCCGGTCCGGGTCACGCAATTGATAGCTAGGGTATGGCTGTCCCTCAAGCCTCACAAAAAGCCGTTGCGTGTTCTTGCTTTTGCGTCTGAACGCAGCCACTTCGAAATACGGCTCGTCAAAGATCGACCAATTCACCGCTTCGACAGGTTGAATAGCAAATTGACGCGCTCGAAAGCCTTCATTTCCGACCAAGCCACACGCTGGAACCAATCCAACGAGCAAACATCCGACTACCCATGAAATAACTCGGCGGAACATGGCCCGCCTAGCTTTTCGGCGCCCGCTTCACCAACCCAAGCTTCTCGCGGACCTCCTGCGGCCCGATCACCCGTGCACCCATATTCTCGATGATGCTACCCGCGCGTTCTACCAGTTGCCAATTCTCGGCCAGCACGCCTTTGTCCAGCCACAGGTTGTCCTCCAGCCCGACGCGCACG
Organism: Ruegeria sp. CDSA236; assembly: GCF_059611285.1. Lineage (NCBI taxonomy): Bacteria > Pseudomonadati > Pseudomonadota > Alphaproteobacteria > Rhodobacterales > Roseobacteraceae > Ruegeria > Ruegeria sp. CDSA236. The sequence continues at coordinate 390,391 of NZ_JBXWPG010000001.1, forward strand.
TTGCCGCCCGCCAGAACCGCAGCGGCCACATAGGCCATCTCATTCCGGCCCAATGAGAACGCGCTGAAGGTCCAGTCATCCGGCACGTTGTTCACCATCGCCATGAAGGTGTTCAGATCATCCGGCGCACCCCATGGAACGCCCATGCACAGCTGAACCAGAGCGTTCGGTTCCAGAACGCCCTCTTTCACCAACTGCTTGGCGAACCACAGATGACCGGTATCAAAGGCCTCAATCTCGGGCTTTACCCCCAGATCGGTCATCATCTGGCCCATCGCGCGCAACGCACCCGGCGTGTTGGTCATCACATAATCGGCCTCGGCAAAATTCATGGTGCCGCAGTCGAGGGTGCAGATTTCCGGCAGACATTCGGCCACATGGGCCACACGCTCGGTCGCGCCAACCAAATCAGTTCCCGCCTCGGCCAGCGGCAGCGGGTTTTCGATACCGCCAAACACCATGTCGCCGCCCATGCCAGCAGTCAGGTTCAGCACGGCGTCGACCTCGGCATCGCGAATGCGATCTGTGACCTCACGATACAGTGCCAGATCACGCGAAGGCGCTCCGGTCTCAGGGTCGCGCACATGGCAATGCACCACCGCCGCCCCTGCCTTGGCTGCAGCTATCGCGCTGTCGGCGATCTGCTTTGGCGAACGCGGCACATGCGGGCTGCGATCCTGCGTCCCACCCGAGCCTGTGACGGCGCACGTAATGAAGACTTCGCGGTTCATTTCCAAAGGCATGGCGTTCTCCCCAGCTTATACCCGGTTAACCCTGAGTTTTCCCCAGGCTTCTCCACGGATTCCGATTTGCTTTCGCCCCCGAGTTTGGCGCAGCTTTGGTCAAACACTTGTCAGAATGCGAATCGAACTTGATGAAATCCGCAAAAAACATATTGCAGCCCGAACATCGTGCTCTGAAAACGGCTGTGCTGGTGCTGGACGAATGCAACACGCTCAGCTTTGCGTCGGCCGTTGATCCAATGCGTGCCGCCAATCGGTTGGCGGATCGTCCGGCCTTTGACTGGGATTATGTGACAGCCACCGCTGAACCGGCCATGCTGACCAGTGCGCTTTCGGTTCCGGGTGTACCTTTGGCCCGGCTGCAATCCTGCGATCTGATGATTGTCGTTGCCGGGTTCCAACTGGCCCGCCATGCCACACCCAGCTTGCTGGCCGGCCTACGCCGCATCGCCAAGACCGGCGCCACAATGGCAGGTATTGATGGCGGTCCCTGGCTGCTGGCCGAGGCAGGCCTGCTGAATGGCCACGCCGCCACCACCCATTGGGAAGATTTGGAGAACTTCTCTGCCCGCTTCCCCGAAGTGGACGTGCGCCCTGACCGGTTTACCGTTTCTGAAGGCCGCCTGACCTCGGGCGGGGCAATCCCAGCGGTCGAGATGATGCTGCATATCATCGCCGCCCGCCACGGCGCCGGATTCGCCGCCCGCGTCTCGGGCCTGTTCCTGTATGAGGGCGCGCCCGACCCCACAAAACCACAAAGCCGCACCGGGGCGCCGCACCGCCACACAGCTTTGACCTCCAAAGCCAATACGCTGATGCAATCCGCACTGGACGACCCTATGCCATTGGCAGATATCGCCGAAACCCTGGGCACCAGTTCACGCACCCTGCAACAGCAGTTCCGACTGCGCCTGAACACCACGCCACAGGACCATTACCTGCAGCTCCGACTGGCCGAGGCACGCAGATTGGTGACGGACACCGATATGTCACTGATGGATGTGGCCCTGGCGACGGGTTTCGCCTCGCAATCCAGCTTTGCCCGCGCCTTTCGCACAGCGCACGGCCTTTCGGCCCGGGACCTGAGGCAAGACAGGACACAACCCACACATCACTAAGCGGATCCGCTTTATCTGATTGAAAATACCGCGGGGGAGGCTCCGCCTGCGGAGACGAGGGCAGCGCCCCCTAGAACGGCATCGGATGCGCGCGATGCGCGTCGGTGATTTCAGTCAGAATTTCCCCGGAAAGGCGAAGTTCCTTACCGTCGAGAATATGCCCAAGCTGCGCCACCGTTGTCGCGCCGAAAATGGCCGACATCATGAAGGGCCGCGTCCGGCACCAGGCCAGCGCCATATGGACCGGGTCCAGATCGTGGCGGTCAGCGATCTCTAGATAGGCCGCAACCGCCTCAAATGCCCGGCTGCGATGGCGTCCTCCCACCTCAGGCACCAATGACATCCGCGAACCCTCGGGCACCATGCCGTTTTGGTATTTCCCGGTCAAAAATCCGGCGGCAAGCGGTGAAAAGGCCATCAGCCCCACATCCTCATGCGCGCTCAGCTCGGCCATATCGGTGTCGAAATGCCGGCACATCAAAGAATACTCATTCTGAACCGATGCCACGCGGGGCGTGCCGGTGGCTTCGGCGATCCGCAACCACTGAGCGGTGCCCCAGGCGCTTTCGTTCGAAAGGCCAAACGCTCGGATATTTCCTTTGTTGACCTGTTCTTTCAGGGCAACAAGGCACTCGTGCATATTGTCCAGAACCTCATCGGTATTGTGCCCCGAAGGCGCATAGGTCCAGTTTTGCCGGAACATATAGCTTCCGCGGTTCGGCCAGTGAAACTGATAAAGGTCGATGCAATCCGTTTGCAGTCGGCGTAAGGAACCTTCGACCGCCTCGGGGATTGTCTGCGGTGAAATCGGTGCGCCATCGCGCGCATGTGCGAACCCTGCCCCAGAATGCTTGGTTGCCAGAACATAGTCACCACGCCGTGACGGATTTGTGGCGTTCCAGAGGCCCAGGATTTCTTCGGTCCGGCCCACCGTCTCTTTCGAGATGGGATTCACCGGATACATCTCGGCGGCATCGACGAAATTAATGCCCCCATCAAGTGCCATGTCCATCTGAGTATGCGCGTCGGCCTCGGATGTTTGCGTACCAAATGTCATCGTACCCAGACACAGGTCTGTCACCATGATTCCAGTACGGCCCAGGGGCTTCATTTCCATCGCTCATTCTCCTGAAATCTGCGGAGGCCCTATGCCTCGGCCTTTTTTTCCCACCGGCCCGATTCCTCGGACCAATATTGCGCCGAACAGCCCGCCCCGGTCAGTGTTTTCCATTGCCCGCGGGCATGTTGGAGAGCCTGATCATCATTCCCATCGAACAGGATGCACACGCGTTCCAGCGCGTTCACTTCCTCGGGTTCAACCGTCGCGCCATCGACGGCCATCACGCAAGCCGGATCATTTGCGGCCTCGGCCCCTGTCGTCAGCAATATGGGCTGGTCCCTGTCATGCGGCCCCCCGGTGCGGCCATGTGGCAGGAACCCTTCCTCGGGGCCCTGCCACAGCTTTTCGTCCAACCAATCCATCCGTGCGGGATCAGTTCCCCGCACGGCTATCTTCCACCCGGCCTGCCGCGCCTTGTCCAGCAACACGGGCAAGGTGTTTTCCAGCGGTTGGCGGGTCAGGTGATAGAAATAAACGGCGCCCATTGGATTATTCGAAATTGTCCTGCACGAACCGGCTCAGTGCGCGGACACCCCAACCGGTGGCCCCTTTGGGCGCATAGGATGTCTCGGTTGCAATCGAAGCCACCCCAGCAATGTCCAGATGGATCCAGGGGGTTTCGTCCTTCACAAACCGCTGCAGGAACTGCGCGGCAGTGATGGACCCGGCAGGTCGTCCACCGACATTCTTCATATCGGCGATGCGCGATTTCAGCTGCTCGTCATAGGCTTTGCCCAGCGGCATCCGCCATGCGCCCTCATCCTCGGCCCCGGCAGCCTTTAGGAAGGCGTTGCAGAACGTGTCATTGTTCGAAAAGACACCGGCATTCTCATGCCCAAGCCCAATGATGATCGCGCCGGTCAATGTTGCCAGGTCGATCATGCCCACGGGGGCAAACCGCTCTTGCGCGTACCACATCACATCACACAGGACCAAACGGCCCTCGGCGTCGGTATTGATGACCTCGACCGTGTCGCCCTTCATCGACTTGACGACATCGCCGGGGCGCGTGGCATTGCCCGATGGCATATTCTCTACCAGCCCGACAAGACCCACGACATTGGCTTTGGCCTTGCGCTTGGCAAGCGCCCGCATGGTGCCTGCGACCACACCTGCACCGCCCATGTCCATGGTCATGTCTTCCATACCTGCGGCGGGTTTCAAGGAAATGCCGCCAGTGTCAAACACGACGCCCTTACCCACCAGTGCCAGCGGCGCATCATCCTTGTCGCCCCCATTCCACTGCATCACCACAACCTTCGACGGGCTGACCGAGCCCTGCCCGACGCTTAACAAGGTGCGCATACCCAATTCGGCCAGTTTGTCTTCGTCGAGCACTTCGACGTCCAGGCCAAGCGCCTTCATTTCGGACAAACGATCCGCGAATTCGGTCGTTGTCAGCACATTGGCGGGTTCATTGGTCAGGTCCCGTGTCATCCGAACGCCATCGGCAATCGCATACAGCGGTGCGAATGCGGCTTCGACCTCATCATGTTTCTGATGACTGATTGTTACTGATCCGGCTTCATCCGAATCTCGGGTTTTATGGGCATCGAAATCATAGCTGCGCAAAACGATCCCCAATGCCAGCTCTTCGGTCCGGGCCTGATTTCCGGCCATGACCAACAAGGGCTGGTGATCAGACAATTTGGCCAGCTTCGCCCCGGCCTTGCGTGCCTCTGCAGCATCGGCACGGCGCGACAGCACGAGAATATCAAGCGCTTCAGCGGCCATTCCGCCTGGCCAGGCAAGAGAGACTACATCGCCGGATTTCACCTTTTCGAACCGGTCGCTTTCGACAAGTCGCGCGACTGCGCCCCGGGTCAGACGGTTGGCGCGGCGTGCGGCTGGGTTCATCTTGCCTTCATCCGAGACAATAATCACGACGCGCCCTTTGGTCTGCGCCATCACGTCCACGTCAAAAGCCTTAAACTGAATTGGAACAAGACTGCTCATTGGGAACTCCTGAAAATCTGTTTCCCAAGACCTAGCCCGCGGCGACCGCATTGACCAGATAGCAGTTTTCCCCGCCGGGCATTTGCATTACAGTCGCGGAAAAAGTTCCGGCAGGGTCGGAGAGCGGGAGGGCGAATTGGCAAATCGGGGCAGGCATAGGCCGTTGCGCGCTGGCGCATGTACCGCTGATTCTCTTAACTTCAAGCCCCCCGCTGCAGGCAACGCAGTGATGCCGGGGGCGCGTTTGTGATCCTGGATCGATATTTTGCCCGCCGGTTCACCCAGAGCTTTCTGGTCATTGGCTGTATCTTTTTGACGCTGATGATTCTGATCGATCTGATTGAACAGGTACGGCGCTTTGATGAGGTCGATCTGTCATTTGGCCGGCTTTTGTATCTGACCCTATTGAATACGCCCGCCGCCATCGGTGAGATGCTGCCCCTGCTGATCATCCTGTCCACGATTGCGTTGTTCATCGGATTGGCGCGCAGCTCGGAATTGGTGGTGACGCGCTCGATCGGGCGATCTGGAATTCGCGTCCTGCTTGCACCTGTAACTTTGGCCCTGTTGATCGGAGCCTTGGCAGTTGCGGTGCTTAACCCGTTTGCTGCCGCAACTTCCGAAGAATTCCAACGGCTTTCCGATTCCTACCGTAACCGCACCAGCTCAGCTCTTTCGATCAGCAGTGAGGGTTTGTGGTTACGGCAAGCTACAGAAGAGGGCCAATCGGTTGTCCACGCGCGCCGAACGTCAAACGGTAACACCCTGCTGTTGAAGGACGTCACCATAATAACATTCGACGCGATTGGTCAGCCGACACGCCAAATCTCTGCCAAACAGGCCAAGTTGGAAGACGGTTTTTGGGTTTTACAGGATGCCAAGATCTGGCCACTTATGAACGGCATCAATCCCGAAGCTGGCTCGAAAGAGCATGATCGTCTGGAGATTCCGACCACCCTGACACGTCAGCGCATTCTGGACAGGCTGGCCAACCAGGATTCGATGTCTGTCTACGATTTGCCCCAGTTGATCCGAGACCTGCGCGAGGCGGGCTTTTCGACCAAGCAATACGAGGTCTGGTTTCAGGTCCAACTGGCAAGACCTCTGTTTCTGGTCGCAATGGTCTTGATTGGCGCGGCCTTTACCATGCGGCATGTCCGGTTCGGCGGCACCGGAATAGCGGTGCTGACGGCCGTGTTGCTGGGCTTCGCCATCTATTTCGTCCGTAATTTCGCGCAAATATTGGGAGAAAACGGTCAGTTGCCTATCTTCGTTGCAGCCTGGGCCCCGCCATTTGCGGCCATCCTTCTTTCTCTTGGCCTGCTGTTGCATGCGGAGGATGGCTAATGCGCAAATTCGCTCTGCTATTGCTCTCGGGTGCGGTTGCATTGTCTTTGCCTTTGGATGTCCTGGCCCAGACTTTGCCGGAACAGGATCAAACGACGAACGCGTCCCAGCAAGAGCCACCAGCCTTACTTGTCGCCGACAAGATTTTCATTACCCCAGAGCGTGTGCTGATCGCAGAGGGCAATGTCGAAGCGTTTCAGGGTGACGTCAAAATGACGGCCAGCCGGATTTTGTACGACCGCGAAAGCGGTGAGCTTACACTGGAAGGACCGATCCGGATTGATCAGGGCAATCGAACTACAGTTTTGGCGGATTCCGCAGAACTCGACCGGGGTTTGCTCAACGGCCTTTTGATCGGCGCCCGAATGGTGTTCGACCAACAGGTGCAAATTGCCTCGGTGCAGGCGACACGTGCTGGCGGCAGATACACCCAGTTCAGCAAAGTCTCGGCGACGTCTTGCCATGTCTGCACGGATGGGCGGCCACCGCTCTGGCAAATCCGTGCCCGCAAGGTGACCCATGATCAGTTGGAACGACAGCTCTATTTCGAAGGTGCGCAATTCCGGGTGCTGGATGTGCCGGTCTTCTATTTCCCTTACCTGCGTCTCCCCGATCCAACGCTGGACCGGGCGACTGGTTTTCTGGTCCCATCGGTCCGCACCACCTCGCAGTTGGGCACAGGCATAAAGGTTCCCTATTTCTTCAAGCTTGGAGATCACAAGGACCTCACGTTGACACCTTACCTTTCCGGTAAGACCAGAACTCTGGGCTATCGCTATCGTCAGGCCTTTAAGAACGGACGGATCAAAATCGAAGGCGCGCATACTCGCGATGACCTTCAACGGGACGAGGCGCGCGGATATTTCTTTACCAACGGCTGGTTTGATCTGCCGGACGACTATCGCCTGACCTTCAACATCCGAACCACGTCCGACGATTCCTATCTGGCTGATTACGGCCTGCCCGACTTTGACCGTCTGCGCAGCGAAATTGCCCTGGAAAGGATCAAGCGCGATACCGCTTTCCGGACCAGCCTAAACCACTATAAAACCTTGCGAGATAGCGAGGATCAGGATCAGATTCCTTCTCGCATCTTCGACCTGAACTATCGCAAACGCTTCTTCCCGGCAGCTGTCGGAGGAGAGGTGCGGATGGCTTTCATCGGCCATGCCCATGAAAGAACGAGCAATGAGGACGTTATCGGGCGCGATGTTGCCCGAGCGACCTTCGATACCGAATGGCTGCGCAGCTGGATACTGGGCTGGGGGCTGCGTGCAGATGCCCAAGTAGGCGCGTCAATCGATACGTTCAATATCCGCCACGACAGCGCCTATCCCGATCAGGTGACCCGCACGACCCCGCGCGCCGCACTGACGCTGCGCCTTCCAATGACTCGCCGCGAGGCGTCGGGCGCAACCCAGTTGCTGGAACCCATCGCGCAGATCGGGTGGACGCATGTCTCCGACAATGATGTTCCTATCGACGAAAGTACGTTTCAGGAGTTTGACCAGGGTAACCTGTTATCGCTGTCCCGATTCCCTGCCGAGGACAGGCGCGAAGATGGGGTCAGCGGCGTCGTTGGGGTGAATTGGGCGCGTTATGGCTCCAGGGGCTGGCAAGCGCGTGCCACGATCGGTCAGGTCTTTCGTGCGGATGCTGATCCCGACTTTAACCTTACATCGGGCCTTCAGGGCACTTCGTCCGATGTGTTGATCGCCGGACAACTTGAAACGCCCAACGGGTGGTCTCTGGCCGGGCGAGGTTTGGTGAACGGAGATTTCAGCTTTGCCAAGGCCGAGCTGCGTGCTGCATGGCAAAAGGAAACAACGGCCCTCAGCGGAAGCTATGTCTGGCAAGAACCCGATCCCGCAGAAAATGTCGACGATGAGATTTCCGAGATCTGGTTGCGCGGGCGGTACGACATCGATCAGAACTGGCAAACCCGTGCTCAGGCGCGGTATGACCTGAGCGAATCTGAACCGATCAGATATGGGTTGGGTATCACGTACCGGAACGAGTGTGTTCAGGTTAACATGTCGGTCAGCAGGCGCTATACCTCGTCATCAAGTATTGAGCCTTCGACCGAATTCGGCTTTACCGTAGCTCTGACAGGATATTCTGTCGAAGGTGGCGGCAAACAGTACAAGAGAAGATGCAGTTGATAACAGGTTTTTCACGTTTCTTTCGTTCCAGCCATATCGGGCTGGTTGCTCCGGCACTGGTTGCAGTTTCGATTGCCATAGCACCTGTAAAGGCAGTGGCACAGAACCTGTTCTCGCCTGCCATAAAGGTCAATCAAGACATCGTGACCTGGTATGAGCTGGAACAGCGCCTGCAATTCCTCTCGATTCTGGGTGTTCCCGGCGCAACCGAGGAAGACGTGCGCAAAGCTCTGATAGACGACCGCCTGCGCAAACAGGCGATGCGCGACGCTGGAATCGTGGTCGCCCCCGAAGACGTTCAGGTTGGAATAGACCAATTTGCAGCCCGCGGTCAGCTTTCGAGCGACGAATTCCTGCAGCTTCTGGCGGATGCCGGTGTTGACCGTGAGACGGTTCGGGATTTCATCAAGGATCAGATTTCCTGGCGTGAATTCGTCAGCGCGCGTTTTCTGTCGCAGGCGAGACCATCGGAAGACGAGATCAATCGCGCACTTGGACAATCTGGAAGTGGCGGCCTGCAAGTCCTTCTTTCGGAAATCATTATTCCTGTGAACCAACAAAACCTGCCACAGGTTCAACTGCTGGCCGAAGAGATCGCCTTGATCGAGGGCTATGATTCCTTTTCAACCGCCGCAACACAGTACTCGGCGGCCGGAACTCGCACCAATGGGGGGCGCCTTGACTGGTTGAACTTGACCGATCTGCCCCCGGCGCTGCAGCCGGTCATCATCGGGCTCAAAAATGGTGACGTCACCCAGCCCATTCCGCTGCCCAATGCCGTGGCACTGTTTCAGATGCGCGGTTTGCGTGAGACCGCTGCGAGTACGCCCACCTATTCCGAGATCGACTATGCTGTCTATTACATGCCCGGTGGTCGTAGTGCGGAAACACTGGCCGCAGCCGAAAAGCTGAAAGAAGAAATAGACACTTGCGATGATCTGTACGGTATCGTGCAAAACAAGCCAGCCGAAGTCTTAGAGCGGAATGTCAGCAAACCGTCGGAAATCCCGCGCGATATCGCGTTGGAACTGGCCAAACTGGACCTGAACGAAGTTTCAACCACGCTGACCCGCAACAACGGCCAAACACTGGCTTTTGTGATGTTGTGCACACGTACCCGCAACCTTGGCGAAGAGACAACGCGTGCAGATGTCGCCAATGCTCTGACCCAGCAAAGGCTGCAAACACTTGCAGAAAGCCTGTTGGGGCAAATGCGTGCCGACGCAACTATTGTTGAACAATGAAGCCAATCGCGCTCAGCTGCGGCGATCCGGCCGGAATTGGGCCCGAGATCGCCGCAAAAGCCTGGACCAGCCTTAGAACCACCTGCCCTTTCTTCTATATTGGCGATGCCGCGCATTTGCCGCCCGAGACACCGTCGGTACAGATCAGCGACGCCTCTCAGGCGGTCGAGATCTGTGGCTCTGCCCTGCCCGTACTGCAAATGGACTTTCCAGCCCCCAACCGGCCTGGGCACCCTAATCCAGCCAACGCCAGATCAGTTGTCACTGCCATTGAAACCGGCGTAGCGCTGGTTCAGTCCGGTTCTGCATCGGCGCTATGTACCGCGCCGATCCACAAGAAAGCACTTATCGACGGAGCAGGTTTCTCATTCCCCGGCCATACGGAATTTCTGGGCGCCTTGGCTGGGTCCCAACGTGTTGTGATGATGCTGGCCAGTGACCAACTGCGCGTTGTACCAGCAACCATCCACATCCCGCTCTCACGCGTTCCTTGCGAGCTTACGCCCGAGCTTTTGCGGGAAACCATCGAAATCACAGCTCAGGGATTACAATCACAGTTCGGTATTGCCACCCCGCGGATAGCCGTCGCGGGCCTCAACCCGCATGCCGGTGAAGGCGGCAAGATGGGACAAGAAGAACTGGACTGGATTGCACCGCTGATCGCGGAGCTGCCCCGCAAAGAGTATACCGTAACCGGCCCGCACCCCGCGGATACATTGTTCCACGCCGCAGCGCGCGCGCGCTATGACGCCGCCATCGCCATGTATCACGATCAGGCTCTGATTCCGATCAAGACGCTGGATTTCGATCGCGGTGTGAACGTTACCCTAGGCCTACCATTTATCCGAACCTCACCCGATCACGGGACTGCACTGGACATTGCGGGGCAAGGCCTTGCAAACCCCACCAGCCTGATCGAAGCGTTGAAACTTGCCCAGAAGATGGCACAAAGCTCTTGATCCTTCAGCAGGCTGAAAATATCCCGACCAGAGGTAAAAATTCTCTGGCGCTCTCCTATCAAACCGCGCCACGGTGATCGGATCATGAGCACTATCGACAACCTTCCCCCTCTGCGCGAGGTTATCGCTTCGCATCAACTCTCGGCTCGCAAGTCGCTGGGCCAGAACTTTTTGCTGGACCTGAACCTGACCGCCAAGATCGCGCGGCAGGCCGGAGATCTTGCGGAATGCGATGTTCTGGAAATCGGCCCCGGCCCCGGCGGGCTGACCCGTGGGCTACTTTCAGAAGGTGCGCGCAAGGTTGTCGCGGTTGAAAAAGACACACGCTGTATCGCTGCCCTGAATGACATCGCCGCCGCCTATCCCGGTAGGCTTGAGGTCATCAACGGTGACGCGCTTGAGATTGATCCGCTTACGCATCTGACCCCTCCGATCCGTGTGGCGGCGAACCTGCCCTACAATGTCGGCACCGAGTTGCTGGTCCGCTGGCTGACCCCGCCGCAATGGCCTCCGTTCTGGCAAAGCCTGACCCTGATGTTTCAGCGCGAAGTGGCGGAACGGATCGTCGCCCAGCCCGGCGGAAAAGCCTATGGCCGCTTGGCCATCCTTGCCCAATGGCGGGCCGACGCGCGCATCGCCATGTCACTGCCACCCGGCGCGTTCACCCCGCCCCCCAAGGTATCAAGCGCTGTGGTCCACCTAACCGCCCTGCCGCAACCACGATATCCGGCTGACCCTGCCACCCTGTCCCGCGTGGTTGCCGCCGCATTTAATCAGCGCCGCAAGATGCTGCGGGCTTCACTGAAAGGCGTCGCACCCGATATCGAAGACCGCCTGATAACCGCCGGGATCAAACCCACTGAACGTGCGGAACAAGTGCCTTTAGAAGCGTTCTGCGCATTGGCCCGCGAAGTCAAAAGATCCTGAAACAAAAAAACCCTGCGGCCTAACAGACCGCAGGGTTTTTCTTTTCTATACTGGCTGATTTACTCTGCCGCTTCAGGCGTATCACCGTTGCCAGAGGGCGCGTCCTCAGTCGCAGCAGGTGCGGCTTTGGGCTTGCGCGCCCGAGGCCGACGGGCCGGTTTTTCTTTTTTCTCGGCCTCTTCAGGGCTTTTGCTTTCAGGCGTTTCTACAAGCCCGGATTCCGGAGCAGCTGCGTCAGCGGCAAACCCCATCACATCAGGTTGAGGTGCCTCAGCGGGATCCGACTGGCGGACGGTTTCGCGTTCCTGACGCTCGGCACGCTCACGATCTCGTTCAGCCTGGCGTTCGCGATTCTGACGCTCTTGCTCCTCACGGCGTGCATCCATTTCACGCTGAGCTTCGCTAAGCAAACGCAGGTAATGTTCGGCGTGCTGCTGAAAGTTTTCGGCAGCTACACGGTCGTTAGACAACTGAGCATCGCGTGCAAGCTGATTATATTTATCAATAATCTGTTGCGGCGTGCCACGCACTTTGCCCTCTGGGCCCGAACTGTCGAAAACTCGGTTTACGACGTTGCCGCCAGAAGGACGATTGCGGTTATTCTTTGCCCGAGAGCGGGATTTGGAAGATCTCATCTACTTTAGTCAGCCTTGTCGTTCGCTGCCGATCAGTTCGCGTCTTGCACTGCTCAAGGGCTTAGCTATGACACGATGTCGGCTTTTTTGGGCTTGGCGTCAGGGGCCCGCTGTAACAGCGTCAACCTCTCTGACTACACCTGAGTAAACACGTCCAGAGCGTGCAGACAAGAGGTTTGTCCCAATTTTTGTACCTTTTTTATATCAATCGGCGCATTTCGGCCTCAGAACGTTCCGTCATGAAGGCATTCTGGCGAAAACGACGCGGTCGCGACCATCCAGATCGGGAATGATCCGTACGTCTGTCAATCCTGCTGCGTCGAACAAAGATGCGACGCTTTGCCCTTGCTCGGGTCCGATTTCGACAAGTAACCGACCATGGGGCAATAGAAAATCCGGGGCGGCGGCAGCAATCCTGCGGTAGGCCCCCAAGCCGTCACCTTCGTCTGTCAATGCCATCCGCGGCTCATGGTCCCGCACTTCAGGTGCCAGGGTGTCCATTTCCGGAAGGGAAATATAGGGCGGGTTTGAAACAATCAGGTCAAATTTAGCTTCAATGTCTCCAAACCAATCGGATTGCTTAATTTCGATCCGGTTCTGAACATCGTGTTGCACGGCATTTGCACTGGCCTGTAGGCAGGCCGCCTCGCTCAGATCCACACCAATACCCGATGCACTGGTGCGTTCGGCCAGCAATGTGATCAGGATGCACCCCGATCCAACCCCCAGATCGAGGACATAGTCAAAGGGTTCGCTCAGCGCGGCCTCGATCAGAACCTCTGTTTCCGGGCGTGGATCCAGCACGTCCCGGCTAACTTTGAACCGACGGCCGTAAAACTCACGTTCCCCCAACAGGTGAGAAACGGGCACACGAATGGCCCGAAGCGAGATCAGTTGCTCGTATCGTTCAGCAATATCCGGTAAAAGCTCTTCGGGTGTAATCAGTGTCACGCGACTTGCTTCGATCCGGGCGGCGTGGGCGAGTAGAACCCGCGCATCCCGCGCCGGATCAGCCACACCAGCCGCACGCAATCTTGCCGTAGCGGCCACCATGGCCTGAGCCGCTGTCTGGCCGCCGGTCATTGCGCCATCTCGGCCAGGAGACGCGCCTGATCATCCGCGGTCAATGCGTCGATTACCTCATCCAGATCGCCCTGCATCACCTGATCCAACTTGTACAGCGTCAGATTGATCCTGTGGTCCGTCATGCGGCCTTGCGGAAAATTATAGGTCCTAATCCGTTCCGACCGGTCGCCAGACCCGACCTGGTTCGCCCGATCTGCCGAGCGTTCGCTGTCAATCCGCTGACGCTCCTGATCATAGAGTCGAGTCTTCAGAACCTGCATCGCGATCTCGCGATTGCGGTGTTGAGATTTCTCGGAGCTGGTCACCACAAGCCCGGTGGGCAAGTGTGTAATCCGCACGGCCGAATCGGTGGTGTTCACGTGCTGCCCACCCGCACCCGAGCTGCGCATCGTGTCGATACGGATATCATTGGCGTCGATCTGAATATCGACATCTTCGGCCTCGGGCAGAACCGCCACGGTCGCCGCCGAGGTATGAATGCGCCCGCCACTTTCGGTCTCCGGCACCCGCTGCACCCGGTGAACGCCAGATTCGTATTTCAAACGGGCAAAGACGTTGTCGCCCTTAATATGGGCAACCACCTCTTTGATGCCGCCTAGATCCGACGCCTGCTCCTCGATAATCTCGAATTTCCAACCGCGCGCTTCGGAATACCGCTGATACATGCGCAGCAGATCGCCCGCAAAAAGCGCGGCCTCATCACCGCCGGTTCCAGGGCGGATTTCCAACATGGCCGGACGCGCATCAGCGGCATCCCTAGGCAACAAGGCCAGTTGCAGGGCGTTTTCGGCACCGGGGATTTGGGCCTGCAGGTTGGGGATTTCCTCTTCGGCCAGCTCCCTCATATCGGGATCGGCCAGCATCGCCTCGGCCTCGGCAAGGTCAGTGACCAGCTGGCGCCATGCCATGATCTGATCGACCACCGGCTTGAGGTCCGAATATTCCTTGGCCAGCACAGCAATATCGCCGCCCAAAGCACCATCCGCCATGGCCGCTTCGAGGTATTGGAATCGCTGAGTTATCTGTTCAAGGCGTTCTTCGGGGATCATCCGGGCGGTGTCTCTTAATCCGGGGCTATGGTCAAGGGCTGTCCGTATGCTAAGCTGCCCCGCATGAGACGGTTGGTTCTGGTTCTTTCGCTTTTTGCGACGCCCGTGATGGCCGATGTCGTCGGTCCCGGCGGCAAGGTACAGGACTGCTATTGCACTGACAAATCCGGGTCACGCGTTGAATTGGGCGAGATGATCTGCCTGCAGGTCGACGGTCGCATTTTCACTGCACAATGTCAGATGTCACTGAACGTTCCGATGTGGCGCGAGGTACAGGAAGGATGCCTGTCCTCAGGGCTGCATACGCGCGAGCCAGCCATCAACGCGGTTTCGGTTTACCCCAAAATCTGAGCGTCCAAAGCGCAACCTGCCATAGATGCGCAGTGTATCGCCGTTCTGCTGGGCGGTTGTGTAATCTGGAAAACCTATCACTTTGGTACGGGTGATATAGGTGACCATCCCGTCATCAACTGACCCGACCAGAACCTTTGTACGTGGTGAGGCCATTGCGATTTCGTTCAACTGCGCCAACCCGTCCGGCCCCGTTTCAAGTACTCGCACGACGCCACCACGGAGGTCCCTTTTCGCGTCGCCGACGGGGGCATTGTGCCAGATGGCGGGATCAGACGGCGCAAGCCGTATATACGCCCCCACAAGGACAATCAGACCCGCAATCAGCCACAGCGTCATTTTCATCTTTTCCACTCTGTTAGATTGCGGAACCATATGCAGTTCCGCATAGCAAACAAGAGACTGCCGTGATCCCTACCGTGACGTCACGCCTGGCAATATGCACAGCAGTTCAAACAGCAGATTGGCAGCGGTCAGCGCCGTATTGCCAGAGGGATCATACGGCGGAGAAACCTCGACCAGATCACACCCAACCACATTTGTCCCGCCCAGGGCATGGATCAGTTGCAGCGCCTGCGGTGTGGTTAACCCGGCGATCTCGGGCGTGCCGGTTCCGGGGGCGAAAGACGGGTCCAGACTGTCAATGTCATAGGTGATATAGACCGGATGATCCCCGATCTCATTGCGTATCTGCGCGCCCATGACCGTCAGGTTCTGCTGCCAAAGCTCCCATGCGGGGTATTGGCGAAAGCCCCACCCTTTGGCCTCGGTAAAGTCCGATGCCGCATAGCCAGAGCCTCGGATGCCGATCTGAAAGGTTTTTTCCGGCACGATCAGCCCTTCTTCATAGGCACGCCGGAAAACGGTGCCATGGGTTTCCTTTTCGCCAAACATCTCATCATTTACATCCGCATGGGCATCCACATGGACCAGCGCCACAGGCCCGTGTTTCGCGGCTATCGCCCGAAGGATCGGCAAGGTGATCGAGTGATCGCCCCCCATCGCCGCAGGTGTCACACCCTGCGCCAGAATCGCGTCATAGCTTTCCTTGATGATCCTCAGACTGTCGGACAGCGAAAAGGTGTTGATTGCCAGATCGCCGATGTCGGCGATTTGCAGGCTGTCGAAGGGGGCCGCAAAGGTGGCCATATTGTAAGGCCGCAGCATCGCACTTTCGCTGCGGATCTGTTTCGGTCCGAACCGTGTCCCCGACCGCCAAGAGGTGCCAATGTCCATCGGTATGCCTATTACGGCCACATCCAATCCGGCCAACGTATCCGCCTGCGGCAGGCGCATAAACGTGTTTGGGCCGGAAAAACGCGCCAGATCGTTACCGCTGATTGGTTGGTTGAATTGTGTCATGCCGTTATGTCTTCCGTCCTGCCCTGCTGCTAACCTGATACCGGAAAGATGGCTAACCAAAGGTTAAGGCTTCAGCTTGTTCCATCCCAGCAGGCAAATGATTTGCGTCGCCACATGTGCGCCTGCAATCGCTGTCGCACCTGAGGTGTCATAGGGAGGCGAAACCTCGACCACGTCCCCGCCTTTGATGTTGATCCCAGCAATGTCGCGCAGGATGATCTGGGCCTGAATCGAACTCAGTCCACCCCAGACCGGCGTTCCCGTGCCAGGCGCAAAGGCCGGGTCCAGACCGTCGATATCGAAGCTCAGGTAAACCGGGTTGTCACCAAGAATGCCTTTGATCTTTTGCGCCACGGCGGCGGGACCGGACTCGTACACCTCCCGAGCGTCAATGATGTTGACCCCCAAAGTATCTTCGTTCGTCGTACGAATACCCACCTGAACCGAGCGCTTGGGGTCCACTATCCCTGATTTGACCGCCTTGTAGAACATGGTCCCATGATCCACGCGGGACATGTCGTCGTCAGCCCATGTATCCGTATGCGCATCAAATTGCAGCAAGGACATCGGCCCGTATTTCTCGGCATAGGCCTTCAGGATCGGAAAGCTGATATAGTGGTCCCCACCAAGCGTCACCGAGGCCACGTCAGCGTTGAGAATTGTGCGAATGTGGTCCGTCAATGTGTCCGGAAAGGCAGGTATATTGGCGTAGTCATAAGCCATGTCCCCGTAATCCACGATTGCCAATTCGCTTAGCGCATCAAACGGCCAGCCATAAGGCTCATCCGGGGATTGCAACGTGCTGGCCTCGCGGATGGCGCGTGGCCCAAGACGCGTACCGGGGCGGTTCGTCACCGCCTGATCAAATGGCACGCCGGTTACGGCGATATCAATCCCGGTCAGATCCTTGGTATACAAGCGGCGCAAAAATGACATCGCCCCCCCGAAAGTATTCTCGTACGAGACGCCTTTCAGTTCAGGATTGGTAAAAGCCTCGTCGACGAAATTCTTTGAATCTTCCAGTGCCATGTCTTTCTCCTGTCAGCCCAAAGGCTGGGCCTTTTCGACGATCCGCGCAAAGAAAGACGCCCCAACCGGCGCGATGTCGTCGTTGAAGTTGTATTTCGGATGATGCAGTCCGGCCCCCTCGCCTTGCCCCAGAAACAGGTAAGCGCCGGGGCGCGACTGCAGCATGTATGAAAAATCCTCGGCCCCCATCATCGCGTCGACATTGGTCATCACGCGATCTGCACCGGCAACATCACGCGCGATTTCTGCGGCAAAACCAGTCTTGTCGGCGTCATTGATTGTTGCAGGATAGTTGACCTCATAGTCCAGCCGCGCTTCGACACCATAGGATTGGGCTTGTCCTTGTACGATCTGTTCCATCCGCTCCATCACCATTTTCTGCACAGTCGGATCAAAAGTGCGCACAGTGCCGTTGATAAAGGCGGTATCGGGGATCACGTTGTTCACGGTGCCGGTATGGATTTGCGTGACCGAGATCACCAGACTGTCCAAAGCATAGTTGTTACGACTGACGATGGTCTGAATCGCCTGGGCGATACCGCAGACCGCCATCACCGGATCCCGGGTTTCATGCGGCATGGCACCATGGCCACCAAGGCCCTGAATGTGAACTTCGAACGTATCAACAGCTGCCATGATCGGCCCGGGGGTTGTCTGAAAGGATCCTTCGGGAATTCCAGGCGCATTGTGCAATGCATAGATTTGGGAAATGTCGAACCGGTCCATAATCCCCTCTTCGACCATGACGCCCGCGCCACCACCCTCTTCTTCGGCCGGTTGAAAGATCAGCGCCACGCGTCCACGGAAATTTCGGGTTTCCGCCAGATAGCGCGCTGCGCCCAACAACATCGTGGTGTGCCCGTCATGACCGCAGGCATGCATGTTTCCGGGCTTGGTTGATTGGTACGCGACCCCTGTTTCCTCGGGGATAGGCAGAGCGTCCATATCAGCGCGCAGACCGATCGTCGGTCCTTCGCCCTGCCCGTTGATGATCGCAACGATCCCAGTGGTGGCGATCCCTTGGTGCACCTCATCCACATCGAACTCACGGAGTCGATCAGCGACAAAGGCCGCGGTTTCGTGGCATTCGAAGGCAAGCTCGGGGATCGTATGCAGATGCTGGCGCCATGCGGCCATATCGGCAGAGAAATCGGCAATTCGGTTGACGACGGGCATCTGGGGTGGACTCCTGATCGTGACTGCGGAATGGATGCATCTGACACCGGAACGAAAGGGTTCGCAATGGCCGAAAATCCTCTGATCCATGACAGCGATGCTGGCATCGAACGCTTGTTAGAGATCATGCGCCGACTGCGCGACCCTCAAACCGGCTGCCCATGGGATATCGAGCAGGATTTCGGCACGGTCGCTCCTTACACAATCGAAGAGGCTTATGAGGTCGCTGATGCCATCGAACGTGAGGCTTATGATGAGCTGAAGGGCGAACTTGGGGATCTGCTGTTCCAGTCTGTCTTTCATGCACAAATGGCCGAAGAAGCCGGGCATTTCACCTTTCAGGACGTGGTGCGCACCATGTCGGACAAGATGGTCGCCCGGCACCCGCATGTCTTTGGCGACGAATCCCGCGACAAATCGGCAGAGCAGCAAACACTGGACTGGGAAGCCATCAAAGCAGCCGAGCGTGCTGGTAAAGAACAACAAGGCGCGTTGGACGGTGTCGCCGCCAACCTGCCCGCCCTGCTGCGTGCTCTCAAATTGCAGAAACGTGCCGCCCGTGTTGGATTCGACTGGCCCGATGCCAGCCATGTGCTGGCCAAGATAACCGAAGAGGCTGCCGAGCTGGAAGAGGCACGCGACCGCATGGATGCGGATGCGTTAGAGGATGAGTTCGGCGATCTGCTATTCGTTATGGTCAATCTGGGCCGCCATCTTGGGGTCGAACCCGAGACCGCCCTGCGTCGGACCAACGCCAAGTTCACCCGCCGGTTCGAACAGGTCGAGTCGCGCCTGGCTGCACGGGGGAAAACCCCAACGGAAAGCACGCTGGAAGAGATGGACGCGCTTTGGGACGAGGTGAAGATCGAAGAACATCGGGCCAATGGCAAACTCCCGCCGGCAAAGGCCGAGGCCGGAACGTAAAACCGCTAGACAAGCTCTCGGACACTTGCGAGTGTCCCACCTTCACGACCTCCGGAGACGATCATGCCCGCTCGCAAAATCATTATAGACACCGATCCGGGACAGGACGATGCCGTCGCCATTCTGCTGGCGCTTGCCAGCCCCGACGAAATTGAGGTTTTGGGCATTACCGCAGTCGCTGGCAACGTACCCTTAGAGCTAACCGCAAAAAACGCGCGTATTGTCTGTGAACTGGCTGGCCATACCCAGACCCCCGTCTATGCCGGATGCGACCGCCCGTTAGAGCGCCCCCTGATCACAGCAGAGCATGTGCATGGCAAAACTGGCTTGGATGGGCCGGTTCTGCCGGATCCGCAGATGCCGCTGTCCGAAGGACATGCCGTCGATTTCATCATCGACACGTTGCGCGCGCATGAACCAGGCTCCGTTACGCTCTGCCCCCTTGGGCCATTGACCAACATCGCCACAGCGTTCCGCAAAGCGCCTGACATCGTGGACCGAGTTCAAGAGATCGTTTTGATGGGAGGGGCATATTTCGAAGTTGGAAACATCACCCCAACCGCCGAATTTAACATTTACGTCGATCCAGAAGCCGCTGATATTGTGTTCAAATCTGGACGTCCCATTGTGGTGATGTCGCTTGATGTCACGCATAAAGCTCTGGTGACCAAGACGCGCAACGATGCCTTCCGTAGAATTGGAAACAAGGCCGGTGTCGCGGTGGCCGAGATGACCGATTTCTTTGAAAGGTTCGACAAGAACAAATACGGCTCGGAAGGTGCTCCGCTACACGACCCTTGCGTGACAGCCTATCTTATCAAGCCCGAACTGTTTACCGGGCGGCTGGTGAATGTCGAGGTCGAGACCCAATCAAAGCTGACCTTGGGCATGACAGTTGCCGATTGGTGGGGTGTTACCGACAGAAAACCCAACGCCCTGTTCATCGGAGAAATTGACGCTGGCGGGTTTTTTGATCTGCTCACGGATCGGCTGGCCCGACTATGAGCGCCGCACTTCGCCTTGCTCGCCCCGAGGATCTGGAACGTCTGGTTGGTCTGGTCGCCGCCTTTCACGCCGAAGAAGGCATTACCCAGGATGCTGATCAGACGCGCAATGCGCTTGCGCCTCTTCTCGAGGGAATACCTTTTGGGTGCATCTACCTGATTGGCCCCGGTCGCGCACCCTTGGGCTATGTCATCCTGACCTTTGGGTGGTCGGTTGAATTCGGCGGCATGGATGGATTCGTGGATGAGATCTATATTCGTCCCGCCGTGCGAGGGCGCGGAATTGCCTCTGAAGTCTTGCTGGATTTGCCCAAGGCGTTGGCAAACGCGGGGCTCACAGCTTTGCATCTTGAAGTCGATCGTACAAACGAGACTGCGCAGAAACTGTATCTACGTACAGGTTTCAAGCCTCGTGACCGCTATATGCTGATGAGCAAAACCCTTTGATCCATTTCTGTGTGGCTGAACAACAAGGCCACCCACGAAAGATTGACAGACCCTACCGGGCCTCACCGCGACGGATGTAAACCGGAGCTTCAAGGTTTGCCACCGGATCGTCAGGGGACACTGCCGTACCGGTGATCGGATATGTTCCAGGCTCTGAGCAAGCAACCAGAAATACAGTGCTGAGTGCAGACGCTACCAGAAGAAGTTTCGAACCATTCATAGTGTTCCCCTTATCTGTTATTTCAATATGATACGAATGCGCACTACAGAACAAAAAGGAAAAAGTTCACACATCAGGGCCGCCAGCGCAGGAGTCTTCTATAAGCCATTAATATATATAGATAATACTATTCATAACCCCCCAAGTTTCTTCTGATCCAATCATACCAAAGTGCCGATTTGAGATTTAGAGATGGGCAAAACCTACAATCCAACACAAAAAAACCCGGCCCATTTCCACAGGCCAGGCAATCAAAATTCAGGCTTACAGGTTTCAGCGCTTGAGGATTGAGGCCCCTGCGTATTCGGCAATCTCACCCAGAGATTCTTCGATACGGATCAGTTGATTATACTTGGCTAACCGATCTGACCGTGCCAGTGATCCGGTTTTGATCTGACCGCAATTCGTGGCCACTGCCAGATCGGCAATCGTGGCATCTTCGGTCTCGCCCGAGCGGTGCGACATCACATTCGTATAGCGTGCGCGATGGGCCATATCGACGGCGCGCAGCGTCTCGGTCAGCGTTCCGATCTGGTTCACCTTGACCAGCATCGAGTTGGCACAACCGCGTTCAATCCCTTCCGCCAGTCGCGTGGGGTTGGTGACGAACAGATCGTCGCCCACCAGTTGCACCTTGTCGCCGATGGCGTCGGTCAGGGCCTTCCAGCCATTCCAATCATCCTCGGACATACCGTCTTCGATTGAGATGATCGGATAGTCGTTGACCAGCGCCGCCAGATAGTCGGCATTTTCTTCCGAGGTCAGGCTCTTGCCCTCACCGGACAGGATGTATTTGCCGTCTTTGTAATACTCGGTCGCGGCGCAATCCAAAGCCAGATGGATTTCCTCACCCGGCTTGTAGCCCGCCTTTTCGATGGATTTCAGAATGAAATCCAGTGCCTCGCGCGTGCTGGCGATGTTGGGGGCAAAGCCGCCCTCGTCGCCGACACCTGTGGCAAGACCTGCCGACGACAGCTCTTTCTTCAGAGTATGGAACACCTCGGACCCCATGCGCACCGCGTCGCGGATATTCGCGGCCGAGGTTGGCATGATCATGAATTCCTGAATGTCGATCGGGTTGTCGGCATGTTCGCCGCCGTTGATGATGTTCATCATTGGCACCGGCAGGATACGGGCTGAGGTGCCGCCGACATAGCGGAACAGCGGCTGTGTGGTGAAATCGGCTGCGGCTTTGGCCGTTGCCAGCGAGACGCCCAGGATAGCATTTGCGCCCAGACGGCCTTTGTTCTCGGTGCCATCCAGTTCGATCATGGTCTGGTCGATGGCCACCTGCTCGGTCGCGTCGAACCCAACCAGTTCTTCGGCGATTTCGCCATTCACGGCCGCCACCGCTTCAAGCACGCCCTTGCCCATATATCGCGATGTGTCGCCATCGCGCTTTTCGACCGCCTCATAGGCACCGGTCGAGGCGCCCGATGGGACAGCTGCCCGGCCCATGGTGCCGTCTTCCAGGATCACGTCCACTTCGACTGTTGGGTTGCCCCGGCTGTCCAGAATTTCGCGTGCATGGATGTCGATGATGGTGCTCATGAGGCCCGTCCCTGTGGCTGCAATCAGTTGCCAGCCTCATATCAGTACAGGGCAAAAAGTAAACCACTCATGTTATCGCTAACACAGGTCTGAGAGCCTGTTTGCGCAAACCTGCGACGATCCGTCAGGCCGCGACAGCCAGTGACCGCGCCAGACGCCGTTCGCGCAGGAAGGTATAGAGCCCCGACCCCAGGATCAGCGAGGCACCGGCAACCGTCATCATATCCGGGCGCTCCCCGAACATCAGCATTCCGGCTGCGATGGAGAACACCAGTCGGGTGTAACGGAACGGGGTCAGGGCCGAGGCATCGCCAATCCGCATCGCGCTTACGATGCCGTAATACCCCAGCACTCCAAATCCAATCGCGCCCAGAAACGGCCCGATTTCCGACTGGCTCATGGCTACGACCGGCTGGCCAGCCATTGAGATCAGCACCAGACCGGCAAGCGTCACCGCGCCGTAAGCCTGCATCGCCACCACGGCTGAGGCCACACGTGCGTCCAGTCTGCGCGTGATCAGATCGCGGGCGGCAATGGCCACAACGCTGGCCACCACAAACAAGGTTTCCGGCTGGAAACCGTCCAGACCGGGACGGATGATCATAAGGACACCGATGAACCCGACGCCAATCGCGCTCCACCGTCGCCAACCTACCTGCTCACCTAGAAACAGCGCGGCCCCCATGGTCACGACCAAGGGCATGGCCTGAAACACCGCCGCAACCGTCGACAAATCGACCAGAGACAGCGCGGTCACAAACGCCACGGCTCCCAGCCCTTCGCAGAGCGCGCGGATCAGGGGCAAGGTCTGCCACGCGGCGACATCAAAGATGTGCTTGCGGGTGAACAGGGCCATCGCTGCGAAAACCAAACCACAGGCAAGGCCCAGAATGACCATGATCTGTCCTGTTGGCACTGTGACCGACAGGTGTTTGATGAACATATCTTCAAGTGCAAAGGCCGCCATTGCGCCGACGACCAGCAAAATGCCGTTCACGTTGTTCATAGTTTTGTCCGTAGAATATTGCGGCGCGTTCAGCCGGTCATATCCAAGCAAAAGCCGATGCCGGGCGGTCAGGCAAGCAATATCCGCCTGGGAATCATGAATTCCCGTGCGCAGGCCGTTCGTTTTTTGTGATGGATCAGTCGTGGTCCAGCGGAACGCCGTACAGTTCCAGCCGGTGCCCTTTCAGCTTGTAGCCCAGCTTAGCTGCAATCTTTTCTTGTAGCGCTTCGATCTCAGGGTCTACAAATTCGATAACTTCACCTGACTGCATGTCGATCAAGTGATCATGATGGTCCCGCTCGGCATCCTCGTACCGCGCGCGACCATCACCGAATTCCAGACGCTCCAAAATCCCGGCCTCTTCGAACAGTTTGACGGTCCGATAGACGGTGGCGATGGAAATACCAGAATCAACTTGCGAGGCGCGCGAATAGAGCTCTTCGACATCGGGATGATCATCGCTTTGTTGCAGCACCTGTGCAATCGTGCGGCGCTGTCCTGTCATACGCAGGCCTTTGGCTTCGCAACGGGCGATGATCGTGTCGGACATAGGAACCCTCGGCATATATTCGGTTCTCTGTATTAAACCGTATGCGTGATCGGCGCTACAGGGGATTTACCGGCTAAGCTACAAGCCGTAGATCGGCCCAGATTGGCAAGTGATCCGAGGCGATGTGCGCGGGTCGCACCGAATGCACGCCATGCAAAACAGCCTCAAGCCCCGCGCCGAGCGCGATCCGATCCAGCGCGCCCAGCGGCTGTGCCGCTGGAAAGCTGGGGAATGGTGGAAGAAAGTGCATATCCGGGGCCAGGTGATCCAGAACCGGCTGTCGGGACCATTCATTGAAATCCCCAGCCCAGACAGTTGGCAAATCCTCAAGATTCGCATCGCACCGTCTGAGGTGGGTGATTTGCTGACGGCGTGAGGCGGGCAAGAGCCCCAGATGCATGCCCATCACCCGAAGCGGACCGATTGGTGTGTCAAACTCGACCCTGACAGCTCCACGCGGTTCCAGCCCCGGTAATTCGTGATGCCCGGTCTGCCGGACACGGATCGCATCACCCCGCCAGATTACCGCATTCCCATGCCACCCCAAGCTGCCAGCCCCACCCAAATCAACGATCTGCCATCCCGCTTCGTCCAGCATGAAATGCGGCAGGGCCGCAGGGCGCGGAGGCAATCGTTTGTCGGCCTCTTGCAAGACGACAATATCGGCCTGCAGGCTTTCGATGACCTGAAGAATCCTCTGGGGCTGTCGGCGTAGATCCAGTCCGACACATTTCTGAATATTATAGCTGGCGATGCGCAGGATTGCGGTCTGAGACATGGGTTCCTGAAAGTTCGTTTGAGATCGCAGGATTGCGCTGCTCATCGTTGATTGCAAGCCGGCTTCACCAAAGCAAGCGCATGGCGAAACACCGACGTAGCTGACTGCGAAAACAGGTGTGAGGAACTCATGTCCCGCAGAAGGTCGCCTGAACAACCTCATCCTGTGCCGGTGGCCGTGTCAGATCCAAAGCGCCGGGTTGATCCTCATAGGGCCGGGACATCACATTGTTCAGCCGGTGGAATGGGTCAAAATCCCCCTGCACCGCCGCCTGGATCATCTGTTCGACCCGGTGGTTGCGCGGGATAAAGGCCGGATTGGCCTTGTAAATCACCTCAGCAGGTTTTTTTTCACGAGACAGCCGCGACCGCCAACCGTCTGCCCATTGATCAAAGGCCTGCGGATCGGTGAATTGATCCCGCGCCTGATCGCCGCCCAGCGCCCGGAAGGTATTGGTGAAATCCGCCTGGTTCTGCGCCATGCAATTCAGCAAGTCCGAGATCATCTCAAGATCGCCGTCTTCCTGCGCCACAAGACCGATCTTGGCCCGGAACTTTGTAAGCCAGTGCTGCTGTATCAGGTCGGGCATCGCATGGACGATCTCGGTAGCCTCAGCAACGGCGGCCTCTTTATCCTCGAACTGCTGGATCAGCGCGGTCGCCAGCTGCGCTGCATTCCAAACGGCGATTTCGGGCTGGTTGGAATAGGCATAGCGACCCATGCGGTCGATCGAGCTGTAGACGGTATTGGGATGATAGTTATCCATGAAGGCGCAAGGGCCGTAATCAATGGTTTCGCCTGAGATCGAGCAGTTGTCAGTGTTCATCACCCCATGGATGAATCCCACACTCATCCATGCGGCAATCAACTGCGATTGTGCGTCGACAACAGCGCGCAAAAGACCCATCGGGCCGTCGGCCTGCGGGTAATGGCGCTGGATGGCATAATCTGTCAGTCGACGCAGACTGTCCAACTGTCCACGCGCGGCGAAGATCTGAAAGCTACCTACGCGCAGGTGGCTTTGTGCTACACGGGTCAGGATCGCACCAGGCATTGGACCTTCTCGAAAAATGGCCTCGCCAGTCTCAACGGCGGCCAGCGCCCTTGTAGTCGGGATGCCCAGCGCGTGCATCGCCTCGGACACCACATACTCGCGCAGCACCGGACCCAGCCATGCACGTCCGTCACCCTGTCGGGAAAACGGCGTCGGGCCTGATCCCTTCAACTGGATATCTCGTCGAACGCCATCCGTCCCAACTGTCTCGCCCAGCAAAACCGCGCGCCCGTCCCCAAGCTGGGGGTTATAATTTCCGAACTGATGCCCTGAATAGAGCTGTGCAATCGGTTCTGCTCCCTCTGGCAGGGCGTTGCCGGAAAAGGCCTCGGCCATTTCATGCACCTCGCCGGGCGTGATTCTCAGAATCTGCGCAAGATCGGAGTTGAAAGCAATCAAGCGAGGCGCACGAACCGGCACCGGCGCTTGCCGCGCATAAAAGCTGTTTGGCAAACGGGCGTAACTGTTGTCGAAGGGGATCATCAGAGTCATGTTCCAAACATATTCCTGATCGGGACGAATACCATAGCGGATCGTCCAATCCCGTGCATAATCTCTCTGAAACGACCGAGGCCCCATGACCGCACAAGAGATCATCCAACACCTGAACCTGCAACGCCACCCCGAGGGGGGCTGGTTCCGCGAAACCTGGCGCGCCAAGAACCAGAGCCGTGCGACCGGAACCTGCATCTATTTCCTGCTGCCCGAGGGCGAGGCCAGCCATTGGCACCGCGTCGATGCGACCGAGATCTGGCTGTATCACGCAGGGGCACCCTTGGTGCTGTCGCTCAGCGCAACCGACACTGGTCCGGCGGTTGATCACTTGCTGACCCCGGATCTGTCACAGGGTGCGCCGCAACTGATCGTGCCCAAGGATCACTGGCAGGCCGCGCGCAGCAGCGGGGCCTACACGCTGGTCTCTTGCACCGTGTCCCCGGGGTTTGAATTCGACGGGTTCGAACTCGCCCCCCCAGGGTTCGACATCCCCCGAGGCTAACCGATGGATCACCGCGCCCTTATTGCGTCAATATCGGCCGAGGCCAAAGACCGGCTGCAGATGCGGTCAGACGTGGCGGGTGTGAGGCATCTGGTGTTGTATCTATTGGTGCTGAGCGCCACCAGCACAGGCATCGCCTTGCAAATCCCGCTGTGGCCTCTGCTGATCCTGCCACAGGGCGTTCTACTGGTGTTTCTGTTCACCCTCAGCCACGAATGCACGCATAAAACGCCGTTTCGGACCGGCTGGATGAATGATGCGGTCGGGCATCTGGTCTCGCTCCCGATCGTCCTGCCCTTTACATGGTTTCGGTACTTCCACCTTGCGCATCACAAATGGACCAACCACCCGGACAAAGACCCCGAGCTGGGTGGCAAACCGCGGCCCGACAGCTGGCCGAGCCTGATGATCTATCTGAGCGGTTGGCCCTATTGGTCTGGAATGGCGCGCGTTCTGATCAGTAACGCAATGGGCCGGATCGAGGCGCCCTATTTGCCGCATCGCCAACATAAGGCCATGCGGATTGAGGCCCGTGTCCTGCTGGCCATTTACGCGCTTGCAGGGGCAAGCCTGCTGGTGTCTCCTTTGGTGGTCAGCTTATGGCTGTTGCCGGTCTTGGTGGCACAGCCCGTTCTTCGGCTGTACCTGCTTGCGGAACACGGCCTCTGCCCGCCGGTGGCGAATATGCTTGAAAACTCGCGCACTACGTTCACCAACCGATTGGTCCGATTTCTGGCCTGGAACATGCCCTATCACGCAGAACACCACGCCTTTCCAAACGTGCCGTTTCACCAGCTGCCAACGCTGCATGACTGGACCAAAGCACATCTGAAATCGACTTCTGAGGGGTATTCAGAATTTACGTCAGACTACGTTCGCTCGATGGAACGCTGACCATCCCGCCCCCGACCAGCGCCTTGACCCCTGTGGTGCCGGGGCAAGAGGTCGGCAGCCCGCGCGCGACACGGACAGCAAGATAGGCAAAGGCTTGTGCTTCCAGCATATCCCCATCCAGACCAACCGCTTCGACCGGCTCCACCGGACAATCCAGCGAAACGCGCAGCATCTCCATCAGGACCGGGTTATGCCGTCCCCCTCCTGTCACCAACACACGCGACGGCGGTTCCGGGCAATGCTCGATCCCTTGCGCAACTCCGGCGGCGCACATGCCGGTAAGCGTGGCAACCGCATCAGCGTCAGAGAGTTCCTGCACCAGGCGGATCATCTCGGCAAAGTCGTTCCGGTCCAGTGATTTTGGCGGCATCCTGTTAAAGAAGGGCTCTGCCAGAAATAACTCAAGCGCCCCGGTCTCGACCCTGCCACCACGTGCGACCGCGCCGTCGCGATCCATGGGCAGACCCAGACGTTCCTGCATCAGATCATCAACCGGTGCGTTGGCCGGACCGGTGTCAAAAGCCAAGAGCGCACCTGGTATTTCAGGGCCATCAAACCTGGGATCTACATAGGTCAGGTTCCCGACCCCGCCCAGGTTCAGAAAACAAAGCGGTTGGTTGGCCTCAATCCACTTGGCACAGGCAAAGTGGTAAAAGGGCGCAAGCGGAGCGCCCTCGCCCCCCATCGCCACATCATCGCTGCGGAAATCCCAAACGACGGGGACACCCAAGGCCTGCGTCAGGCCATCGCCGTCACCCACCTGCAACGTACCGCGCCCGCTTGGTTCATGCGCTAGGGTCTGACCGTGAAATCCGATCAGGTCAATCTCATCGAAGTCGGCCAGTATTTCGGCATGGGCAAGCGTGACCAATTCCGCCGCGGTATCCACATCATGGCCATGCCACTGCCCCAATGCAGCACGAAGCGTTTTCCGCTCTGCATCTGAATAGGCGCGGTATCCGGTGGGCCCAAAGCCAAGAATTCTGTAACCGTCCGTTTTGATCACCGCCGCGTCCACGCCATCCAGCGAGGTCCCCGACATTGCACCCAATGCAGTCAATACGCCTGATTTGCTAATTGCCCGACCCACGCCAGCCCTCTTTCGCCTGTTCGCGCCCGTTATGTCGTCGCGTTGCCCACAACCTGCACGTTAACGCAAACCCAAGGCAAGCCAGATCACATAAGCCGCGTGTTTTTCTTGGACAAGGTGCCTTTTCCTTGTCATCCCCACCGCCTATACACTGCCCCGCAACATTAACCCAAAGGGCACGATATGACCTACCACCCCAAATCGGATTTCATCGCCACGATGATCGAGCGCGGCTTTCTGGCTGACTGCACCGATTATCAGGGCCTTGACGAGGCGCTGATCAGCGGGTGTCAGTCGGCGTATATCGGGTTTGATGCAACGGCAAAGTCCCTACATGTGGGCAGCCTGATCCAGATCATGATGCTTCGCTGGTTCCAGAAAACAGGTCATAAGCCGATCACCCTGATGGGCGGCGGCACCACGAAGGTGGGCGATCCGTCCTTCCGGTCAGATGAGCGCCCCCTGCTGGGCCCGGACCAGATCAACGCCAATATCGCAGGCATCAGAAAGGTGTTTGCCGCCTATATCGACTATGATAGCGGCGCAGAAAACGCAGCACTGATGCTGAACAACGAAGAGTGGCTGGACGACCTAAATTACCTCGACTTCCTGCGCGACATCGGCCGGCATTTCTCGGTCAACCGGATGTTGGCCTTTGAATCGGTGAAATCCCGGCTGGACCGCGAGCAATCGCTGTCCTTCCTCGAATTCAATTACATGATCCTGCAGGCCTATGACTTCCTTGAACTGAACCGTCGCTATGGCTGTGTCCTACAGCTTGGCGGTAGCGATCAGTGGGGCAATATCGTCAACGGTATCGACCTGACCCGTCGCGTGTTGGATAACGAGATTTATGGCCTGACCTCACCCTTGCTGACCACCAGCGATGGCAAGAAGATGGGCAAATCGCAAGACGGTGCAGTCTGGCTGAATGCCGAGATGCGCTCACCCTATGAGTTCTGGCAGTTCTGGCGCAACACCACCGACGCGGATGTTGGGCGGTTCCTTAAGCTGTACACCGAACTGCCTGTGGATGAGTGTGACCGCCTTGGCGCATTGCAGGGGTCCGAGATCAACGAGGCCAAGATCCGCCTGGCAAACGAGGTCACCTCCTTGCTGCACGGGACCGAGGCTGCGGCAAATGCCGAGGCCACCGCTCGCGAAGTGTTCGAAAAAGGTGGCGTCGGGGACGATCTGCCGACCCTAACGGTCGGCGAAGCAGACTTGCCGATATCCATCGTGCAACTGATCGTACAGTCTGGCCTGGCGAAATCTGGCAAAGAGGCCAAGCGCCTGATTGCAGAAAACGGCGCCAAACTGGACGACGCTTCATTAACAGACGCGGGTCTGATGATCGACGCAGGCGCCTTGTCCTCGCCCATCAAACTGAGTGCGGGCAAGAAGAGGCACGCGCTGGTTCAGTTGGGATAACTAAGACCTCTCAAAGAAAAACGGCCACCTAATTGGGTGGCCGTTTCTGTTTCGGCATGAGCAAATCCGTCACTTGCAGGCTTATCGCTTGCCCCCTTTGCCTCCGCCGTTTCCATGGCCGCCGCCGCCATTGCCGTGGCCTCCGCCGTGGCCGTTGTTACCTCCACCGTTTCCGGTGCCGGGGCCAGAGCCGCCATTATTGCCCCCGCCATTGCCGGGGTTCCCAGCGTTTCCATTGCCATTTCCGGGGCCGTTACCGCCTTTACCCGGACCATTACCCCCTTTGCCGGGACCATTGCCATTTCCGGGTTTGCCGGGGCCATCGCCACCACCATTGCCGGGATCATCACCTGGGTTGTCGTCACCGGGATCATCCCCACCACCGTTACCCGGATCATCGCCCGGGTTATCGCCACCCGGATCATCGCCGCCGCCGTTGCCGGGACCGTTACCGCCCGACCCGCCGGACCCTGTTCCATCGCCGCCAACCGGCGTGACCGGACTGCTTGGGTCCGAACTGCGGTCTTCGCCCGCATTTGCCGCGCTTACGATTGATGCTGTCGGAAAGTCGGTCAACAAGGCGGCCAACCCCGGGCATTGCGCGGATGTGTTTCGCAATGTGGTTTCGAAATCCGCTCGTTTCTGCAAGCGCTCCAGAAAGCTGGGGGTTACCTGCGTGCACTCACACATGGTCGCATAATCGCCGCTGTTTGCAGCATCCCGCGCCGTTTTCCAGTTGCAGACCTCTGGTGCAGCGGCCGCACTTCCAGCCGCCATAATCCCCAGAAACGGAGCGGCAACCAAAGCGGAAAGCCCTGATTTGGTTCCAATTCGCATAGTTTGTCCTCCTCAAATGCGCCACCCAGACGCTCAATTGCGTTCAGTGTCGATTTGAGATTTCAACATTAAGAACGCCTGAAGCTGACCTGAGAAAGCCTTGAGGAAGGGCCGCCTGCCCGACGCCCCCCTATGGACACTGTCCCTTTGCTGATATTAAATGAACGTATGTTCATATCTTTTGGAAGGAAATCCAGATGCACCTGTCGACCACCGCAGCCATTGTCACCGGAGGCGCCTCGGGGCTGGGTGAGGCAACGGCCCGCTTTTTTGCAGAAAACAATGCACAGGTAACCATTCTGGACCGGGATGCAGACCGAGGCAGCCAGGTCGCAACAGAAATTGGCGGGCATTTCGCCCAGACGGATGTAACCGATGAAACATCCGTGGCCGCGGCCATCGCCCATGCCCGCAAGAAGATGGGAGCAATCAACGCGGCAGTGAATTGCGCCGGGATCGCGGTTGGCATGAAAACCGTAGGCAGGGATGGCCCGCACCCGCTTGATGCATTTCAGCGCACGATCGACATCAACCTTGTGGGTACATTCAACGTTTCACGCCTTGCAGCCGCGGAAATGGCAAAGAACGACCCAGAACCGGATGGCGCGCGCGGTGTCATCATCAATACAGCCTCAATCGCGGCCTTTGATGGGCAAAAGGGTCAGGCTGCCTATGCGGCTTCGAAAGGTGGTGTGGTAGGTATGACCCTGCCCATGGCACGGGATCTGGCCTCGTCCGGAATCCGCGTGATGACCATCGCACCCGGAATCTTTATGACTCCGATGCTGGCCGGTCTGCCCGAAGAGGTGCAGCAACAACTGGCCTCTGACGTTCCCAACCCTGTGCGCCTTGGCGCCCCCCGCGAATACGGAAGACTGGCCGGGTTCATCGTCGAAATGGGTTATCTGAACGGCGAGGTCATCCGTATCGACGGCGCGCTGCGAATGCGCTGAGCGTGGCTGATCACCTACCGAAGAATACGGCTCACTCAAATGAACTGTGGTCGGATAGCCGGCCACAGCGCGAAAGCTGATCTAGGCGCCCTCGGCCTTTTCCTCGAGGATCAGCCACTCTTCCTCGGCTGCGGCCAGCTTTTCCTGCCGCTCGACCAAAGCCTCGGTCGCTTTCTGAAATTTAACAGGTTCACGGCTGAAAAGCTCAGGATCGGACATCAGCTCTTCAAGCTTTCCGATTTCCGCCTCAAGCCGCTCAATCTCGGCAGGCAATTTCTCAAGACGGTGTTTCTCTGAAAATGATAGCCCCAGTTTCGGCTGCGCCTCTTGCTTTACCTTTGACTTGGAAGCTTTTGTTTTTACTTCTTTCTTATCAGACACCTCGCCGCGCTGAGCGAGGTAGTCCGACCAGCCCCCGGCATAGACGGTTGCACGGCCGTTACCCTCCATCGCGATGGTCGTTGCGGCCACACGGTCCAAGAAATCGCGGTCGTGGCTGACCAGCAAAACGGTACCGTCATAATCGTCCAGCAGTTCCTGCAACAGATCCAGTGTTTCCACATCCAGATCGTTGGTTGGTTCGTCCAATACCAGCAGGTTCGACTGTTTGGCCATCAGCTTTGCCAGCAGCAAACGGGCCTTTTCCCCACCGGACAGTGATTTAACGGCTGCTCTGGCCTGCCCCTCGTCAAAAAGAAACTCCTTGAGGTAGCCGACCACATGCTTGGGTTGGCCACCCACCATCACCTGATCCGCCTTGCCGGAAACACGCATCTCGGGGTCGCCGGTCAGGCTGTCCCAAAGGCTCATTTCGGGGTCCAGCTGTGCGCGGGCCTGGTCGAATACTGCAATCTCAAGATTGGTGCCCAGCGTGACCGAACCCTCATCCGGGTTCTCTTGTCCCAACAGCATTTTCAGCAATGTTGTCTTGCCGACGCCGTTTGGGCCAACAAAGGCCACGCGGTCGCCCCGCTGTACCAACAGGTCAAAGTTGCGCACGATCTGATGATCACCAAAAGACTTGGATAGGCCTTTGGCTTCAAACACTTTTCGCCCTGATTTTGGTCCAGCCTCAAGGGTCATCGCGGCCGAACCCTGACGTTTTATCTGTGCGGCTTTTTCAGATCGAAGGTCCTGCAAGGCGCGGACCCGACCCTGGTTGCGCTTGCGACGGGCGCTGATGCCCTCGACGGCCCATCGCGCCTCGGACTTGATCAGACGGTTCAGCTTATGACGTTGCTGGTCCTCTTCCTCCCAGATCTTGTCGCGCCAAGCCTCGAATGCCGTAAACCCCTGCTCCTGCCGTCGGACCGCCCCACGATCGATCCATAGCGTCGCGCAGGTCAAGGCGCGCAGAAAGGCACGGTCGTGTGAGATCAGCACATAGGCCGTCCGTGTCGATCCTAGCTCACGCTCGAGCCAGGCGATGGCTTCGATATCAAGATGGTTGGTCGGCTCGTCCAGCAGCATCAAATCCGGGGCTTCGGCCATCAGCTTGGCCAGCGCGGCACGGCGGCGTTCACCGCCCGAGGCCGTCTCAACAGCGCGCGCCGGGTCGAATTTCAGCCCTTCGCCTGCGCGTTCGACTTTGTAAAGCTCACCCGGCTCTAACCCGCTGGAGGCATAGTCGCCCAGCGTAGCAAACCCTTCCATTCCGGGGTCTTGCTCCATGTAACCGACTGACTTACCCGGGGGGATTACAATCTCGCCCTTGTCCGGTTCTACCAAACCGGCCATCACCTTCATCAAGGTTGACTTGCCGGATCCGTTCCGCCCAACCAGAGCGACGCGGTCGCCTGGTTGAACCACCAGATCAAGGTCTGAAAAAACCGGATCGCCCCCGAAAGTCAGGGAAATGCCGGACATCTGCAATAAAGGAATTCTTGCCATGCCCGCCAGCTACCCCCGCAGCGTCGAGCCGTCAACGGCGATTACCCGGCAACGGCCCGCAGCAAACGTTTACGTGCGGGCGGAATCGCGCAGATTTCGAGGCCGGTAAAGACATGCAAAGTGTTCATGTGACGGTCAACGACTGCGTGGTCACTGACCCAGCCGCCCATCATCAGGTAAGTACGCAGCAAAGGGGGCATGCGCATCATGGCTTTTTTGGCATCCGGGCGCCGAC
Organism: Ruegeria sp. CDSA236; assembly: GCF_059611285.1. Classification (NCBI taxonomy): domain Bacteria; kingdom Pseudomonadati; phylum Pseudomonadota; class Alphaproteobacteria; order Rhodobacterales; family Roseobacteraceae; genus Ruegeria; species Ruegeria sp. CDSA236. The sequence continues at coordinate 424,516 of NZ_JBXWPG010000001.1, forward strand.
GCAATCTCGCGGCGAACCGGAAAACATCTGGGGCCTTGACCCGTGGCAACCAGCGTTTCGGGGCCAGATGGCGATGTTTCAACATCGCAAAAGCATCAAGATATTCCGCCGTTTCTGTACCCGCAAACGATGAGCAGCCAAACAGCATCTCAACATTATTCTGATCGACAAATGCAGTCATCGACCCCCAGGCAACACGCAGAATGTCTGGGTCGTTTCGACCAGGATGCACGCAAAAGCGCCCCATCTCGACCATGCGCCCCTTAAACCCTTCAAGTGCCGAGAGGTCATAGAACTGGGCGGAATAGCTTTGGCCAATCTCGGCCCCGCGCTCCATCATCAACATGCGAAAGCAGCACACGAGTTTACCGTTGGCACGCATATCCTCGACCAGAATATGTGTACAACGGCTATCGAACTCATCCTGATCAGGCTGATCAGTCCTGAAAGCCAGTGTTCGAAGACACTGTGCCGCCGCAACATCCTGCGGTGTTTGCGCCTGACGCGCACGGTACCGGCCCTTGCCGAGCAATAGTGCCATGGTCGCATCCTCCTGGGTTGCTGACCTGTTTCGTCTTGCAGGGTCAATAACACAGGATTTGTGACCGCCCTGTGAAGTTGACAAGACGTGACTATGAATTAGTTGGTCGCGCCAGGAATGTTTGCCGGGTTGAAGTTGCCGATATTGCCAAGCAGCTGCCGCAAGAACCCACGGTTCTGAACTGAGGATTCGGTAATACGACGATCCAGCGTCACAACGTTTCCATCCTCAAGGCCAAAGCGTTCAATATTGCGCACAACACCCCGGTCATCGAAGCTGATCGCCACAAGCTCGCGCGAGACGATTTTCGGTCGTTTCGGACCATAATGACGAACGCGTGATGTCACATAATAAAAGCCGGAATCGCGAACAACGCCTGAAGTACTGGGCGCGCCAACGGATTCGAGTACGCTTTCACGTGTATCGACACCCACCTGAATTTCGGCCAGGTCCTCGGCTGTGGGGACATATCCGTGTTTCTTGAAGACCGGAGCACACGCACCAGCAGCGGTCAGACAGGCCGCAAATACGAGCGTTCTGGACGCTGGTTTCAACCTGCTCATAACTTTCAACATTCACACCCTCTTGCCTTGGGACCGTGCGGCCCCTATCCGATTACATCAAACCGCCACCCCGGTTCAACACACGAAAGGGCCACGTATGAGCAACCAGACATCTTTACGGGTCGCCGACCTGCCTCAGAACGCACCGACGCCCTTTGAAATTCGCCCTGACGCGCAGGAGTTGGATCTCTTAAAGAACGAGTTGAGCCTGCTTGGGCTGCGTAAGCTGAGTTTTGTCGGCGAGGTGAGTGCGCATGGAAAGCGTGATTGGGCGCTTTCAGGAAAACTGGGGGCAACCGTGATTCAACCCTGTGTCGTGACGCTGACACCGGTTACCACGCGGATCGACATTCCGGTGACCCGGATGTTTCTGTCAGATTGGACAAACCCTGACGAGGAAGAGTTCGAAATCCCGGAGGGTGACGAATCTGAACCGCTAGGGACCGAAATCGCTCTGACCGAGGTCATGTCCGAAGCGCTGGCGCTTGCCCTGCCCCAGTATCCCCGGAAAGAAGGTGCCGAATTGGAACAGGCGGGCTTTACCGAACCCGGCAAACAGGCAATAACGGATGAAGATGTCAAACCCTTTGCGGGCTTGGCCGGGCTGCGCGATGCACTGAAAAAAGACGAGTGACACGGGCCTGAAATCCTGTCATAGCAGGCGCTCAGAAAAATCGCTTGAACATGCTGAGAATCGCAGTATTTTCGCGCGCTCATCGGAATTTGGGTTGGACATCGCGGGGCCCGTCCCCTAAACGCGCGTCAAACCACGAGAAAAACGAAGAATGAAACCTGGCCCGCAGCGAATCTGCCGGCCCTTAGTAGACAAAGGTTGAGACCATGGCTGTCCAACAGAACAAAGTTTCCAAGTCGCGTCGCAACAACCGCCGCGCGCACGACGCTCTGGTTGCTGCAAACCCGAACGAATGCGCCAACTGTGGTGAGCTGAAGCGCCCGCACCACGTCTGCGCGTCCTGCGGCCACTATGATGACCGCGAAGTCGTCGCTCAGGCCGACGAAATCGACCTGGACGAAGACGCGGCCTAAGCCCTAAAAGCGCAGGCCAAGCATGACAGAACAGCCCACGCACGCCGGACGGATTACCATCTCGGTTGACGCAATGGGCGGAGATTCGGGGCCCGCTGCTGTTGTGGCGGGGATCGCCAAATCGGCGGATAAGAACCCCGATATCGCGTTCATCTTGCACGGGCCTGAGGCTATGTTGCGCAAACTTGTCGCAAAACGGCGTGTCCTGAACGGGCGCGTCGTTTTTCGTGATTGTCCCGATGTGGTCACGATGGAGGACAAGCCCAGCCAGGTCGTCCGACACGGCAAGCAAACCTCGATGTGGTCCACACTGGAGTCGGTACGTCAGGGTGAAGCCCATGGCGCGGTCTCTTGTGGCAATACCGGCGCATTGATGGCCCTGTCGATGATGCGTCTACGTAAGCTGCCGGGGGTAAACCGCCCGGCAATCGCTATTTTGTGGCCCTCGCGCAATCCGCAGGGTTTCAATGTAATGTTGGACGTGGGCGCCGATGTGCGCGCGGACGCCAAGGACCTGCTGCAATATGCTTTGATGGGTGCCTCTTATGCCCGAAACGGCATGGCGTTGGAACGTCCCCGGATCGGCCTTTTGAATGTGGGCACCGAGGAACATAAAGGGCGCGCCGAGCTAAAAGAAGCGCATGGCATGATCTCGGATTTTGCGGATCAGGCCAGCTTTGACTTTGTGGGTTTTGTCGAAGGCAGCGACATCCCGGGAGACAAAGCCGATGTCATTATAACAGACGGGTTTACAGGCAACGTCGCCATCAAGACCGGAGAAGGCACAGCCAGCCTGATCGGAGATCTTCTGCGCGAGGCGTTCAAATATTCTCCGCTCTCACGACTGGCCTCGATCCTTGCAATCACATCTTTGCAGCGGTTGAAGAAACGAATTGATCCTCGGCGCGTGAATGGTGGGGTTTTCCTTGGCCTGAACGGAACCGTCGTCAAATCACATGGTGGTGCAGACTCGACCGGCGTGTCAGCCGCTGTAAAGCTGGCCTTTACCCTGGCCGAGTCCGGCTTCGCCGAAAAATTGGCAGCACGGGTTGCATCGACAGTCGAGCTTGCACAAGATGCCGCAGACACGCCGTCGAAGGCCGGTGAATAACAAAAAAGGCAGTACCCCAGCATGGCAGGCCGTTCAATTATAGTTGGTGTCGGGCACTATTTGCCAGAGCGCATCGTCCCGAATTCCGAGTTCGAAGAAACGCTCGATACGTCTGATGAGTGGATACGGACCCGTTCCGGAATCGAACGCCGGCATTTTGCAGCGGAAGACGAAACCACTTCGATTATGGCCACAAAGGCTGCCAGTGCCGCATTGGCCGATGCGGGTCTGGAGGCAGATGATATTGATGCGATTATTCTTGCAACATCGACCGCTGACCTGACGTTTCCCTCTGCCGCAACAATGGTTCAATCGCAGCTTGGCATGACCAAAGGCTTCGCCTTTGACGTACAGGCGGTTTGCGCCGGATTTGTCTATGCCATGACCAATGCCAATGCGCTGATCGTATCAGGCCAGGCCAAACGCGTACTGGTCATCGGCGCCGAGACGTTCTCTCGTATCATGGACTGGACCGACCGGTCGACCTGCGTGCTTTTCGGCGACGGCGCCGGGGCAATAATCCTTGAACAGCATGAGGGCGCAGGAACCTCGGACGATCGGGGCATTCTGGCAACCGACCTGAACTCGGACGGGCGCTATAAGGACCTGCTCTATGTGGATGGAGGCGTCTCGACCCAGTCCACAGGCTATCTGCGGATGAAAGGAAACCAGCTGTTTCGGCAGGCAGTTGAACGACTGACCTCTACCGCAGAAACCTGCCTAGAGAAGGCTGGGCTAAGTCATAAAGATGTGGATTGGATCGTACCGCATCAGGCAAACATTAGAATCATCCAGGGCACAGCCAAGAAATTGGGCGTTCCTATGGAACACGTTGTCGTTACCCTGCAGGACCACGGAAATACCTCGGCCGCATCGATTCCCCTGGCAATGTCTGTTGCGAAACAGCGTGGGCAGTTCAAACAGGGTGATCTGCTGGTCACAGAGGCAATCGGAGGTGGATTGGCCTGGGGCTCAGTCCTCTTGCGGTGGTAACAAGCGCAATTCAGCTTACACACTCGCCCGCAATTCATTGATATTGACAGCGAATTTGCCCTGACCCTATGCTCTGATAGCAACAGGGGAATTGGCATGAGCGACAAAACACTGACCCGAATGGATCTGAGCGAGGCCGTATTTCGTGAAGTTGGCCTTTCACGCAATGAAAGCGCGCAACTGGTCGAGAGCGTTCTGAACCATATGTCCGACGCATTGGTGCGCGGTGAACAGGTAAAGATCTCGTCTTTTGGAACGTTCAGTGTTCGGGACAAGACAGCTCGTATCGGCCGCAATCCCAAGACAGGCGAAGAGGTTCCAATTCAGCCTCGCCGTGTTCTCACCTTCCGCCCGTCGCATCTGATGAAAGATCGCGTCGCCGCAGGGAACCGCAAATAAGATCAGGACGGCACGAATATGAGCAAGTCCCCAGACGCCTTTCGCACCATCAGTGAAGTTGCGGACTGGTTGGGTGTGCAGCCGCATGTTCTGCGATTCTGGGAAAGCCGCTTCAATCAGGTGAAACCAGTAAAACGGGCCGGTGGGCGCCGATATTATCGCCCCAACGACATGCGCCTGCTGGGCGGCATCAAGAAGCTTTTGCATGAGGATGGGATCACCATCAAAGGCGTACAGCGCATCTTGCGTGAACAGGGCGTGGCGCATGTTTCTTCGGTGTCCCAGGGCCTGGATGAAATTGCGAATCTTGAACCCACACCCGATGCAAATGTCGTTGTGCCATTCACGGCCAAGCCAGCCCCCCCGCAAGAGCAGATACATCTGGATCTTGGCGACGCGCAAAAACCCGAACCGACCCCTGCCCCCGCTCCGCCAAAAGCTGAGCCTGCGGCCCAAGCCCAGCCGTCTTATCCCGACGCCTCGCCATTGTTGGGCGGAATCGCGACATTGGCCTGGACCCGAGACGCATTCGATGACCAGTTGCTCAGCCAGATAGCGCCCATCGCGCAAGAGCTGCGCAGCGTGTTGAACCGAATAGAAAACCGATCGGCGGGATAAGAAAAAAGGCGATGATTTCCTCTTGCCCCCGCCGGGAAAGTCTTTATGAACACCTCAACGTCGGGCTATGGCGCAGCCTGGTAGCGCGTCCGTCTGGGGGACGGAAGGTCGCAGGTTCGAGTCCTGCTAGCCCGACCAAATCACACCGACGTTTATGGCACACAGGCCAGATCCCGCTCTGGCATCAGGGGGGATCGGAATGACCGGCGTATGCCCGAACCAGCAGATAGAGGCGATGATCGCTCGCGGTGAGATTACCGCAAGCCCAGAGGTCATCCCCGCCCAGATTCAACCCGCCAGCCTTGATTTGCGTTTAGGTACAGTTGCTTACCGGGTACGTGCCTCGTTTCTGGCAGGCGAAGGTCGCACCGTAGCCGAACGTTTGTCGGAATTTGAGATGCACCGCATCGATATCTCTGAAGGTGCTGTGCTGGAAAAGGGCTGTGTCTATCTAGTGCCGTTGATGGAATCGCTGGCCCTGCCCCAGGGGCTGAGCGCGGCCGCCAATGCAAAAAGCTCGACCGGGCGGCTGGATCTTCTGACGCGCACGATCACCGATGGCGGGACCGAGTTTGACCGGGTGCCTGCAGGCTATACCGGCCCTTTGTATGCCGAGATCTGCCCCCGCTCATTCTCGGTTCTGGTGCGTCCGGGAATGCGGCTGAACCAGATCAGGTTCCGGGAGGGACAGGCCGTGCTGAGCGATACCGATCTAAGCGCCCTGCACGCCGAATCCCCGCTGGTCGATGGCCCCGCTGTCATTCAGGACGGGCTTGGGTTCTCGGTGGACCTGCGGCTGCCCGACACTGATTTGGTCGGCTACCGCGCCAAACCTCATACCGGTGTCATTGATCTGGACCGGATCGGCGAATACGACCCGCAAGAATATTGGGAAGAAGTGCGTACCACTGATGGGCGCATCATCCTCGACCCAGGTGCGTTCTACATTCTGGTCAGCCGCGAGGCAGTGCATATCCCGCCGATGTATGCGGCTGAAATGGCCCCCTATCTGGCGATGGTCGGGGAATTCCGGGTGCATTATGCCGGATTCTTCGACCCCGGCTTTGGCCATGCGGCCGCAGGTGGCGAAGGATCACGCGGCGTGTTGGAAGTCCGCTGTCACGAGGCCCCATTTGTGCTGGAACACGGACAAGTCGTGGGACGGTTGGTGTATGAGCGGATGTCAGAGATGCCCACGCAGCTTTACGGGGCGGGCATCGCCTCGAATTACCAGGGACAGGGGCTGAAACTGTCCAAGCATTTCAAGGCTGTAACCTGATCAGAACCGGATGAACCGGCGCATCTGATTGGCCACGCGTTGGACTTGACGCATGTTCTGACGTTGGCGGTTTCCGTCCGCCTGCAACTGATCAGAGGCACCTGAGCTCTCGTGCGGCGGCTGCCCTTGCCCCGACTTCTGGCCCACGCGGCTGGCCATGTCGAACCCCTTGTCCACCCCTTTGGTGACAAGCCGCCGCATGACCTGTCGCACAATCATGTCAATGATCCGATTGGCATTCATTGCTCAACTCCGATTTCCAGGCTTCTAAATAGTCGATTTGTGCGGCAACAAAAGGGCCACGTGATCACTCTTCCTCGAACAGTTCGGTTTGATCTTCGTCTTCCTGCCCCTCTCCCAGTGGGATCGTTCCCGGAGGCGGTCTGTTCTCCAGCAAACCGGCAGCGCGCAATTCTTTCAACCCCGGCAAATCCCGGGCGTTCTCCAGCCCAAAGTGATCCAGAAACTGCGGAGTCACCACGAAAGTCACCGGACGGCCCGGCGTCATGCGACGACGACCCAGTCTGATCCACTCCATCTCCAACAGTTGGTCGATGGTCCCGCGCGAGACCGATACGCCGCGAATTTCTTCGATCTCGGCACGTGTACAGGGTTGGTGATATGCCACGATCGCCAGCGTTTCGATCGCGGCCCGGCTGAGCTTGCGGGTTTCAACCGTTTCTTTTTGCATCAGAAAACCTAAGTCTGGGGCAGTGCGAATGGCCCAGGATTCACCAAGCTGAACCACACGAACACCACGCCCTTCATAACGTTTCTTAAGCATTTCCACCGCCTGTGACGCGTCGCTGCCATGGGGCATCCGCACTTCAAGATCGGCGATCGTCACCGGCTCGGCGCTGGCGAATAACACGGCCTCGACCATGCGTTCTTGCTCGGCCATAGGCGGAGCTTCGAACAGGGTGCCGGTACCTTCTTCCTGAGGCGCGTCAGTCACGGGATTGGGTCCTCTTGCGTAGTTGTATTGGAGCAAAAGTTTCGCTCTGCTGTATTTCCATATGTCCTTCTTTCACCAACTCAAGTGAGGCCGCAAAAGTAGCCGCCGTCGCGGACCGCCTGCGCACCGGGTCGGCATCCCAGCCCTCGGGTAGATAGGTCTCCATATCCGTCCAGGCCCCGGCAAAGCCGATCAGCGGGCGCATACGTTCCAGCGCCTGTTCCATCGTGAATACGGCGTCACGGTCCATGACAAAGGGGCGGAATTCATCACGGGTGCGAATGCGGGCATAGCCCTGCATCAGGTCCAGCAGCGTGGCGGAATAGGTCACGGTGCGGATGCGCGTGACATCCTCGCCCTGCCCGCGTTTGAAGAAATCGCGCCCCAGCTGATCGCGCCCCATCAATCGGGCGGCAGCATCGCGCATGGCCTGAAGCCGCTCGAGCTGAAATGCCAGATGCGCAGCCAGTTCTTCGCCCGAGGGGCCTTCGTCATTCGGATCCGGAGGCAGCAGCAAGCGCGATTTCAGAAAGGCCAGCCATGCCGCCATCACCAGATAGTCGGCGGCCAGTTCGATCCGCAGCGCCCGTGCCTTTTCAACAAAGGACAAGTATTGCTGCGCCAGCGCCAGAACCGATATTTTGCGCAGATCAACCTTTTGTGTGCGGGACAGCATCAGCAGCACATCGAGCGGGCCTTCGAACCCGTCGACGTCTACGATCAATGCCTCTGCCGCAAGGCGATCCGCGACCGAGACGGGGTCTTCGCTAAAAAGATTATCCGACATACACCTGCCCGCCCATTAGGCGAGAAAGTTCGGCTTCGGCGGCTTGGATGTCAAGTTCCTGCGGGGCTTTGCGCATCGCCAACGCCCGTTCAGCGCGTTTCTGTGCCTGTTCGGACATCTTTCCGGCGGTGCTCAGCACCTTAGCACGGGCATCAAAAGAGCCATTGCAGTACAAAACCACATCGCACCCTGCAGTTAGCGCCTGATTGGCAATCTCTTCTGGATTTCCGCTCAGGGCCTTCATCGAGATATCGTCCGTCATGATCAGCCCGCCAAACCCGATCGTTTTGCGGATCAGGCTGATCATGGTCCGAGAAATCGTAGCAGGTTGAGGGTCAATCCGGTCATAGACCAGATGCGCCGTCATCCCCATGGGCAGATCGTTCAAATCCCGAAACGGGCCGAAATCTGCTTCGGTCAGCTCCTCTTGCGTCAGATCGACATGGGGCAGGTCATGATGGCTGTCCAGCGTGGACAAACCATGACCCGGCATGTGTTTGAGCACCGGCAATACACCGCCATCCAAATGCCCCTCGGCAGCCGCACGACCGATCCGAGAAACCATTTTGGGATCAGATCCATAGCAGCGGTTTTTAAGGAACGGATGCGTCTCGTTCCGGGCCAGATCCACCATGGGGGCGCAGTTGCTGTCGATCCCAAGCTCGAACAGTTCATTCGCAATCAGGCGATAGCGCAGATACATAGCACGTTCGGCCTGCTCTCCGCTCTGGGCCACGTGATCCAACGGCGGCATCCATTCCCGTGCCAGCGGTGTGCGCAGACGTTGCACACGTCCACCCTCTTGATCAACAGTGATCGGGCAGTTACGCCCCACAGCCTCGCGGAAATCGTCGCATAGGGCGCGCACCTGATCCGCAGACTCGATATTACGGGCGAACAGAATGAACCCGAATGGGTTCATCTCTCGGAACAGTTTTTTCTCGTCAGACGTCAGGCGCAGACCTTCAGCGTCGGTAATGACTGCGCCGAAACTCACCGCGCGGCAACCGGAATGCAATCAGCGCCTTCGGCCTGCAAAGCGGCACAGAATTGGCGCGAGTCGCTCAGATCGTCAAACCCCAGAACCCGAAGACGATAGAAGGTTCGCCCACCGCTTGAGGTTTTCTGTATAACACGCTGTTTTCCAATCATATAATCCCCGAATCGTCCATTCATGCGATCCCATTCCGAGCGCGCGACGTCCGAATTTTCATAGGCGCCAAGCTGGGCCATACGGGTGCCCTTGGTCAGAGTTTCAGGATCCACATCCAAGCCGACCGCAGCTTTGACCGCCGCGTTGATCGCGTCTTCGGTAGTGCTGTTTGACGTAATTGCGCTGCGCACACCGCCAGCGGGGCGCAGGACCGGGCGCAGCGACCGGCGCACACCAGGCAAAGCCGCCAGTTCTGGGTCCGGTTGCGATGCAGCCAGATCAGCCGGATCAATAGCAGGCTCTTCCTCGGGGATGGTCAAAGAGGCCAACTGAAAACTTTGCTCGCCAACCTGATCGGAATTTTCCGCCTCTCCCGCCAGTTCAGCAACCAGTGTATCAACCGCGCCCTGGCGCATCTGTGTGGCCGTCCGGTCAGAGACGTTTTCATCGACCACATGTACGGCAGGTGTCGGTTGCAACGGTGCCACCGGAGTATCTTCATCTGTCAGGGAAACCGGGCGCGGTGCAAGGATCAGCCGATCAGCAGGCGGCGCTGCTGTGCCCACTGCCGCAACCGTGTTCACAGCCAAACCCTGATGATCCGCAGGGGTGCCACCCGGGCTATCCGGCTGAATACGCATTGGTCCATCTAAGGCCCGAACAACCGGCACGCCACTCACATCGCGCATTACCAAATTGTAACCCCAAACACCGATGCCAGCGACCAGCGCCAATGATGCAACGGCACCCAGAGCACTAACAATACGACCCAAACCTGCAGGATGGGGCGTTTCGTCATATCCGTGCAAGTCATTAGGGAGGTCATACCCATCCTGAGGATGAGCTTGATTCGTATAATGCATCTGCTCGGGGCGCATTTGCCCCGGGTAATCGTAACTTGCCATGTCCGCCTCACCGCCCGTTTAGCGCCGAAAATAAGGCGCGCGGGTCATTTCTTGCCTACCTCGTACCGGCGGTTCGGACGGTGTTGTTCACCGCATCTCCTGCGCCGGAGTAACGCCAAGAATACCCAAGCCTGCTGAAATCACAACAGAAACGGACCGGGCCAGTGCGATTTTTGACTGGCTTGTGGCAACATCGCCATCCTGAATAAACCGCAGCTGGGTTTCATCGTTGCCCTTGTTCCAAAGCGCGTGGAAATCCCCTGCAAGTTCATACAGATAGAAGGCAACGCGGTGGGGTTCATTGGTACGCGCGGCGATCTCAACCAGACGCGGCCATTCGGCCAGCTTCTTGGCAACAGTCAGCTCAGAGGCATGGTCGATCTTACCCAGATCGGCGCTTTTAAGCGCTGGGTCCTGCGCGTCGATCCCGGCCTCAGCTGCACGGCGCAGAACACTCATCACGCGGGCATGGGCATATTGGACGTAGAAAACGGGGTTCTCGCGGCTTTGTTCCAACACCTTGTCAAAGTCAAAATCCAGGGCAGCGTCATTCTTGCGGGTCAGCATCACGAAACGGGTCACATCCGGGCCAACCTGATCGACCACATCACGCAATGTGACGAAGTTCCCTGCCCGCTTGGACATCTTGAACGGCTCGCCGTTCTTCCACAGTTTCACCAGCTGGGTCAGCTTTATATCCAGCGGTACCTTGCCATCGGACAGAGCCGACACGGCCGCCTTCATCCGTTTGACATAGCCACCGTGGTCAGCGCCGAACACATCGATCAACGCGTCAAACCCACGGGTCACTTTGTCATAGTGATAGGCGATATCCGGGGCAAAATAGGTCCAGCTCCCGTCCGATTTCTTGACCGGGCGATCCACGTCGTCGCCATGCTCGGTCGATTTGAACAGGGTCTGCTCACGTGGTTCCCAATCTTCGGGCTTTTTGCCTTTGGGCGGTTCCAGCACGCCCTCATAGATCAGGCCCTTGTCGGTCAGGGATTGCAACGCAGCTTCAATCCGACCCGTGCCATAGAGCGACTTTTCCGAGAAGAACACATCCATCTCAACGCCCAGCGCCTTCAGGTCGGCACGGATCAGGTCCATCATCGCTTCTGTCGAAAACTCGCGCAGATCCTCCAGCCAGTCGCTTTCCGGCTTGTCGATCAGGCTGTCACCGTATTTCTCTTTCAACGCCTCGCCAATCGGGATCAGATAGTCGCCAGGATACAGGCCCTCGGCAATCTCGGGGCTCAGCCCGTTGGCCTCGCGGTATCGTTCATAGGCCGAGCGCGCCAGCACATCGACCTGCGCACCGCCATCGTTGATATAGTATTCACGGGTCACGATATGGCCGGAATAGGCCAGCAAGCTTGCCAGCGCATCGCCAAACACCGCGCCCCGCGTATGACCCACATGCAAGGGGCCGGTCGGGTTGGCCGAGACGTATTCCACGTTCACCTTCTGCCCATGCCCCATGGTCGAGCGGCCATAATCCGTGCCCTGTTGCAGCACCGCAGCCAGAACACCCTGCCAGACTGATGGCGCCAACCGCAGGTTCAAGAACCCCGGCCCGGCAACCTCTGCACTTGTGATCCGATCATCCTCTGCCAGCTTTCCAGCCAGCGCATCGGCAATGTCGCGCGGCTTCATCTTGGCGGGCTTTGCCAGCACCATCGCCGCATTCGTTGCCATATCGCCATGCGCCGCATCACGTGGAGGCTCGACCGCCACGTTGTCAAAGCTCAACCCTTCGGGCAGCACGCCTTCGGACTGCATCTGTGCCAACGCGTCCAGCACAAGGCTGCGGATCTCGGAAAACAGGTTCATTTCGAATGTCCTTTTGCTTGCCCGGCGGTTTACCACGCAACACCGCAAGGTCAATGGAGGCATTCAATTTGCGCTTGGATAAAGACCTCTCCCCGCTAAGGTCTGTCAGATACACCTAAACGGAGAATCCCATGCGTTTTGCCCTGCCCGTTGGTCTGATTTTGTCGACCGCCCTTCCGGCTTTTGCTGAAATGCCTGCCCCGCAAGGCCATGTGCTGGTCACCCTTGGCGGCGCGGTTGGGGAAACCAACCTGCCCGCGCGCGGCGAGAATGACGGCGGCTTGCTGGGATATCTGGAGGTCACCCATGACGGGGCAGCTGGCTTTGACGCGGCATTGCTGGATAGTTTGGATCAGGTCGAGATCACAATTCCCTACGGCACAGAGGCCAACCAACGCGACATTACCTTTAGCGGCCCGCTTCTGTCTGATGTGATGGTCATGGCCGGTGCCGAAGGTAAAACGGCCAAACCAATGGCAATGGACGGGTACCAGGCAGAAATTCCCTGGCAAAGCATTTCGACCTATCAGCCCATCCTTGCGACCCACGCCGACGGCGCCCCCATGGGGATCGGAGGATATGGCCCAACGATGATCGTTTTCCCGCCAACCGACGAAGCTGAGGCAGCACAGGATCAGGCAGGTCAACAGGTATGGGCCTTGGCCTATATCGGAGTCGAATGATCTGCTGATATCGGGCGCCCTGTCAATCTTTCATGATCCTGTAGCGCAAACCTGTCGGTCATCCCGGCGATATAGTCCGATACGATCCGGGCTAAGGCAGTCTCATCCACAGCCTCTTCAATGTCCGCGTGCCAGCGCGCGGGCATCTGCTTCGGATCGCCAAGGTAGATTGGAAACAAATCCTCGACCACTTTGCTGACCTCGGCGCGCACCGTCATCACCGACGGCGCCCTGTACATCCGCGAAAACAGGAAAGCGCGAATTTCCTTCAGTTGCGCCCAAAGGCCTGTTGAGAACTGAATGACCGGATAGCCAAGATGCCGGATCTCTTCGACGCTCTGGGCACCGGACCCTGCGATCAGAGCCCGAGACGTGTCGATCACGTCCGACACCATAACCCCAAACACCCGCCGCAACGCCTCATGCCGACGGCGATAGGGGTCGAGGCCCGGGTACTTGCGATCCACCTCCGCATAACAGTCGCCCACGATCGGCAGTCGCTGAATGTCCTCGTCGCTGAACAACTCCGCCCTCAGCCCGTCCAGCAGGTCATGATTGTTATAAGCGATGTCGTCTGACAATGCCGCCACCTGCGCCTCAGCGCTTGCGTGCGTGTGCAGCTCCAGATCAAAGGCCGCATTGCACTCCGCCAACGCCCAGGGCAGTGCCCCTTCCACCGGGCCGTTGTGTTTCGCAATACCTTCAAGGGTTTCCCACGTAAGGTTGCACCCATCGAACTCGGCATAATGACGCTCAAGCCGGGTCACGATCCGAATGGCCTGCGCGTTATGATCGAACCCACCATACGGCTGCATGATCTCATGCAAAGCATCCTCGCCAGTATGTCCGAACGGCGTGTGGCCAAGATCATGGGCCAGGGCAACCGCTTCAGTCAGTTCTGGATTCAAACCCAAGGCCCCGGCAATCGTCCGCGCCACCTGCGCGACCTCAATCGAATGGGTCAACCGGGTCCGATAGCTATCCCCTTCGTGCTCAACAAAAACTTGGGTCTTGTGCTTGAGCCGCCGAAAGGCGCTGGCATGAATGATCCGGTCCCGGTCGCGCTGAAAGCATGACCGGAAACTGCTTTCTTCCTCTGGCACCAACCGCCCTCTTGCGCGGTCGGGATTCGAGGCAAAACCTGCTCTGTCCAACGGCCTGTCCTTGTCGCCTGTCCTTGGGCTTTCTATATGGTAGAGTGGTTAAGAAATAAACCTTTGGAGTTTGGCATGAATCTGCCCCCGATAGTTACAGAACGCGCCTTTGACCGCCTTGCCGAGATCGGCGCGGCCGATCAGGGTCAAGCCCTGCGTGTCGCTGTCGAAGGTGGCGGGTGTTCGGGCTTTCAGTACGAAATTGCATTGGACAAACCCAAAGAGGACGATTTGGTTCTTGAGGGTAAGGGGCAGAAGGTCATTGTCGACGCAATCTCACTGCCGTTTCTTGAAAATGCGGTGATTGATTTCACGCAAGAACTGATCGGCGCACGCTTTGTGATCGAAAACCCAAACGCCACCTCCTCCTGCGGCTGCGGCACTTCGTTTTCAATGTGATCACCCGTGGGGGCTTCACCCCCACACCCCCCCGTGGGGGCTTCACCCCCACACCCCCAAGGTATTTCTAGCCGGATGAAGCAGGGATCCGCTCTCCGATTTCTAGACCGGAGAGCTTCACCTGGCGCGGTCATCGGCGCCTCCGCCTGTACCGCCAGCTGATTTTCGGAGATTCTGGTTAACGGTCCGTTTCTTCATCTGGCCAAAAATACCTCGGAGCGCGAGGCAGCGCCTCGCAAACCTGTTCTCCGCCTTGCCGTTGGGCCCGTTCTGGGCGATAGGTTGCCAAGGACTGTCGGAGGGTCGCGCATGAAAATCGCCACATTCAACATCAACGGAATCAAGGCGCGGGCCGAAGCATTGCCGCGTTGGCTGGATGATGCCCAGCCCGATGTTGTGCTGCTGCAAGAGATCAAGTCTGTCGACGATAACTTCCCCAGAGAGATCTTTGAGGCGCGCGGGTACAACGTGGAAACGCACGGTCAGAAAAGCTTTAACGGCGTTGCCATTCTGTCGAAGCTACCGCTCGAGGACGTCTCGCGGGGTTTGCCCGGTGATGATGAGGATGAACAGGCCCGCTGGATCGAGGCCACGGTCGTCGGCAAACAGGCGCTGCGTATCTGCGGGCTTTATCTGCCGAACGGCAACCCCGCCCCAGGGCCGAAATATGAGTATAAACTCGCCTGGATGGAACGGCTCTATCATCGCGCCCGCGATCTGATGAACGGTGAAGAGCCCGCGCTGATGGCAGGTGATTACAACATCATTCCCCAGGCCGAAGACGCAGCGCGTCCCGATGCCTGGCGCGAGGATGCATTGTTTCGCCCTGAAAGCCGGGCCGCATTTCGGAAAATTTTGAATCTCGGCTTCACCGAGGCCTTTCGCGCTGGCACGCAAGGTCCGGAACATTATTCATTCTGGGATTATCAAGCGGGTGCGTGGAACCGAAATGACGGGATTCGTATTGATCATTTCCTTCTGACCCCTCAGGCCGCTGACCTGTTGCGCGATTGCAAAATCGATTCCGAAATTCGGGGGCACGAAAAACCGTCAGATCATGTTCCGGTTTGGATAGATCTAGATCTGTAATCGGCTAAGCCGTGGCATCGAACTCATAGATCCAATCATATTTTCGGCCCAACCGCGATCCAACTGCCATCAACGCCAGTTGCGCCCCGACACGCATAGGGCCACGTAGATGGAAGTTGCGCGCGTTGGCTCCAGCGGCAGCGACCACCCGAGTTGCCCGCTGGCGACGGGTCGCTTCATAGGAGGCCAGTGCTTGCGAAACGCCGGATTGTTCTTCGAAAGACCGCCCCAGAGCCCAGGCATCTTCTAGTGCAAGGCAAGCACCTTGGGCCATGAAAGGCAGCGTCGGATGAGCTGCGTCGCCCAAAAGCGCCACACGCCCATTCTGCCAGCATTCAGCAACAGGGCGCAGGAACAATGCCCAGATATTCGGGTCCTGAACCTCTTGCAAAATCTCTTTGACCAAGCCGCCAAAACCTGCAAATCGCGCCTTCAGCTCTTCGGGGTCACCGCGCAGACGCCAGCCTTCTTCCTGCCAGTCAGACCTCTCTTCGATTGCCACGATGTTCATCAGGGTCTGATCGCGCAAAGGATACGTCACTACATGCCGTCCCGGCCCCATGGTTAGCACAGCGCAAGGGTTCTTGTTGCGTCGGTCCCATGGAATCGTCGCGCGCCAGGCAACCTGATGTGTGAATTTCGGTGTTTCCCTGCTAGTCAGGTCAGCACGAATTGCACTTTGGCCGCCGTCCGCGGCGACTGCACAATCAACCCGAAATCTCGCCCCCGTATCGAGGATAATTTCGGCCTCGGACGGGTGCTTTCGCACCCGTTCCACACGCGCACCAAGGTGAAACTCTACCCCTTTTTGAACCGCCGCTTTGTAGAGAAGATCAAGCAGGTCAGCGCGATGGTAATAATAGGTAGGCCCGGCAGAGGGTGGCACGATTTTGCAGACCAGCCGCCCTGCCCGGTAATCACGAAGGACCGTTCCATGGGACAAAAGCCCAGCCTCGGGCGTGTCCGCAACAACCTTCAGCGCACGCAGCACAGCCATCCCGTTGGCGCTGATCTGAAGGCCCGCGCCAACCTCGGTCAATTCTGGTGCCTGCTCAAACACGGTCACCACGGCGCCGCGCTGTCGCAGGGTCAAAGCAGCCGCGAGGCCGCCAATGCCACCTCCGACTATGCCGAATTTCGATCCGCTGATGTTCATGTCACCGGCTTAACGCAAAAACGCCGGAGCAAAAGGCCCCGGCGTCTATGTTATCAGATTTTCCCAGCGATCAATCGTCGCGGTGGACCTTTTCGCGACGCTCATGCCGTTCCTGCGCCTCAAGCGTCATGGTCGCGATTGGGCGCGCATCCAAACGTTTCAGCGAAATCGGATCACCGGTCATCTCGCAATAGCCGTACTCGCCTTCATCAATCCGGCGCATGGCAGAATCGATCTTGGCAACCAGCTTGCGCTGACGATCGCGGGTGCGCAGTTCCAGCGCGCGATCGGTTTCTTCGCTTGCGCGGTCAGCGACATCCGGAATGTTACGGGTATTGTCCTGCAGCCCTTCGATCGTATCGCGGCTGCCAGCCATTAGTTCGTTTTTCCAATCCAGCAGCTTGCGACGAAAATACTCTAGCTGCCTGTCATTCATAAATGGTTCGTCTTCAGCTGGACGGTAATCTTCAGGCAGAAAAACTTCCTGCTTCATTTTTGCTCCCTCGGTGTGGCCTGCAACGCCGGTCACTCTCTCATTACCTGACATGCGGCAATCCCCTTCTGCGGAGCGTTTATCTGACAGCGCAGTAATTGTCACTATGCAAACGTCGCCCCGGCGCCGCGCCATTGCGCGTGATCTAAATACGTCCAACCAAACAACAAAACCTTGTTTTTCTGTGAAAATTAACTGGCCATTTCAGGGCAACGCCAAAAAGACGGCACCGGATGTTAGCGCACGAATCAACCAAAAGCATTGTAGTTACTCGGCAATTTCCCTTCATGCGACGCAGCGACCTGGCTTGTCAAAATTTCTGCTGCGCGGTAACCCCAAGGGCGCATTTCGCGCGACACTTGATGAGGGGCCAATGACCGCACGTTTCCAAGGAACAGCCGAATACGTCGCCACAGACGATCTGACCATTGCGGTAAATGCCGCGGTGACGCTGGAACGTCCCTTGCTGGTCAAAGGTGAGCCGGGAACTGGCAAGACCGAGTTGGCCAAGCAGGTGGCCGGAGCGTTGGGGCTGCGGATGATAGAGTGGAACGTGAAATCCACCACCCGCGCGCAGCAGGGACTGTATGAATACGATGCCGTCAGTCGTCTGCGCGACAGCCAGTTGGGTGAAGAGCGCGTGCACGACGTGTCGAACTATATCCGCAAGGGTAAATTGTGGCAGGCCTTTGAAACCAATGAAAAGGTTGTGTTGTTGATCGACGAGATCGACAAGGCCGATATCGAGTTTCCGAACGATCTGCTGCAAGAGCTCGATAAGATGGAGTTCCACGTCTACGAGACCAGCGAAACGATCCGCGCCAAGAACCGTCCGATCGTCATCATCACATCGAACAATGAAAAGGAACTGCCCGACGCCTTCCTGCGCCGGTGTTTCTTTCACTATATCAGGTTCCCTGATGAGGCCACGATGCGCCGCATCGTCGAGGTCCATCATCCGGGCATCAAAGATGCACTTTTGACAACGGCTCTGACCCAGTTCTATGAGATTCGCGAAACTCAGGGCCTGAAGAAAAAGCCATCAACCTCAGAGGTGCTGGACTGGCTCAAGCTGCTGCTGGCCGAGGACCTGACCGCCGAAGACCTCAAGCGCGATGGCGCCAATGCCCTGCCCAAACTGCACGGTGCGCTGCTTAAGAATGAACAAGACGTGCACCTGTTCGAACGCCTGGCATTCATGGCCCGCAACAAACGCTGAGCCGGTAAACCCTCGGTGATCGCCGCTTGCCTTAGCAAGTCTCGGATGCAAGCATTGGTCTCAGGTTGCCCGGCTTGTCCGGGCAATTTACCATCAGACCCAACGGGACTCAGCAATGCCAGAAACAGTAACAATTCGAGCCTTGCATCCGACTGATCGCGAGGACTGGGCGGATATGTGGCGGGATTATCTGGCGTATTATGAAACGACGGTTCCGGATTCCGTCTATGACAGCACATTCTCGCGACTGCTGGGGGATGATCCGAACGATTTTTCTTGTTTCGTCGCGCAGGCCGACGGGGGGCTTGTGGGTTTGACCCACTTTCTGTTCCACCGCCATGCCTGGAAGGAAGAAAGTGTGTGCTACTTGCAGGACCTTTTCGCCCGCCCCGAGGCGCGCGGCATGGGGGTCGGTCGCGCTTTGATTCAGGCCGTTTACGAAGAAGCGGACCGGCAAGGTGCACCGTCTGTCTATTGGCTGACGCAGGATTTCAACCATACCGCGCGAAAGCTCTATGACAGGATTGGCAAACAGACACCTTTCATCAAGTATCAGCGCCCATGACGCGATGGGTCGCAATCTTGATCAGCTTTGTCCTGACCGCATGTGCCACGATTGAGCCTGCCGAAAGCCCACCCGAGATTGTGGACATCGAACCACCCCTGCCCCCTGCCAAGTCCTTTACGCGTGCATATCCCTCGCCTCCGGCGCGGTCGAATGAAAACATGGCAGCGGATTTCATCTCTCTGCATTTCGCACTGGAAGGGGGTACGGAACTGCCTGTTTTTACGCGGTTCGAAACCCCGATCACGGTGCGGTTGACCGGGGCTGCGACGCCCTCGCTTCAAAAGGATCTGGGCCGCCTGCTGACCCGTCTGCGCACCGAGGCCGGGATAGACATCAAACAGATCAAGGACGGTCAGGCCAACATCACGATCGCGGCGGTCAGTCAAAAAGAGATTCAGGCCATCCTGCCTCAGGCTGCATGTTTCGTGGTACCCAATGCCTCAAGCCTTGCGGAGTACCGCCGGGATCGGTTCAAACAGAAAAGCAGCTGGACCAAACTGAGCAGCCGTCAGCGACTGGGCATCTTCATTCCCGCCGATGCAAGTCCGCAGGAAAAACGTGACTGCCTGCACGAAGAGATCGCACAGGCGCTTGGCCCGCTGAATGACCTGTATCGCCTTCCTGACTCGGTATTCAACGATGACAATATCCACACGGTCCTGACCGGGTTCGACATGTTGATCCTGAAGGCCGCATATTCATCCCAACTGCACAGCGGTATGACACGTGAACAGGTCGAAACGGCCATACCCGAAATTCTCTCGCGTCTGAATCCGCGCGGTGATGCGGTGCCGGTACAGCCCATGTCGGAAACTCCACGAGCCTGGATTTCAGCAATTCAGAAATCCTTGCAATCCAATCGCAGCCAGCAATCGCGCATGAGACAGGCCCGCAAGGCAGCCCGAATTGGCAAGGAACAAGGTTGGACCGATCACCGGCGCGCTTACCCTCATTACCTGATGGGCCGCATGGAACAGTTCGATGATCCGCAAGAGGCGTTGCGCCAATATGATATTGCCCTGCAGTTTCTGCGCGCTACACCGGGCACGGAATTGCATCAATCCTACATCACGACCCAACTGGGCGCCTTTGCGCTTTCGCAGGGCAATGGGCCAGAGTTCCTGCCCGAAATCGACGATGCTATCAACGTGATGACACGGGCCGAGAACGCCTCGCAGCTTGCAACGTTGTTGTTGCTGAAAGCCGAGGTCCTGAATGAAGTCGGCCGTTCCACAGAGGCACGTTCCATCAGACTGGACAGTCTGAGATGGGCACGATACGGCTTTGGCTCGGATGTAGTGGCCCGGTCGCTTATGCAGGACGTCGCAGAAGGACCAGTCAATTAACGGGGGCGATTAACGCATGATAGTGGTTCTGGGACTGGCGGTGCTGGGTGCGCTCCTTGGGGCGCTGACCGCGCGCAAACGCAACGGCAGCGGCGCTGATATCGCGCAATATGCAGCCGGATATGGAATCGCCTTTGCGCTGGTCGGGCTTATCCTGTCCTTGGTTCTGGTTCGCTTTGTGGTGTAGCCCATGTTTGTTCCCTTTTTCGAAAACCTTCGCAAAGCCGGTATCCCCGTATCCCTGCGGGAATATCTGACCTTTCTGGAGGGTATGAAAAAGGGGCTGGCAACCTATGATGTCGAGGCGTTTTATTACCTCGCCCGCGTGTCGATGGTGAAGGACGAACGCAATATCGACAAGTTCGACCGCGCTTTTGCCGCCAGCTTTGAAGGGCTGGAACAGATCGGGTTCGAACAGGTCCTCGAAGCCGTCGACATCCCTGCCGAATGGCTGGCGAAGATGGCGGAAAAGCACCTCAGCGAAGAGGAAAAAGCCGAGATCGAGGCCCTTGGCGGGTTCGACAAGCTGATGGAGACGCTGAAAGAGCGGCTCAAAGATCAACAAGGCCGCCATCAAGGTGGCAACAAGTGGATCGGTACGGCTGGAACGTCGCCCTTCGGGGCCTATGGGTACAATCCCGAAGGCGTGCGGATCGGTCAGAAGGAAAGCCGCCATCAGCGCGCGGTCAAGGTCTGGGACAAACGTGAGTTCAAGAACCTCGACGACACGGTCGAACTGGGCACGCGCAACATCAAGGTCGCGCTGAAACGCCTGCGCCGCTGGGCCCGCGAGGGTGCGGCGGAAGAGCTTGATCTGGACGGCACCATCCGCGCAACAGCCGAGCATGGATATCTAGACGTCAAAACCCGGCCCGAACGGCACAATGCCGTCAAGGTTCTGTTGTTTCTGGACGTCGGAGGCTCAATGGACCCACATATCAAAGTGGTGGAAGAGCTGTTCTCGGCCGCAAGAACCGAATTCAAGCATCTGGAATACTACTACTTCCACAACTGCCTGTACGAAGGTGTCTGGCGTGACAACATCCGCCGCTGGGACCAGCAGACGCCGACCCATGAGGTGTTGCGCACCTATGGTCCCGATTACAAATGCATCTTCGTCGGTGACGCCTCGATGAGCCCTTATGAGGTCGCCTATCCCGGCGGTGCCAATGAACATTGGAACCAGGAGGCTGGCCAGATCTGGCTGCAGCGGGCACGCGACCAATGGGCATCGAACCTGTGGATTAACCCAGTGCCTGAGAAGTATTGGGAATATACCCACTCAATCGGAATGATCCGCGAGATTTTTCAGGATCGGATGGTGCCGATGACTCTGGCCGGGCTGGAAAAAGGAATGCGCGAGCTGACGCGATAACGCCAGCCCGCGGATCAGGTTCTGCCAAGGCCGGGATTACCCGGCGATGGCCTGAATGCCCAGAAACAGAACACCCGACAACACAGCCGCCGCGGGCACGGTAATAATCCAGGCTGCTATGATCGTCATAAAGTGCGAGCGGCGCACCAGCTTGCGCCGGCGGCGTTCTTCCGGTGCCAGAACCGTCCGCTCAGGCACTGTAATGCGGGCTTTACGCAGCCGTCTTTCAGCATCCCATTCACGGAAGAAGCCGACACCAAAGACGGCACCCACTGCAATATGGGTCGAGCTTACGGGAAGACCCAGCCAACTGGCCACGATAACGGTGATGGCTGCGGACAGCGCAACGCAATAGGCACGCATCGGGTTAAGTTTGGTTATTTGGCTGCCAACCATTCGGATCAGTTTTGGCCCAAACAGGAACAGGCCAAACGAAATGCCAAAGGCGCCGATGATCATGACCCAATAGGGAATACTAATCGCCTGGGTGAAATCACCCGAGGCAGAGGCTTGCACGATGGCTGCCAAAGGCCCAACGGCATTGGCCACATCATTGGCCCCATGTGCAAAGCTCAGCAATGCGGCGGATACGATCAGAGGGATGCCGAACAATACTTTGAGGGATTTATTGCGGTTCTCCAGACCTTCGGATTGACGCCGAATAACCGGAATCATCACGGCCCAGACCAGCCCACCACAGGCGGCTCCGATCAACAAAGCCGTGCCGAGGTCGATCTTGACGATCTTCTTGAGCCCCTTCAGCGCCAGATAGCTGGCAAAAGCCGCTGCCATGATACCAACCAGCATCGGCACCCATTTCCGGGCCGCGGCGATCTTGTCGTCCTGATAGATAATCCGCGACTTGATGAACCAGAGAAATCCTGCGGCGACCAGACCGCCAAGCATCGGCGAGATAACCCAGCTGGCCGCGATCTTGCTCATCGTCCCCCAGCTTACTGCGCCAAAACCGGCTGCGGCGATCCCCGCCCCCATGACGCCTCCGACAACCGAGTGGGTCGTGGACACAGGCGCTCCGACCCAGGTCGCCAGGTTGACCCAAAGCGCCGAAGACAACAAAGCCGCCATCATTGCCCAGATGAATACAGTCTGCGTTCCCATGCTTTCAGGAGCGATAATGCCCTTCGCGATCGTGGAAACAACGTCGCCTCCAGCGATCAGCGCGCCGGCACTTTCGAATATGGCAGCAATCGCGATGGCGCCTCCCATGGTCAGCGCATTGGCCCCGACCGCCGGTCCCATATTGTTGGCAACATCATTGGCCCCGATATTCAGCGCCATATAAGCCCCAAACATTGCCGCAAGCACTACGATCAGCGTGTTGTTGCCTTGTCCGAACAGGAAGGCTGCCACAAGACCTGCGACAACGATAAAAGAAAGCGCGATGCCAGACCCGACAAATGGGCGACCCACTTGGGAGGTTGCCACTTCTAGCCGAGAAAAGCGTCTAAGGTCGCGGTCAAGCGTTTCCAGGTGACGGGCTTCGTGGTCATTGTTGGACATTGTGTGTTCTCCGACGAGTTCCCGTGCGGATAAGGCGGCAGGCGGCGTTTTTCAACAGTTAGAATCCTAATGAACCCAGTTTCCACTGCGTCATGGCAGCTTGGAGACCTTTCAGGCCCACGGAAACGCTGATGCCTTGCCCTTGTGTCTGCTTATCCCCATATCAGAACCATGCTCCGAATTACTCCGATTCTTCTGGCGGTTCTGTATGCCGTGGTGATGTACCGGATCTCGGTCTGGCGCACCCATCGCGAGCTTGACCTGAAATCGACCGAACTGGCCGATCCCGCCCTCAAGCGTATGACTGACCGGCTGGCGGCGGCGCTGGGGATCGAGAGGGTTCCGGTCTATATATATGAGATCGACCCGGTGAACGGGCTTGCGGCGCCGGATGGACGAATATTCATCACACGCGGGTTTTATCGCAAGTTCCTCAATGGCGAGGTTTCCGCCGAAGAGATGGCGAGCGTCATCGCACATGAACTGGGGCATGTGGCCTTGGGTCATGCACGGCGACGGATGATTGATTTTTCTGGACAGAATGCGTTGCGGACAGCCTTGATGCTGCTTCTGAGCCGGTTCATCCCATTCATCGGTGCGATGATTGCAAACGCGCTGACTGCGCTTTTGGCGTCGCGCCTGTCACGTGGGGATGAATATGAAGCAGATGAATATGCCGCCGCCCTGCTAACCAAAGCCGGAATCGGCATCGGCCCGCAAAAGTCTCTGTTTCACAAACTTGAGGATTTGACGCAGCAACGCGCGGGCGTTGTACCCGCCTGGTTGATGAGCCATCCCAAAACGGATGAGCGGATTGCGGCGCTGGAAGTGCTTGAGCAGCGTTGGGCGCGTGGCTGAGGCTCGGCGGCGAGAGGCCAGCCTCTCGCGCTCTCCGAGGTAATTTTAGCCAGATGAAGCAGGGATCCCACTTAGCTGGCGAGCGCTTTACCCAGACGCGGCAGGCGGGCTTTTTTCATCAATCCACGCAAAGTCCATGTATCGCCTGACAGGCGGTTTGCTTCGGCCAGTACCTGCTGTGCAAGCTGGTCCAGCCCTTGCGGGTCGTTATACCAGAAACCATACAGCAGACTGTCAGGGTCACGCCGCTCAAGCCCTTCTTCTGCAAGAATATTTCTGGGGAAATCCTTGGCGTTGACCGTGACGATGGTATCCGCTGACGCGGCTACTGCAGTGGCCAAAACGTGGATATCAGCGGCGTCCGGCAGCCAGAGTCGAGCCTGCAGACCGTCATTGGCTGGGCGTTCTGCCTTGGGCCATTTGACCTGCGTCAGGGCAATCTCGGCACGGGCCTGTGCCTCGCCTTCGGGGCCCAGCTTGCGTGCGGCGCGGGCCCATTCTTCGAGGATGCGCGCCGACCATATAGGGGTGAAATGGCCCAGCCGGGCGGTGCCCAACAGCATCTCTCGCATCACCGTGGGGTAGATGACGCAGGTATCGAGTACAGCCTTCATAACCGGTAGAACACGGCCTTGAGGTAACCGCTTTCAGCCAGCTGCGGCAGTTGCGGGTGATCGGGCCCGGCAAAGCCCGTATGGATCAGTTGGGCTGAGCGCCCGGCGCGCCCGATGCCACGGGATGAGGCGTCGCGGAAGCGGCCCAGATCAGCAGCGTGCGAGCAAGAGCATAAGCCCAGATATCCGCCCGGCTTGACCAGTGTAGCGGCCAATCGCGCAATGCGTTCATAGGCCCGCAGCCCTGCATCCAGCGCCTGCCTTGATGGAGCAAAGGCGGGAGGATCACAGATAACGACGTCAAATTTAGCGCCTTCGTCGTTCAACTGAGCCAACACATCAAAGGCATCGCCTTGGCGCGTGTCGAATTGATCGGCAAAGCCAGAAGCCTCGGCCCCTTTTGCGGCCAACTCCAATGCCGCGGCCGACCCATCGACCGACAGCGCCTGTCCGGCGCCACCCGCCAGCATCGCCAACCCGAACCCTCCGACATGGCTGAAGACATCCAGTACCTGTGCCTTGGGTTGAACCAGCTGCGCAGCAAAGGCGTGATTGGGGCGTTGGTCATAGAACAGGCCGGTTTTCTGACCGCCCGCCAAATCCGCCATATAGGTTGCACCGTTCATCAACACGGGCAAAGGCGCATCCGGGACAGTGCCGCGCAAGGTCAGGTTGACATCATCCAACCCTTCCAGACCGCGTGTCCGGCCCGAGGCGTTTTTCAGCACGGTCGTCACGCCGGTCACAGCGACCAGCGCGTCGGTCAACATATCCAGATGCGCCTCGGCCCAGGCAGCGTTGGGCTGGATCACACAGGCCTCACCGAACCGGTCGATGATGACACCCGGAAAGCCATCCGCCTCGGCATGGATCAGGCGGTAAAAGGGCGAGTCAAACAGGCGTTCGCGCATATCAAGCGCGCGGCGCAGACGGGTTTCGAACCAATCAGCCGTCAGCTCGGCGTCAGGATCGCGGTCCAGCACACGGCACATGATTTTCGATTCAGGATTGACCGCCACCAACGCGATCGGCGCGCGATTTTCATCCTCGAGCACGGCCAGCGCGCCAGCAGGGATTTTGCGCGTGCGACGGTCGGTGACAATGTCATTGGCATAGACCCACGGGAAGCCATGGCGCAGGCCGCGCGCATTGGCTTTGGGTTTCAGGCGGATACGGGGACGGACTGCAGTTTGGGTCATGGCGACCTCATAGTCGCGAACGCGCTGAGGGGAAAGCCCTAGCGGTTGCGAGACCGCCAACCACCGCGCCGTTTCGGCGCCTGAGCAGATTGCAACCCTTCGGTCAGCACCTGTGTCATTGGGTGATCGACCTCATCTTTGGCATAGATGGCGTGCAGGTCAGACAGGGCTTGCCTCTGATCACGCCCCTCCGGAAGGCTTAACGCCCAGTCCAGAAAGATACTGCGACATTCGGGCAATGTGATGCCATCGATGCGATAGGCCTCGCGGATCAGGCCTTTGTGATCGTTCGGATCGTCATTGCGCGGCATCTTTATCCTCCTGAATCACGCGGCCGATAATTTCGGCGGCGATATCGTAGCTTTCCTGCAACGCGGCCTGCAACTGTTCGACCTGCTCATACCCGGTGGCCCGACACAGGAAGGCGGAACCGCCCTCTCCGATTTTATCGGCCTCGATAACCTTACCTGACAACAGCCGAGCTGCGCATTGCACAGACCAGCATAGATCGTAGCAATCCTTCAACGTTTGCGCCTGAGCGACATCCAAAAGCGCGGCTGCGACTGCACCGTCCAACCCGGCATGTACATCGCGCTTTGCAACACCGGACAGTAAAGCGCCTGTTTCGGCCATCAGCTCTATGTCCATCATGCGCCCGGCCCCATTCTTGGCATCCCAAATACCGGCGGGGGTTTTCGCGGCTGCCAGACGCGCGCGCATTTCGGCAACTTCGCGCAAAACCTGCGCCTGATCGCGGGAGCGCGAAACAAGCTCTGTTCGAAAGCTCTCGATATCGTCGGCCAGTGAGGGCTCACCGGCGACGGGGTTTGCGCGTGTCAGGGCAAGGTGTTCCCACACCCAGGCCTCATTCTGCTGATAGTTCGTGAAGCTGGCCCAACTGGTCGCCACCGGCCCCTGATTGCCCGAGGGGCGCAGCCGCATGTCGACCTCATAAAGTCGCCCCTGCGACATCGGGGCCGACAGCGCCGTGATCAGTGCCTGCGTGAACCGGGCATAGTAGGTCCGCGTGGCAAGAGGCCGTGGGCCCTCGGACATGTCCTGATCCAGCGGGTCGTAGATCACGATCATATCCAGGTCAGATTGCGAGTTGATCCGCCCTGCCCCCAGGGATCCCATGCCCAGCACAGCGGCACCGCGACCAGGTGCGGGCCCGTGTTTGCTGGTGAACTGGTCCACAACACATGGCAGGATCGCAGCGATCACCGCGCTTGCAAGTTCGGCATATTGCTGCCCCGCCTGCACGCCTTCGATCAACCCGCGCAGATGGTGTACCCCAATACGAAAATGCCATTCCTTGCACCAGCGCCGCGCCAGATCAAGCTGGCTTTCGTAGTCCTGCTCCTGCGAGAGTTCTCGCTCCAATTCGCCCTGCAGCACCGTCCGGCCCGGCCAGTCGTCAAAGAAGCTGCCGCCAATCACCGCATCAAAGACCGAGGCGTTGTGCGACAAATGCGCGGCCAATGCATGCGACGTGCCTACTATATCGACAAGCAGGTCGATAAGCTGCGGGTTGGCCTCGAACAGAGAAAACAGCTGCACGCCCGCAGGCAACCCGCGAAGGAACCCGTCCAGTGCCAGCAGCGCCTCATCCGGTTGGGCGGTTTTGGCAAGACGCGTCAGCAGCTCTGGTTTCAGCCGTTCGAAAATCCGCGCCCCGCGCTGAGAACGCAGTGATGGGTAGGTCGTCCAGCGCGCCAATATGCTTTCGTCAAATTCAACTTCTGGCAAAGGTGCACGGGCTGTCGGGCCGGGGGCGAAAAAACCTTCGGTCAACTCATGAACCTCGGTCAGTCGCCGTTTCAGATCCGCAGTCAGATCGGCGCTATCAATCCCCATCAGGCATGCAATCCGCTCAATCCCGTCCGAGGATTGCGGAATCTTATGGGTCTGCGCATCATGGATCATCTGAATGCGGTGTTCGACTTCGCGATGCGCGCGGTAGTGATCGGTAAGCTTTTCAGCCACGTCCTCGGGCACCCACCCTTTGCCGGCCAAAGCCGCCAAACCCGGTACAGTGCCACGCACGCGCAGGTCCGTATCGCGACCTCCGGCAATCAACTGTCGGGTCTGAGTGAAGAATTCAATCTCGCGTATCCCGCCTTGCCCTAGTTTCATATCATGACCCGGAATGGTCAGCGCACCGCCTGTCCCTTTGTTTTCGCGGATACGCAAGCGCATGTCATGGGCATCCTGAATAGCCGCGAAGTCCAGATGCCTTCGCCAGATGAAGGGGCGGAGCGTATCCAGGAAACGCTGCCCCGCAGCGATATCGCCAGCGCAGGGACGCGCTTTGATATATGCGGCGCGCTCCCAAGTGCGGCCCAGACTTTCATAGTACCGTTCGGCAGCTTCCGCAGCCAGACAAACTGGCGTCACCGCAGGGTCAGGCCGCAGCCTTAGATCCGTGCGAAATACATATCCATCCGCTGTCTTGTCACTGAGTGTGGCGCAGAAATTCCGTGTCGCCCGGACCATCCCTTGCCGCGCTTCATAGAAATCGTCCGGATCATAGCGCGTTTCGTCAAACAAAACGATCAGGTCGATATCAGAGCTGTAGTTCAACTCATGCGCACCCATCTTGCCCATGGCCAATATGATCATCCCCGCGGCAGAGGCGACATCATCTTCGGTCATCCCAGGCAATTTACCTCGCCGGATCAAGGTTGCAATCTCGGCCTTGGCGGCAACATCCGCTACCATGGCCCCGAAATCGGTTAGTGCCCCTGTAACTTTTTCCAACGGCCACGCCCCTGCCAGATCCGCCAGGGCGGTCAACAGCGCCAAACGCCTCTTGGCCTGCCTCAGCCCCGGCCTGAGTTGATCCGCAGGCAAGGTCCTTGCTGTTTCCATAATGGATGCAAGCATCGCGTCCGGTTGCGCCAAAGCTTGCGGTAGCCAGTCGGCTTCCAGATCAATCAGGCCTTTGAGATAGGGGCTGGAGCCCGCAGCCCCCGCGATCAGTTCCCCCTGCTCAGGTGTAATGCCACCCACTGCTTCGCGCGCTTCGGAACCAAGTGAAGGATCAAAGGCGCGCGGTACACGGTTGACGGCAAGAAGTCCTGTCATTTCATCTCCGATGACGTGGTTTTAGTATTTCTGTGGCCAAATTTCTAACCCGACATTGCAACAATTTGGCGCTTAACTCAAAACAGCGCCGCAGCAGACAACCCAGCCAATGTTTTAAAGAAACCGTGCTGCGTTAGACTGAAATTGCGCTTGTTCAGATGTCAGGTCAACCATCCGAAATTCAGAAATGTAAATCATTTTCACATTGACCTCTTGTAACTGGGTTTGGTGCCCCCATCTATTCAATGTGAAAACAATTTACATCTAACCCGGAGAGCACCAATGACCGCATTGACCGAACACGCCGTCCCTGAAAACCCGGGATGGCTCAGCCGCGCAGAAGCCTGGCTTGACGATAAAGGCAAAGGGGCCTGGATCGCAGCCATGGTCCTTGGCTTTATCTTTTTCTGGCCCGTCGGCCTGGCCCTTCTGGCCTACATGATCTGGAGCAAACGTATGTTCAACAAATCCTGCAGCCGTCGCAAATCCTGGCACAGCCACATGAGCGCAATGAAACCCTCGGGCAACAGCGCATTCGACGCCTACAAGTCCGACACTCTGGCTCGGCTGGAGCGTGAGCAACAGGAATTCGAAGCGTTCCTGCATCGCCTGCGCGAAGCGAAAGACAAGGCCGAATTCGACCAGTTCATGGATGAACGCGTCCGCGAGAACCGCGAAAGCGATGAAACCGGCGATAACGCCTGATCGACCTTGCCCTGTTCCGACAATCGGGACAGGGTATTTGAAACATCTACCGGAATGACCCGTATGCACTCTTTGCCAGACCCGAACCGGCAGCCCGAGTTTTACCAGTCCGTCACGACCAAACGGTTCCTGGCCTGGCTGTTCGATATCGCCTTTATTTCGCTGCTTTGTACCGTCGCCATCGTCCTGACCCTCGGGCTCGGCGTACTGATACTCGCCCTGATTTATGCGGTGGTCAGTTTTGTCTATCGCGTCGTCACAATCGCCAACGGCTCGGCCACTCTGGGTATGCGTTTCATGGGGGTCGAACTACGCGACGCTTTTGGTGAACGAATGGACACAGGTAAAGCGGTCGCACACACAGCCGGTTATTTTGTCAGCATGGCATTTCCGGTGCTGCAAATCATTTCAGTCATCATGATGCTGACCGGCGCGCGCGGCCAGGGCCTGACTGACACTCTTCTAGGCACGGTTATGATTAACCGTCGCGCTTAAAAGACTGTCGCGTGAATCACTTGGCGGCTCCGGGAACGGTTGTTATCATCCCGTTTCAGGAAACATAGGACATTCATGCGACACACGCTGCCAATCGCGCCGCAATTCTACGTTACGGCCCCTCAGCCTTGCCCTTATCTTGAGGGCAAGATGGAGCGTAAGCTGTTCACAGCCCTGCAAGGCGAAGGCGCGAATCAACTGAATGACTCCCTTTCCCAGCAAGGGTTTCGACGGTCTCAAAACGTCCTATACCGCCCTTCCTGCACCGATTGCGCCGCGTGTTTGTCCGCGCGGATCGACGTTTCGGCCTTTCAACCCAGCAAAAGCCAGAAACGCGCGGTCAGGCGGAACTCATATCTGCGACGCCGGGCGAATTCCCCATGGGCTACCGACGAACAGTATGACCTGTTCCGCACCTATCTTGACACCCGACATGCGGATGGCGGCATGGCGGATATGGACGTCTTCGAATTTGCAGCCATGATCGAAGAGACCCCCATACGCAGCCGAGTGGTCGAATATTCAGACCCGGAATCCGGCAATCTGATCGCTGTCAGTTTGACCGATGTCTTGGATGACGGGCTGAGCATGGTCTATTCATTCTATAGCCCGGAACAGCCTCAGAATTCACTGGGCACGTACATGATTTTAGATCACATCGACATCGCACGCGAGGCGGGTCTGCCCTATATTTATCTTGGCTACTGGGTGCCTGGCAGCCCGAAAATGGGATACAAATCCCGCTTTGCAGGGCTGGAAGTGTACAGTCAGGGCGAATGGAAACGGGTCAAGGATCCCTATGACATTGCACATGACGGCCACCACCCGCTGTCCACAGCCCCCATCGCCGAACAGGTTGCTAGCATCCAATTGCCTGATCGTCACCCGACCAAAGGCTGAAACCTGATGCAACAAAGCCTCCACGCCGTTACGCTTGTCGTGCCGGATTACGATGATGCCATCGCCTTTTTCACGCATACACTCAGCTTTTCCCTGACGCAGGACATCGACTTGGGCGCTGGAAAAAGATGGGTCCGCGTAAGCCCACCCGGATCCACCGGGGGCTCACTTCTTCTCGCCAGGGCCGCCGATGCAGATCAGAGAACCGCAATCGGCAACCAGACAGGTGGCCGGGTCGGCTTCTTTCTGGAAACCGACAATTTCGACCGCGACCACAAGGCCATGCTGGCCAAAGGCGTCCATTTCGAAGAATCCCCGCGCCATGAACCTTATGGGACCGTAGCGGTCTGGCAGGACCCATTCGGCAACCGCTGGGATCTGATCCAATTCACCTGATCCTCATCTTCATCTGGCCCAAAATACCTCGGGGCTGAATTGGCCACAGGCCAAGAAGGGGCTGGCCCCTTTTACCTACCAACAAAGCAAAGGGGGCCCGCAGGCCCCCTTTTCCTTTAAACACCTAACTTCGATCAGTTCGGGATCAGATCCGGCACGATGGTCACAATCGCAGGGAAGAACCAAAGGATTCCGATACCTACCACCTGGATCAGCACAAACGGTACAATCCCACGATAGATGTGGCCGGTGGTCACTTCTTTCGGCGCGACCCCGCGCAGATAGAACAGCGCAAATCCAAAAGGTGGCGTCAGGAACGAGGTCTGCAGGTTCACCGCCACCATGATCGTCACCCATTTCGGATCAAAAGACCCGCCATAGATTACCGGGCCTACAATCGGGATCACGATGTAGATGATTTCCAGGAAATCCAGTACGAACCCAAGGAAGAACAGCACCAGCATCACGATCAGGAAGACCGTGAATTCATTGTCAAAGCTCTTGAGGAACTGCTGGATATAATGCTCACCGCCAAACGAGATCACCACAAGGTTCAGCAACTGAGACCCGATCAAAATGGTGAACACCATTGAGGTCACCTTGGCGGTTTCCCGCACCACCGGGGTCAGCACGCCGCTGGAATACAGAACCCAGCAGCCGAACAGCAAACCGAACAGGGCATACAGATAGGCCGCATAGGCTATGATGAAGGCAATCCAGGTTTCGGCCGAGGCGCTGCTCTGATTGATGCGCAGATCAAAATTGACCCCCATCAACAGGGCAATGACCACGGCGAAGGTGGCCCAGATGATGACCTTGCCAGACCGCTCCTGATCTTGCAGCTTGCGATAGGCCGCCAGCATGATCGCACCACCTGCGCCCAAAGCCGCCGCCGGTGTTGGGTTGGTCACCCCACCCAGGATCGACCCCAGCACCGCGATGATCAGAACCAGCGGTGGAAAGACCACCCGGATCAGATCATTGGTGGCACAGCGCGCCGCAGCCTCTTTGCAGCCATAGATGGCCAAGGCAAAGGGCAACGCCAGCATCACAAAGGTCAACCCTGACGACGTTGTTGGCGACACGAACAGAATATCGACAAGCAACATCAGGATCAGACCAATGGCCCCAAGGATCAGCGGCTGCGGCGACCGAGACGGCGCGATGCCCCGACCCATCACAATGGTCAGACCCAGCAACAGAACCATCACCGCAACACCCGTTCCAATCGGAGCGGCGTTGGCAATCTTCTCCTGCTGCGCGGTGGCAAGCTCTTCCTCGGTCAGACGAGTTGATTCTGCGGCACCACCTGCGTCATCAATGGCCGTTTGCTCGGCCACGGCCTGATCCCAAGCGGATTGACCATGCAGCTCGATCATCGAGGCTTTGCAGGTTTCGGAAACGTTGGTCCGCAGCGATGCGCCCTGCCCGATATCGGAGAAGGCCGAGACCGAGACGTTCTGGCTGCCGATAACCCCCAGATTGCCCAGTAGAACTGTACCCACGATCAGCGCGACAGGCGCACCCAGCAACCAGGTGAAACCTTCTGAACGGGTAATGGGCTCTCCGCTGCCGCCGGTCATGGGCACCGCAGGCGCCTTATGCGGATTGAGCAGCGCATAGCCAAAGGCATAAAGCGCATATAGCAGCGCCAACATGATCCCTGGCAGCAAGGCGGCCTGGAACAAAGTACCGACCGAGACAACCGCAGGCTCACCCAGATAGGTCAGTGCGTCCGTGCATCCTGCGTCAACCGCGCGGGTCTCTTGAGCCGTCGAATACAAGTCACCGGCCAGCGTTCCCAGCAGAACAATCACGATCGAGGGCGGGATGATCTGCCCCAGCGTACCTGAAGCCGCAATGACACCCGTCGCCAATTCAGGCGAATAGTTGTTGCGCAGCATGGTTGGCAGCGCCAGCAAGCCCATGGTTACAACGGTCGCGCCCACGATCCCGGTTGAGGCCGCAAGAAACGCCCCCACGACCACAATCGAAACGGCCAGACCACCCGGCAACGGTCCAAAGACGCGCGCCATTGTGGTCAGCAGATCATTGGCGATCTTCGACCGTTCAAGCGTGATGCCCATCAGCACGAACATCAAAACCGCCAGAAGGGTTTCAATGGACTGACCGGCCAGAACACGCTCGTTCATGCGGTTCACGATGAACGACACGTTGCGGTCCAGAGCGGTTTCCCAGCCCGAGACAAAAACAGGCTCGGCAATCCTTGGTAAGTCCGGGAAGCGGAACACTGATATGGTATCGGGTTTAACCCCCGTGCTGACCAGATCCTGATACGCCGCAGAGCCGGTGTCGATCGCCTGGTGAATCAGCAAACCTGCGCTGTCCAATGCGGCGATGATGCCGAATGAGATCACTCCTGCCCCGCCGATGGCGAAGGCCACCGGAAAACCGGATAGAATACCTCCGAAGAGGCAGAAAAATACGATAATGAGGCCTATCTCGACGCCATCAAGTCCGAATAGCATTGTCTGGTTCTCCGTCCCTAATGCGCGCCTTCGTAGGCTTCTTCACCCTCGCCAAGGCTGTCCTTGTCGAGGTATTTTCCAACACTTTCCGGGCCTTCCACATATTCCAGATACGAGCGGTACAGGAATGCAATCGCGTGCAAGAACACCATCGCTGCGAAGGCGATTAGTAGGATCTTGAACAGGAAATAGCCGTTGAATCCGTTGGGGCTGAACCCGATGGTTTCCACGTTCCAGCGCAGCGCGCGGGACTTGGCCACCAGCCGGTCCAAAGTATCACTGGCCGAGGGCTTCGGCACGATCAGATGCCGCCACATGAAGTACCAGCCATACATCCAGGTCAGCACCGCCATCGGCATCATGAACAGTACAGCACCACACATGTCGACCACACGTTTGGCGCGGTGGCTGATGCCGGCATAGATCAGGTCAACGCGGACATGGCCGCCCTGCACAAATGTGTAAGTACAGCAGAGGCACACGACCATGGCGTTATAAAGCTTCAGCTCTTCCGCGAACCAGCTGATATCCATCTGAAACGGGATACCCAGCCCAAAGGACATATCCGGGCGGGTAAAGACCCGCTGCATGAACACGATGATGATCTGCTGAACCACCATCAAGAGGCCTGCCCAGGCGAAGAAACGCCCCGTCGTGTTGGCAAAGCCTTCAAGCCCGCGCACCATCGCCCACATGAAATTGCGGTAGTACAGACCAATGGCCGTCAACACCAGAAACAGCGTGAAAACCACAAAGAAGAACTCGACCGACCCGCCGTAATAGACAAAGCGCATGACTGCTTCTTTGTCCGACCAGTCCAGCCAGAGTTGCGGATGCGTGATGGCGTATCCGAAATTAATGAAGGCTTCGGCAATGCTCTGAATGAACCATATCAGTCCATTCCACAGGGCGCCGAAGAACGAGATACCGTTTTCGTCCTGCATGTTGTCCCCAGGTCGCGTCAGTTGCACATTTGAGAGTTACAGTTTGTCCGACCGTCAGATGCGCAACGGGAAAGGCTCCCCCGACATGCGGGGGAACCGATTTCAAAGATCGAAGTGACTTAGCCGCGAACGCGGTCGCGCTGCGAGGTGTAGACACCCGACGACAGATTGTTCCAGGCCGAAGACGCGGCCATGGATTCCATCGCGCTGTCGTGGATGCGCTTGAACAGCTCGTCGCCCATGTTCTCGTCCAGGACTTCCTGGCTTGCGGCACCAAACGCGTCCCAAACGCTGTCCGGGAACTCCATGACCTTGACGCCACCTGCCTGCAGACGCTGCAGCGCCGCGCCGTTGTTGGCCAGGAATTGCGCCAGGTTCCACTGATGGCATTCACCTGCGGCGATCTCGATGATCTTCTGCTGCGAGGCAGACAGGCTGTCATAGACCTCGCGGTTGGTTGCCAGCGAAAGACCCGCACCCGGCTCATGGAAGCCCGCGGTATAGTATGTCTTGGTGATTTCCTGGAAACCGGCTTTTTCGTCAGCCCACGGACCGATCCACTCGGTTCCGTCGATCGCGCCGGATGACAGCGCCTGATACACTTCGGAGCCCGGAATGTTCTGTACGGATGCGCCCAGTTTACCCAGAGCTTTACCGCCCAGCCCCGGCATGCGGAACTTCAGGCCGTTGAAATCTTCGGGGCTGTTGATCTCTTTCGAATACCAGCCACCCGCCTGCGCACCGGTGTTACCAGCCAGGAAGGATTTCAGGCCAAAGATTTCGCCCAGCTCGTCATGCAGCTCCATACCACCGGCATGGTAGTACCAGTTCACCAGTTCCTGGGCGGTCATACCAAACGGAACAGCGGTAAAGAATGCATAGCCCGGATGCTGACCCACAAAATAATAGTCTGCCGCGTGGTACATATCGGCCTGACCGGATGATACCGCGTCAAACACTTCGAACGCGCCAACCAGCTCACCGGCTGCTTTGATCTCAACGTTCAGGTTGCCGTCCGACATGGTGGTGATGCTGTCGGCGCAACGCTGCGCGCTGTCGAACACACCTGCAAGGCCACGGCCCCAGGATGTGACCATGGTCAGCGTGCGCTTGCCCTGTGCATAGGCCGGTGCCGCCAGCGTGGTCGCTGCAGCAGCCGAGCCGCCCAGTGCGGATGTTTTCAGAAATGAACGACGGTCCATATGAGTGATCCTCCCCTTCATAATCATGACCCGGATTGTCCGGGCCTGTCGTATTCAACAGCGGCAAGACTAGTCACAAGGAAGTGAAAGGGAATACCTACTACTGCGTAGAAACGCGGCTTTCTGCGCGAATTGCACAGGCAATAACGATCCAATCATAGCAAAACAGGGATTTTTGGTGCCGTTTTCCCGCCAGACGCCCAATCTTTTTGCAATTTTGCTGTGGCTTGCGTATCGATTCGTCCATGCAAAGACTTCGACAACTGGTCTCGTTGACCTATGCTCAAAAGCTGTCGCTGGTGGCGGCGATCCCGCTGGTCGTGGCGGTGGCCGCGATTGCGGTGATGGTTGCCTATGAGGCGCGCGCCACTGCCGAGCGCGAAATTGAAGCACTGGAACGCTCTTTGATTCAGGCCAAGAAGGAAGAGCTGCGCAACTATGTGACTCAGGCGCGCAATGGGTTTGCCTATATCTACGGGCGCGCGGCTCCGGATGACACCGCCGCCAAAACTCAGGTCGCGCAAATCCTGTCGGCCATGATCTATGGGCAGGACGGGTTCTTTTTCGTCTATGACTATGACGGCACCAATCTGGTCAGCCCCCGTCAGACTGAGTTCATCAACCGAAATTGGGAGGGTCTGACCGACAGCGACGGCACACCGGTGGTGAATGAGTTCATTCGCCTTGCTCGTCAGGGTGCGGGTTGGCACAGCTTTATGTGGCAAAAGCCCTCGACCGGGGAAGAAGCGCAGATGATCGCCTATGTCGTCGGCCTTCAGGATTGGCGCTGGGTTGTGGGCACCGGCGTGTTCATCGACGACATCGTTGCCGCCGTTGCCAGCGCCCGGGCCGAGGTTGAAGCGCGCGTGCAGCGTACCTTTATGTATATCGGCGCCATTGTTCTGGCCGCTGTTCTGATCGTCTTTGCCTCGGGCATGCTGTTGAACATCCGCGAAAGACGTCTGGCCGATGCCAAGCTGAAACAGCTGACCCAACGGGTGTTCGACGCACAAGAGGAAGAGCGCGGCCGTGTGGCACGCGAGCTTCATGACGGGATCAGCCAGATCCTTGTGGGCGTGCGCTTTGCGTTGGACAACGCCCGCCGTCGCCTGTCGCGCGGCGATGATGTGGGCGCGCATGATCCACTGGACAAGGGGATCGAGCATCTGGGAACCGCCATCAGCGAGGTCCGCCGCATCAGTCGCGACTTGCGCCCAGGCGTGCTGGACGATTTGGGCCTCGGCCCCGCGCTTGAGGCTCTGACAGATGATTTCCGCGAGAGAACCGGGATCGAGACCGATTTCTCGACCGTTGTTTTCCGCAACCGGCTGGATCAGGATAGCAAGATCGCCCTCTACCGCATCGCCCAAGAGGCCCTGACCAATATCGAACGCCATTCCGGTGCCACCCATGTCACCATTGATCTGCGCGGGCACAAGAAAGGCGCAACCATGCGAATAACCGACAATGGCCGCGGTTTGCGGAACTCTCCGGGTCGGGGCAGTACCGGGATTGGGTTGCGCAATATGCAGGAACGGATCGAGCAACTTGACGGATCGCTGCGTATTCTGTCAT
The DNA here is from genome assembly GCF_059611285.1 of Ruegeria sp. CDSA236. NCBI lineage: Bacteria > Pseudomonadati > Pseudomonadota > Alphaproteobacteria > Rhodobacterales > Roseobacteraceae > Ruegeria > Ruegeria sp. CDSA236. Next base: position 462,167 of record NZ_JBXWPG010000001.1, read on the forward strand.
CACGCGGCCACCGCAGCGGCACAGTGATCGAGGTCAGCCTTCCCCTCAGCCACCTGTTGCCGCCACAGGAAGACGCAACTCCGAACCGAAAGGCCGGTACATGAGCGACCAGACGATCCGGGTCCTGATTGTCGACGATCATCCAATGGTGGCCGAGGGGATCCAGTCGATCCTCGAAAGCTATGACGACATCACCGTGGTCGGGACACTCAGCAGCGGAAAGAAAGCGGTTGACCAGGTTGCCGATCTGAAGCCTGACGTCATCCTGATGGACCTGAACATGCCCGGGCTAAGTGGCCTGAGCGCAACCGAGATCATCCTTGAACGCATACCGGACACCTGCATTCTGATCCTGTCCATGCATGACAGCCCCGAATATATTTCGACTGCTCTCAGCCACGGTGCAAAAGGGTACGTGCTCAAGGACGTCCCAACGGATGAAATCAAAAAGGCCATCGACGCCGTCATGCGGGGTGAACAATACTTGTGCACGGGCGCAAGCGGTTCCCTCAAACCCAAAGGCGACACAACGCGCGAGGCTTTGACCGGGCGCGAACAGACGATCCTGTTGGAGCTGGCACAGGGTAAGTCGAACAAAGAAGTCGCCCAAACCCTTGATATCTCAGTGCGAACGGTCGAGACCCATCGCAAGAACATCAAACGAAAATTGGGCATATCCTCAACTGCCGGCCTGACCCGCTATGCGCTGGAGCACGGCGTTCTACAGGGCACCAGCCCAGGGTTCTGATCCCGTAGCGCGGCACGCGCTGCTCGGCCTAGCCTCCGCAGGCAGGCGGGCAACGGGCGAGAGCACTCTTAGTTACCGTCAATCCAGAAGGGCGTCACGCCGGACTCCTTCCTTGTCATGGTGATGCTGAAGAACACGCCCATATAACTGACGGGTCCGTTCCACCCCACCGCACATGCCTTCGGTTTCGACAAAAGAAAAGATCCCGACATATCGTCTGCGCTCTCCTTTCACGGGAGCGACCCGGTGCAAGGAATAGCGCCCTTTGAAAATCTGCAGATCCCCTGGGTTCAACACCAACTGGTGCACCCGTTTCCGATCACCGTCCAGTACTGCAGAAACAGCCGCGAAATTCTCATCCTCGGCGCTTCGCAGGTTGGGGGCATATTCGAATTCACCACCGAATTCTCCATTCTGAATGGCCAGCGTCACGGTGTAGTTGTTGGTGTCAAAATGCCAGGGAAACCCCTGCCCTTCTTCGACCACGTTGATGATGACATCAGCCAAAGGATCATCGTAGCGAAAGAACCGGTCTTCGGACTCGTTCAATGCCGTTCGAATGAAAGGTAAAAAACCAGCGAACTCATAAATACGTCGCAGCGGTCCGGATTTGGAAAAACTGTCCGCTGGCACAAGGGCATTCGACCGATCATAAAATCGACGCACCGGATGGCTTGGCGCCAATGCCGGGTCGTCTTTGGTGAAATACGCATTCGTTCGGCTAAATGACCTATGTGCACCTACGGCAGTCTTATCGGCTTCTTTCAGCAAACGCGCCACGCCATCCTCGTGTACGAAACTTGGAAGAACAGCACAGCCGTCCCGATCCAGCTCGCGCCTCAGATCACCTATCAGCTGCTCATATGCCCATGAACCGGGGCGGTCTATCGGGTATCGCCCGAGATCAACCAGATCCTGCAACATGTTCGGCCTCCCTCGCCACTGCAATTAAGTCCAGCGTGACTCAGCCTAAAATCACGATCATGCCCGTTTCGGACATCGGCATGACGCATTTCGACACTTCCGTGCCACTCACCAAGCATTGCAAAGGGGCGAAAATCCCGAAAGTTCCGAACATGCGTCAAAATGCGCAATAAAATGTCGCAAAATACCACCCAGAAGTTAGAAAATTGGTGCAATTGCCTGTTGACGCCCCTTTCCACCGCCCATAATGTCCAACCCACGCAAAAAGGAGCCTCTGGCGATGAGAACGCTAGTCGTAATCGTAGGAACCACGCGCATGGGCCGGTAACGGTAAACCATAATCGAACCCATGCGCCTCCGAAAATCTCGGGGGCTTTTTTTATGCGAAACGCAAGACACATGTCGCCAATGGAGCAAAGCAGATGACACGTGAGATGACCGGCGCAAAGATGGTAGTTCAGGCCCTCAAGGATCAGGGTGTGGACACGGTATTCGGATACCCCGGCGGCGCCGTGCTACCGATCTATGACGAGATCTTTCTGCAAAACGACATTCGCCACATTCTGGTGCGTCACGAACAGGGTGCGGTTCACGCCGCCGAAGGCTATGCCCGCTCGACCGGCAAGCCCGGCGTTGCGCTTGTGACCTCGGGCCCCGGCGCTACCAATGCGGTGACCGGGCTGACCGATGCGCTTCTGGACTCGATCCCGATTGTTGTTCTGACCGGACAGGTTCCGACCTTCATGATCGGCTCGGACGCCTTTCAGGAGGCTGATACTATTGGCATCACCCGCCCCTGCACCAAACATAACTGGCTGGTAAAGGACACGAATTCGCTGTCCGATACCCTGCACGAGGCGTTCCATGTCGCCACCTCGGGCCGTCCTGGCCCGGTCCTGATCGACATTCCCAAGGACGTTCAGTTTGCGTCCGGAGAATACAGCGCACCGAAACCATCTACCTCACACTATCAACCTGTTCTGAAAGGCGATCTGGAAGAGATCACCGAGTTGGTTGCTGCGATTGAAACCGCGAAAAAGCCAGTGTTTTACACTGGTGGCGGCGTCATCAATTCGGGCCCGGCAGCCAGCCAATTGCTGCGGGAACTGGTAGACGCAACAGATTTCCCGATCACTTCGACCTTGATGGGTCTGGGCGCCTATCCGGCGTCTGGCAGGAATTGGCTGGGCATGCTGGGCATGCACGGGTTGTATGAGGCCAATCTGGCGATGCATGATTGCGATCTGATGATCAATATCGGCGCTCGTTTTGATGACCGCATCACTGGACGGATCGACGCGTTCTCGCCCGATTCCAAAAAAGCGCATATCGACATCGACCCGTCTTCGATCAACAAGGTGATCCGCGTTGATATCCCGATTGTTGGCGATGTGGCCCACGTGCTTGAGGACATCCTCAAGGTCTGGAAATCGCGCGGTCGCAAGACCAACACCGCAGCTATTGCGAAATGGCAGGAACAGATCGGCGAATGGCGCAAGGTGAACTGCCTGGCCTATACCAACAGCGAAAAGACCATCAAACCGCAATACGCGCTGCAACGCCTTGAAGAACTGACCAAAAAACATAACCGTTACATCACGACCGAGGTTGGCCAACACCAGATGTGGGCCGCTCAATACCTTGGCTTCGAAGATCCCAACCGCTGGATGACCTCAGGTGGTCTGGGCACGATGGGTTACGGATTCCCGGCCTCGATCGGTGTTCAGATGGCACATCCCGACGCGCTGGTGATCAACGTGGCTGGTGAGGCCTCGTGGCTGATGAACATGCAGGAAATGGGCACCGCTACGCAGTATCGCCTGCCGGTGAAGCAGTTCATCCTGAACAACGAACGCTTGGGCATGGTGCGCCAGTGGCAGGAACTGCTGCATGGCGAACGGTATTCGCATTCCTGGTCCGAAGCGCTGCCTGATTTCGTCAAGCTCGCCGAGGCGTTTGGCGCCAAGGGTATCTTGTGTTCTGACCCCGCCGATCTGGACGATGCGATCATGGAGATGATCAACTATGACGGCCCCGTGATCTTCGACTGTCTGGTCGAAAAGCACGAGAACTGCTTCCCCATGATCCCGTCGGGCAAGGCCCACAACGAGATGCTGCTGGGCGAGGCCGAGACGCAGGGCGTGATAGATAGCAAAGGTTCGGTACTGGTATGACAGCGCAGATGATCAGTTTTGACGCAACGCGCTTCCAGCCTACCCCGGACGAGTTGAACGAAGAAGCTGATGATTTCATCAATCCGGATGTGTTTGGCAAGGAACTCAGCATCTTTCTGAGTAAAGAGCTTGCCGCATCCGGGTTTGAGGTTTCCTTCGCCTGTGCCGAGGACTGGGGATGGTATCACGAAATTGATCACGACGAGCCGTTTGCCCTGGTTTTCGGCTGCTCAAACTATGGTGATGGCCATCTGGTTCAGTTCTCACCAAAGACCGAGCATGTGAGAAAGATGTTCAAGAAATACCACGCAGCCCCCAAGGTGGATGCATTGCGTGGCGCAATTTGGAAAATTCTGGAGAATGCCGAAGGTGTATCGAACCTTCGCTACGAAGAGGACTAGCTCAGCATGTCTGCCCTACATATCAAAAAAGGCTCCACCCGCCATTCGGCCTATAACCTACGACCCACGTTTTCCGACGTACAGGAACGCCATACCATCGCAGTTCTGGTCGAGAATGAACCGGGGGTTCTAGCCCGCGTCATCGGCCTGTTCTCGGGCCGTGGTTATAACATCGAAAGCCTGACCGTGGCCGAGGTTGATCATACCGGCCACCTCAGTCGCATCACCATCGTCACCACCGGCACACCGCAGGTGATCGAACAGATCAAGGCGCAGCTGGGCCGGATCGTATCGGTACGCGACGTGCATGACCTGACGGTCGAAGGCGCGTCGGTCGAGCGGGAATTGGCCATCATCAAGGTGGTCGGCGACGGCGACAAGCGGGTCGAGGCGCTGCGTCTGGCCGATATTTTCCGTGCCAATGTCGTGGACAGCACGTTGAATTCGTTCATTTTTGAGATCACTGGCGCACCTGACAAGATCGACGCCTTTGCCGATCTCATGCGCCCACTGGGTCTGATCGAAATCGCCCGGACCGGCGTTGCAGCCCTGTTGCGCGGCGATTGACCAAAACTGCCCCGCCGGCGCATCCAGTTGGCGGCGGGGTATCGGCAATACCCAATTTGCAAGATCACAATACGCCAAACGTGAACATCAACGTCACATTTGCCTAAAAAGTTTAAGCTAAATCAGAATTAACCTATTGCGTCTGTGCATCATCGCGTTAGCCTTCAAGGGTAGCGCGGCGTTGGGATGCGTCCGCTGGGTCATCTGTACGATTTCAGACAGCGCCTGGTTTGTTGGCCAGTTGTGTCGCGGTTATTCGGAATACACACAAGTACCGGGACGAAAATGACGAACGACAGCCGCAGCCCCGACGACCTACGCAGGATGTTCGGCGCCAATCTGCGAACTCTTGCTGGACAATATAATTCAGTTTCCGAGCTGTGCCGCCAGCTTGGAGTGAACCGAACTCAGTTCAATCGCTATCTTGGCGGCGAAAGCTTTCCCCGACCCGATGTCCTTGACCGAATATGCCGCTTTTTTGATGTTGATGCTCGGATTTTGCTCCATCCCTTGGATCAGATTGACCAACCGTCCAAGCACCCGGCTGCCGTCGCCCTGACCGAGTTTCTGGGATCCACCCCAGCCACCCTGACTGAAATTCTGTTTCCCGGCGGGTTCTATTATGCGACCGAGACAGAACTTGATGGCACAAAACCCCTGAGACACAGGCTTTTTCACGCCAGAAGGTTACCGCAATGTACTTTGGTTAGAGGGTTTGAACCAATTTCCGAGACACCCGGAGCATCAGTCGCAGAGCGCGAAGTACAGGGTATTGTGGCTTGTGCCGGGCGGCAGATTTATATGCTCATGTCCTGTCGTGCGTCTCAGAAAAGCAGGATCTATCTGGTGACACGTGGAATTGAAAATCAAACAAACTGTTGGCGCGGTGTCGCAATTTGCCTGTCAAAAACTACAGCTACTGCAACGACGACACGGCGGATATTGCTCAGACATTTAGGGGACGACACCTCGACAGTCCTGGCCGCCGCGCGCATTGCACGCCGACCAGAAGCCATGGCCCGCGCTTGACAACGATCCTGGCGTGTTAACCCGCGATTTCCCCGCCCTGAGAGATCAGCCAGTATAGGTGCCAACTGGCGTGCCCCAATAGCGGCAGTACGATCAACAAGCCGAAAAACCAGGGGATCATTGCGGCAAACGTCAGAACCGCAATCAGCGCGCCCCACCCCAGCATCAATCTGCGGTTTGCGGCCACATAGCTATAGCTGGCAATCATTGCGGTCACAAAATCCAGCTCTCGGTCCAAAAGCATCGGAATTGAAAGCACCGTGATCATGTAGAGGATGGTCACAAAAATCGCGCCAACAGCTGTTCCAACCGCCAACATCGTCAACCCGTTTGATGTAAGGAACACCTCAAGGGACGAAGACACATTGGTCATGGTCGATAGCCCCATAAAAAGGGCAAAGATCATGTGGCCAAGAAAGAACCAGAACAGAAACATCACAACGATGATGGCGCAGATCGAAGGCAACTGACGGCGGCTTTGACCCAGGATTACGCCAAATATGGCCCGAGAATCCAAACCTTCACCCTCTTGAATGCGCCGCGATACCTCATACAGCCCCACCATGGCAAAGGGGCCCAGCATCGGGAAACCGATTGCGGCCAAAATCAGCCAATAGGTCGTTCCGGTCGTGAGAGTGACCCAAACCATCAGCCAACCCATCAAAACATAGAACCCGGAAAAGAGCAGCCCAAAGAGCGGAGCGCGGCGAAAATCGCTCCAGCCTCGCCTTAGGGCCTCGTGCAGCATTTCGACATCTACCCGCCCCATGTTCGGAACACCAAACTGTTTGTCCATGGCTTTTATCCTTCGTATCCGGTCGATTTTCAGGCGGGTCGTTTTTGCGGCCAACTGGTGGCAGAATGATATGCAGATCCGATGGACAAAATGCGAGAATCCGCTCCGCGCGGCCCAAAGATCTGCATCCCCATCGGCAAGCCTTCGGATCCAAATCCAACAGGAACCGAGAGGCAAGGCAGTCCGATCAGGCTGACCGGCACCACGACCTGCATCCAACGGTGATAGGTATCCATCCGGGTGCCGTTGATTTCGGTGGGAAATGCAAGCTGCAAGTCGAATGGCCAGACCTGGGCCGACGGCAGGATAAGCGCATCATAGTCCTGGAAAACTTCGGTCGCACGTCGGAACCACTCGGTTCGCACAACACTGGCACGATGGACCTGCATCGCTGTCAGCGCCAGACCACGGTCCAGTTCCCATTGCGCAGTATCCTTCAGTGACGCGCGGTGTTCTGTCAGAGACGCAAGACCGGCGGCCACGCTCCACGAACGCAATGTAATCCAGCTTTTCCACATCTGGTCTGCGTCAAAGGGTGGTGCGAGGGGTTCGACCTTGGCCCCGAGTTGAGTGAACACCTCGAGCGCGTCACGGCAAATCTCGCGGATACCAGGTTCGAATGGAAAGGCTCCGCCCCAGTCATCCAACCACCCGATACGCATTCCGGTCAGGTCTGCGGGTTGGACCGGAGACACGCTTTCCCCCGGATGGCCCAAAGGTTGGGACGGATGAGTGCCGCTGATCACATCAAGCAATAGACCAATATCTTCGGGGCTCCGCGCCATCGGGCCCAATGTAGAAAGCTGGTGCAAGTACCCGTCACCGTCGGGTTCGTTTGGCACCCGCCCCCAACTGGGCCTGAAGCCATAGACGTTGTTCCATGCCGCAGGGTTGCGCAGGCTGCCCATCATGTCAGACCCATCGGCCAGCGCCACCATGCCAGACGCCAGCGCGACTGCAGCCCCACCGGATGAACCGCCGCAGGTACGCTCGGGGTCATATGGGTTGCATGTGACGCCATATACAGGGTTGAACGTATGTGAGCCCAATCCGAATTCCGGAGTATTGGTTTTACCGATCAGGATTGCCCCGGCCTCTTTCATCCGCTGGGCTAACAGATCGTCTGTTTCCGGAATGAACCCATTCAGGATTGGTGATCCTTGGGACGAAACGACGCCCGCAACATTCACCAAGTCTTTGACGGCAATCGGCAGACCATGCAGCGGACCACGGTTTGGTCTGGCATCAACAGCACGGGCCTCGGCCATCAAATCATCAGGATCACGCATCGCCACGATTGCATTCAGGCGCTCGTTCACTGCGCCGATCCGCTCTAGCGTCAGTTGCATCAGCTCAGCCGCCGATAAACGACCAGAGGACAATGCGCTCAACAATTCGGCAGCTGTTATTTGGCCTAGATCCATCCCTGGGCTCCACCTTTTTGGTCAGCCTAGCCGGAGCGTATCCTCATTTAAACCCTCAGTTTGAATGCATCTTTTTACCAAAGACCACCCGAGGTCACTTGGATCGAGACTCAAAATGCAAATTGCTGTCGTGCCCAAGAAAGTGTTTTACGCACAATAGGATGGAAAGGACGCTTAACACAAGCCAGATCCCGCCCCACATCATGGTTGTGCCGCCGAATTCTTGGGCCAGCATGTAGGCATCCGAGCGGACACCCGAGCGCCGGATCGTGTCATCAAAGATATCATAAGGCACATAGATCACGCTGGTCAGCCCGATCACGCGTAAAGCCAGATCACAGATCGGCCGACTTAGATAGAACGCCATGCCGATCATTACCGCCCCAACACCTGCACAAAACGCCATGGCAAAGGGATCGCGGACATAAAGCGCTGTTACCAACAGCATCACTCCGCCAAATCCACCCAGCACCGCCCGGTCCCAATGCGTGCGCAATGCAATCAGCAACAACCCCATCCCTAGCGCCAGCGACCCGAGATAACCGGCGGACAGGCTGAAGAACCTTTGCCCACCACGCGCTGTGACAAGACCACCCTGCTGCGGTGAGATCGAGAAGCTCTCGACCGAACCACCGGTTAGGACGACGGTTATCGCGTGCGACAGCTCGTGTAGGAAAACGATGAGTATCTTCAGAGGCACCACAACCGGCGTAGACCAGAACACAAACACCAAAGCGACAAGCGCAATCAGTTGCCAATGTCCTTTGATCAGCTTCATCATGGGCATCGAACGCGCTGCTATCAGCCCTCGCCCTGTGCTTCGGAGCGGCTTTTTCCGGCCACGTTCAAGGCCAGTGTGGCGGCCATGAACCCGTCAAGATCCCCATCCAAAACCCCCTTGGTATCCGAGGTTTCATAGTTGGTCCTCAGGTCCTTCACCATCTGGTAAGGCTGCAGAACATACGACCGGATCTGGTTGCCCCAGCCCGCATCGCCCTTGGCCTCGTGGGCTGCGTTGATGTCAGCATTGCGGCGGTCCAGCTCTTGCTGGTACAGGCGGGATTTCAGCGCTTTCATCGCAATATCACGGTTCTGGTGCTGGGATTTCACGGATGATGTAACAACGATCCCGGTCGGGATATGCGTGATCCGCACGGCCGAGTCCGTGGTGTTCACGTGCTGGCCTCCTGCCCCCGAGGACCGGTAGGTGTCGATGCGAATCTCGGACGGGTTGACCTCGATCTCGATATTGTCGTCCACCACCGGGTAAACCCAGACCGAACTGAACGAGGTATGCCGTTTGGCCGCCGAGTCATAAGGTGAAATTCGCACCAGCCGATGCACGCCACTTTCCGATTTCAGCCAGCCATAAGCGTTGTGGCCAGAAATTTTGTACGCCGCAGATTTAATACCCGCCTCTTCGCCCGAGGTCTCGGATTGCAGCTCGACCGTATAGCCCTTTTTCTCGGCCCAGCGGACATACATCCGCGCCAGCATCGAAGCCCAGTCGCAGCTTTCGGTGCCGCCTGCGCCCGAATTGATCTCAAGGAAAGTGTCGTTGCCGTCGGCCTCTCCGTCCAGCAGCGCCTCAAGCTCTTTCTTGGCGGCTTTGGCTTTTAGCTTTCTGATCGCCTCTTCAGCGTCGGTGACGACCTCTTCGTCCTCTTCCATCTCGCCCAGTTCGATCAATTCCATATTGTCGCTGAGGTCGGTTTTGATGGATTCATAGATTTCAATAGCATCGACCAGCATCTGCCGCTCGCGCATCAGTTTTTGCGCATTCTCGGGGTTGTCCCACAGGTTGGGATCCTCAACCCGGGCATTGAATTCCTCAAGGCGATGGGGTGCGGTTTCATAGTCCATGCGCTGCGCCAGCAGCTCTAGCGACTTTTCAATTTCCGCCACGGTATTCTGGGTTTCGGCGCGCATGGTTACGTCCCAACTTGCTCAATCAGGCCTGCGTGATAGCAAGAGCGTGGGGCCACCACAAGACAGCGGAGACCTGAATGCATATTGTTCCGGCTGATATCATGGATTGCTGGGGATTATGCCGTGCCACACTGATCGCCGAAGCCCAGCATGCGTTAGTCTGGAAAGTTCACGCGCGGGATTATGGGCCGGCCGCGCTAAAGCTATACCACCGCGCAGATCGCGGGAACGAAGCTGCTTCGACCGGGCTTTTGTCGCTCTGGCGGGATCGTGGCGCGGTTGCCATTTATGCCGAAGCGGGCAAAGCCGTATTGATGGAGTGGTTGGAGGGTCCGACACTGGGTGACATCGCGCGTGACGGAAACGCTGAAAGCGCGCTGCAGGTTTTCTCGGAGATGGCCCACCGCCTTCACCAAAAGCCCACGGTTGCGTTCGACGAGCTGCGACCATTGCACAAGGTATTCAATCCACTGTTTGACTGCACGTTTGCCCGCGATTGCCCCGATGCGCTACAACGCGATGTGATCCGCGCAACGGAACTGGCATCAAACCTTCTGACGAGCCAACCGCAGGTGGTGCCGCTGCATGGTGACCTTCACACCGATAACGTAATTCAAACGCCTTCAGGGGCAAGGGTAATTGATGCAAAGGGGTATCTGGGCGATCCTGCTTTTGAACTTGCAAACGCATTGCGGCACCCCAAAGGCATGCCCGATCTGGTTCGCAGCCGCGACCAGATCGAACGCTGCCTCCAGCTTTACTCCGGAGCGTTAGGTGTGTCGCGGAAACGTCTTGCCCAATGGGCCGCTGCAAAAGGTGCGCTATCCATCATGTGGCGCGGCCATGGGATAGTTTCAGCTGCGCCCGAGGCAACGCTCTTGAATCTGTTGTTGCGCGCGGCGGATCAGTAAAGCCCGCCGCCCTGCAAATCGCCCTGGCTGGCATTTGGGCCAACGGTGATGGTGTCGCCGGTCGACGTGGTCACCTGACGACCCGAGCTGTTGACCTCTTCAAACAGCGGCAGGTCGGAACCCATCGCAAAACCACCGTCATAGATGCGGTCGATAAAGCCGTCGGCGCCATCGCGGAAATACTCGGCCACGACAAAGTCTCCGGACGCATCAGATGGCAAACGTGCACCGCTGAACCGGTCAATTTTTATAAAGTGACCACCCGGTGGCACTTCGAACGGACCTCCGCCGTATTTATCGACAGCTGTCTCCATGAAGCTTTGGAACACGGGACCGCACAAAGTGCCGCCATAAGCGCCCCGGCCCATCGGGCGCGGACGGTCGTAGCCGATATAGCAGCCAGCAACGATGTTCGAAGTAAAGCCGATGAACCAGGCGTCTTTGGATTCATTGGTTGTCCCGGTTTTCCCAGCGGTGGGCACCGGCAGATTGACAACACGGGATGCCGTGCCACGATCCACGACACCTTTCATCATCGACGTCAGCTGATAAGCGGTGATCGCATCCATGACCTGACTGCGGTTGGTCTCGATCGTGGGGGATTCATCAGGTTCCAGCCAGGCCGAATTACAATCCAGGCACTGGCGGTCATCGTGGCGATAGATTGTCTTGCCGAACCGATCCTGAATACGGTCAACCAGAGTGGGTTCAACCCGCTCGCCGCCATTTGCGAACATCGCATAGGCCGCAACCATCTTGTACAGCGTCGTCTCTTCGGACCCCAGCGAGTTGGCCAGGAAAGCACCCATCCGGTCATAAACGCCAAAGCGTTCCGCGTATCCGGCAACCACGGGCATCGTGACTTCTTGCGCCAGACGGATGGTCATCAGGTTCCGCGACTGTTCAATCCCGGTACGCAGTGGCGTCGGCCCGTAGAATTTGTTGGTCGAATTCTTGGGTCGCCACAGGCCCTGCGGTGTGTTCACTTCGATCGGAGCGTCGACCACAATGGTCGCAGGGCTATACCCGCTGTCCAACGCAGCAGCATAAACGAAAGGCTTAAAGCTTGACCCGGGTTGACGCTGCGCCTGCGTGGCACGGTTGAACACAGAATCCTGATACGAGAATCCGCCCTGCATCGCCAAAACCCGGCCCGAGTTCACATCCATCGCAACAAAGCCGCCCTGAACCTCGGGGACCTGACGGGCCGACCATTGGCCTTCTTCCCCGGCCATCACCAGAATGACGTCACCGCGTTTGAAGTTGTCGAAGAAGCTGCCCTGCATCCACTTGATGTCCGAGCGCGGGATGATGCCGTCAGCCGGACCATTTTCAATGCCGACGGTCAGGGCCTGCTCACCGACATCCAGTACTACGGCGGGATACCACTGCGTAGGCAGAACCACATCACGGGGGATTTCCAAAATCGCCAAGGCCTCACGCCACTGCACCTCATCCGCCAGTATTTCTTCGGCGATCACTTCGTCGGTCCCGTGCCATTTTCCACGAGACCGGTCGTATTTCTGCAGCGCCTCGCGCAGGGCGTGCGCGGCTTTGACTTGCATTTCCTCGTCCACAGAGGCGCGGACAGTAAAACCACCTGTGAAGAACTCGCCCTCGCCGAAATCTTCGCTCAGCTGGCGGCGGATTTCGTCGGTGAAGTAATCCCGCGGCGGCAAGGCGGTGCGGAAACTTTCGAAATCACCATTCTGGACAGACCGCAAAGGCATCTCGACCTCGGCCTCATAGGTCGCCGTATTGATATAACCGTTTTGGTTCATCTCGCGCAGCACGTAATTGCGCCGGTTCACAAGGCGTTCTTTCTGCCGAACCGGGTGATAATCCGACGGCGCCTTGGGCATTGCCGCCAAAGTGGCGGCCTCATGCGGAGCCAATTCCTGAAGGGTCTTGTTGAAATAGGTTTGCGCTGCTGCGGTTACACCATACGAGTTCTGGCCCAGAAAAATCTCGTTCATGTACAGTTCTAGGATCTGTTCCTTATCCAGCGTATTCTCAAGCCGTGTGGCCAGGATGATCTCTTTGATCTTGCGCTCGGCCCGACGGTCCCCCGACAACAGGAAGTTCTTCATTACCTGCTGTGTGATCGTCGATGCACCCCGTACATTCTCGCCCTTGGATTTCACTGCCTCGACACCAGCGGCAATAATCCCGCGCGGATCATAGCCCTTATGGTTATAGAAATTCTTGTCTTCGGCCGAAATAAAGGCCTGCTTAACCAGTTCGGGGATTTCTTCTGACGGGGTGAACAGACGGCGTTCCTGCGCAAATTCGTCGATCAGCTGACCCTCACCAGAATAAATCCGGCTGATCGTGGGCGGTTTGTACTGCGCCAGGGATTCGTGACTGGGCAGGTCGCGCCCATACATCCAGAACACCGCGCCGATAACCAGCGCAGCCATAAAAATACCCAGGGTCACGAGGCTGAATATCGCCCCGAAAATCGAAAGAATGAAACGGATCACGTTACTGCCTTTTGCTCGCGGTGCCGCCTATATAGTGTCGCACCTGTGCAGGGTCAAAACACCATGGCCAATAATAGCCGGTTTGCGCCGCGGGGTCACTGTCCAATCAGGGATCGTTTTACCATATCGTCCTGGCGCCATTTCTCTAGCCCATCCCGAATACCGCGCGCCATTCCCATGCGCCATTCCTGATTTCGTATATTTTTCAAATCTCTAGGGCTGGAAAGGAAGCCAAGCTCAATCAGAACGGAAGGAATATCCGCTGCCTTAAGAACCGAAAATGAGGCTGTGCGAATTGGCTTGTTGTTCATCGGACCACCCTGTTGCGTCATTCCATTTGCCAGCATTTGTGCCAACGCATCCGTACGCGGCCTGGTTTCCTGACGCGCAAGGTCCAGCAGAACATCTGCAACCTGATCATCCGCACCGCTCAGATCGACGCCCGAAATCAAATCACTGCGGTCGTGCCGCTCGGCCAGTTTGTGGCTTGCCACATCCGAGGCATCTTGCGACAGCGTGTAAACGGCTGCGCCATGAGCCCGCCCTTCTGTCAGAATGTCGGCATGTAAAGAGATGAACACATCTGCACCTGCGCGGTGTGCCAATGCAATACGACGTTCAAGAGAAACGAACTGATCATCGGTCCGCGTCATCTCAATCTCATATCCGCCCGTGCGCAATAGCATCTCGCGCAGCTCTCGGGCAAAGGTCAGCATCAGGGTTTTCTCATCATCACCGTCAACTTCGGCGCCGGGATCAATTCCTCCATGCCCGGGGTCCAGCATGACACGCAAAGTTCCGTTGCCCTGCCCCACCGGAGCGACCGATGTCTCTGCTGGTTCGGGCAAATCCCATCCGGATTGACGCGGCGTTCCGGCGCTGGCTGCGAAACTGTCGAAATCTGTCCCTTGCAGCCCAAGCGTCAAATGCGCGGCCCCAGTCGCAGAGTCCACTCGCATATCCGCTGTCTCAACCGCCAGAGGCGCGCCCAACTCTAGCACCATGCGGGACCAGCCCGGTACATAAGAGCCGAACTGCACACCGCTGATACGGCCAGTCTGTAGAAAGCGGTCACGGTCAAGACTGGTCCAGTCTACCTCCTGGAAATCCAGGATCATCCGATACGGGTCGCGCAGGGTAAAAACGCGATAAGGCACCCCCTGGCTAAGCCCAAGCTGGATGCGTACACCGGACCGCCCGTCATCAACAATCGAACTTTGGTCTGGCAAAACACGGGCGAGTGCGCTGAAATCCTGCGCAACTGCGGCACTGCCTAGCGCCCAGATCAGCGCGATGGCGTAGATAATTCTGCTCATGGCCTCAAGTTTTCCCGAGATCGTTTGAAGCGCAGCCTACCCGACCCGCACTTGGATGTGAACGCTTTAGGCTTGGGTAGAAATCAAGCCCCGATCAGTCATGAAACGCTGAAGTCGCCGCAGCCCCTCTTCGATATCCCCAGTCGAGCGGGCATAGGAAAAACGGATGGTGCCGTGCCCACGCAGAGGATCGAAATCCAGCCCCGGAGTGACCGCCACGCCGACCTTATCCAAAATCTCAGCCGCAAAGGCACGGCTGTCGTCGGTCAGGTCAGACACATCGGCGTAAACATAGAATGCTCCATCAGGTGGCGCGATATTGGTGAAACCGGCTTTGGGCAGACCATCCAGCATCAGCGCGCGGTTCCGCCGATAGACATCCAGATTTGCCTGCAATTCCTCATCACACTCCATCGCCGCCAGCGCCGCCACCTGGCTGGCATGGGGCGCGCAGATAAACATGTTCTGCGCGATCCGTTCGACAACGCGCACCTGATCCTCGGGCACAACCATCCAGCCCACACGCCAACCTGTCATAGAGAAATACTTGGAGA
This sequence comes from Ruegeria sp. CDSA236, assembly GCF_059611285.1. Classification (NCBI taxonomy): domain Bacteria; kingdom Pseudomonadati; phylum Pseudomonadota; class Alphaproteobacteria; order Rhodobacterales; family Roseobacteraceae; genus Ruegeria; species Ruegeria sp. CDSA236. Next base: position 477,423 of record NZ_JBXWPG010000001.1, read on the forward strand.
ATGAGTTGATCACATAGCACTCATCTGTCAGCTCCAGCGCGGTGACGGCTTTGGCTTCGTATTCCAGACCATGATAAATCTCGTCACTGATGAAAGACGCGCCCTGGCTGTGTGCGGCGTCGATCAGCGCACCCATCGCGGCATGGTTCAGCATGGTTCCTGTCGGGTTGGCGGGCGAGGCCACCATCAGCCCCTGCAAATTTAGCCCGGCGAAATCGGCTGGCACCGGCTGCAGGCGGTGTTCCGGAGCGGTGGGCAGATCAACCGCGACCAGCCCCAGGGCCCGCAATATCTGCCGATATGACGGATAGCCGGGGGCCCCGATACCCACGCGATCCCCGCCGTCGAACAGCGCGGTAAACGCCAGCAGGAATCCGCCTGACGAACCGGGGGTTATCACCACCCGTTCGGGATTGAGATCGACATTATACCACTCGCCATACATCTGCGCGATCCGGCGGCGCAGTGCTGGCAGACCCAATGCAACGGTATATCCCAGCGGGCCTTGTTCCATTGCCTTAGCCAATGCCTCGGTCGCCCCTTTGGGTGCGCCGGTTCCAGGCTGGCCGACCTCCATGTGGATGATGTGACGGCCGGCTTCTTCAGCTTTGCGGGCAGCCTCCATCACGTCCATCACGATGAACGGATCGACCCCGGACCGGGTTGAGTTTCGCATGGCCATCTCCCATGTTGCAATCATGGCTTTTGAACGCGTATCCAGGCTGGCGTCAATCCCGGCCCTGTTGCTGTTTGCAGTGACCTGGCTCGTAGGAGCTGTTCAGGCCCAAAGCCTGATCCGTGATCCAGATATTGAACACGGTCTGCGAGAGCTGGCCTTTCCCGTTCTGCGCGCCGCCGGTCTAAATACCAACCGGGTCCAGATACTGGTGGTCAATGACAGCACGTTCAATGCCTTCGTTTTGGATTACAATGCGATCTATCTGAACTATGGGCTAATCCTTTCAGTCGAAAGCCCCGAGATGTTGCAGGCGGTTATCGCACATGAGGCGGCCCATATCGCCAACGGGCATTTATCGCGCCGTTACGAAAACCTGAATGCAGCACGGCAAAAAGCCGGGCTTGGGACGGCTTTGGCTCTGATTGCTGCAGCTGCTGGCGGCGGCGAGGCCGCATTCGGAATTGCAGCCGGTACTAATTCGGCAGCCCTGCGCAGCTTTCTTGGCCACACCCGCGCTGAAGAGTCCTCGGCGGATCGCAGCGCAGCAAGCTATCTACGTTGGGCCGGTATCTCGCCCAGTGGCATGGTGTCTCTGCACCGTAAATTCGCGGGGCAAGAGCTGTTAAACACGGTCAACCAGGACCCATACATGCGATCACACCCCACCAGCCGCGAGAGGTTGCGCGCCGCCGAGGCGTTTCTGGAAGAGTTCGGCGATAAAGCCAAACCCAGCCAGAATGCCGATTACTGGTTCGCAAGGGCGAAAGGTAAACTATCGGCCTTCATCCGCTCGCCCACATGGACGATGCGGCGCGCCAAAGAAGAAACCGCCCAGGACATACGACTGATGCGCGAGGCAGCAGCCCACCATCAAAACCGTGATCTGACCAAAGCGCGCGCTGCGATTGATGGTGCATTGGCAATCCGGCCCAATGACCCCTATTACTATGACCTCAAAGGCCAGATCATGCTTGAAAACCGTCAAGTGGCTGATGCGGTAGCAGCATATGGCAAAGCCGTTGAATTGGCGCCGAATAACCCACTTATCCTGGCCGGATACGGGCGGTCCCTGTTGGTTCAAGGTAAGACAGTGGAAGCCTTGGCCATTCTTGAAAAAGCGCGGGCCAGAGATTTTCGTAACGCAAGATTGATGCAAGACCTGGGTGCAGCTTATGCCAAAACAGGCAATACTGGCATGGCATCGGCGGTTACAGCCGAAAGATATGCCCTGCAGGGCCGTTTGGATGACGCCGGTATTCACGCGAAACGCGCGGTTGCGCAGTTGCCGGTCGGATCACCGGGTTGGCAACGGGCGCAAGATGTGTTGATTGCGTTTGAACAAGCAAACAAGAGTAATTCGAAAAGGAAACGGAAATGATCCTCAGACACGCTGCACCAGCCCTTCTGGGGCTTTCCCTGATCGCAGGATCGGCGCAGGCCCTGGACCTGAGCCAGCTGACCGACGCCGAAAAACAACAATTCGGAGAGCAGGTACGCGAATACCTTCTGGAAAACCCCGAAGTCATCATCGAAGCGATCAACATTCTGGAACAACGCAACGCCGTTGAAGAAGCGCAGGCGGATAAAGAGCTTGTCGCCAGCAATGCTGACGAGCTTTTCAACGACGGGTACAGCTGGGTGGGCGGCAATCCGGACGGAGATATTACTCTGGTCGAATTCATGGACTATCGCTGCGGATATTGCCGCCGTGCGGTGCCCGAAGTGGCCAGCCTGCTGGCCGAGGATGGCAATATTCGGCTTGTGATCAAAGAGTTTCCGATCCTCGGAGACGCGTCGATGATCTCATCCCGCTTTGCCGTTGCCGCTAAACATGTTGCCGGGGACGATGCCTATAAGCAGGTTCACGATGCCCTGCTCGAATTCACCGGGGAACCGTCGCCGGTTACTTTGCGCCGTATCTCGGACGGGCTGGGTTTGGACAGTGACGCGATTCTGGCGGCAATGGACAGCGAACAGGTCACCGAGGAAATCCAAAAGACCCGTGAATTGGCGCAGCGGATGCAGATTTCGGGCACGCCTTCGTTTGTGCTGGGCAGCGAAATGCTGCGCGGGTACCTGAAAGCAGATCAGATGCAGCAAATTGCGAACGCCGTTCGCGCCGAGCAAGGCTGATTTGGCAGGCCGGTTCCACAACAGGAGCCGGCCTTTCCGTCAGGGCATCGGGTCGCCAGCAAGGTGGCTTAGATATTCCTCTAGATTAGACCAGCCATCGCCGTCCCGGTCCGCCCAGACATCAGAGGGATCATTCGGGTCCAGGCCAGTCCGCCCTGTTTCCCAAGTATCAGACATTCCGTCCCGGTCAGTATCAACTGCCGCGTGAACAATGGGCAAATCCGGCCAACCGCCCACCTCGCCCGGATCGTTTATCCGATGTCCATCACAGCCGCGGACGTTTTCGATCACCATCGCATCCAGACTGTCCAAAGCTTGGTCATCCCCGTGCCGGGCCCCCACGGTTCCAAGAACGGTTTCGTATGTCGTGCTCACCTCGGCAGGTTCAACCGACAGCGGCTGGTGAGGTTCAGCCACAAGGAATTCGACCGCCGCATCATCCGCAATCTTGCCCTTCACTGATCTGTCGCATAGCAGCTCAATACGGCTGTCCAGATGCAGGTTATCTTGTTCGAAAACCGAGATGCTGAACCCTTTGTCCGCGCCATAAGGGAACACCTCGAATGCGGCGGGGGGCGGCCTGTTCCGTGTACTGGGGCCCGGCAGGACCACGTTTCCCACATAGGCGATCCATGTGTCGCCGTAATGGTTCCAGAACTCACCGAATTGCGAGGTCGCGTCGTAGAACACGTTGTTAATAATGTCGACTTGCCCAGATGGTGACGACTGGATGTCTGGATTTCTGTCGCGGTTATGGGCAAACAGGTTTTGATACAGGGTGACCCGCCCACATTGCCTTGCCGTTCCATCATCGGAACACAGCAGAGCTCCTTTTGAATGCTTTCCCTTTGTATGGGTGGACTTATCCAGAGCCAGGGCTGAGATGCTGCGGGCAATCGTGATATCTTCGCTTGGCAGGTTTTCCGTTCCAACGCCCAGATTCTCATCCGTGGCAAATTGGATCGAGACACGGTCAACGTAGATATTCGAACTGCTCTCTATGGAAAGCCCGTCCACGTTCGACGAGGGCTTGTAACTGGGTCCGGGCCGAAACTTGAGGTTCCGCAGCAAAACGTCCTGCGCCTCAAAAATCATCAGGGGTGAATCCAGAACCTTGCCAAGTTTGATCTGCACCCCCTGTCCCGGCGCGGTCTGTCCGGCGATATAGGTGTTCGAAGCCACTTTCATCTGGGTGTCTACGGTGATCGTCCCCGAAATATCGAAAACGCAAACCCGTCCGGAGCCATCATTTTCGACGCACTCACGCAGGCTGCCCGGGCCGGTATCGTCCAGGGTTGTGATATGAAACACTTCGCCGCCACGCCAACCCGTAGCGTTCTGCCCATATCCCACCGCACCGGGAAATGCGGACTGATCGGCCACTACGCTATCTGCCACCATGAAACCCGAACACCCGGCGATAACTACACCCAGGCCGAAGGCTTTCAAGTTACGGCGCATTGCATAAGCCCCCTGTAAGAGTTCGGACCGCAAAGACCGAGGGCCGAAGAGGCAGGAGACAATCTATTCTGCAAACGATCACTTACTGGCATACGACTAAGAAACCCTTGAAACAAAAACAACAAATCTAAGCGGGAATAAAAATCTCATTCCTAACAATAATGTGGACCAACAGCGTCGTGTTTTCAATGAGGTGTCTGGGATTGGGGTCCACCAGATACACGCGGCCAATAACGTGCAGGCCCTATGAATTGACCCTGCATGCCTGCCGAACTGGTCATTCAACGGCCAATCAAGCTGGAAAATTACTCAGCGGCTTCCTGCGCAGCGTCCAATTCAGCGGCCTTCTTCTCGACCTCTTCAACAATGTGGTCGACCATCTGATCGTTGGACATCTTGTGGCTGGCCTTGCCCGCCAGATACACCATACCCGATCCGGCACCGCCGCCGGTAAAGCCGACATCGGTCATCAGCGCTTCGCCCGGGCCGTTCACGACACAGCCGATGATCGAAAGGCTCATTGGTGTTTTGATATGTTCAAGACGCTGTTCCAACGCCTCGACTGTTTTGATCACATCGAACCCCTGCCGCGCACAAGAGGGGCATGAGATGATATTAACCCCGCGATGGCGCAAGCCCAGAGATTTCAGGATCTCGAACCCTACCTTGACCTCTTCGACAGGATCCGCAGACAGGCTGACGCGGATCGTGTCGCCAATGCCCATCCATAGCAGATTGCCCAGACCAATCGCCGATTTGATGGTGCCCGAAACCAGTCCTCCGGCCTCGGTTATACCCAGATGGATGGGGGCGTCCGTGGCCTCGGCGATGCCCTGATAGGCAGCGGCCGACAGGAAGACATCGCTGGCTTTCACGCTGATCTTGAATTCGTGGAAATCGTTGTCCTGAAGAATACGGATATGCTCTAGCCCGCTTTCAACCATCGCTTCGGGGCAAGGCTCGCCGTATTTCTCGAGCAGATGCTTTTCCAGGCTTCCCGCATTCACCCCGATCCGGATCGAGCAATTATGGTCACGCGCGGCCTGAATGACCTCTTTCACCCGACTTTCATTCCCAATGTTGCCAGGGTTGATCCGCAAGCATGCTGCGCCTGCCTCGGCGGCCTCGATCCCACGGCGATAGTGAAAGTGGATATCCGCCACGATAGGTACTGGACTTTCGCGCACGATCTCTTTCAGCGCCTTGGACGAGGCCTCATCCGGGACCGAAACGCGCACGATATCCGCACCCGCCTCTGCGGCGGCCTGCACCTGAGCCACAGTCGCCGCCACATCCGTCGTCAGCGTGTTGGTCATCGTCTGCACCGCAATCGGAGCGTCACCTCCGACGGGGACGTTTCCAACCATGATCTGACGAGATTTGCGGCGGTAGATATTGCGCCATGGGCGCACGTGATTAAGGGACATGTGGACGGGTCCAAGACTGTCTGAGTTGATCTTTAAATAGTCAGCCTAACTGGCCACTGCAATGGTCAGATCATTCTGTCGGTGCGGCAGAGCTTTGCGCCTGAAGTTCCGCCACCAATTGCTTGAGGGCGACGTTTTGCTCGGCCTCAAGATCAGCTACCGTATAGCGTTCGGAAACCGCATCCTTGGACAGAACGACACCTTTGGCGACAGTTCCTGGTGCTCCGACCGGGCCGAAATGGTCACCATTCATCGAGAAATAGACAGATCCGGCGGCACCTGCACGTAGGTTAGGCGGTTCTTCTGTCAGCGGTACCTCGAATGTACTGCCCTGTTCGACGGTTCCAAGCGTACCCTCGAAGATGATACTTCCATCCGCAGCGGTGACCCGCATCCACGCCGGATCAACGGCGACGATTTTCAGGGTCGTATCAATCTGTTCAACCACCTGCGGCAATGTCGGGCGAAGAACCGTATGGACTTCGGCAACCTCAACCTTGGGCGGCTCAGGCGGCTGGAAGGTGCCAACGGTACGCGGGTCCAGTGTAGAAATTGGTGCATCACGGGCAACGAGCACCGGCAAATCCAGGGCCTGTGGGCGATACAGCCTATCCAGAGCCTCAGCCGAGGGGGTGTCGATCAGCGCGACTTGATCTTCGGTGGTGCCACGCGCCGCCTCAAGCGGGTCCAAATCAGACAAGACAACCGGAGCCTGTTCAACCGGGCTTACCTGCACTTGCTGAATCCGGTTCAGGACGGACCATCCGCCATATCCAATACCGCCGATCACAGCCAACAGAACCAGAGACGACCCGATGGCACGCGGCTCTATCTGGCTGACCAACGATTCCCGTCCGGGAATATAGGGAGTGTTTGGCGAGATAAACGGATCGCGCCCCATCGGACCGCGAGCCGGCAAGCTGCCCGAGGTCTTTCGAACCACCGACGCCTCGGCCGACATGCCATGCGCGACCTCAAACCCACTTTCCTTACAAAACGCAAAGAAAGTTTCGTCAGGGTTCATCCCCAGATAGCGGGCGTAAGAGCGCACATACCCAGCGATAAATCCGGGCGTATCGAAGGCGTCCGGGTCGGCATCTTCTATGGCTGCAATGTAGTTGGCTTTGATCCGCAGTTCGCGCTGCACATCCAGTAAGGATTTGCCCATTGTTGCGCGTTCACCACGCATCATGTCGCCCAGCCGCACCTCATAGTCGTCAAAGCCCTTGGGCCTGACGTCAGTGTCGCCTTCGGATCCGCGCTGTGATCTGCGCCCAATCATCCCTGCTGCCCCATTCTGCCTGTGCGTGTTTCACGCCGTGGTCGAATCATTAAAAGAATGATTCGCGCCGTAGTTTTGTTACCGTAATTTTAGCACGCGGCATACGAATTGCACACTTTAGCGTTAGGTTAACCGGCAAGTTCGGCGCGATTTAGCGCACAATGTGACCAAAGTTCGTCCATCGCCTGGATCAAACGGTTCATTTCGTCAGGTCCATGAACCGGGGACGGTGTGAAACGCAGGCGTTCTGTTCCACGCGGAACAGTGGGGAAATTGATGGGCTGGACGTAGATTCCATAGTCATCCAGCAGCATATCGCTGAGTTTCTTCGTGTGCACGGGGTTGCCGACAATCACGGGCACAATGTGGCTGCCGTGATCAATCAGTGGCAGGCCCATCCCCTTGAGCCGAAGCTTGAGGATCTTTGCTTGCGTCTGATGCTGCTCTCGCAATTCGGACGCAGTTTTGAGGTAGGCAACCGAAGCTGCGGCACCCGCAGCAACGGCAGGTGGTAGAGACGTCGTAAAGATGAAGCCCGGAGCATAAGACCGCACCGCGTCGCACATTTTAGTGCTGGCCGCGATATAGCCCCCCATGACGCCATAGGCTTTAGCCAATGTGCCGTTGATGATGTCGATCCGATGGGCAAGACGATCACGCTCGGTCACGCCACCGCCGCGCGGTCCATACATGCCAACGGCGTGGACCTCATCAATATAGGTCAGCGCACCAAATTCATCGGCCAGATCACATATCTCTTCAATCGGGCCAAAATCGCCGTCCATCGAATACACCGACTCAAAGGCGATCAGTTTGGGCGTTGCGGGGTCATCCGCTTCAAGCAGTTCGCGCAGATGGGCGACGTCATTGTGGCGGAAGATGCGCTTGGACCCGCCGTTGCGGCGCACCCCTTCGATCATCGAAGCATGGTTCAATGCGTCAGAATAAATGATTAGACCAGGAAACAATTTCGGCAAAGTGCTGAGTGTCGCGTCATTTGCGATATAGGCGCTGGTGAACAGCAACGCAGCTTCTTTGCCGTGCAGATCGGCCAGCTCGGCCTCAAGCCGTTTGTGATAAACCGTTGTGCCCGAAATGTTGCGGGTTCCACCTGATCCGGCGCCTGCGGCATCCACGGCCTCGTGCATCGCCTCCAACACCACAGGGTGTTGCCCCATGCCAAGATAGTCGTTGCCGCACCAGACGGTGATATCTTGCTGCGATCCATCGAGGCGCGTGCGCACCGCATGCGGGAAATGACCATTGCGACGTTCGATATCAATGAAGGTCCGGTACCGTCCTTCGTCATGCAGCCTTGCGATCGCTGAATCAAGCTGAGCAGTATAATCCACCGGTTTCTCCTTAGTTGCCCGACCGATATTACGGCGACCGAACGTCTTCTTCTGCGCAGGATACGAATCTGCACCAGAGCATTTCCCACTGCCTGCTTGATACCGCAAGCACAGTGAAAGCTTATTTGATTTGCATCAAATATCCGCTCTGACCCTGACCGACAAGTAAAGTTACGCCCCCTGGACGCGAGGAAACGACGCAGGCACAGCACATTATCTCATCCGGGTTTCCGATATTATACCAGATTCCTGTCCTTGCGGGCTAGACGGCAAAAGTGGCGCTGATAGGGTTCCGGAAAATCCAAATCAAGCAGGAGCCCTCTCATGTCGCTGGACGCTGTTCTGAACCGCATCGACGCCGATCTGCCAACCTCAATCGACCGCCTGATGGAACTGCTCCGCATTCCGTCAATTTCAACCGATCCGGCCTTTGACCAACAGGTCAACCAGGCAGCTGACTGGCTGGTATCTGACCTGAAAAGCATAGGAATTCAGGCTGAAAAACGTGAAACCACCGGACATCCCATGGTGGTGGGCCACATAGGTGAGGACAACAGCGCGCCCCATGTTCTGTTCTACGGCCATTATGACGTGCAACCCGTTGACCCGCTGAACCAGTGGAACCGGGATCCGTTCGATCCGGCCATTGAAGAAACCGAAAATGGGCCGGTGATCCGGGGTCGAGGCTCTTCGGACGATAAGGGACAGTTGATGACCTTCGTCGAAGCGTGCCGCGCATGGAAGGCCGTCCATGGCACCCTGCCCTGCCGCATCACCTTCTTCTTCGAAGGCGAAGAAGAATCCGGTTCGCCGTCGCTCGTCCCGTTCCTGCGTGAAAACGTGGCCGAGTTGAAAGCGGATCTGGCATTGGTATGTGACACTTCGATGGTGTCGCGTGGGGTACCATCAATCGCGTCTCAGCTGCGCGGGATGCTCAAGGACGAATTCACCATCATCGGTCCGCGGATCGACCTGCACTCGGGCCATTACGGCGGACCGGGGCTAAACCCGCTGCGAGAGCTGTCCAGGATCGTCGCCTCGTTCTATGACGACGAAACCGGTCGCGTCGCTGTCGAAGGCTTTTATGACGGGGTTCATGAGGTCCCGGCCGAACAGTTGCGCCAATGGGAAAACTGCGGGTTCGATGAGGCGGATTATCTGAACTCGGTGGGGTATTCTCAGCCACACGGCGAAAAAGGATATTCGACATTGCAGCAACAATGGGCGCGCCCGACGCTTGAGGTAAACGGGCTTTGGGGCGGTTATAACGGCGCCGGTTCGAAGACGGTCATTCCCTCACAGGCGCATTGCAAGATCACCTGCCGTCTGGTGGGTGACATGAACCCTGACGCCTTGCGTGACCAGATTCGCAAGCATGTAGAAGACCGCCTGTCACCCGACGCGAAAGTACAGTGGGACAACGATCTTGAAGGCGCGCCCGCATCCGTCATGAATATCAACCGCCCCGAATTCGAAGCCGCCCGAGGCGCATTGTCCGATGAATGGGGGCGCGAAGCCGTCTTTACCGGAATGGGCGGGTCAATCCCTGTCGTTGGCTACTTCGACTCGGAACTTGGCATGGATTCCATGCTTGTGGGCTTTGCCAATGATGATGACGCAATTCACTCACCGAATGAGAAATATGACGTCAAAAGCTTTCACAAAGGCATCCGGTCCTGGGCGCGCATTCTCGACGCTTTGACCCGATAACCAAATCCGGGAATCAAAAGGCCAGATGAAGCTTGGTTCGCTGCTTCATCTGGCCAAAGATACTTTTGGTAATGTGCCGCAGATCGGCAGAGGTACCCCCTGCCCTGAGTTACATATGGATCACACGCCCGTAAGCGTCCAAAACGCTTTCATGCATCATCTCGGACAAAGTCGGATGCGGGAACACTGTGTTCATCAGATCCTCTTCGGTGGTTTCAAGCTGCCGCCCGACCACATACCCCTGAATTAACTCAGTGACTTCCGCGCCAATCATGTGGGCGCCCAACAGCTCTCCGGTTTTGGCGTCGAAGACTGTTTTGACCAGCCCTTCGGGCTCTCCAAGCGCGATTGCCTTGCCGTTGCCGATGAAGGGAAAACGGCCGACCTTGATGTCATAGCCAAGCTCTTTCGCCTTCGCCTCGGAATAGCCGACCGACGCAACCTGCGGATGGCAATAGGTGCAGCCCGCGATGCTTTCGGGTTTGACCGGATGGGCATGTTTCCCGGCGATCAGATCGGCCACCATGACACCCTCATGGCTTGCTTTATGCGCCAGCCATGGCGCTCCGGCAATGTCACCGATGGCATACAGGCCATCGACACCGGTGCGACAGAATTCGTCAGTCACAACATGGGTCCGGTCGATTTTGACACCCAAAGCCTCAAGCCCCAGATTTTCGATATTGCCGACGATGCCCACGGCAGAAATCACGGTGTCAAAGTCGTGCTTTTCGACCTTTCCCTTCACCTCGATATGCGCAGTGACTTTACCCTTAGCGCGGTCCAACTGCTTGACCATCGCCTTTTCCATGATCTTCATGCCCTGTTTGATAAAGGCTTTCTTGGCGAAGGCGCTGATCTCGGCATCCTCGACGGGCAGAACGCGGTCCATGACTTCAACCACCGTCGTATCTGCACCGAGCGTATTGTAGAAGCTAGCGAACTCGATCCCGATTGCACCCGACCCGATGACCAGCAATTTCTTTGGCATCCGTGGCGGCTGCAGGGCGTGTTTGTAAGTCCAAACCAGATCACCATCCGCTTCCAGCCCGGGAAGCTCGCGGGCGCGCGCGCCGGTTGCCAGAACGATGTTCTTGGCTGTCAACTCTTCGCTGCCCTTGTCGGTCTTGACGGAGACCTTGCCCTTGGCCGGGATCGTCGCCTCGCCCATGACAACCGTCACTTTGTTCTTTTTCAGCAGGTGACCGATACCGCCCGAAAGTTGCCCGGCGACACCGCGCGATCGCTTGACCACAGCATCCAGATCATATCCGATCTTCTCGGCCTTCAGCCCAAAATCCTTTGCGCGCTCCATCAGGTGGAACACTTCTGAAGACCGCAGCAGCGCCTTGGTTGGGATACAGCCCCAGTTAAGACATATCCCCCCGAGATGTTCGCGCTCGACCACGGCGGTTTTCAAACCAAGCTGTGCTGCGCGAATGGCTGCGACATACCCGCCAGGACCAGCGCCGATTACGATCAGATCAAAAGATTGTGCTGCCATGTTTCCCTCTCGGAGCAGGTCATTTCCAAATTAGTTTACCATTAAACTAATACCAGCCACCCTTCAACACTTAGTCCCCGCGACAAAAGCTACGCAGGGTAAACCCATACGGATTGCAGAGGTTCGAGCCTATACCGCACCCGTTCGAAACGCTAGAAGATAGCTAAGTATCCCAGTTGCTCCATTCTAAATCCATTTACGCGAAAGGCATAACATGGCTAAAACGCTGAAAGATCTGGTCCTCGCCCTAATCAACGCCACGCTTATCCTGGTGGCCTTGTGTTTGTTTTTGGGCTGGAAACTGACCACAACAGCGCAGTCCCTGATGTCTGATTTTTCACAGAAGGTTCAGATCGTCGCCCCTTTGCGCGAAGAGGTTCAAGGGGTGCGCAGTGAATTGGCAGCACTTCGCACTGAACTCGCGACCATACAAGTCAATGGCGCGCTTGCCGACACCGCCACCGCCCAACGGGTCTCGCAAACGCTCGACCGCCTGAGCCAAATCGAAGATACGCTGCAGGCGGCGCAGTCTCGTATCGTTGCGGTTGCCGAAACGCCTGACGCCTTTATCAGCACCGCAATAGAAAAAACGGCCGACACTGTGGCCGACCGTATTATCACAATCAAAGGTTGTTCGGTCGAAGGCTAACCTGCGGCCTGAAGCTCTCGGACGGTGGATCCGTACCCGCCCATGTTTACATAGGCGGCCTCATGTTCGGTCATGGGGCGCGACAATGCTTCGTTACGATAGGGGAAACGGCCGAACTTTCGGATCACCTCCCTATGCGCCCTTGCATGCAGCAGGTTGGTTGACTTGGATTCGTCGATATTCTGGCACATCAGGCGTACACAACGCTCTTGGTCACACAGATTTTCCGAGTGCATCAGTGGAAGATAAAAGAACTGCCGCGCGGGTTCGTCAATCTTCAGATCCCAGCCCTTGTCGATGGCGCATTTCGCTGCCGACAAGGCCGCCTTATCAGTGGCGAACGCCTTACCACTGCCGCGGAACATATTTCTAGGAAACTGGTCCATCAGAATTATATAGGCCAGTGCCCCGCTGGGGTATGTCAGCCAGAGAGAGAACTTTCCCTCATTAGCAATTTCCCATGTGGAAAGAAATTTTTCGCGGATCTCTGCGTCTAGCGCTTCATCCTCAATATACCAACCATCTGGACCCACCTGATCCAGCCAAAAACTCAATACTTCTTCAGGCCCTACCATTGCCTTGCTCCGTCGTTTTGCCCTCCCCAGGGACGTAACGTCATTTAAGGCTGATTTACAGATTTGTGACAGTAAAAATTTGCAACACTTGCGACATAATTTCGTGTCCTAGGCTACATCTTGCGTTTCCTGATCGGCTTCGGCGGCTTCGATAGCCACCTCTTGCGCCAATTCGAACGCCACCGGCGAGGCCGTTGGGTAAAGCGGAGACATGGTGCCCGTCTCATCCACAGGAATCGCCGCACGCTGTGTCATGCGATACATCGCATAGACAGCAGTGGCTGCAAGCAGTGCAAAGATGATCAGGAAAAAGCCCGACGGTCCGAACACGTCATCGCCCATCAACCAACCGGTAATCAGCGGGCCAGCAATGGCGCCCAGTCCATTGATGAAGACCAGACCGCCAGAGGCCGCGGCCATGTCCTCATGCTCCAGAAAGTCATTCGTATGCGCAATCAGCAGCGAATACAGTGGGTTAGACATGCCTCCGATCACAAAGGCCGAGGCCAGAAGGAACGGAAATGAGGTCGACCCGAACATCATCGCAGTGGCCGCCCCGCAAGCACCAATGATGCCCGCCAGCATGATCAGGAACCGGCGATCCATCCGGTCCGAGAACCAACCCAGCGGATATTGCAGCAGAATTGCTCCGATATAGAAGGCGGCCACGAAGGTCGAAATCTCAACCAGTGTCAGCCCAGCGCGCGCGCCATAGACCGCCGCCATACCAAACTGGGCCGAGAACACTCCGCCCAGCAGGAACATGCCCACGCAGCCCAACGGCGACTTCCCCATCAGATCACGCAATGTCATGGGCTTGGTCGTGTCAAATGCCGGTGTCGGTGAAATCGACAGCAGAATCGGAGCAAAGGATACCGAAACCAGAATGGATGCGATCACAAAGGTTTCGTAACCAGCAGGATCGCCAACCAGCATAAGCCCCTGAGCGGTGATGATCCCAGTCATCTGTACGATCATATAAAGCGAAAGCGCCTGGCCCCGGTTCTCGTTATTGGCCGCGTTGTTCAGCCAGCTTTCGGCGGTGACATACACGCCCGAGAAACAAAACCCGATCACGACACGCCCCAAAGCCCACGCGACTGGCTCGGTCAACATCGGATACATGATCATCACGGCCGAAATAAATGAAGCGAGCGCAGCAAAGACCCGCACATGCCCCACCCGCCGGATCATCTCCGGTGCAAGGCGAGAACCTCCGAGGAAACCTACGAAATAAGCTGACATCACAACAGACATCTGAAGGGTCGAAAACCCTTCGATCTCGCCTCGGACGCCCAGGATTGTGCCCTGCAGGCCATTGCCAATCATAAGCAGGCCCATGCCAAGAAGAAGTGACCACGCGCTGGTAATGACCTGAAGCATAGAGGCCTCCGAGATTGCTAACCTGAACTAGAGATTCGTTTTTATATCAAAAACGGCTTTGAACCAGCTTGTCTACGACATCGAAACGCAACGATCCCGACAACACGCCGCTCAAGGGATCAAAAGCGACCCATCCCCATATGAAAAGAACCGATAGTTCTGCGCAATCGCGTGCTCATAAACCTCTTGCATCCGATCCTGCCCCATCAAAGCTGAAACCAACATCAGCAGCGTGGATTTCGGCAGATGGAAATTGGTGATCAGCGCATCCGTGACGTAAAACTGAAAGCCCGGATAGATGAAGATGTCGGTATCGCCTTCCCAAGGTACGATCTGCCCACTGCGGGCGGCGCTTTCGATCAATCGCAGCGCGGTTGTGCCCACCGGAATGACACGGCCACCTATGGCTTTGGTTTCACGAATTTCACTGACGGCTTCTGCACTGACCCTGCCCCATTCTGCATGCATTTTATGGGTCGTCACATCCTCGACCTTGACTGGCAGAAACGTTCCGGCACCGACATGAAGCGTAACGTAGGAAACAGAAACGCCGCGCGCGGTAAGCGCTTGCATCAGCGCTTCGTCAAAATGCAGCGACGCGGTGGGCGCGGCCACTGCCCCGGAGTTGCGCGCCCAGATCGTCTGGTAATCCGTCTTGTCCTGCGCATCGGCAGGGCGCTTGGCGGCAATATAGGGCGGCAGCGGCATGGTGCCGGCCTGTTCCAGCGCAGCATCGAAATCCTGCCCCGTAAGGTTAAACCGCAGAAAGGCCTGCCCGTCCGCCACCCTATCCAACTCAGCGCTCAGTTGATCCGAAAACCGGATCACCTCACCTGTCTTGACCTTCTTGAGAGGCTTGATCAACGCCGCCCAGGTGCCGTCTGCCTGCGGATCAAGCAACGTCGCTTCGATCGACGCAGACACCGGCCCTTGCGCACTGTCGCGATGACGCCGCCCGCTGAGGCGTGCCGGGATGACCCGCGTATCATTCAACACCAGCCGGTCACCGGGTCGCAGCCAATCTGGCAGGTCAAAGACATGCGCATCCGAGATTGCATCGCCCTCGGCCACAAGCAAACGCGCCGAAGACCGCGGGTTGGCAGGCCGGGTGGCAATCAAATTCTCGGGCAGGTGGAAATCGAAATCGCTGAGTTTCATGGGCGCGCCTTACAGGGTCGTAACAGATTCGGCTATATCCCTGTTCAGTTGTCTTTTGGCGGCGATCCAAAGGTGCGCTTAGGCTCATCCGGCTTGGCTTTCTGTGCATTTGGCCCATCCTGAACCTTCGGCGCGGGCTCCCTTAGAAGGTTGCGCAAGAACAATGGCGCAAGCCCTGACAGAGGGTTGACCGAGACAGAGGGTGATTTCAAAGGGCCGGTCAGAGTATAATTGAACGCGATCACACCTTCACCTTTTTTGGTGAAGACACTTCCAATCGCATTCACCAGATAGATTGGGGAAATCGCGCCACGCAAGTTCAGCATTTCGCTAACCGTGTCGATTGTCCCGTCGAAGGACAATCCCATCGAAGGACCGACGGCGCTGCCGCTGAGAACCTTGATTTCGGTCGGCGTAATCCGCATTCGGCTTTCGATGCTCGAGAAAAAGATGCCTTGCCCAGCCATTTCATCCACAAGCCCAACAAGGCTGATTGCGTTCAGCAAGGCAGCCATGGCCGGGGCGTCATGAATTCGGGTGTTCACGATCTTCATGATGACATCGAAGTTCCCGGCCCCGCCGACCGGTTCCAGTTGCAGGTCCAGTTTGCCTCCGCGCGCCTGGGTTATCATTTTGGCCGATCTCAGAACGTCACCTGCATCACCAGAGGTCAGATTGACTGCACTGCGCCCTCCGCGCGGGGTCACCTGTCCGCGCACAGCAGCACCGCCGTTTACATTCGCCGTGAACGCGCCGCTGACACCGCCAGTTGTCGCAAATTTTCCCTTGAACCCGGTCAGGGCGATCGTCTCTGTAATCTGGAGGCGATCCAACACTACATCCAGCTCGGGCCCCTGCCCGGAACCACCGCCACCACCTTCGGAGGATCCAAAGGTCGCGCCCCCCAGATTCATCACGCCCCCTAAAACCCTGATGTCGGGCAAGGCTGACCCCCGTGAAATCAGCTCCGCCGGAACCGCAAGCCAGTTCCCCAGTTCGAATGAGCTGAACTCAACACGATCGAAAGCACCATTTTTGAAATTAATGGAGGCCAGGCTTCTCAACCCCGCCGCATCCAGCCGAAGTGTATCCACGCGCATCTGATCGCCCAGCGTTGCCTCGACATCCATCGACCCCTTGGTACCAGCGCCTTTGCGCCACCCGAGCTCGGGGATAGACAGCACTACGCCTTCCAGATCCGATGTCGCCGTCAGTTTCGGGGGGCGGCCAGCACCGATGCCCAAGGTTATTTCGGCAACGCCTTTTCCAGTCAGCATACCCTTTGGTAACCCGGCACGCAGCTCGGTCACCAACCGGGGCGAAATCTCGATCTGCCCTTTCAGTTCACTGGGTTTCGGTTCTCGACCCCCAATAGGCTGGCGCCAGGTTGCCTGCAGGGGCACGTCGCCGAAATATCCGTCGCCGCCGACTTCGACAGCGGATTGGTCACCTGAAATAGTCAACTGAGGCGCTCTAACGACAAAACCATTGACCAAGCGATCACTGTGCACATCACCAATCTTACCAGTAAAGTGAAACTGGGTTTCATCGAACTTCAACCCCTTCTTCATCGGCAGAGATAAAGTGCCTGACAGTTCCACATCGCCAGAGGCCACATCCACGGGCAAATTTGCCTTTGTCATCAGCTGCAGAGGGGGACGATCCATCAAAGACAAGGCGGCCGTTGCCGAGCCCTTGGCCTTGACGCGCACAATCGCCGGCGAAAGCTTTTTGATCGACGTATCCGGAATAATGAAGGATGTTCCTGACCCGTCTATCGGGCCGCCCTGATCGGCAATGACAACCGCTTTCTCGGCTGTCACGGTAAACCGTTGGTTGATCAGGCTGGCCTGCCCCTGAGCGTCCTGGACCGGAGGTAAAGTTTTGGCAAAGCGGACTTTGGCGTCGTCGAACCCGAAGTCCAAGTAAATGTCCGGCTTGGTGTCCGGCTTCAACCGCAATGCAAAATCGACATCCGAGAGCCGGCCTTCATATAAATTGTCGGACACCCATTTACGCGGCTTTTCGGCAAGTAATTGGGGCCAGTATCTCAGCAACTGGCCTGACTCCAACTCGTCCAGATGAGCCTCGAGGTACCCCGACCAACCTTCGGCTTCACCATTCAGATTACCCCTAGCACGCAGCGTTAGGTTTTCGTCTTCAACCGTCATCTGTCCGAGGCGCAACTCGAACGGGGCCAGCTTCATCTTCAGATCAAGGTCGGCACGCGCCAACTTGAGGGGTTCCGGAAACAGCCCAGCCGGGTTGATGTCGATGCTGCTGAGACGGAGTTGAGAGGTCAGGCTTTCCAGCAGTCCATTCTCGATACCTCTCAAAAAGGCCCTTCCCTCGGCCTGAACGGACCCCCAGGCGGAGACTACAGAAACCTCGTCGAAATCCAGCTCCTGCCGACTTGGGTCATAGCTGAAATAAGCCCTGGCGGATTCAAACGGAATCGGTTTTGTCTCTTGGTTGGCTTGCACCGCGCCTGCCGCAAGGTTCAGGGTCGCAAATAACGGCCCCAGCGCCGCGTTGCCATCAACACTGCCGCGCACCGCGCCCGAGATCGGAGCGTCAAGGACCTGTAACCATGACAAGGCAAGGCTTTGACTTGCAATATCCTCGGCAGGCAGGTCGGTTATGGCAAAGCCAAAGCTTGCCTGGGGCGTTCCAAGTACGCTGGTATAATTTACCTCAATCGAACTGGCATAATCGCGCCCTGTCAGAACAGAGAACCCGGTGGACATGCGCATTTCGTCACCGGTACGGATGATCGAAATATGTCCGCCGTCGAAAACCCAGGCGCGCGACAGGCGCAAATCCTGATAGTCCAGCGTCAACGACTCAAGCTCGACCGACCGCAGGCCCGACAGCAGCGGTGACAAAAAGACATCGTCAGATTCCTCGATCAACTCGATCAATGTCCGCGCCCGCTGAACCGGTGCACTGCCAGAACCGACTGTCAACGAAAGCGCCCCGTCCAATCCGCGGGTCAATGCGATTTGGGCATCGCGCAGGGTAATCGTGCGCGGCCGGATTTTCCCTCGTAGCAGCCACCGCATCGACAACCGTGTGCGCATATCCGCCACTTGCGCGATCTGTTGTCCCGCCGCGTCGCTTATGGTCACATCCGTCAGTCGCAAACGTGGCAACCAGTTTTCGTTGACGATAAAGCTAGCATCGCCAAAGCGGATCTTGATCCCCCCAAGGCTTTGATCCAGCCGTTTTTCGGCCTGGGCCCGCATCCAGTCGGGTGCGTGCAGCTGTTTGCCAATCAGAAAGAACCAGCCGCCAAAGGCCAGCAGGCAAAGCAACAGGAAGGTTCCGACGATCCCCCACGCAGCGATGCGGCGGCGTGACCGACGGCGGCGGGGTTTCCCGTCCGGGCCTTCTTGTGTATCTTCTTGCCGCGCCAAATTCCGACCCACGCCCTATTACCTGCTTGCACCGCACCATGATGTCAGGCAGCACTTAAAAACCTTTAGCGGAGTTTCCAATGCCCGACGTTACAGACATCGCCCCCGGTTTCACTTTGCCCCGCGACGGCGGTGGTGAGGTTACGCTGTCAGACCTGCAAGGCAGCGCCGTCGTTTTGTTTTTCTATCCCCGTGATGATACGCCGGGCTGCACCAAGGAATCCATCGGTTTCTCGGAACAACTTCAAGCCTTTGCTGATGCCGGCGCCCAGGTTTTCGGCATCTCGCGCGACACGGTGGCTAAGCATGACAAATTCGTCGCCAAACACGGTCTTACGACGCCACTTTTGTCCGACGAAGGCTCGACCGTTTGCGAGGATTACGGTGTGTGGGTCGAGAAGAACATGTACGGGCGCAAGTCGATGGGGATCGAGCGTTCGACCTTTCTGATTGACGCCGACGGTAAGATCGCTCGCATCTGGCGAAAGGTCAAAGTGCCCGGCCATGTGGAAGAGGTACTGGAAGCCGTGCGCGCGCTGTAACCCCTTCACCGCGGTCGTCATCCGGATTATGACCCGCACAAATCTTGAAAGCGGAGATATCCCGGTGTCGAAAACACTGACCCAAATGGCGACCGAAGTTCTGACCACAGCTGACGGGCGCGAAAAGACCGCCCTGTCCAAGCGCCATGCCGCAGCTTGGTTTGCGGCGCGATCAGGGGACGCTCCTGCGATTGAAGTGGGCACCGCAACACCGCCGTTGAATCCCACCCGACCGGACAAACCAGATTTGCTGTCCCCCCGGGATGTCCCAAGGCGCCGCCCCGGCTCCGAGGCTGGGCGCATCGCCCTGCTACACGCGGTCGCCCATATCGAACTGAACGCGGTTGATCTGCATTGGGATATCATCGCCCGATTTGGCCATGTCCCTATGCCTATCGGTTTCTACGACGACTGGGTCAAATGCGCCGAAGAGGAATCGCGCCACTTCGAAATGGTCTGCGATTGCCTGGAACAGATGGGCAGTCATTACGGCGCCCTGCCCGCCCATGCGGGTATGTGGCGCGCGGCCGAAGATACAGCAGAAGATTTGATGGGCCGTTTGGCCGTAGTGCCAATGGTGCTTGAGGCGCGGGGTCTGGATGTGACCCCCGGCATGATTGACATCTTCCGCAAGGCAAAGGCTGAACAGGCCATTGCAGCGCTCGAGGTGATCTACGCCGAAGAAGTCGGGCATGTTGCTTACGGGTCCAAGTGGTTCCATTTCCTTTGCGGACGCGAGAACGCTGACCCAAAGGGTATCTTTCACGATCTGGTCCGGCGCTATTTTCATGGCGTTCTTAAACCGCCCTTCAACGAAGAAAAGCGGGCCGAAGCCGGACTACCGCCGGATTTCTATTGGCCGCTGACCGAAGGCCTGCCGCCGCCCGGCTCTGCCCGCTAGGTTGGCATGCACGGTCATAGCGGTCTTTGAAACATCCTCCAGTTGATGTAATCGGCAATTTCTCGCCGAGAATTGGCGGGATTAACCCTGTTTGTTGTGTGAACTAGTTAACAAACTTGCCCAAATCGGACGTCCCCTCTATGCAGTTGCCCCAAGGGACGGAGACCACTCACAACCGATCCCGAATTTGGGGATCGAGAGGTAAGGCGCGTGCGAACACGTCTGGCAATCAAACTACATTCGCTGCTTGAGCAGCACTTCCCGGAACGCCGGGTTTTTCTGAAATCTGACAATGACACACGGTTCATCCGGCTCAGCTCAGAGACACAAATCTTTGCAGTTGCTGGTGTTGCCCTGTTTGTTGGCTGGACTGCGGTCACTACGGCAATCCTGTTGATGGACAGCATCGGATCAGGCAACTTCCGGGAACAGGCCAAGCGCGATCAGGCGACATATCAGGAGCGGCTGAATATCCTGTCAGCAGAGCGTGACGTGCGCGCTCATGAGGCTCTGATGGCTCAGGACCGGTTCAACGCCGCGCTTGAACAGATTTCTGCGATGCAGTCCGAGCTGCTGGCGTCCGAAAACAGACGCCGTGAGTTGGAAACGGGGATCGAGGTTATCCAGTCCACCTTGCGCACCACCATGAAACAACGGGAATCTGCCCGTCAGGAGCTTGCGGCGCTGCAACAATCAGATTCCGATGATGGGCTCATGTTGGCAAACACTGCCAGCCCCGAACAGATGGAATTTATGACCGTTGCTCTGACCCGTACTGCTCAAGAGCGTGATCAGATCGCAGCCGACGCCCGGAACGCACTGGATCAGCGGGACGATCTCGAGCTTGAGATCCGGCTGATGCAGGAACGCAGCGACGAGATTTTCCGTCAGCTAGAAGAAGCAATGATCATCTCGGTTGAACCGCTCGACAAGATGTTCCGACAGGCAGGTATGCCAACTGACCGTATCATTGAAGAAGTACGGCGTGGCTATAGCGGCATGGGTGGCCCCCTCACCCCAATTTCCTTCAGCACGCGCGGTGAGGACCTGACCCCCGACGAGATCCGCGCGAACACTCTGTTGCAACAGATGGACCAGCTGAACCTCTATCGTATCGCAGCAGAAAAGGCCCCGTTTGCCAGCCCGGTGAAAGCGGCTGTCCGCTTTACCAGTGGCTTCGGCACGCGCCGTGACCCAAAAACGGGCGGTCGCCGCATGCATAACGGTTCCGATTTCGCCGGTGCACATGGAACTGATATCTTTGCGACCGCCGACGGCGTAGTCACCCATGCGGGCTGGCAATCGGGTTTCGGGCGTCTGGTCAAAATCCGGCACGCCTTCGGAATTGAGACACTTTACGCTCATAACACCAAGTTACGGGTTAAGGTTGGCCAAAGGGTCTCGCGCGGGGATCATATTGCTGATATGGGTAACACCGGACGGTCGACCGGAACGCACCTGCACTATGAGGTCCGCGTAAACGGAAAACCAGTTAACCCAATGACTTACATCAAGGCTGCAAGAAATGTTTTCTAAGAGCAAAATCAACGAGCCCGGAACCAATGCCCCAGAGGCCGCCAAGCCTGCCGCTCCGGCCACTCCGGCAACCCCTGCACCGACGGAAACCAAGGCCAGCACCGCGCCCAAACCCAAGCCACCCGCATCGGTCCTGTCTTCGGACCTGCACATCACCGGCAACCTGAAAACCTCGGGTGACATTCAGGTCGAAGGTACGGTGGAAGGTGACATTCGTGCGCATCTGCTGACCATCGGTGAAACGGCGACCATCAAGGGCGAAGTCACTGCAGATGACGTTGTCATCAACGGCCGTATCGTTGGCCGCGTGCGTGGCCTGAAAGTGCGCCTGACCTCGACCGCACGGGTCGAAGGCGACATCATTCACAAGACAATCGCCATCGAAAGCGGCGCGCATTTCGAAGGCTCCGTTCAGCGTCAGGACGATCCTCTGAACCCTGGCCGCAGCGGAAAACCGGGCGCTAACCCGGCTGCTGACGTCAAACAGTAACCCTGACAGACTGACAGGAAACAAACGCCGCGGGACAGCCTGCGGCGTTTTCTTTTGCAATTCTGACCGAAAGGCTTTCACTGATCAGGTTGGTTCCAGGTCGCATTGGCCTCGATCACTTCTGCGACCATCAGCGCCTTTTCGGACAATTCTGGTGGCGTGCCATCATCAAAGGCAAGCTGCTGCATTCTTCGATACATGACTTCAGACGTGTAAAAATCGAATGCAGCCGTGCCGTCGAGGCTTTCCCAGAAGGCCGTGATCCAAACCGAGGGCGCATACCCGTAACACCAGTCCTGCCAGAACCGTTCTGCCAAAGTCGCCGTTTTAACTGCGGCTACTTGCGCCAAAAGGCTATCCATTGGCCAACCCCCGAGGCGAAACATGCAGAGCGTATCGTCCAGACATTCTTCTGAGCCCCCTTCGATCGCCTTCAGAAGAAAGCGTTTCTGGAAATCGTCCAGGACACGCCACTCCTCCGACGACCAGTTCCGGGCCTGTCCCGTCGGATACCGGCTCAGGCTGACTTCGATCCCGACAGAGCTTACCTCTTCGCCACAGGCCAAGACCTCTAGCACACGCGGCAAAAGATAGGCCCAGGTATTCTTGGCAATCCCTCCCGGATCACTCGCTGCAAAATACCAGTCCTGAAGATAGTGCAACGGCAGTTCCTGAATGGGCGGGTGAAAGAAATCAGCCTCGATATCCGGTTCCATGCAGCACCCTTCGCAGACCTCGATGCTGCTTGGCTTTGGACGTTTAAAAACGCGATAAGCATCCTGAATAAGCGGGAAGAACGGATCATCCGGCAATAACTTGGCCTTAACCGGCTTATTCGTCTTTGACGTCATCGTAGACTGAACCCATATTTCCATGCCACACCCATAGGTCTATCTGCCCACTTTTGACGTGGCAAGCGCGCCCAAATACCCCTTCATTCTCCGCCGAATTTCTATGTGTGATGAGTAGCTTCGATATTTCTGCGTTTTGGATTACACTACAGCCCATTGGTTTTCGGAGGACTTTTCATGTCAACAAAACTCATGGCTGAATTTTTCGGTACATTCTGGTTGGTGCTTGGCGGTTGCGGTAGCGCTGTTTTAGCGGCTGGCGTCGCGGATGTCGGTATCGGCTGGTTGGGCGTATCTTTCGCCTTTGGCCTAACAGTGCTGACTATGGCATTTGCCGTTGGCCACATTTCAGGCGGGCATTTCAATCCGGCAGTCAGTCTGGGTTTAATGATCGGCGGACGGTTCCCGGCTAAGGATCTGCTGCCCTATTGGATTGCTCAGGTCATCGGAGCCATTGCAGCAGCGGCTGTTCTGTATCTGATCGTCAGCGGCGCACCAGATTTCGCCGGGGTTGGAGGCTTTGCGTCCAATGGCTATGGCGAGGCTTCACCCATGGGCTATTCGATGATGTCCGCCTTGGTGATCGAGATCGTACTGACGGCATTTTTCATCCTGATCATTCTGGGCGCGACCTCAAGCGGTGCTCCGGCAGGGTTCGCGCCGATTGCCATCGGTCTGGCGCTGACGCTGATCCACCTGATCTCGATCCCGGTGACCAACACATCTGTCAACCCGGCACGGTCAACCGGTGTTGCCCTGTTTGCCGATGGGCCGGCGTTGACTCAGCTATGGTTGTTCTGGGTTGCCCCGCTGATAGGCGGCGCGATTGGTGCGCTGATCTGGAAGGCCATGTCTGACGACTGATCCAAGCGCACGCTTACAAAAAGACCCCGGCACCTGACCAGGCACCGGGGTCCTTTTATCTATTCGGTCACGGTGACCTTTTTCATCGCATCCGGCTGGCCGATTACGGCTCCGTTCGGGCCTTCGCCCCGCTTGATCGCATCAACAACGTCCATACCGTCAGTGACCTGACCGACAACCGTATACTGACCGTTCAGGAACGGCCCAGGTTCAAACATTATGAAGAATTGCGAGTTGGCACTGTCGGGATCCTGCGCCCGGGCCATGCCAATAACACCACGATCAAAGTTATAGTCCGAGAACTCTGCTGGCAGATCCGGCCGATCCGAACCACCAGTACCGGCACGACGCATATCGCCACCGACCCGACCGTGTTCAACGTCACCGGTCTGAGCCATGAAGCCGTCGATCACGCGGTGAAACACCACGCCATCATACTGACCAGCAGCGGCAAGGGCGCTAATTTGTTCAACATGCTTGGGGGCAATATCGTCAAACAGATCAACGGTTACGGTGCCATTGGCCCCCTCGCCCTCAATCTCGATCTCAAGGCCGGTGGCCAGTGCAGGACCAGCCAGCAGGACAAATGCGGCGGCCAGCTTATACATCGGCAGCCACCTTAACGCTGATCATACGATCCGGGCTTGCGGGAGGCTCGCCCCGAACGATGGCGTCCACATGCTCCATCCCGTCGATGACACGGCCATAGACCGTGTATTGGCCGTTCAGGAAATGGTTGTCGCTAAAGTTGATGAAAAACTGCGAATTGGCCGAGTCCGGATTCTGCGACCGAGCCGCGCCTAACGTGCCGCGATCATGCGGCAGTTTCGAAAACTCTGCCGGAACATTCGGCAGCGATGACCCGCCTGTGCCTGCACTGCGCAGGTTGAATCCGTCTTCCATATCGCCGTGCTGCACGTCACCGGTTTGCGCCATGAAACCGTCGATCACACGGTGAAATGCCACGTTGTCATATTCACCGCTGCGCGCCAGTTCCTTCATCCGAGCGCTATGCTGCGGGGCCACATCTGGCAGCAGCTCGATGACGACATTGCCGCCCTTCAGCTCGATGATGATTGTGTTTTCGGGATCCTTGATCTCGGCCATGTGGCCCTCCTGTCGTTTATCTTGCGCAAATACCTATGCGCCACGCACGCGAAAGCCAAGTGACGCATTGACCTGAGGGCAAAATGCAGGAAAAGAACCGCCTAGATCGGTTGCCAAACACGAGGATCGCGCGATGGGCTGGAAAACACTGGACGATATGGACCTGAACGGTAAGCGCGTGCTGGTGCGCGTGGATATCAATGTGCCCGTGGTGGATGGGGTCGTGACCGACGCTACCCGGATTCAGCGCATCGTACCCACAGTACGCGATATTCTCGCTGCAGGTGGCAAGCCTATCCTTTTGGCCCATTTCGGACGCCCGGGCGGAGAGCGGCGCGAAAGCCTGTCGCTGAAACAACTTATCCCCACATTGGAAAGCGCCTTTGGTGCGCAGGTTCTGTTCGCAGCCGATTGCGTCGGAACCGAGGCCGAGCTTGTCGCAGACACCCTGCAAGCCGGGCAAGTATTGCTGTTGGAAAACACCCGTTTTCATGCTGCTGAAACCAAGAATGATCCTGATCTGGCCGCCGGCATGGCCAAACTGGGCGAGGTCTACTGCAACGACGCCTTTTCCGCTGCGCACCGCGCCCACAGCTCAACCGAAGCCATCGCTCGCCTGCTGCCTGCCTGCGCTGGTCGGCTGATGCAGGCCGAGCTGCAGGCACTTGAAAGCGCTCTTGGCGCGCCCGAGCGTCCGGTAACAGCAGTGGTCGGTGGGGCAAAAGTGTCAACCAAGCTGGAGCTGCTGGGCAACCTGATCGACAAGGTGGATCACCTGATCATCGGCGGTGGCATGGCCAACACCTTTCTGGTGGCACAAGGTATCAGTGTCGGCAAATCGCTGGCCGAAATCGCGATGAAAGACACTGCCGCAGAGATTCTTGCCAAGGCGGAAAACTCTGGTTGCCAGATCGTTTTGCCGTGTGACGTGGTTGTTGCAAAAACCTTCCAGGCCAATGCGCCGAATCAGGTTTTGCCCGCAGACCAATGCCCCGAAGACGGCATGATCCTGGATGCAGGCCCCGAGAGTGTCGCCGCTATCACTGAAGTCATCAGCCAAAGCCGAACCCTGATCTGGAACGGCCCTTTGGGCGCCTTTGAACTGGAACCGTTCGATGCCGCAACGAATGCGGCCGCACTGAAAGCTGCCGCGCTCAGCCGTTCGGGCCAGTTGGTCTCGGTCGCGGGCGGTGGTGATACCGTAGCCGCCCTGAACGCGTCCGGCGCGGCGCGGGATTTCACCTATATCTCGACAGCAGGCGGCGCATTCCTGGAATGGATGGAAGGTAAAACCCTGCCCGGTGTCGCCGCGCTGGAACAATAAATTCAGCTGCACGGGTAATTTTGCGAATCGGGGGATTCACAAGCCGAATCACCTGTGACATAGTGCAGTCAGATGCCAAGCATAATGGCACGACATTGAGGCAGACTTCATACGGCGGTAAACAGAGTGTCCCGTTCCCATCGGCCCGGTTTGGGCTCAGTTGCTTTTTTCTCGGTGGCTTTCATGCTGGGTGTGTATTTCACCTTTGCTGCCGTCCAGGGAGACTATGGCCTGTTTCGACGGGTCGAGATTGCAGCGGAACGGGATGCTCTGTCGCGCGACCTTGCAGCGTTGAGCACCGAAATCGCCGAAATGGAAAATCTGACCCGCAGGCTTTCAGACACCTATCTTGACCTCGATTTACTGGATCAGCAGGCGCGCTCGATCCTTGGTATGATCCGCTCGGATGAGATTGTCATCCGCTGAGCGGGACCAAAATTCTTCGTCGGAAATCCCTGCTGTGGTAACGCATACGTCCCTACCTGAACGGTTTTCCGCGTGTCAAACAACAGCGCAATATTTCCACTCGCCAGAAAGCCTCAAATGTTCTATTAGATAGTTTAACGCTAAACTATCTTGCCGAGAGGGGGAGATCGCCACAATGGCTGCGCGAAAAACCACAAAGAAACCAAACGTTTCTGCGGAAGAACTCAAGACCTATTACCGTGAAATGTTGCTGATCCGCCGATTCGAAGAAAAGGCTGGCCAGCTATACGGCATGGGTCTGATCGGTGGTTTCTGCCACCTGTATATCGGTCAAGAGGCAGTTGTTGTGGGACTGGAAGCAGCCGCCGAAGAAGGTGACAAGCGGATCACCTCTTATCGCGATCATGGGCATATGCTGGCCTGCGGCATGGATCCGGGCGGCGTAATGGCAGAACTGACCGGGCGCGAGGGCGGATTGTCCAAGGGCAAAGGCGGTTCGATGCATATGTTCTCGAAAGAGAAGCATTTCTATGGCGGTCACGGCATCGTCGGGGCGCAGGTTCCTCTGGGTGCCGGTCTGGCCTTTGCCGACAAGTATCAGGAAAACGGCCGCGTCACCTTCACCTATTTTGGGGACGGCGCCGCAAACCAGGGGCAGGTCTATGAGACCTTCAACATGGCCGCGATCTGGGAACTGCCGGTGATCTTTGTGATCGAGAACAACCAATACGCCATGGGGACGTCCCAGGCGCGCTCGACCTCAACCAAGGACATCTATCACCGGGGCGAGGCGTTCGGCATCCCTGGCGAGATCGTCAACGGAATGGATGTGCTAGCGGTCAAAGAGGCCAGCGAAAAGGCCGTCGCCCATTGCCGCGCAGGCAAAGGTCCGTACATTCTGGAAATCAAAACCTATCGCTATCGCGGACACTCGATGTCCGACCCGGCCAAGTACCGCACCCGCGAAGAGGTTCAGAAGGTGCGCGAACAAAGCGACCCGATCGAACATGTCCGCGAGCTGCTGCTTTCCGGCAAACACGCGACCGAGGATGACCTGAAGGCGATCGACAAAGAGATCAAAGAGATCGTCAATCAAGCCGCTGAATTCTCGAAAGAAAGCCCCGAGCCGTCGCTGGACGAGCTTTGGACAGATATCTACGCCTGAGAGGACGATTAAGACATGGCAACCGAAATTCTCATGCCCGCCCTTTCCCCCACGATGGAAGAGGGCACGCTGGCCAAATGGCTGGTCAAGGAAGGCGACACCGTATCAAGCGGCGATATCATGGCCGAAATCGAAACCGATAAGGCCACGATGGAGTTTGAAGCCGTTGATGAAGGGATCATGGGCAAGATCCTGATCGCTGAAGGCACAGAAGGGGTCAAAGTAAATACCCCTATCGCCATCCTCGTCGAAGAAGGCGAAGACGCCTCCGCCCTGCCCGCGGCTGCACCCGCAGCCGCAGCGACGACCGAAGCCGCCCCTGCTGCGGTTGAGGCCCCTGCTCCTGTCTCTGCCCCAGCCGCACCTAAGGTAGATCTGTCCCCAGATTGGCCAGCTGATGCCGAGATGAAGTCCGAAACCGTGCGTGAAGCCCTGCGCGACGCCATGGCCGAAGAAATGCGCAATGACGGTGACGTCTACCTCATGGGTGAAGAAGTCGCGGAGTATCAGGGCGCTTATAAAATCTCGCAAGGTTTGCTGGATGAGTTTGGCGCCAAGCGCGTAATCGATACTCCGATCACCGAGCATGGTTTCGCCGGGATCGCAGTTGGTTCGGCCTTTGGCGGGTTGAAACCGATTGTCGAGTTCATGACCTTCAACTTCGCAATGCAGGCGATTGACCAGATCATCAACTCGGCCGCGAAGACGCTCTATATGTCCGGCGGTCAGATGGGCTGTCCCATCGTGTTCCGGGGTCCGAACGGTGCCGCCGCCCGCGTGGCCGCGCAGCACAGTCAGGACTATGCGGCCTGGTATATGCAGATCCCCGGCCTCAAGGTCGTCATGCCCTATTCAGCGGCCGACGCCAAAGGGTTGCTGAAGTCCGCGATCCGCGATCCGAACCCGGTGATCTTCCTGGAAAACGAAATCCTCTATGGTCGTTCATTCGAAGTACCGCAGGTGGATGACCTGAGCATTCCGTTGGGCAAGGCCCGCATCTGGCGCGAGGGCACAGACGTGACCATCGTCAGCTTTGGCATCGGCATGCAGTTCGCACTAGAAGCCGCCGATAAACTGGCCGAGGACGGCATCAGCGCCGAAGTGATCGACTTGCGTACCATCCGCCCGATGGACACTGGCGCAATCATCAATTCGGTGATGAAGACCAACCGGCTTGTGACCGTCGAAGAAGGCTGGCCGCAAGGCTCGGTCGGCAGCTACATCTCATCGGTGGTGATGCAGGAAGCGTTTGATTACCTCGACGCGCCTGTCATCAACTGCACCGGCAAGGATGTTCCGATGCCCTACGCAGCGAACCTCGAAAAACTGGCGCTGGTGACCACCGACGAGGTGATCGCAGCCGTCAAACAAGTGACCTACCGGTAAGGGAGCAACAGACAGATGCCCACCGAAATTCTGATGCCCGCCCTGTCGCCGACCATGGAGGAAGGCACGCTTGCCAAATGGCTAGTCAAAGAGGGCGACACCGTCTCCTCCGGAGATCTGCTGGCCGAGATCGAAACCGACAAGGCCACGATGGAGTTCGAGGCCGTTGACGAAGGCACAATCGGCAAAATCCTGATCCCTGAAGGAACCGAAGGGGTCAAAGTCAACACCGCCATCGCGGTTTTGCTGGAAGAAGGCGAAAGCGCTGATGATATCAGTGCAGCGGCTCCGGCGGCGGCGCCAGCCGCCACGGGCAACGAGGCTTCCGCTCCAGCGGCGTCCGAAGCGCCCGTCCCCGCCCCGGCAGCGCCGGTCAAGGCAGATGGCGGTCGTATCTTCGCCTCGCCCTTGGCTCGTCGCATCGCTGCGCAAAAAGGTCTCGACCTAGCGCAAATCAGTGGATCCGGCCCACATGGGCGTATCGTCAAGGCGGATGTCGAAAGCGCAACCGCAGCCCCTGCTGTGGCGGCTGCCCCTGTACAGGCCGCATCAGCACCAGCCTCCACAGCCGCGCCAACCGGCCCCTCGACGGATATGGTCATGCGGATGTACGAATCCCGCGATTATGAAGAGGTTAAGCTGGACGGGATGCGCAAAACCATCGCCGCGCGCTTGACAGAGGCCAAACAAACCATCCCGCATTTCTATCTACGCCGGGATATCAAGCTGGATGCACTGCTGAAATTCCGCGGTCAGTTGAATAAGCAACTTGAGGCCCGTGGCGTCAAACTCAGCGTCAATGACTTCATCATCAAGGCCCTGGCCAATGCGCTGCAACAGGTGCCCGAATGCAACGCCGTCTGGGCGGGAGATCGGGTTCTGCAGCTGAAACCCTCGGACGTGGCCGTTGCCGTCGCGATCGAAGGTGGCCTGTTCACGCCGGTCCTGCAAGACGCCGACACCAAGTCGCTATCAGCGCTTTCAACCGAGATGAAGGACCTGGCTGCCCGTGCCCGCGAACGCAAGCTGGCCCCGCATGAGTATCAGGGCGGCACATTTGCGGTCTCGAACCTGGGCATGTTCGGCATCGACAATTTCGACGCTATCGTGAACCCACCGCATGCGGGCATTCTGGCCGTCGGCACTGGCGCAAAGAAACCTGTTGTTGGTGACGATGGCGAACTGACGGTTGCAACGGTCATGTCGGTTACGATGTCGGTCGATCACCGGGTCATCGACGGTGCCCTCGGTGCGCAGCTGCTGCAGGCGATCGTCGACAATCTGGAAAACCCGATGGTCATGCTGGCCTGATATCTGACTAAAAAATGGCCGCCCTCTTCTGGGCGGCCTTTTTCTTTAAGAACCTTCAGATCTAGTGATCTTTGCCCAGCATATGATCCATCGAGATCGAGGGCTGGTCACATCCTGCTTCACCGACAATCTTGGCCGGAATACCGGCAACGGTTTTGCAAGGTGGCACCTCTTGCAGCACCACCGAACCGGCGGCAATCCGGCTACAATGGCCCACTTCGATATTGCCCAAGACTTTGGCGCCGGCGCCGATCAAAACGCCATCACCAATCTTGGGGTGACGTTGCTCCTCTTCTTTTCCGGTCCCGCCCAGCGTGACCGAATGCAACATCGAAACGTTGTCGCCAACGATGGCCGTTTCACCGATCACGATGGAATGAGCATGGTCGATCATGATCCCCTTGCCGATTTTGGCAGCCGGGTGAATGTCGATGCCGAAGATTTCGGAGGACCGCATCTGGAAGAAATAGGCCAGATCATATCGCCCCTTGAGCCATAGCCAATGGGCGACGCGGTAGGCCTGCATCGCTTGATAACCCTTGAAATACAGGATCGGTTGCAGAAGACGGTGGCAGGCCGGGTCCCTCTCGTAGACCGCCATCAGATCTGCGCGGGCGGCCTCAATCAAATGGGGATCGTCAGCATAAGCTTCGTCCACGATCTCGCGCAGAACCATCATCGACATTTCGTTCGAGCATAGTTTAGCGGAAACGCGATAGGACAATGCTCTGGTCAGGCTGCGATGATGCAGAATACAGGCGTGCACCAATCCACCCATCAGTGGTTCATTCTCGACCGCGGCCTGAGCCTCGGTCGTGATGCGATCCCAAACGGGATCTACGGGTGTGACATGACTGCGCTTTTCCAACATGGCTTTTGATCCTTTGCTGCGCCTAGAATGCCATTTAGTGGCTAAAACGCCAAACGCAAACCCGTGATCGGCAAAGCAACGAAAATGAATGAGGCTGACCTGAAGCAAATCAACGAGAAAATCCTTGTCAGGCTGGACGAATTGGCGCGCCAGTCGCAGGCCGGGAAAGATGCGCAATCTGTTGTTGAACTGGATCAACAATCTATCGGTCGTCTGAGCCGGATGGATGCGCTACAGAACCAGGCCATGGCCAAGGCGCACCAAGTCAATCGGGACCTGGAATACCGACGCCTTTTGGCCGCGCTGAAGCGGATTGAAAGTCAAGAATACGGATTCTGCGAAGATTGCGGCGAGCCGATTCCAAATGGCCGACTGGAATTGGACCTCGCCGCAACCAGATGTGTCAGCTGTGCTTCTGGTTGATGCGGAACCGGATCAAATGACGCAGCACCGTCTCAAAACACCGGCAATACTGCAGATCATCGAATGAGGGTTCGGCGGCAAGGCGCCGGTTTCGCGCCGCAGCCATTAACGAACCGTTGCCGAACAACGGGTGTAGCCGCCCTGTTTTACTTACATGGCCATCAGCCGTTTCAGCTTCGGCAATCATACGTCGGCATAAACGGTCACGCTGATCGGGCGGCGCGTTCAACAAAACACGCGCCGCCGTGCTGACATCTCCGTGCAATACGGGCCGCACCGCGCCTATCCGACCTGCAGCCTGACAGGCAATCCAGGTCCGTAAGCCGCAGATATCTGCGAAACCGAAACCTCAAAAGACCCTGTAACAGTATCCGTGGCCTTCATGGATGACGTATAGTGCCAATCCGGCTGGGCAACGACCTCTTCGCGGATCAGGCTACCATTCTGCCGGACCTGAACAAGGTAGGCTTCGGTTTCTTCATTCAACGGCACATCCAGCCCGGACCAGTCATCGCCATCCAGACGTGTCCGCCGCACCCATGAGAACACGTCCCTCGAGCTGGATTGCTGCACGCGAAGATGAGAGGGGGCATAGGGCCGCAAACCATTGCCTTCAAGGGCCTCGACCAGATGCTCGTAAGAGGGATCTTCGTACCCTCTGGCTGCAGGGCCGATGCGGTAATGTTTGGTCAGGCCACGTTCTGACCGCAACAACCCTGTCTGGAAGACACGTTCGTCCAACAACACGAACATTGATCCTTCGGGCCAGACATCGGGCATGATTGCATCTGTCCCCAGCTGGCCGCGCAACCGGCCGGATAGGGTATAGACACCTTCCTCTTGCAGAGCAGCATCCGCGAACTGGAACACCTCCCAATTGCCGGGCGTTCCGTCGCCAATCGCTGCAAGATTTGCGCCGTTTAACAAGGCAGACCGTGGACGGGACTCCAGGACGCCATCTACAAGATTGACACGTAAGGCATCGCCTTCATCCCAAAGTCCGGTACTGGCCCTTCGCATCGGGCTTGCGGTGAAGCCTATTATGGCCTGCCCTGTTATCACCTGTTGCAACGCGTAATCCTCATCGCTTAATGCGGCATACACCGCAACGCTTCCTGGCCAAGGGTCTGCTGCAGCCGCAAGATATGGCGCATGCGGCACTTCGGAACCGGTGATCAGAGGCAGGTCCAAGAATACCGGCAGCACCGGCACCGGAGCGACAAATGGCTTCGCTGTAACTTCATCAGCGGGGGCATCTGGCGGTGTGTAAACGCCGGGCTCGATCCTGACAGCCTCGGCCAGTTGCATTTCGGCCTGTTCAAGCCTGTCAATGCGATAGCGCGCTTCCTGCCCACCACTGACAAGCCGCACAACATCCCCTGCCCCGACATTCAAAAGCGAAGGCGGTAATGCAAACCTAGCCGTTTCACGCGAGACACGCGCCTCACTCAGCCAACGTTCCACCGTTTGACGCCCCTCGGCCCGCGTCATGGACAACGGCATCTCATTTACCGATACCGAATGGGTTTCATCATCAGGCAACACAGCCTCTTCCGAGACTATTTCATGGTCAGCATCAGACTGAACAAAGCGCAGCCTGACACGGCCAGAGATTTCCGCCTCAGCCTCGCGACGATATTCCACGTGTCCGTCAATGTCCGAAGTGATGGCCAACTGCTCTTCATTCAGGGTCAGGGCACGTGCGCCATCCCGCATCTGAAAGATCAGCTTTCCTTCGCGTTCAAGCGCATCGAAACCATACCGCAGCATGAGCGGTTGCAATGCCGAACGGGCATCCGAAACCTGTTCAACCGCATAGCCCTGAACGGAACCGTAAAGGCCCGAGACATCAATCTCGGTAACACCGGCAGCATGGCAAAGCTCGGTTACAACAGAGGCCAGCGTTCGTGAGCCGGAACGCCCATTAAGCCAATGGCCGCGGGCATAGTTGGCCCCATCGCTCCACTGGCTGCGCAGGTTTGGAAAGGTCGGATAGGGCCGCGCATCCCACGCCCAGACATAGGCATTGGACACGTCCACCATCGGGCCGCCATAGCTGGATGAAACTGGATTGATATCTGCGTCCGACCAATAGCCAAGAACCGCCCTGAGGTATTGCGTCTGCAGAAAGTCGTCCCGAAGCCCGTTTGAATATTTCGGCAACCCGGATTCTGAAGATTTAGGGTCTAGAAACTTGTTGGGCTGGTTGGTGCCTTTGTCTACTGCCGCACAACCGAGCTCAGTGAACCAGATGGGCTTGGACTCTGGCAACCAGTCAGTCGGGTTGTCGCTACGCACACCATTGATTCGCTCGTGATGCGGTTGTGACCACCAGTTGCGAACGTCCTTATATCGCCAGATCCACGGCTCGTTATGTGAACCATCTTCGATCGGCGTACGGATTTGTGCCGCCTCTTCTTCGGGCGAGGCATAATACCAGTCATAGCCTTCGCCACCTTCGATGTTCCCACGCAGATAGGAAAGATCGTAGATGGATTTTGCGCCGGCATCCGCATCCACGTGATCTTCACCGTCCCGCCAGTCGGACAGAGGCATGTAATTGTCGATACCGACGAAATCTATGTTGTCATCCGCCCAAAGCGGATCGAGGTGGAAGTAGCGATCCCCACTGCCATCATTTGGCTGGTAGCCGAAATACTCGCTCCAATCCGCCGCATAACCGATCTTTGTGTCTGGCCCCAGAATACTACGCACTTGCCCTGCCAAAACGCGCAGCTGCTCAACGGCCGGAAATCCGTTTAGGCCACGAATCTGGGTAAGACCACGCATTTCCGAACTGATACAGAAGGAGTCCACCCCACCTGCCGCCTTACACAAGGCAGCGTAGTGAAGAATAAATCGGCACAACCCCCATTCCTGCGGGCCAGAATAGGAAACCGTGCCGTTTCCGATGACAAAATCATCCGCTCGCGCCTGACCAAAGAAATCGGACACCTGAACATTGGCCTCAGCCATCTGGTCCGGAGACCCGTCCCGCCCAGGCGCAACACTCAGAGTGATGCGACCGCGCCAGGGAAGGTGCGGCTGATCGCTGGCGTCTGACCACGGGTCGGGCAATCCGTTTCCACCGATCTGATCCATCAGAATAAACGGGTAGAACATGATCCGCTTCCCCTCTTGCTTAAGGTGTTGGATCGCTTGAATGACCGACGCGTCCGCTGGTGTCGCGCCATAGACGGGCTCGTTATTTTCCTGACGAACGATCTGGGCGGTTGCCCTTGTCAGCCCCGCGACACCCCAGGGCATATTTTTGCCTTCGATACCATTTTGCAGAACCTTTGGTTGTATCTTGCATTGACCGCATCGCAGATCACTTCCGAACCAGGACACAACCAAAGAGGCGGCTTCACAGCCCGGAAGTTCACTTTTCAAGGCTTGTGTGGACGTCACGAGATCAGGCAAACCAGAGGTTGAATTCACATTGGCCGCCCAACTGCGGCCGCGGCCTTTTGTGTAATTCACCTGCTGGGACGCCAGTGCATATTCACCGGTCCCGGGCATAAGCGCCACGCCCCGTACGATATGTGACAGCGCATTCTCGGTATCGGGCAATCCGGGCTGCTCTTGCCGCACAACCTCGAACGAGAACTGCGGGACACGGTTTCCAAATGCGCCCAGCTTTAGATCTTCGATCACGATATAGGCGGTGCCACGATAGGCCGGGACGTTTCCAGTCCCTTCGATCGCTTCGATCAACGGATCGGGCAGCTGATCGTCGGTGCCGGGATAAACGCGCATATTCAAGCTACTGCGCTCAATCTCTTCGCCATCCGCCCAGACACGCGGCACGTCAGAGATCTGCCCCGCACCCAACGCAACCGCCAACGAAACTGAATAGCTATAGCTGTTGGTGGTCGTCGTAACCTCGGGCTGTTTCGGCGAGCCTTTGCCACCCCCAACCGACTGCGTGGTAGAGCTGGTGCTGCGGGTTTCCAGAAAATCCGAAGCCCAGATGACTTGCCCGCCAACACGCATTCGACCAAAGATATTGGCGACAGCAGCGCCCTCACCCGTTTGGGTCAGGCGAAAACGGTCCAACCGGCCGGTTTCCACAACTTCGCTGCCGCTGCCCATCACCGATTGGCTCATCAGCCGCTGGTCGATGACCCGGCCAAGAGTCGCGCCAATGGCACGGCCGATAACTGCCGTGGACAGACCCGCAACCGTGCCGCCAATGGCCCCGCCAACAGCGGCACCCGCCGCAGACAGTAATATCGTCGCCATTTAGATATCCTCCGTGGGAAACTCAAAACAAGAAACAACCCGCCGTCGCCACGGGTCGCTTAGAGCGCTTTCGACGACGCCATGTCCGGAATACGCGTGAATGAAGCGGGGGATGTCGCCGCAAGTGCTGACAATCCCCAAATGCTTGGCAACGCCACTTTCGCGCATGCGAAACAGCAACACGTCCCCGACCGAAAACCGCGTTGGATCTTTCTCGACAAGATGGCGACGTGCTGCGGCCCACATGCGCTCTTCGCCCTGCGGCTCAGACCAATCCATGCTATAGATCGGGACGGCCTCAGGTTCGTGCCCAAGCACCGCGCGCCATACGCCACGCAGCAACCCCAGACAGTCCGTTCCGGCGCCTTTGACCGACGCCTGATGGACATACGGGGTGCCTAGCCAGCTTCTGGCCTCATCAACAATGCTTTGCTTAATCGGGATCATCGTCTGCTGCCCCCCCTGTTTGCCCCGTTCTTCTTGGGAACCGCCATCACCCAATCTTCGGAAGGCAGGTCAGGAAAGCCCTGAAAATTCGTGATATTATTGAACTTCAGGCGGCAGGTCGTCATGCGCTTGTCGCAACCCGCAGTCAGCCTCACCCGGTCGCCCTCGGCCAATCCTCCGCTGATGGCTGACCACAGAACAACCGATCGGCCCGTGTCGGTCTTTTGGTCCTTTTTAACCGCCCCCCACAGCCCAGCCGCGCGGCCTGTCAGCACATCAAGCCGACCACGTTCGAACCATGCCTCAAGGTGAGTTTCCGCCCCTCGCAGCTGCAAAATACTGCCACCCGTCAAACCGACGATCTCAGCTTCGGCCGAGTATCCCAGGGCATCGGTGTTGAACCCGCACGCCTTGTCGCCCAGCACGGCTGTGCAGGGCTTTTGGTAAATCCGGCCCAAAGGTCGGTTCAACTTATCTGTCAGGCCCCGCAGTTCGGCGTAAAAAGCCCCACCTGCCCGTCGCAATTCACCAATTGATCCGCGGAACTGCAACATTCGCCGCGATGGATCGGCCCAGTTCACAAGCCATGCCCGCACCTCGGCCCCGTCGAAACGACCGGATTCGATATCCTCTTCGGTTACCGCGACATCCGATAACGCCCCCATTGCTTCCGAGTTATCAATGGACAGCCCCGTTGCCTGCTCGATCGCGGCCGCCGTCAGACCCGAACTTGCATTGAAGTCCAGGCCTTCAAAGCTCAGCTTCAGGTCATGGTCGGTAAAGCCAAACTGAACACCGTCTGTGCGCGTAATCGCCCAACACCGACAGGTCGTTGTCAGACCACTCTGCAGATGGGCCTGCAGTGCCTGTTTGTCACCCGCCATCAGACACGCACCTCGACCACTGGCACGTTCGGAACGTCCCCTGCCTGAAAACTCGCGAC
This sequence comes from Ruegeria sp. CDSA236, assembly GCF_059611285.1. NCBI lineage: Bacteria > Pseudomonadati > Pseudomonadota > Alphaproteobacteria > Rhodobacterales > Roseobacteraceae > Ruegeria > Ruegeria sp. CDSA236. The sequence goes on from NZ_JBXWPG010000001.1 coordinate 514,984, forward strand.
ACTTGTTTGGATCTTGTCGGTGTCAAACCTCACTGGCACATCGAATTCAAAGCCGGCGGTGATATCAACCCGTTCAGGCGGAGGCGAATAGAACGTGACCAACCCAGAGTTCAGATCCACCCCGAAGTCGACACCTTCACGCATCTCGTCCTGCTCGACGCCCACGCGGACGGTTCCCAATACGGGTTTGACGACCGGCCTTACATAACTGAATCCACCCGAGGAATAGGTCTTTACCAGCTGGAATTCTGTCGCTACGCCATCACCTTGCGCAATGATCTGGTCGCCTTGGGCAACTTCGCCCGTAGCCGCACCAGATTTGAAATCGGACCAGTCTTTCCAGCGAAATCCAAACATCTGCCCCTGCCTCGCCTCGAAGAACGAGATCAACGTTTCGATGTCATCCAAGGATCGCATACCCAGACCGGCATCATAGCGACGCCGCGAATGCGCCCAGGGGGTATTGCGCTCTTCGAACCCGTTCGCCAGCGTCACAATATCCGTGCGCCTCTCGGGCCCACCGACCGAACCAAAACTCAGGCTGGCCGGAAATCTCACCTCGTGGAAATTCATGATCTGCTCCCTGATCTACCTGTTGCGATTGCCACGACCCAGCGCGCGGCTCATCTGGGCCGCGATCTGGCTTTGGCTTCGACGGAAACCCTGTACGTCCGGGGTGGTGATGTTCATCACCACGTTTACCGCAGAACCACCGCCCGACATGCGCACGCCCAATTTCCCGTCTGTTCCGCGGGCCAGGGGCATGATGGCCTCGGGGCCGGCTTCGCCCATCAGCCCGGTGCCGCCACGCATGGGAAACGTAGTCGGGCCGCTAATCACTCCGCCGTTGGCAAAGGGCATCACCCGTCCCTGACTAAAACTGCCGCCATCCGCGAAAGGCAGGATGCCCTTCACAAAGCCGCCGATCCCATTGGCAAGAAGGCCGCCGAAGTGATCCGTGACCGGTTTGATCGCCGCCGAATACGCGGTGCGGATCATCGAGTTTTTCAGCACATCCAGCGCATCGGACAGGTTCATTCCGTCCATCACGACGCCATCGAACGCCCGTCGCAGGCCGCCGGACATGCCACGCTCCAGCGTCGCCACATCCTTACCCGTTTCTTCAAACGCCGCCTTGATGCGCTTCATCTGCCCATCAAATGCCGCGGCCATTGACGCCGCATCACCCAGCGAGTCGCCAAGCGCCTCGCCGCGTTCCTGCAGGTCGTCCAACCCGTCACGATCCGTCATCACGCTCTCCTATTGTCTTGTCCGGATAGGCCGCCAACAACGCGTCCAGACCCATCTTGTTCATCGAAGGCATGCCCGCGCCCTGCCCCAGCATCAGCCGCAGCTCGGCCGGGGTCAGGTTCCAGAATTGGTCCGGTGTCAGGCGCAGGCTGAGGAACCCGGCCCGCATCAATGCGGGCCAGTCGAACCCGCTCATGCCTGCCCCGGCACCATGAAGGCCCTTGCCAACAGCTCGGCCGCAGCACGGGCTCCGTGCATTGGCCCACCCTCAATCTCGGCACTCAGCAGGTCAGCGCGGGTGACATTGGTCCCGCCTCCTCGCAACCCGGCGACGATAAGCGCCAGAACATCGCCGCTGGAATAGGCGCCACCTTCGAACCGTTGCACCAGTTCAACCAATGTCCCGATGCCCAGCTCTTGTTCCAGTTCCGCCAAAGCGCCCAACGTCAGCTTCAGAACCCGTTGCTCTCCATCGATGGTCAGTGCCACCTCTCCTGTCCACGGATTGGCCATCGTTACAGCGCCGTAAAGGTCAGAGCACCGGCGCTTGCCATGCTCATTTCATAGGTCGCTTCGCCATTGTGAGAGCCCGCATATTCGATGCCGGTCACCTGGAACGCACCTTCAACAATCCCGAAATCCGGGATGATGATCTGAAAACCCGGTGTCTCACCGTCAAAGAACAGCTGTCGCGCGCGCTCATCCGTTCCCGCGTCCTTGAATACGCCCGAGCCCGAGATCGAGGCCGACTTGACCCCCGCGCCCGACAAAAGCTCGCGCCAGCCACCCTGGCTTTCCAGGCTGGTCACATCGACACTTTCCGCGTTGAAACTGACCCGCGTGGCACGCAGCCCCGCAATGGTCTCGAACAGGCCTGAGCCGTTCATATCCACTTTGACCAACAGGTCTTTTCCGTTCTGGGCAGCCATTTGCTCTCTCCGTTGATTGCTTAATCGTCTTCCACGCGGGCGCGGAATTTCAGGTCGATCTGGCGGATCGCGCCGCCCGTTCCGGTCCGACGGGCCGAGGCACGTTCGAACCACAGCCCGACCAATCGGCCTCGATCCAGGGTCAGCCCCGCACTGTCCAGGGCGTCACAAACCGCCCCCGCCAACGTTTTTGCTGCACCGAACCCGGCAGCTTCGGACACGACGGACACCGTGAACCGATGCACCGCACCGGTCCCCGACCGGTCCGAGGCATCGCGCACCTCTTCCGGGCCCAGCGTCACATAGGTTTGCGGAACTGAACCCGCTGGAACGGCGTCATAGATCGCTCCACCTGAAAGAGTGCTGATCTGTGTGTCTTCCGACAATTTCTGGTAAATTGCCGCCTGCAACGCGGCTGAAACGCCATAGCTCATACCGCCACCTCCTCATCCGCAAAGCAGATCAAGTACTGGCCGCGCAGGTCCCGCTCGGCGACGGCGCGGATAACGAAACGGCGTGTGCCTTCCGCAAACCGCTGATCCGGCGAGGGGCGCATGGTCGATCCTTCGGGCGCGCCACGAACCACAATCCGGTAGCCGACACGCGAAACCGGCAACCCTGCAACATTTCGCTCTGACCCGCTGCGCGCAGTGACTTCGGCCCAAACCGAGCCCAAGGCGACCCATGTTTCCAGATACCCACCGGCGCCATCAGCGGTGCGCACGGAGGATTCAAGCAACAGTTTTCTATTCAGCCGGGGCGCCTTCATTGGGCCACCCCTGCACCAAAACGAACCACACGATAGCGTTGGATCAGGCTGGTCACGCCAAAGGGCATACAGCCGGCACCCAACGTGGTCTCATCCCGGTATTCATAGTAATGCGCGGCCAACAGCAGAACCGCCTGCCCAAGATCTGCCGGCAAGCTTGACCATTCCCCGGCAATACCGGCGATAAACGCGATCTTCACGGATCCGCCGGTCGAAATAGCGGGCAAGACAGCCCCGGCAGGGCGTATCCGCGGGCGCTGGCTATCGCGATCCAATCTGTATCTGTCAGACGAAACGGCGGTTTCAGTACCCGCTGCATCCGTCAAACTGACCGTATTGATGGTCGAGACCGGCGCCACAGGCAGCACTTCGCCCGCAGGGTCACGCCAACTGTTAAGGCTCCAGGAAAACTCACGCGTGATAAGTACCTTCCCGGTACGCGCCTCAATCGCAGCAATCGCCGCCCTTAAGAAGCCCTTGAGCACTTCATCCTGCACGCTGGCACCAGTAAAGCCTGTTCCCAGCCTCAAATGCGCCTTGAACTGATCCACCGGCAGCGCCGCATCCGCGATGGCGGTTTCTTCGATCAACATCATCCATTCACTCCGCAATCTCGGACCCCTCCGGGGCCGTAACTTCAGGAATTGACGGGCACGCGCCGCCCCACGTTGCTCGGACGGAGGGGAGCAGCTAGACAACGCAGGGGTCTCACCCCGACCCGCGCCCGCCGCCCCGAGGGGCGAAGGCCCCCCGGGATTCAGCCCGCTTTAGGCGGTGCCGAATTTCACGAGTTTGATCGCAGCAAAGTCGCTGACATCGCCGCCGACGCGCTTGGTCGCATAGAACAGAACATGCGGTTTGGCGCTGAAGGGATCGCGCAATACGCGCAGGTCCGGACGCTCGGCGATGGTATAGCCCGCCTGGAAGTCACCGAAAGCAATCGAAAAGCTGTCGGTTCCCGCATCCGGCATATCTTCGGCGATCAGCACCGGATACCCCATCAGCCGCGCCGGCTCACCAGCAGCCAGACCGTCCGACCACAAGAAGCGGCCATCGCTGTCTTTCAGCTTGCGGATCAGACCAGCAGTTTTCGAGTTCATCACGAAGGTCCCGTTGACCCGGTACTGCGCACCCAGCGCATAAACCACGTCCACAATGGCATCCGCCTCGACACCGCCATCGATGCCGGTGGGGATATAACCAATGTTACCCCAATCCCAGACATCGTTGTCGACCTTGGCGTGGTTCAGAATACCCTTGGGTTTGTCCGCACCGTCGCCGTTGATAAAGGCCGAGGCCTCAGCGCGTGCAAACTTGTCCGCGATACGACCGGCCAGCCAACCCTCGACATCGAACGCGCTGTCATCCAGCAGTCGCTGCGAGGCTTTGGGCAGTGCGCTCAGCTCGTGCAGCGGGATCGAGATCCGGTCAATCGACGGGGTGCTGGTTTCGCTCGCCGCAGCATTTTCATCCGCCCAGCCCGCACCGACATCCGTGTGGTCGATCAAAACATCGAACGAATTCGCCTCGACATTTACGATCGAAGCAATCGAGCGGATAGAGGCCGTAGATTTCAGCACCGACTTGATGATCTCGGCGGTTTGCGGGTCAATCAGGTACCCACCGTCACTGTTCACAGCGCTCGAGAGCGATTTCACCTCCATCTCAAGCCCACGCAGGCCGTCATCCTCACCCGAGCGCACATAGGCATCAAATGCCTTCTGATGCGGTGCGCCGTCCTCGATTGAGGCCGCAAGATGCGGGCGTGCCGCGATGGTTGATTTACGATCCAGCATGGTCAGTAGCTCTTCTGTCTGTTGCAATTTGGTTTTAACTTCAGCCTTCAGGCCCTTGAATTCGTTCACGAAGCCAGTCATCGCCTGCTTCACCTCCTGAACCAGGGGCACACCCTCTCCGGTCAAGGCCGGGGTTTCGGTCTTGCTCATCAGCACTTCCTTTTTGGGGGGTGAGGTTTCGGCGCGCTAGGTTCGCGCCAGCTCCTGCCGGGCGTGATCAAACACCTCGGCAATACTGCGCCAGGTGTTCTCGGCCTCGGGGTCCACCCCCTTTGCCGCCACCCGCGCACTGGGCAGCATCGGGAACGTCACCAGCGACACCTCCCACAGCTCCAGTTCGGTCAGGACCCGCTGGCCCTTGTCATTCTTCACGGCGCGCTTGGTACGATAGCCAATCGACAGGCCATCCATTGCGCCCGCCCGGATCAACTCGGCCGCCTCGCGACCTTTCTGAGTGCTTTCCAGCAGACGTCCCTTGACCCACAAGCCCCGGTCATCTTCGTGCACCTCATCCCAGACACCAATGGGCTGCGCCGGGTCATGCTGCCAGAGCATCTTGACCCGTTGACCCGCTGTGCCCAGCCTCTCAAGCGAACCGCGATACGCACCTTTCTGCACCACGTCACTGCCCTGATCCACCTGTCCAAACAGGCTGGCATAACCTTCGATCACCGCGTCCTCGGTCACCGAAAGGCCCTCTCCGAACCGTGCGAACTTATGTTCCAAGTCCATAAACTTCTCCATGTAACTTGCTGAATTCATGGTGTTACTGAAAGGAATGACTGAAACGCCTGCGCCAGGATCACCGCTGCCACGCCATAGACCGTCAGCCACAACCGCCTCTCCAGCCGCTCCATCATCTCTTCGATCTGATCCAGCCGCCTGCACAGATGTTCATGCTGGATCTCAGCCACCCGCTCATGCGCGGCCAGCCGCAAGCCTGGCGCGCAATCGAATGGCGGATATCCTTCAGCCATCCGCACGCTCCGGCAGCCCCAGCAAAGCACGCTTTTCTGCGTCAGTCAGGAACTCAGCCCCATTGACCCGCGACCAAAGCGCATCCCGCTCGGCGGACAACGCTGGAACCTGATCCAGATCGGGCTTCAGCATAAGCTCTTCGCCGGTAAAGCCCGCCAACCACGCCGACACCGCCGCCGCCACCCGCGTCACCAGGGGCAGCACGGTCAGGCGGTAAAACGCCCGGTTGGCCTCCTGATAGTTCGAATAGGTCGCATCGCCCTGGATCCCCAGCAACATCGGCGGGACCCCAAAGGCCAGCGCGATCTCGCGGGCGGCGGCTTCTTTAGTTTTCTGAAACTCCATGTCCGAGGGCGAAAAGCCCATCGGCTTCCAATCCAGGCCCCCCTCCAGAACCATCGGACGACCAGCATTGCGCGCCCCGCGATAGTTCTGCTCGATCTCATCGGAAAGACGCCGGAACTGATCCTCGGCCATCACCCCTTGGCCATCACCGCCCTTCCAAACCAGCGCCCCCGAAGGTCGCGCTGCATTGTCGAGCAGCGATTTTGACCACCGAGACGCGCTGTTGTGCACATCAATCGCCATCGCCGCAGCCTGCATCGGCGAGAACCCGTAGTGATCATCTTGCGGGTGGAACGATTTGATATGACAGATGTTTTCCGCCGCAAACCGGTGTTTCTTGCCGCCCACAGCGTAATCATACGCCTTGGGCCAGCCATCCGCTCCCGGCACCACGCTCATCCGGTCGGATCGCAAGACATGCAGCTCAACCGGCAGCCCTTCTTCGGCCTGAACCGCCTCAACATAGGCATTGCCCGACAGCAGCAACTGCGCAAACAAGGCCTCCATCAACTCTGCCCGCCCCTGTGCGGCATTCGGACGGCGCATCAGGGACAGGATCGGATGTACATCATAGCGCTGCGCCTGATCCTGCAGCACCAAAGGTAACGCCGCCGCCGCCTCGGCAATCAGCTTGACCGAGCGAAACCCCACCGGGTTCCCCGCAAACCCCGTCCGCGTCAGCGACACCGCATCCCGCGGACTCCACGCCACGCGCCCCCCGGTCTGCCACGCCACCACAGGCCCCGCCGCGCTCGCCTTCGCCTCGGGCGCCTCATCAGCCGATCCACGACGCAAGAAATCGAATACCATCTGTGCTCCTTTCTGCCGCCGCTCTGCCCGGCTTGTTGAAAGGAGTTATGACGGAAAGAAGTTTAAGCCTTGGGAATGGGGCGTACGGAGGGTGGGCAACGGGATAGCTGTAGCTGCATTGAGATGGGGCTACGCAGCCGAAACGAGGTCAAATCTAATGCTCATGACACTCCTGTGGTATCCGCTACATCACGCCGTCAAGATCGGATCATTGTGAGTAGTTCCTCAGCCTCCGGAACATAGTCCAACAGTATAGGGTAGTATGTCCTGCCAAAGAGTATCGGATGGCCGGGATGGGACAGCCCAAGCCCGAATGGTTGCACCTGCTGTTCGGAAAGAAGAATGCCAACTTCAAGTGATGGATAAGGGCGACTATCGACTATTGAATACGAAAACTTCGCTGAATGTTCACACGAAACGACATAGAGCCGGACACCTAGCCTCCAGTTTCTACCTCGCCGGCAAACAATTACCCGCCTGTTCGTAACAAAATAGGCCAAGTTATACAGGACGTAGTGCCGCTGACTCGCGATGCTAAACGAAAAGGCAACGAAAGCGAACGTTACTGCTCCGTATATCCAATACGCCTCAAAACGGCCAAACTCGGCATCGGCATTGATGAATGGAATAGTAGCCCACATGACGACCGAAGCGACCAACAGGAAAACATGAATCTTCCGCTCCTCACCTACCGCCTGAAAGAACTTGCGTCCGTATCCGGGTTCACCCGACCAGAGCAACTTTTCGCCGGGGGCGAGAATATCTTTTAAATCAAATCTGTTGGTACTGGTTACTGTGACTTTTTGCATAGCTTAGCCTTTAAACTGTCAAATCTGCAGAAACCAGCCGCAAACAGTTGATAGCAAAGCTTGGTTAAAGCTCTGTTGTCGTCATTCCTTCCTGATCGCTAAGCTCACAAACTCCTTACCCTCGGCCGCCGATACGCCCCCGCAGGCCCGACAACCAACTCATGCAGCGCCCAGACCAACGCGTCGACCCGGTCGGGTGAGCCCTGCCCCTCAAACCCGCGCGCGGTCATCTGGCACATCTGCTCCTCCAGCGCGTCCAACCCGGCCACATGGGCCACCCGCCCCTGTTCGTACAAAGCCGCCACAGGCTCGGCCCGCGCGACCTTACCGCGTGACGCCCGCACCGCGCGGTACGGGACCAGAGGGTCCACCTGCCGCACGACCTCTTCCACCAGCTGGCCACCCTGATTGACCTCAGCCACCAGCCGTTCGGCCGCAAATTCATCCATCGCATCAATCGCCGCCTGCGCCCAGCCCGCCGGGCCGACGCCCTGCACCGTCCGGTCGGCCAGCACAAAGGCGCGCCACTCTTCGGGCGGCCCTTGCAAACACGCTCCAACGACGACAATCCCGCAAGCATCCGCAGCCGCCCCCGCCGTCACCGCAGGGTCCAGCGCCACCACGATGCGGTCCAGCTCGGCCTCCTGTGCACAACGCGCCGCCTCCAGCATCGATCCGGTCCACAGCGCCCCTTCAGCATCCGACAGTAGCACACCGTCCAACTCCTGCCGCCCCAACCGTGTGCCCGCATAACGCGCGCGCACTTCCTCCAAAAACGACCCCGCCAGATTGGCCCGGTTCGCCTCGGTAGGCGCATGGGTCTGCACGGTGGAGGGCGACGCCAGCAAACTCTTTAGCACTTTCACATTGCGCGGGGTGGTCGTCACGCAGACCCGAGGCTGATCCCCCAGCCGCAGCGCAAATTGCAACATATCCCAGGTTTCCCCGGCCTTTTTCCACTTGGCCAACTCGTCCACCCAGGCTGCATCGAATTGCGGCCCCCGCAATCCCTCGGGGTCATGCGCTGAAAACGCCTGCGCCTCGGCCCCGTTGGGCCAGATCAGCTTGCGTTCCGACGCCTTCCAGATAGGCCGACGATCCGGTGGCGAGCATTGTAAAATCCCGCTATCGCCAAAAATCATCACATCGCGCACCTGATCAAAGGTCTCGCCGACCAAGGCCACACGACAGGCCGCCCCCTTGTCCAACGGCAATGCCCCCTCGACCACAGACCGCACCCACTCAGCTCCGGCCCGGGTCTTACCGGCCCCACGCCCCCCCATGATCACCCACGACCGCCAATCGCCCTCGGGCGGCAATTGATGCGGCAGAGCCCAGAACTCAAACAGGAAAGGGAGGGCGCATAGCCCCCCCTCCCCGATCTCACTCAGAAATCTGTCCTGCACCGCAGCAGGCGCGGAGGCGAGCCAGCCTGCACCCGATCTCAGATCGTGCCCGATCAAGGTCGAGCGCATAGCCCCCTTGGGCAATTCCGGCTTGTCTGTGATGTTGTTCGACAAAGCTTGTCTCCACTTTTTGGCAACTTCGGATCAGCCCCTCAAGCTGACCCAGTTGCTTGCCTGCACCAGCAAGATCTGCATCCTCCCCGGCACCGATCTGCCTGCGCAGTTCTTCCGCTGCTTTGCGCAGATCGCGAATGGATGTCTCAAGTGACTGCAACAAGTCAGCCGTCTGGGAAATCCGCTCTTCCGGGGTAATTAAAGTCATGTTTGCGTATTGACCTCATGCGTGAGTTTTCTCCGCACGAGAGAAACGAAAAACGGCCGCCGGGTGTTACCCCGAGGCCGTTGCCCACTTCTTCTAGCATGACACAGTTCGTACCAAATTAAGTCCGAAAAGTCAATGATTTGCGCAACACCCACGCAACAGGGAACGTGCGGTGCAGGTTAATATTTTCTTCCCTGCCGGAGTCTTTAGCCGCTGCCAGTCAAATCCTGCGCCAGCATCAGCGCATTCATATCCGGATCATAAAACGTAGCCGTGCTGACCATCCCTTCGATCGTTTCCGTCGCACCATCGAAGGCCACCCCTGCAGCCTCTAACGCGCTGCGGGCGGTGGTGATATCGGCGACCTCAAACACTGGAACGCAATTCCCCGGCGAAGGCTTGGCCTGCTCTCCTAACCCCAATGTGACACCGTCCACATTGGTGCGCATCTCACTCCAACCCGCTTCATCTATGTGATGGGCAATTTCAAACCCCAATTTGTCGCTGAACCATTCGGCGCTTGCATGGCGGTCCCGAACCGAAATCGCAAGCGTGATCGTGTTTTTCAAAGAAACAAGGGGCATCAATCTTTCCTTTTGAGCTAAATTATATTAACTATACTTTATGGACATTAATTTGCTTGTCAAGCTGACCTCCCGAGCTTGGTCGCTGAATATTCTGGCACTCATGCATTCCGGCACTCCTGGCAGGCAGGCCGCTTTGCTTGCTGCCACCAGCGCAGGAAGAACTGCCTTCGCGGCAAGCCTGGACCATCTCATACGCCTTGACCTGATCGAAAGGAATCCGGGCCACGGGCACCCATTGCGCCCTGAATTCCGATTAACCCTGCCGGGGATCGAAACCGCCAGTATGGCCAGCGCAATCGTAAACGCCGTTCCGGATGACACCAAGTTCAAGCTCGTCCGTAAATCCTGGACCGTCCCGATCCTAGCACTCACCGGCACTCCGCACCGCTTTTCCGCCATCAAATCGGATTTGGTATCGATCACGGATCGGGCGCTATCGTCGTCCCTTCAACAGCTAGAGGCGCTCGACTGGATCCGACGGGACATTGAAACTGCCGCGCGGATGCCCTTCCCTACATATCGAGCTGTAAGAACAGGTTTTGCGATCAACCAAGCGGTCAATCTCACTGCTTAAAGGTTGCAGACAGCCCACAACGATCCTTTTCGCCGGATGTGATCTATAACGCACAGCTTGACATTCCGCCCCGCAACCTGCATGAGCGCCTTAACAAAGCGCTGACGCGTGAGCATTGGCAGGTCCGACCTGCTCCACAGCGCTCGATTCACCCCATAGTTCCCCTTCACGCAGGGTTCTGAATGCGACGGCCGGATGCCGCAGGAAACGCCTGTGCATCCAGAGTCTTAGCGTAACCCTGTTGGCATCGCATATTGCGCTGCTGATTTATGTCGCCCGTGGTGATCCAGTCGCCAAGGGCAAAAAAGGAATGATATTTGTTCGACTTTGATATGCTGGGTCTTGCCCCGGCCCTGAACGACGCTTTGAAACGCGCCAATTTTTCACAACCCACTCCGATTCAGAACCAGGCAATCCCCATGGCATTGCAGGGGCACGATATTCTGGGCCTTGCCCAGACCGGCACCGGCAAGACGCTGGCTTTTGGCCTACCTCTGATCGACCACCTGCTGGCTCAGACCGGCAAGCCTGCGCCGAAAACCGCCAAGGCTCTGATCCTTGCCCCGACCCGTGAACTGGTCAACCAAATCGCAGATAGCCTGCGCAATTTGACCACGAATACGAAGCTGCGTGTGGCGACAGTTGTTGGCGGTCAGTCCATCAGTAGGCAGATTTCGTTTCTGGCACGCGGCACAGACATTCTGGTTGCCACCCCTGGTCGTTTGATCGACCTGATGGAACGCAGAGCGGTCGACCTCGGCTCGGTACGTCATCTGGTACTGGACGAAGCCGATCAGATGCTGGACATGGGCTTTATTCATGCTCTGCGCCGGATTGCACCGCAGTTGGGCACGCCCCGCCAAACGATGCTGTTCTCTGCCACTATGCCCAAGCAGATGGAAGAACTCAGCCAGGCCTACCTGACAAACCCGCAACGCATTCAAGTGTCCCCTCCGGGTAAAGCCGCCGACAAGATCACCCAATCGGTTCATTTCCTGAGCCGCGCGGAAAAACCGAGCAAACTGCGCGAGATTTTGTCTGCGGACAAAGAAGCTCTGACGCTGGTGTTTTCGCGTACAAAACATGGCGCCGAGAAGCTGATGAAGGGCCTCGTGGCCGACGGCTTCAACGCCGCCTCGATCCATGGCAACAAAAGTCAGGGACAGCGTGACCGGGCGATCAAAGCTTTCCGCGCAGGCGAAATAAATGTCTTGGTGGCAACAGACGTGGCCGCTCGCGGCATCGACATCCCGGGCGTTGCCTATGTCATCAACTACGACCTACCCGAAGTGCCGGATAACTACGTCCACCGCATTGGCCGAACCGCCCGTGCCGGCCGCGAAGGCGAGGCGATCGCTTTCTGTGCACCGGATGAACTGGATCAACTGAAGCAGATTCAGAAACTGATGAAAATTGAGGTTCCGGTCGCCAGCGGCACAATGCCCGAGTTCGCCGAACCCGCAAAATCGCGGAAAGGCGGAGGGTTCCGTCGCCGTGGTCCAAAGCCGCAAGCAGCTAACAAGTCGGGCAATCCCGGAGGCCCAAAACGTCGGCGACCGCGTCGATCCTCCGCCGCCTAAATCTAAAAGGCGCTGCTATTCGCGGCGCCTTTTTTAGTTTCCGGTGCTTTGGCGCTCGGCCTCAATCTCACGCCATTTGGCGACGTTTCGATTGTGCTCATCCAGTGTCTCGGCAAAAGCATGTCCGCCGGTGCCATCTGCAACAAAGAAGACAAAATCAGTCGCTTCGGGCGAAACTGCGGCTTCAAGACTTGCAAGACCAGGATTTGCGATAGGTGTTGGCGGGAGCCCATCAATCACATAAGTGTTCCAAGGCGTTGCACGGCGCAGTTCGCTGCGGCGCAGGCCTCGGCCCAACGTGCCCTGCCCCTTGGTGACACCATAGATTACAGTCGGGTCCGTCTGCAGCTTCATGCCTCGCTCAAGCCGGTTTAGAAATACGCTAGCGACCTGTCCACGCTCATGCGGAACACCAGTTTCCTTTTCGATGATTGACGCCAAAATCAGCATCTCTTCGGGGGTTTTGATTGGCAAATCATCCTGCCGCCCTTCCCAGGCGGCGTTAATGCGCAGTTGCTGCTTATCCTGCATCGACTGCAGGATTGCCGCCCGATCGGCACCTCGCACAATGTCATAGCTATCCGGTGCCAGCGCCCCTTCGGCCGGTATTTCAGGGATATCTCCCGTCAACGCGTCGATCTGCTTAAGACCCTCAACCACCTGCCAGGATGTAACACCTTCAGCAATCGAGACCCGGTACCGTGTGTCCGAGTCTTCGCGCTTTTGGGTATAAGCCGCGGGTATTTCTTCTTCCGCTACATCGAACGATGCGATTTCATCGAAATCCAATGTTGCGGGGTTCAATTCGCGTACACGGGTTTGTATGCGGGTTACACCGATCCGGTACTCAATCTCGGATCCGCAGGTACTGGCCCCGCTCCGCGTAATCTCATCAATGATCTGCTCCATCGAAGCACCCTCGCGGACCAGAAAGCTGCCTGCCTTCAGCTGAGGTGCCTTGTCGGTATAATCCGCCGCCATACGGAATATCGTAGCGCTGCTGATCGCGCCCTGATCCTCCAGCTGTCGGCTGACCTGCGTCATGTTCGAGCCACGTTCGACCTGCAAACACATCGCAGCTTCCAGAGGGCCCGCATTCTTGTATCGCGCCTGCCCCCACAAAATCAGTCCACCGGCAAGAAACAGGCCGACCACCAGGATGGTCAGCATGTTGGAGGCCAAAGCGCGCCACATTTAGCTGGCCTTTCCGAAGATCACACTTGCATTGGTGCCGCCAAATCCAAACGAGTTTGACAACGCCACATCAATCTTGCGCTCACGCTTAGCATTCGGAGCCAGATCAATCTGCGTCTCGACCGCTGGGTTGTCCAAATTGATCGTCGGTGGCGCAACCTGATCGCGGATTGCGAGGATCGAGAAAATGGCTTCGATCGCGCCTGCAGCGCCCAACAGGTGGCCAGTGGCCGATTTGGTCGAGCTCATCGTCACATTCGCGGAATGCTCGCCCAACATACGCTCGACCGCACCCAATTCGATGGTATCGGCCATGGTAGATGTGCCATGCGCGTTGATATAATCTAGGTCTTTCGGCTCCAGCCCCGCGCTGCGCAGTGCCGCGTTCATCGAACGCTCTGCGCCGTCGCCGTCCTCGCTGGGGGCGGTGATATGATAGGCATCACCGGACATGCCATAGCCCAGAACTTCGGCATAGATTTTCGCGCCACGCGCTTTTGCATGCTCGTACTCTTCCAGAACAACGATGCCCGAACCTTCACCCATGACAAAACCGTCTCGGTCGACGTCATAGGGGCGGCTGGCTGCTTTGGGGTTATCCGCGTATTTGGTCGACAGCGCCTTGCAAGCGTTGAATCCAGCGATACCGATTTCGCAAATGCACCCTTCGCCACCACCGGCAACCATTACGTCAGCGTCACCGGCACGGATAATGCGGCTTGCGTCACCAATAGCGTGAGCACCGGTCGAACATGCAGTCACAACCGAATGGTTCGGGCCTTTGAATCCATGGCGGATCGACACCTGACCCGAGGCCAGGTTAATCAGCGCGCCAGGAATAAAGAAAGGCGACACCCGTCGAGGGCCCTTGTCACGGATCAGGTTAGCCGTTGCTGCAATGGAACCCAGCCCACCGATACCTGAACCGATAAGAACGCCAGTGCGCAAACGCGCCTCTTCATCCTCGGGCAGCCAGTCGGAATCCTTGCAGGCCATTTCAGCAGCTGCAATCGAGTACAGAATGAAGTCTTCGATCTTGCGCTGCTCTTTCGGCGGCATCCAGTCGTCAGGATTGAATGTCCCGTCGGTGCCGTCGCCTCGCGGAACTTCGCAGGCATACGTTGTGGTGACCCCACTTGCCTCAGCATCAAATTGCGTGATCGGGCCTGCACCGGATTCTCCATCCAGCAACCGCGACCATGTTTCCTCGACCCCGCTGGCCAATGGAGTGACCAACCCAAGACCGGTTACAACGACTCTGCGCATAAAATGCCTCTTGCCTGCTTCCTGTTTGAGAAACGCTCATACCCCGGGCCGGGGTGCGGGGGCAAGAGCAAGGCGCAATCATCACACAAGCAGATTGAGCGGAACACCTACAGTATACACTCTTGCAATGCGGCTCCTGGCCAGATGAAAGCCCGCCCTTTCATTGGACATGAAAGGGCGGAACCTGTTGTTTTGGAAGAAATCTTACTGAAACGCCGCAACCGGTTCGTGCGCTGTGCTGGCAACATTCAGCGCATCTGAAAGCTCGAGCGTCTTTCTGAACAGCGCGCGGCCAACCAAGGCGCCCGAAATATTCGGGATATAAGCCAACCGCGAGATATCATCTGTCGTGCGGACCACACCGCTTGCGATGATCGGTGTGCGAGATGTCTCTGCCAGCCCCGAGATCAGGCCCAGCTGTGCCTCAACGTCTTCCATGTCGCTATCGATATCAGTGACCAGAATTGCCGCAAACGGCGTCTCTGAAAACGCTTCGATAAAGGCCTCTGGTGTAAACGCACTTTGACTACGCCAACCGTCGGTCATCACTAAGCCTTGCCAAACGTCTACGGCCAGAACGATTTGGTCCGGATAGAGTTTGGCCAATTCTTTCACAAGATTTGGATCCCACGCAGCCATAGTGCCGATAACAATCCGGCCTGCGCCCTTGTCGATCCAGTGCTCGACTTGCTCGCGCGTTCTCATACCACCTGCCAACTGCACAGGGATTTCGGCAGAACGGATGATCTCTTCAACCATCTCCGAATTGGTATCGCGCCCTTCAATCGCGTCAAAATCGGTCAAGTGCATCCACTCGGCTCCAGCATCGGCCCAACTGCGTGCCGTTTCTGCGGGATTCACGTGCCAAATCATGGCCTCATCCAGACGACCCTTGTCCAGTGTGACACAGCGGCCGTTCTGCAGTTCCATCGTAGGGTAAATCCTCATGAGCTTGCTCCTCCGCTCAATCGCAACGTCAATAGAGGATACCATACCCTCAACCCTATCGGTGAGAATTTCCAGTTTCGGCAAACCAAAGGCAATTTGCGGCACGATCAAAGAGAAAGGTTAAGCCAGTTTGGGCGGCCCGTTTCTTTTCAGCAGGTTCACCTGACTTCCCATATAGTCGCGCTCGGCCATCAGCTCATAACCCAGCTTTGCCGCCAGATTCTGCGACGCGTGGTTTTCAGCATCAATCAGGGAAACCAGTGGTCCAGGCATTATTCTGTCAAACCAGTCATGTGCGGCCTGAGCCGCTTCAAGACCAAATCCCTGCCCCTGGGCCTCTGGTGCCAATAGCCATCCGGCCTCGGGAAAGCTGTCGAAGTCGTCGCCTAACCCTCGATTACGATAGAAAAAGCCAGCTTGACCTATCATCTGACGATTCGACTGTCGAAAGACGGCCCATTGGCCAAAACCGGCCATCTGCCAGTGGCCGGCATTCCTCAGAAAGGATTCCCACGCTTCGCCCCGCGATAGCGGTTCCCGGCCAAGATGGCGCACAACACAAGGGTTCCGCCAAATCTCAGCGTAACGACTAAAGTCGTCGGGACGCATAGCGCAAAGCATCAGACGTGCCGTATTTATCATCGGGGTGGATCGTAGCATGCCCTGCCCGCTCAGAATTTCCTGCCTCGCGTAAATGGTTGCGGGTCAATAGCTATCTGGCAAGCGCGAATTCCGGCTGGGCAAAAAAAACGGCGCCTCCGTTGCCCGGAAGCGCCGTTTTAGCGGATAAAGAAGGTCTTAAGACGCTTCAGAGATGAATTTGACGGCGTCGCCAAAAGTTTGGATGGTTTCGGCTGCGTCATCAGGAATCTCGATGCCGAACTCTTCTTCGAAGGCCATAACCAGCTCAACAGTGTCCAGGCTGTCTGCACCCAGATCGTCGATGAAGGACGCGTTTTCGGTCACTTTATCTTCTTCAACACCCAAGTGCTCAACAACGATCTTTTTAACGCGATCTGCGACGTCGCTCATGTCTATTCCTCATTTCATTTCAGGGCATAGTGCCCGGTTCTGCCCTTGCCCGCTCAGGCTGGCCTTGATGTGCCCGTTCTGGGCGGTTTAGGTCCCCGATTACCGGGTAAGTAGAAGGTTGACCATCCGGCCAGCCCCTGCATATGTGCGCCGCCTATAACACAGACAACGCCCGAGGCAAACGCTTTCGCGCCCACCTCGATCCGCGCTCACAACATGGCCATACCGCCGTTCACATGCAAGGTGGTTCCGGTAACATATCCGGCTTCGGCACTTGCAAGATACAGCACAGCCGCAGCAATTTCCGAGGGGTCACCCATACGACCGGCAGGAACCTGCGTCAAAATCCCAGATTTCTGATCCTCGGTCAGTTTGTCGGTCATCGCAGTCGTAATGAAACCGGGTGCCACCGCATTGGCGGTGATTCCACGGCTGGCAACCTCATAGGCCAACGATTTGGTCATGCCCACCATGCCTGCTTTGGATGCAGCATAGTTGGCCTGTCCCGGGTTCCCTGTCGCACCCACCACCGATGAGATATTAATGATCCGGCCCCAGCGCGCTTTCATCATGCCCCTCAAAACGCCTTTGCACAGACGGGCAGTAGATGTCAGGTTGACGTCGATCACGCTCTGCCATTCTTCATCGGACATGCGCATGAACAGATTGTCTCGCGTGATCCCTGCATTATTCACCAGAATATCAACCGATCCCATTGCCTCAGCAGCCTGCTTCGGAAGGGCTGTCACCGCCTCGGCATCACTCAGGTTGCAGGGCAGAACATGGGCGCGTTCACCCAATTCGTCGGCCAGAGCCTGTAGCGGCTCAACTCGCGTTCCAGACAAAGCCACAGTTGCACCGGCCGCATGCAAACTTCGCGCAATTTCGCCACCGATCCCGCCCGATGCACCGGTGATCAGTGCATTCTTACCTGTCAAATCAAACATTCGGTTTTCCTCTTGATGCTCGGTGTCTTACGATTCGGCCTGTGTCACATTCTGCACGTCATCAGGCGTACCGACAGCTTTACCAACGATCGCACGGTCAATTTTGCGAATCATACCGGACAGAGCTTTGCCCGCCCCGATTTCCCAAGTTTCACTCACGCCTTGCGCAACCATGTACAATACGCTTTCGCGCCAGCGAACCGAACCTGTGACCTGCTCGATCAGCAACCCACGGATCAGATCGGGATCTGTGACAGCCTCGGCCCGCACATTGGCAATCAATGGCACGGCAGGAGCTTTGATTTCGACATTTGCCAGGGCTTCGGCCATGACATCAGCGGCAGGTTGCATCAATGCACAGTGGAAAGGTGCGCTGACGGGCAACATGACCGCGCGCTTGGCGCCTTTTTCTTTGGCGATTTCGGCGGCGCGTTCCACGGCAGCCTTTGCGCCTGATACCACGACTTGTGTGGGATCATTGTCATTGGCAGCCTGACAAACTTGACCCTGCGCAGCTTGGTCTGCAACAGCGCGCACAGCATCAAGATCCAATCCAAGAATAGCGGCCATTGCGCCCTCTCCAACGGGAACCGCACTCTGCATCGCTTGCCCGCGGGTGCGCAAAAGGCGCGCCGTATCAGCGACCGACAATGCCCCTGCCGCAGCGAGCGCGGAGTATTCCCCCAGCGAATGCCCAGCGACAAAACCAGCATCCGCAATCGAAATCCCATTGGCCTCCAGGGCCCGCATCGCAGCCATCGAGGTTGCCATTAGTGCTGGCTGCGCGTTCTGGGTCAGGGTCAGGTCCGCAATATCACCTTCCCAGATCAGATCGCTCAGCTTTTCCCCAAGCGCCTCGTCCACCTCGTCGAATACAGCCTGTGCAGCCGGATAGGCCTCGGCCAGAGCCTTGCCCATACCGATAGTCTGGGCACCTTGCCCCGGGAAAACAAATGCGCGTGTCATTGCAACCTCTTGGATGACGTTAGGTTGCCGCGGGGTGTAAACCGACAGACCGCGCGGCACAAGCTTTGCCTGATCTCTGCACTTTGGCACCGGCTCTGTGCATCCCTTGCTATTGTGTCCTAGGCTTGTAGCGGTAGGTTGTTGCATACGATCCACCTTCCGGAGCCTCAGATGCCTTCGTCAAACACCTTCTCAAGCTATGGAAGCGTAACCAAGACTTTTCACTGGCTGACCGCGTTACTTATCTTCACCGCATTCCCTCTGGGGTGGGTCGCCAACGGATTGGCTCATGCGATTTATGATCCTGCTATAGCCACAACCGAAGATGACATTGCACGCGCCGCCAGCCTCTTTTCTCTCCATAAAACCGTCGGGGTCACTGTTTTCTTCGTCGCGCTCGCGCGTATCTTGTGGGCGATAACACAGACCAAACCCGGCCTATTGAACGCCGAGAACAAGCCCGAGGCCTTTGCAGCTGAAACCGTGCATTGGCTGCTTTACGCATCTTTGGTTCTGGCCCCACTAACCGGGTGGACCCATCACGCTGCCGCCGAAGGTTTCGCTCCGATTTTGTGGCCCTTCGGGCAGGGCCTACCCCTTGTACCAAAATCCGAGTATCTGGCAGAGCTGACCGGAAGCCTGCATTGGCTGTTCGTCTGGACACTGGCCGGTTCAGTCGCGCTGCACGTCGCCGGGGCGCTAAAACACCACATTATCGATAAAGACAGCACGCTGCGCCGAATGATGCCGGGCGCCTCGGATGCACCGGAACCGCCAGAGCAAAGCCATTCAATGACCCCCGCATTGGCCTCTTTGGCCATTTGGGGTGCCGTTCTGGTCGGAGGATGGTCAATCGGCGCGTTTGACCACCAATCTACAGCTGGCACAGAGGTCGCAGAACTGACCCAGGTACAGTCCGACTGGAACGTCCAGGAAGGCAATCTAAGCATTACCATCACCCAGCTGGGCAGCCCGGTAACCGGCAGCTTTTCCGATTGGACCGCTGCAATCGCTTTCGAAGATCCACCCATGCCGGGCCTAGCAGGATCAGCAGATGTCACAATCGCGATAACATCGCTCAAGCTCGGGACAGTCACAGATCAGGCAATGGGTGCTGATTTCTTCGACAGTGCGCAATTTCCAACCGCTCAATTCAAAGCTGATCTCTTCAAAACTGAGGACGGGTACGAAGCGCGCGGCGCGTTGACCATTCGCGACAAGAGTGTGGACGTAGTGTTGCCATTTACCCTCGACCTTCAGGGTGACAGCGCAGCTATTTCAGGACAGCTTGAACTGAACCGGCTGGATTTCGACATCGGCACTTCGCAGTCGACCGAGGATTCGCTGGGTTTTGTTGTTACAGTATCAGTTAATCTTACAGCAAAACGTGGCAACTAAGAAAATGGGCCGCCGAAGGGTTACTCCGGCGGCCTCGTTTCAACTCGTTGTAATGGTACTAGTCGGCCTTCTGGGCTTCGACTGAAATCTGAAGTTCAACTTCGTCGCTTACGAATGGCGCAAACTGACCAAGGTCGAACTCACTACGCACTAAGGTGGTGGTTGCGTCGAAACCGGCCCAGGGCTTTCCTGCCATAGGATGTTCACCCACCTGGTTCAGCTTGGCATCCAGAACAACCGATTTGGTCACGCCGTTCATAGTCAGATCGCCAGTGATGTTGGCAGTGTTTTCGCCCGTGACTTCGATACCAGTAGAGGTAAAGGTCACCATTTCTCCTTCGGTCACACCAAAGAAATCCTCGGACATAAAGTGGTCTTCACGTGGCTTCCAACCGGTAATCATCTCGACCACTGGCATGGATACTGTAACACTGGATGCAGCCGGGTTTTCCTGATCGAACATGATCTCGCCTTCAAACCCCGAGAACATGCCATGGGTGGTCGAGAAGCCAAGGTGGTTATAGCTGAAAAGAACTTGGCTGTGGCTGGAGTCCAGAACGTATTTTTCGGCGCCGGCAAATGCCGTTGTGGCCGAAACCGCGAGCGCTGCTGCAAGAAGGGTGGATTTCATGATAATCTCCGCAATTTTGTAGATGCAAACCTCTTGGGTTGCTCGACAACGAAAATGTGCTGCCCTAGGGCAGCACACAAGTAATATTATTTCACAATATCTGTTCTTAATTGAACAGAATAAAACTCAGGCGAAAATTGTTACACTTCCGCTAAGTTGACCTTTGAGCGCTCGGCTGACATCCGCCGATTCAAGCGGCAATTTCATCAACAAGCTGCCGTCCACATCGAACAACTCGATCTGGTCTTCAATGAAACGGGCACCACCCAGGCTGTCATAGCTCCGGCGCAAAACTGTCTGCGGGCGGCCATTTTCATTCTTTTGCAATACCCGGACCTCGCGGCGGATCGGGTCAAAATACGCATCAGGACGCGCGTCCAGAACTTCGATGGTCAGAAGGCTGACACCTACCAGAAGGAACATCAGCGAGGCCGCCAATTTGATCGGCCAGACTTCGGCGGCCATTGCCGTGCTGGGCATCAACCACATGGAAAAGGCAGAAACTATCAGTAGCGCACCGGCCAGACGGGCCAGAACCATCCGAGCTTTCCAATTTGGTGCAAAGCTAATGAGCACCGGCACTGACTTTTCAAAACTTACGCCTGTGGCGGATTTCTCGAAGGTATTTGTGTTAATCGCGGTCATTTTCAGTACCCTGTTTCTCAGGTTGCCGTTCCAACTTTTGTCAGTCCGGTTAATTTCCGGTATACAAAACAACTTTGAGCCGAAAAGCGTCAGGAATTGGGCAGCGCAGAGGAAATAGCGCGACTTCACAAAGGCATCTGTGGCAGGCCTTGCCCCCAGCGTACAAACGTGTATATCGGGCCATCCTTCGCAAACGACATGAATCGCGCAGCCTCTCGTGGCAGGGTCGCGAAGGACGAAACGGCCCCGCCTATGAAATGCGCCTTGATAGAAACAGGAGTGCACATGCCACTATATGAGCATGTAATGATCGCGCGTCAGGATTTGTCCAACGCGCAGGCAGAAAGCCTCGTCGAACATTTCGGCACCGTTCTAGCTGACAATGGCGGCAACGTCATCGACAGCGAGTACTGGGGTGTCAAAACGATGGCCTACAAGATCAACAAGAACCGCAAGGGTCACTATTCCTTCCTCAAGACCGACGCTCCCGCTGGCGCCGTTCAGGAAATGGAACGCCTGATGCGCCTGCATGACGACGTTATGCGCGTTCTGACCATCAAGGTCGACGAGCACAACGAGGGCCCTTCGGTCCAGATGCAGAAGCGCGACGAGCGCGAAGGCCGCCGCGAGCGCCGTTGATTAACGCCTGAAGAAAGGACACTAAACCATGGCCGCAAAACCATTTTTCCGCCGCCGCAAGGTCTGCCCGTTCTCGGGTGAGAACGCGCCGAAGATCGACTATAAAGACACTCGTCTGCTGCAGCGTTACATCTCTGAGCGTGGCAAGATTGTACCTTCGCGCATCACCGCCGTTTCGGCGAAAAAGCAGCGTGAACTGGCCCGTGCTATCAAGCGCGCCCGCTTCCTCGCCCTGCTGCCCTACGCCGTTAAGTAAGGAGATACTGACATGCAAGTTATCCTGCTGGAACGCGTTGCGAAACTGGGTCAGATGGGCGACGTCGTTGACGTCAAGTCCGGTTATGCCCGCAACTTCCTGTTGCCTCAGGGCAAAGCGCTGAGCGCATCGGACGCCAACATCGCGTCGTTCGAAGCCCAGAAAGCGCAGCTTGAAGCCCGCAACCTGGAATCCAAGAAAGAATCTGAAGCGCTGGCTGAAAAGCTGGACGGACAGCAATTCATCGTGATTCGCTCGGCCTCGGATGCCGGCGCACTGTACGGATCGGTCACCCCGCGTGACGCCGCAGACGCCGCTACCGAAGCAGGTTTCACCGTCGACAAGAAGCAGATTGCCTTGATCGCACCGATCAAGGACCTGGGTCTGCACACAGTCGCAGTTAAACTGCACCCCGAGGTTGAAGTGAAAATCGAAATGAACGTTGCCCGTTCGCAAGAAGAAGCCGAACTACAGGCATCGGGCAAATCGATTCAGGAACTGGCCGCCGAAGAAGAAGCCGCCGCAGAATTCGAAATCGCCGAGCTGTTCGACGATATCGGTTCCGCCGCTTCCGACGACGACGATCTGGTTGCTCAGGATGCTTCGGCCGAAGAAGACGAAGCCAAAGCCTGATCCTCGGGTTTCGAATTGAACAAGAAAGGCCGCACGATCTGTGCGGCCTTTTTTATGCCTCCGCCCGGCGAAATCCAGCTTGGGCCCCGGCCTTTGCTTGCGGTCATCAATAGGTTTCCTATCATCGCATAATAACTATTCGGAGACGATCAATGACATTTCTTCTGCGCCGCAGTGTATTGGCATTATTGATAATTGCACCCTTTGCGGCGTGCGGAGGGCCCGATACCCCAACCCAGAACACGTTTGATCCTCCGCTCTATCCCAACGAAACACCGGAACTGCGGGCCTCCATAAACAAATGGGCCGACCACTACGAAGTGCCGCGCGAACTGGTGCACAAGCTAGCAATTCGCGAAAGCACTCACCGACCTTGGGCTGTGAATCGGCCCTATTATGGCTTGCTGCAAATCCTGCCGGCCACAGCTCGTTCAATGGGGTATACTGGAAACGCCAAAGGCCTTTTGGATGCAGACACAAATCTCGAATTTGCCGGGAAATATCTGCGGGGCGCTTGGCTATTGTCCGACGGGGACCAGCAACGCGCCATATTCCTTTACGCAAAAGGGTTCTATCCCGAAGCAAAGGCACGTGGGATGCTGGTCGAAACAGGGCTACGTCCGGAATAACCGGATTTACCCCGAAACGAATCATCTGAGACTTGCTGTTTCGGACCATTCTGTTGCCATTACATCGCAATATGACTACACAAGGCGAACAATTTGCTTGCACAATGCCCTGTGGTTGACGCAACGTATACCCCTAAGGACAAGTCTGGCATGTCTTGGGGGAGAGATATGCCGCCACAAGGGTTGGACAGGTGAAACTTATAGATTTGGCCGCGGTCGACCACACAGAGAAGTCGGCCGCTGACGTTATAAACGCCGTCTGCGAAGAGCTTGGCTTCGACTATGCGTCTTATGCCACCTTTAACCCTGTGAAAGGTGATGTGCAGGGCTATGCAAACTATCCTGATGAGTGGAAAATCCACTATGGCAGCCAGGGCTTTCATCACTTCGATCCGACGCTTTATCAATCTGTCCTAAGCATTGCACCCGTTGATTGGGGACGCTTTGATCAGGACGAGAAGTTCAACGCGGTGTTCCGTGACGCCCATGATTTTGGCATTAGTTCCAGAGGGTTAACAGTTCCTGTTCGTGGACCTTATGGTGAATGCGGACTGTTAAACGTTACCCGGGACTGTTCGGATTCCGAATGGGATAAGCTAAAGAAACATGTCATGGGTGATCTGCAACTTGCTGCCGTTCAAGCCCACGATACTGTTATGCAATCCGGCTTGCTGGCCAAAGCTCTTTACCTGCCCACGCTGTCCACACGCGAACAGGAAATCCTCCAATGGGTAGCTGATGGAAAGTCGCAACAAGATATCGGTGATATTTTGTCTATTTCACACCGTACCGTCGAAGTTCATATGCGGTCCGGGCGTGAAAAGTTGGGCGCACTGACCACCTCACAGGCTATTGGTCGTGCGATCGGCCTGGGCCTAATTGCCCCTGGTTAATCAAAAAAAAAGCACTTCTACGGGAAATCCCTAATAGTCTGCGCTTATTTCTTGGTTAACCTAATCCCTACGGTAACCAGACTGTAGGGGGATGGAAATGATCATCGTTATTGATGGTATTAATCAACATAAGTTCAAAGATGTCTTGGATGACATGTTCAAACTGCGCGCTCGTGTTTTCGGCGATCGCCTTGGTTGGGAGGTCAATATTGAGGATGGGCGCGAGCGCGACCACTTCGATGATCTGCATCCAGCACATGTAGTCAGCATCGACGACGAGGGGGACGTTGTCGGGTGCATGAGACTACTGCAAACCAAAGGACCGCATATGCTGTCCGATGTTTTCCATTCGATCCTGGATGGAGAACCTCCAATTCGGAGCGCGCAAGTCTGGGAAGCCACCCGGTTCTGTGTCGATACTAAAAAACTGGGCCGAGGGCGCGGTGAAAATTCTGTATCCTATGTGACCAGCGAAGTTATGATTGGCTCTTTCGAATATGCCAAAGCGGCTGGCGTTCTTGACTCGATCGCGGTGATTGATCCAGTTATGAACCGCGTTCTGCAAAGGTCCGGTAACGCGCCTTATGACTACCTCGGCAGTGCTAAGCCCATGGGTAAAGTCGTAGCCATGGCCGCTTTGATGGACTGCTCAGATGAGAGAATTTCCGGAATTCGGGAATATGCGAACATCGCGCACGATGTATTCCTGACGGACGAGCAGGCAATAGATCTGTATGCCAGAAACAAAACACCGGCAGATACAGGTGTGGCGAATTACGACCACCAGCCACTAAGCCAGATGGAAAAATACTTTGTCGAACAGATGAATTCGGCAACCACAAAAGCCGAAGCCGAAGCTGTATTGAACCTGATCGAAGCAGTTTCGGATCGGTTCACCCCAGAGCAGAAAACTGCTCTACTAAGGACCCCCCGTGCTTTTGCTCATGAGGCCTGACCCCCTCACCTCATAGCATAAAGCCACCCACACGGAGCCGTCTTTTTCAGACGGCTCCGTTTTTTGTGCCCATAAGAATTCTATGGGCAGAAGAGGATTACTCCTCTTCCAATGCCTCTACGGCTTTCTGCAGGTCGTCTTTGCTGACTTCTTTATCCGCAACCTGGGCCAGCTCGACGATATAGTCGATGACTTTGTCTTCGAAGATCGGCGCGCGCAGTTGCTGCTGCATCTGAGCGTTCTGCTGCACGAACTCAAAGAACTGGCGTTCCTGACCAGGGTATTGGCGCGCTTGGTTCATGATCGCTTGGGTCATCTCGGCATCGGTGACTTCAACTTCTGCCTTCTGGCCCAGCTCGGCCAGCAACAGGCCAAGACGCACGCGGCGTTCGGCCAGCTTGTTGTGCTCGTCGGTCGGCTCGATCTCATCGTGGTCGTGGCCTTCCACTTCCGGGTTTTCTTCGTGCCACAGCTGGTGTGCGATCTGCTTGGCCTCGGCATCTACCAGCGACGGTGGCAGATCAAACGAAACCTTCACGTCCAATGCGTCCAACAGAGCACGCTTCATCACCGCCCGCGAAGCACCGCTATATTCCGCTTCCAGACGTTCTGAAATCTGGCCTTTCAGCGCTTCCAAGTCTTCTGCACCAAATTTGGTGGCCAGCTCGTCGTTGATCTCGGCGGCGACGGGTTCTTTCACATCCTTGACGGTGCAGGTAAACACAGCGTCTTTGCCGGCCAGATGCTCGGCACCGTACTCTTCGGGGAAGGTGACGTTTACGTCTTTTTCTTCCTCGGCCTTTACGCCAACCAGCTGCTCTTCAAAACCGGGGATGAAGCTGTTGGAACCCAGAACCAGCGGATAGTCTTCAGCGGATCCGCCCTCGAACTCTTCGCCATCAACCTTGCCAACAAAATCGAACACAATCTGGTCGCCGTCCTTGGCTTTCGAGCCTTTGCGGCGGGATTTGAAATCCTGCGCGGTTTCGGCCAGGTTGCCCAGCGCTTCTTCAACGGCCGCGTCATCGGCTTTGACAACCAGCTTTTCCAATTCAACCGATTTCAAGTCGACCTCAGGGATGGCAGGCAGGGCCTCATAAGACATCTCGACATGTACGTCGTCGCCTTCTTTCCAATCCTCATTGGTCATCTTCACCTGAGGCTGAAGTGCCGGACGCTCACCGCTGTCTTCGAAATGCTGGTTCATTGCACCGTCGATGCTTTCTTGCATCGCCTCGCCAAGCAGACGCTGACCGAACTGCTTTTTCAACAGTGCCATCGGTACCTTGCCTTTGCGGAAGCCCTTCATCTCGACTTCAGGCTGTGCTTCGACCAGTTTCTCGTTAACTTTGTCGTCCAACTCAGCTGCGGATACGACAATGTTATAGCCGCGTTTCAGACCTTCGTTCAGCGTCTCGGTAACCTGCATTATGGTAGTCCCCATAGGATTCGGGGCGCGCAAAACGGCGCGCCGGGCAAATTTGAGGCCTTCTATTTGCCCAGCCGCCCGCGTGCAAGGGGCAAAGCCCGGATCAGCCTTGTTTTGCCGCCGATTTGACCAAAAAAACGCCCCGGACCTGGCCGGAGCGTTCTTGAGGAATTGTTCGCGGGATCAGAACTTCCAGCGCGCACCCAGCACCCAAGCCTCGTTGTCATCGAAACTCGTGGTGTCATCGAAATCATGGTTACGGTATTTCAAATAGGCATCGGTATTGATACTGTCGATGCGCTGTACCACAGCGATACCCCAAGCCTTCGTACTCGAGCCGTCGATCGAAAAATCAGATCCGTCGAAATAGTCGATGCCGATACCAGTCTTACCCCATGACACCCAATCGTCTTCATACGCAAGCTTCGCATACCAATAATTCGGGTCACTGGCACCGCTGGAAGTGTCATCTCTTGTACCCAAAGCTGCGGTTACGCTGAAACCACTGGGCAGCAGAACCGAGGCGGACCCGATTGTGTCTTTTCTCTCCCCGGATCTGCTATCGTAATCGCGCACGGCGTAGGCGAGGGATGCAGCAATCTCCACCCCGTTGGATAAGGTATTTCCATAGGACACCGACACATCGTAGTAATCATCGTCATCGCTGCTGGACAGGATGTTCTGACCATAGGCTATCGCTGCCGAAAACCCGTTTAAATCTGGCGTGTCATAGCGAATGCGCCCGCGCCTTGAACCATCGAAGTTATCAGATGTGTCACCAACGGTAATGCCGCTTAGCATTCCATCAGACTCACGATAAAAGAAGGCGCCATTCTCATCATTGGTGAACGAATAGAGCGCCGTGCCAACATAGGATAGATCGGATTCGGCCGCTCCATCCGAGGCCATGCTGCCCTGCCCGGCAGAAAACTTACCATAGCCGCCCTTCAACGCAAAATCGACGTGCCGAATATCTTCACGGTTCCAACCATCGGCATTTGTCCCATCCTGGTTGGCGCTCCCCGTGCTCGGCAGGCCCAGACCGGATTCGAAACGGAAGGTAAACTCATTGCTACCGTAGGGTTGCATCAAAAACAGCCCTACACGGCTGTTGGACAGATCATTGTCCAGCAAACGGGTTTCCGTCTCATCCCCGTCGTCAACTGAGACAATTACGGGGTTAAACTGGCCATACAGCTCAACATAACCGCCGCTGTTGTTGTTATATCTAAGCTCCGCCGCTGCTGGGATGGCCGATGCAGCGGTCAGGCAAGTCGCAATCGTGCTTATCGATACTTTCTGGGTCATAGTCATTCACCATAATGGATCTATTTACGGGCACTGCTCGCTTGTGCGCGATTTCTCTATGATCCCCTGTCTCGGGCCCATTCAGCTCACGCATCTTGTGCGAATATAACCGCAGCTGAAGGGTGTTAATTTGATCTACTTCAAAACGATAGAATATATGTCATCCAAGTCACCCAGACCGCTTGCCGCAATACTGACGCCTGACCTGAATTTCACCATACGCTCATTTTGGGACATCGAATACTGCAGCGGCGGATTTTCGCCGAGGCGATTAAGGACCTACTTCCCGCAAAACCCGTGGCAACTGTTCGGGCAAATCTTCGGCGATCAACCCCGGCCCGAAGGATCGCGCACATTCCACATGCAGCCATGCCGCAGTTTCCGCGGCCTGCAAGGACGAGAACCGCCGCGCCAGCAACCCGGTGATAAACCCCGCCAACACGTCCCCGGCCCCGGCTGTCGCCAACCAGGGCGCCGCACGTTCATAAACGGCCGAATTCACTGAGCATTGCCCGTTCGGCTCCGCAATCACGGTATCGGGTCCCTTGAACAAAACCACGCACCCTGCCCGCCTGGCAGCCTCTCGGGTGGCGTCCACTTTGGAATAGGCCGGACCCTTGATGGGAACCGCTTTCAGTTTTTCCGAGATATCCGGGAACAGCCGCGCGAACTCGCCCCCGTGCGGGGTCAACACGCAACCGTCATGCAGCATGTCGAACAACGTCAGCGGGTCGTCTGCAAACGCCGTCAGTGCGCCCGCATCCAGAACTGTCGCTCGTTTTGAGGCCAAGGCAACAGGCACCAAATGCCGTGCTCGCTCCAGACCTAAACCGGGGCCAAGACACAAAGCATTCAAGCGCTCATCTTCAAGGGTTTCCGACAGTGCATTATCATCTTCAACCCGCTGCAACATGATCGCGGTTACCTGCGCCGCAACTTCCATCTGTGCCGCCGGAGGAACACCCAATGTCACCAACCCGGCCCCAATCCGCAAAGCACCCCGCGCCGCCAATCGCGCCGCGCCGGTCTTGCCAGAACCACCGGACAGGATCAGCGCATGTCCATGGGAATACTTGTGTTGTTGTTTGAATTTGGGCAAGCGATAAAGCGGCAACCCAACCCATGTTCGCTCGTCCTTCACGCGGCCAGGTGCCTCGGCAAGGGTTAGAAAAGCAGGTCGGCTCGCCCTGCGAAAAGGCTTGGGACCTAATGTGAACGCACTGTCGTATGGTTCACCGTTAAAGCGGCAACGCTGTGTGGAAATACCGATGTCTTTCACAACAAGCTTGCCACACAAATCCGGTCCTTGCGCCAGAAAATGCCCAGGCTTTGGGCTGTCGAAACACACTGTCAACCAAGCAAAACGGTCATGCAATGCACGCGCGCCGCCCGCAGGAGCTACCTTGTTTCGCATCTCTGCGGGTACACCGTCCAAAAATTCGCGAGGCCATAGGTTCAATGGCTCTTGATGCAACACCCGCCCACTGTCCAAACACAAGCCGGATGGGGCATCTATGCTGACCAGGCGGTCGGTATAGTGCTCCCCGTTCACACCAGAAAGATGCCGAACGACCTTGAACAATTCTCCGTCCAAGCCGCGCTTCAGCCCCGTCCCAAACAGAGCATCAACGTAAAGATCGGCAGAACCACCCTTGCGCATGTCCTTTTCAGTCAGAGGTATAACTTCCCCCAGCTCCAGCCACCGCTCATAATTCACCCGCGCATCCGGCGGCAGCTTCTCTAGGTCACCATACAGAAACACCGCGACCTCCCACCCTTGCTCCCGCAAAAGCCGGGCCACGACGAACCCGTCCCCACCGTTGTTTCCTGGCCCACACAAGACAACTGCCCGCAACGGATCCTCTTCATCTGGCCGCGGATACGTCAGGGAACGCGAGGGGCTGGCCCCTCGCTTGTCCAACTCTGGCCACTCCTCGAAAATCGCCTCGACAACACCCTGCCCAGCCCGTTCCATCAGCTCAAGACCGGTCACATCACCGGACTCAATGGCCGCTTGTTCGATCGCCCGCATCTGTGCTGCAGTCAGTAAGTCTGTCATGCTGAACCCTCGCGCGATTCAATTTCGACTATTTTTTGTGCAAACTGTTCAAAATTTCACCGGCCATCCAATTTCCATGCAACCCGGCATCGCCATTTTCTCATTCACATTGCCGCCCGATCTTAGACGTGGTCAGTGCCATCCTGACAAGAGTTAAAGGGAGCCCGGTATGAAGAAGATCGAAGCGATCATCAAGCCGTTCAAACTGGACGAAGTGAAAGAGGCGCTGCAGGACGTCGGAGTCCAGGGCCTCAGCGTGATCGAGGTCAAGGGGTTTGGCCGTCAGAAAGGTCACACTGAACTTTATCGCGGCGCGGAATATGTGGTCGACTTTCTGCCCAAGGTGAAGGTCGAGGTTGTGCTGGACGACGATCTGGTCGATGCCGCCATCGAAGCCATCGTTTCCGCCGCCAAAACCGACAAGATCGGCGACGGCAAGATCTTTGTCTCACCCGTCGAACAAGCAATTCGCATCCGTACCGGCGAAACCGGTTCGGACGCACTGTAACAAGACCAAATCTTCAATTCAGAGGAATCAAGAGAATGAGCAAGGACGCAGTTCTTCAGCTAATCAAGGACGAAGGCGCCGAATATGTCGACGTCCGCTTCACTGACCCGCGCGGCAAACTGCAGCACGTCACCCTGGTGGCCGATCAGGTAGATGAAGACTTCCTCGAAGAAGGCTTCATGTTCGATGGCTCTTCCATCGCTGGCTGGAAGTCCATCGAAGCCTCGGACATGAAACTGATGGTCGATACCAACAGCGCCTATGTCGATCCGTTCTACGCAGAGAAAACCATCTGCGTGCATTGCTCAGTTGTCGAGCCCGACACCGGTGAAGCTTATGAGCGTGACCCGCGCGGCACCGCCCAGAAAGCCGAAGCCTACTTGAAAGCAACCGGTATCGGCGACGTGGCCTATATGGGCCCAGAAGCAGAATTCTTCCTGTTCGACGATGTGCGTTTTTCGAACAGCATCAACAAAGTATCTTACGAAGTTGATGCAACTGATGCATCCTGGAACACCGACACCGAATACGAAATGGGCAACATGGGCCACCGCCCGGGGGTTAAGGGCGGTTACTTCCCGGTCAACCCGATCGACGAAGCCCAGGATCTGCGTTCGGAAATG
Organism: Ruegeria sp. CDSA236; assembly: GCF_059611285.1. Classification (NCBI taxonomy): domain Bacteria; kingdom Pseudomonadati; phylum Pseudomonadota; class Alphaproteobacteria; order Rhodobacterales; family Roseobacteraceae; genus Ruegeria; species Ruegeria sp. CDSA236. Next base: position 546,099 of record NZ_JBXWPG010000001.1, read on the forward strand.
CTGTCGACCATGAAGCGTCTGGGCATGAAGGTCGACAAGCATCACCACGAGGTTGCGTCGTGCCAGCACGAGCTTGGCCTGATCTTTGACAGCCTGACCAAACAGGCAGATGAGCTGCAGAAGTTCAAATACATCATCCACAACGTGGCGCATGCATACGGCAAATCGGCGACCTTCATGCCGAAGCCAATCGCAGGCGACAACGGTACCGGCATGCATGTGAACATGTCGATCTGGAAGGACGGCAAGCCTCTGTTTGCTGGCGACAAGTATGCTGATCTGTCGGACGAGGCACTGTTCTTCATCGGTGGTATCCTGAAGCACGCCAAGACACTGAATGCCTTCACCAACCCGGCGACCAACAGCTACAAGCGTCTGATCCCCGGATTTGAAGCCCCCGTCCTGCGTGCTTACTCGGCTCGTAACCGTTCGGGTTGTGTCCGTATTCCATGGACCGAAAGCCCGAAAGCCAAGCGCGTCGAAGCTCGCTTCCCTGATCCGGCCGCAAACCCCTACCTGGCGTTTGCCGCGCTGCTGATGGCTGGTCTGGACGGCATCAAGAACAAGATCGATCCGGGCGAAGCCATGGACAAGAACCTGTACGATCTGCCGGCCGAAGAGCTGGCCGACATCCCGACGGTTTGCGGTTCACTGCGTGAAGCTCTGGAAGCCCTGGCATCGGATCACGACTTCCTGCTGCAGGGCGACGTGTTCACTAAAGACCAGATCGACGGCTACATCGCACTGAAGATGGACGAAGTCGAAACCTACGAACACACGCCGCATCCGGTTGAATACGGCATGTATTACAGCTGCTAATCCAGCATTTTCGACGATAACTCTATAGGGGCGTCCATCGGGCGCCCCTTGTTTCGTTTGGCCCGATCTTTCACACTTGCCATTACCCCGGTTAGGAGAGATCGCATGTCAGCCGAAACCGCATTCGCCCCGTTCTCGGATTTCGTCACTTCGAAAGAGGGACTGGAGCGCATCACCGGCGCGCCCCTTCCCCAGATCATCGCCAAGGAACAAGCCGCGCTGGACGGCATGTGCCGCGACTTTATCGCCAAGTCGACCTTCTGCCTGATAGCTTCGGCCAATCCGGGTGGTTATCTGGATATTTCTCCTCGTGGGGATCCCGAAGGGTTTGTTCGGCTGATCTCAGACACTCTGATCGCCATTCCCGACCGCCCAGGCAACAAGCGGACTGACACGTTTCACAATATAATACAGGACCCGCGTGTTAGTGTGATCTTCCTAGTGCCTGGCAAGTTGGAGACTTTGCGCATCCGAGGAACCGCGCGCATATGTATTGACCCGGACTTGCTGAACAGTATGGCAGTGAATAATCGCGCGCCTAAGCTAGCCCTTATGATTCATATCGAGACCGCTTTTGCACATTGCCCTAAATGCGTCATCCGGTCGGATATGTGGCAACCTGAAAACTGGCCAGATTCATCAGGGCTTCCCAATATGAACGCCATGATGGTCAAGCACGCCAAAATCGACAAAACGCCGGATGAATGGTTTGATAGCCTGAAGGGCACCGGGGAACTCGACCTTTATTAACCCCTTTTCGTGTGCGGCTTCCCTGCCTAGGCTGCCCCTGTCATTTCATTGGATCGGATTACAAGATGCTTCGGCTTGCTCTTATTTTGGCAATTTCTCTACCTGGCTTTGCGGCAGCGGCTCCCTGTGGCAACACCGGAAATGGATTTGAGACCTGGAAGCGGGATTTCGCAAAGCAAGCTCGGCGCGCGGGAGTAAAAAAGAAGGGATTGCAGGCGCTGAGCCAAAGCCAATACGCCACCCGAACCATTGCCGCGGACCGAAACCAAAAGAGTTTTAAATACTCGCTGGACAAATTCATGCAGATCCGCGGCGCGGATACCATCGTAGCGCAGGGCCGTAAGCGCAAAGCCAGGAACCCTCAGTTCTATGCGACGCTCGAGCGCCAGTATGGGGTGCCAGCAGGCGTTCTGATCGCTATTCACGGAATGGAAACAGGATTTGGAAATTTCATGGGTGACAGCCAGGTTGTGTCAGCAATAACCACTTTGGCCTATGATTGTCGCCGATCCGAGTTCTTCGTCCCCCACGCTATCGGAGCACTGAAGCTGGTCGATCAAGGCAGCATTACGACCAACACTGTTGGTGCCAAGCATGGTGAGCTGGGACATACACAGTTTCTGCCGGGCAATGCCCTGGAATACGGTGTGGATGCCACGGGTGACGGTCAGGTCGATTTCTACAATATGACCGATGCGCTGGCCTCGACCGCTAATTTCCTGCGTAAAAAGGGCTGGAAGCCCGGACGCGGATATCAACCGGGCCAACCGAATTTTGCGGTCATTCAACAGTGGAATGCCGCGACGGTGTACCAAGAATCCATCGCAATCATGGCTGCTCGAATCGACGGATGATTGTGTCGGTCTGTCATGTAGGGCGACCGCAATTCAGACACATTGTCGCCACAGACGCTAAATAGCCCTTAAAATGCCTAGGTTTCCAATGCGTAATCAATCTTGCCGATTTCTCATTTTTTTCCATTTCCGCCCAATTCTTTCCCTTATCTGTTGATAATTTGAGTCATCTGACGGAATGCACAAAGGAATGCGCAGTGACTCCGAAGCACAGCTATCACGGCGGCCTGCAGTTCACAGGCAAGACCAATGGCGCGATCGAGCGGTTTGGTGCCATCGTGGCGGCGACCCTGGAAGATTACGGCCATCTTGTTGAGCGCAAAACGATCTTGAACACGACCGAGGCGAGCATCGTCTCAAGTCAGTACCTTGTGCGCCTTACGCTGGATACCCAACTGGCTGAAACAGAAGACCGGTTTGAACGGCGGGACCGTGCGGCCGGTCTGAGGACCGTCTCGAAACCCCGGGTGACCCTGCCCGAAAACCGGTTGACGGTCACAATTACCCCTGTTTCCGCCTTGCTGGACGACAGCGAGATCTCGGAGCTTATGCTTGTTGTGATCCTGTATCGTATGGTTGATATCTGTGCGACTCAGCGCGTGGAATGGCTGTCTCCGAATACAGTCCTGACCATGGAACAATTCATGAGTGCTTTTGACACTCTGGCGCCCGTTAAACAGCGGGACAGAAAACAAATTTTCGAATCCGTTTCCGGGCCGTTTGCAGGTCTTGAATTAACGGAGACAGAAGATCTGGATGAGCCAAGAAACAAAACGCAGACCTCACATGCGCGGCCAATCCAGCTGTCAGACGAGCAGTTGCTTAGCATTGCTTTTCGGACAGAACCGATCGAGCAGAAACCGGATGATCGGACCGACACTCCCCCCCTCGACCACGAGAAACCCAATGATATCCTGCGACTTACCAGTTGGGGACTTACGGGTGCCGTGGCCAGCGTGTCGGTCCCGATCGCGGCCTCGATGGCTGCCGTCAACCTGATCCGAGGTGAAGATTTCCGCCTGAATACTCAGGTACTTGCCTATTCGGTTGCAATATCAGCGCTCAGCACCAGCGGTGCCTTTGCCGGTGTGGCAACTGCTTTAGGCATGTAGACTAATTCCAATAAGACCCTCCTAGGAAGCCCCGCCGTCAGGTGGGGTTTTCTTTTTGGCGAAGGCTTCCAGCCTCAAGAACATAGGTGTGGATCGAAAAAACCACAGCCCGCGTTTTCGGCAGCCGCAACAATGTTTGCCGCTCGCTGCGCAAATAGCACGCGGCTCCGGGTGAACTGACCTCGCGCGGTTCTGTAGCGCTTCGAGGCTGATGCAGATCGGCATCCTCATACCACAGCGCATTAAACCGCCAGAGCGGCTTATCGGGCTGAATTCCATCAAACAACCGCTGGACACGGCGCGCGATGCTTTCGTCGTAGCTGTTGACCGGTACATGGATGTCGATCAGGGGACGCATTAATTTTTCTGACAGTCGCCAACTGGCTGGAAAACACAAAACCGCGCCAGTCAAAACATGTTCGTCCCCTTGCTTTTGCAAGATACAGATATCCTCCTGCACCAGTCTGCAAAGGGTTTCCATTGGGGCCTGCCGATCAATCTGGACCTTCTGCCCATCGGCTCTCGTGACGAGGTCTGAGCATCCGGGATACGCATATTGCAACACCAGGTCCAAGACTTCTTGTGCGGCGGGTTCGGCTTCGGGCGCCAGCGCAAGAACATCAGCGTGACGCTCTTTCAGCAACGCTTCCCGATATTCCATCTGGGCCGCGAACGCTTCGTCCTGATGCAACCAAGTTTCCATACTGGCGGGCTGAATACCCGGCAGCGGGCGGGGTTTCAAAGGATCATAGGGAGTAGAGGTCTGCAAAATGGTCGTCATGAGCCCGACCTAACATCGGTACTTCGACTTGTCGGTCAAAAAGCGACGGATGGCGGTCGCAAATTATCAAGACGCTGAAAGAATGCTTCTTCACGCTCGATAGACAGGCAGGGAGGGCTACTATGAACCGTCACCATAGAGATATCCGCAAGATCGACCCCACCAAAGGCACAGCGCTTGGGGACGGCACTCCCAATGATTTGGACCGGATCGAGATCGGCCCCACACAGCTGGCCTTCGCCGAATGGGAAGCCGCCGGCCTGACCTTGCCGAACCTTGAGAGGATGCGTGAGTATAGGTGGAAACGTCTGACCAAGGCCATCGTTGATCGTGGCTATGGTGGCTTGTTGATGTTTGATCCTCTGAACATTCGATACGCCACAGACAGCACCAACATGCAGCTCTGGAACACGCATAACCCCTTCCGCGCAGTGCTGTTATGTGCCGACGGGTATATGGTGATCTGGGACTATAAAAACTCACCTTTTCTAAGCCAATTCAACCCATTAGTGAAGGAACAGCGGTCGGGCGCCGACCTGTTCTATTTCGATCGCGGCGACAAGGTCGATGTTGCCGCGGATGTACTCTCGAACGAAGTGCGGGCGCTGATTGATGCGCATGGCGGCGGTAACAAGCGGCTGGCTGTGGACAAGATCATGCTGCACGGTTTGCGCGCCCTTGAGGCCCAGGGGTTCGAGATCATGGAAGGCGAGGAAGTCACTGAAAAGTCCCGCGCCGTGAAAGGCCCGGACGAAATTCTGGCGATGCGATGTGCCAACCACGCCTGCGAGACCGCGGTGGCCGAGATGGAGGCATTTGCCCGCGCTAATGTCGGAGACGGAAGAACCTCGGAAGACGACATCTGGGCCATTCTGCATGCCGAAAACATCCGGCGCGGCGGGGAATGGATCGAAACCCGCCTGCTGGCCTCGGGCCAACGCACCAACCCGTGGTTTCAGGAATGTGGTCCCCGGATCACGCAAAAGAATGAAATCATCGCCTTCGATACCGATTTGATCGGGTCTTACGGCATCTGCATCGATATCTCGCGCACTTGGTGGATCGGGGACGAGAAACCCCGCCCGGATATGGTCTATGCCATGCAGCACGCGCATGAGCATATCATGACAAATATGGAGATGCTGAAACCCGGCGTTATGATCCCTGAACTGACCGCCAACAGCCATAGGTTGGATAGCAAGTTTCAGGACCAGAAATACGGCTGCCTGATGCACGGCGTTGGCCTGTGTGACGAGTGGCCTCTGGTCGCCTATCCGGACAAGGCCGTTGCAGGTGCCTACGATTACCAACTGGAACCGGGCATGGTTCTGTGCGTCGAAGCCGCGGTTGGCGAGATAGGTGCAGATTTCTCAATCAAACTCGAAGATCAGGTTCTGATCACTGAGGATGGGTATGAAAACCTGTCCACCTATCCCTTTGACCCACAGCTTATGGGGCTGGCCTGACCCTTCAGTTCGGCCAGTTTGACCGTTTGACGTTCCCATGCCAGTCCTCGATTTCGGTGCTGGCAAAAGATGTCGGCTGTGTCCAGTTCTGACCCGCGGCAAAACTGACGACCGCAGTTACGGCGATAGCGATCAGTAAATCTACTCGAAGATTTGTGCCATGTGGCTGAGAAGTGAGATGTACCATTGTTGCCTCCGTGGCTGGTTGTGTTCGACAGGCTCAAGATGAGGGTGGCGTTCGCTTTATTAAAGTGAATGTTTGATTGGGAATGCATCACAAAAGTTGATGCAATCTATCGCACCAGAGCTCCGCCGGCCCCTGACCCAGTCTCACCTTCCCGTGACGCTTCTTACATAGGGGTTGAGACCCCTCGCTGGCAGCCACAATATTGAGGCACCTCATGACGTAAGGAACTGCCATGCCCACCGAACGCATCACCTTTGCCGGTCACGACGGCCACCAACTGGCTGCACGCCTCGACCTGCCGGACGGGCCTGTCCTTGCTACGGCATTGTTTGCCCATTGCTTTACCTGTTCAAAAGATATCCCGGCCGCGCGCAGGATCGCAGCCCGTCTGGCAGCGATGGGTATCGCGGTATTGCGGTTTGATTTCACAGGCTTGGGTCATTCAGACGGCGAATTTGCAAACACCACCTTCACCTCGAATGTTGAGGATCTGATTGCCGCCTCACGGTATCTGGCTGGACGGAACATGTCCCCGTCTCTGCTGGTCGGGCATTCTCTCGGAGGGGCAGCGGTTCTGCGCGCCCGAGCTGGTATTTCGAGTGTTAAGGCCGTTGTGACGCTGGGCGCACCTGCCGATCCAGGGCATGTCTCGCACCATTTCGACGCCGCACTGTCGGAAATCCAACAAGAGGGATCGGCCGAGGTCACTTTGGGTGGTCGCCCGTTCCGTATTGGCAAAGCGTTCGTCGAAGATATCGCCCAATCCGCGCTAACCCCTGCGATTGCGGATTTGAAGGCCGCGCTGCTGATACTTCATGCGCCACGCGACGAAACGGTTAGTATCGACAATGCAAGCGCGATCTTTCTGGCAGCCAAACATCCCAAAAGCTTCGTGACGCTGGACGACGCTGATCACCTGATTACACGCGCGGCGGATGCGGAATATGCTGCAGATGTAATAGCGGCTTGGGTTACGCGCTATGTGGTGCTGCGCCCGCCTGCCCCACCACCGGGTGCGCCCGAAGGCGTAGTGCGGGTGACTGAGGCCGATCCCAACGGATTCCAGCAAGACATTCAGTCCGGCCCCAAGCATCATGTTGTAGCAGACGAACCGGCCTCATATGGAGGCACCGACCGCGGTATGTCGCCCTATGGCTTTGTGTCATCGGGTCTGGGAGCCTGTACTTCGATGACAATCCGGATGTATGCGCGGCGCAAGGGCTGGCCACTAACAGGCATCACTGTCGATGTTTGCCATAACAAGGTCCACGCACAGGATGCGGGTCTGATCACTGACAACAAGGTCGATCTGTTCCGCCGCAAAATCCGGCTCGAGGGCCCCTTGGATCAGGATCAGCGCGCACGTCTGCTTGAAATCGCCGACAAGTGCCCTGTTCACAGGACACTTGAAGGAACAGCGAAAATCACGACGGAATTGCTGTCGTGATCCGCATCAGCGCCGCCGCGGTGACGGGCGGTGAATAGGCGGCCGGGCAACTGGCGGCCGGGCAACCGGTGGACGTGCCGGGGGCTTGGCGACAGGGGGGCGTGGGCGCGCCGGGGGCTTGGCGACCGGAGGTTTGGGTTTGACCGGAGGCTTACCCTGCGGTGGACGATTTACATCAATGTCCACATCAACGTCGTGATAGTAGTCGTTCCAAAGCATCGAGTCATAGAACGGATCATATCCGTATCCCACACCAACCGTCACGCCGTCGCAGGCAGACAAGGTGATACTGGTCAAACCGAATACCAGCGCGGCGATCGACCGTTTCATCAGCTTACGAGTCATCCAAACCTCCTCACTGAAGCGACCGGAATGACGCGAATACGGCATTCAGGTCGTCCACATAGCCAGGGTCGGCGCCGTCTCTTAATACGGCCACTGCGACAGCCACGCGATCACGCGGCAAGTCAATCACTGTGGCCGTGAAATTTATCCCCCGCCGATCACGGGTGCCGGTACCGCGGATAACCCGCGCTGGCAGACCTCCGATCCGGGTTGCGACTGTTTCCGAAACGATCGGATCTTTGACCAGAAACTTGTCGATATCCTGAAGGTATCGCAGGCCACCGTCGATGGATGACACACCAGATGGCGAGACAAATCCAATCCATACGCTGTCATCCGTTACCGGTTTGATCCCCATGACCCGGGCAACCGCGCGGGGATCGTTCAGCTCGGTGTCATCGACCTCACGCGGGCCGCCAGTACGAACCGACCAAAAATCTGGTACCGCAAAGCTGAACAAGGCGCGCCCTTCATCAGTATAGGTGATCGGTGTTTCGGCTTTTGCACTCCCTGCCCCGGCGCAAACAACCGCGCAGGAAAGGGTTACAGCCCTCAATAGATTAGGCATATCTGAATAACCTGTTGTTTCTATTGCTACAGCTTGAACTGTGTCGACCGGTTTTGTCCAGCCTCTTGTTGGCGCAACAAAAAACCGCGCCGGGATCGCTCCGGGCGCGGTTCATGTCAACCAGGTTGACTGTGGTTTAGGTGCGGGCGTCGCCCACCAGCTTCCACAGGCCGGGGATCAGCAGCGCGGCCAGCGCGAGCTTGATCGCATCACCCACCAGGAATGGTGTCAGGCCCCATGCCAGGATCGGCTGGTCCCAGCCATAGAGCTGGCCCAGCCACAGCAGGCCGGGGACATAGATCAGAACGTTGGCCAGTACCAGCGCCAGCGCCATTTTCACGACCGAACGGTCCCAGCCGCGCGCGGCCAGCGTACCCAGCATCAGGGTTGCCAGCACATATCCGACCAGGTAGCCGCCTGTGCCACCCATCATGTAAGTAAGGCCGAATTTTTCAGCCGAAGAGCCCGCGAACACGTCAAAGCCCAGCGCGCCGATCAGCAGATAGCCCATCATGGTTACCAGACCCAGCCGTGCGCCATAGGCGGTGCCGATAGTCAGAACCGCAAATGTACCCATGGTGATTGGAACCGGCCACATCGGCACTTTAATCTTGGCGGCGACTGCCAAGGCAACGATGCCCAAAGCAACCAAAACCACCTGTTTGACGCGCAGCGCCGTCCCTTCACGAGGGCCAAATGCATTGGCCAATACGTTCGCATTCATGTTGTTTCTCCCTAAACGGACCGAGATTCTGCAACAGGAATGCCCTGTCAGCGCCGCATCTGCAAGATGATTACGCTACCGCAGCATGTATTCCGTATTCATTTCGTATGATTTCCGGGGGCCGGACACGGTCCAACGGACCCTCCAGCAGGGCCAGCCCGAGAAATCATAGACTGCGTCATAGCTGTCCGGCGGGCAATTATGGTGATCCGCAGCCTGCGCCTGGCCCAGCTTGAGAGCGTGGAAATAACGCCCGTCATCAAAATGCACCACAACCCTGTCGCCCTTGTCGTGCCACAGGTAGCGACGCGTTCCCATCATCTCGGGCTGGCCCGGAATGCGCAGAGTTACCGTCTCGTCATAGATCAGACCGTCTTTGGACCTTGTGAATCGCGCAGAGCCATCGGCCAAAACCACCTGCCCGGCCCGCGCATCCCGAATGGTGCGTGACAGGCTCCAGTCCCCTTCGAAGTCGGTCAGTTCGTTTGGAAAGGTCATTCGGGATAATACCCGTCTGTGATCTCGCCTGCGTCGTCAATAAATCGAATGATGACACCGCTTTGCAGAACATCATAACACGCCCAGATATCCGAAGGCGGCCAAACCGAGCAATACTGATCGCCCTGCACGGCCCACTTTCCGGTGCTGGGACGACCCGAAAAATAATGGGTCACCCCGCTTTGGTCGAATGTTTGCCAGATGCCGTCGCCATAAGTTAGTTTTTTGCCCGACAAGGCTTCGGTAATTTCATCACCCGTCAGCGGCCAGAACTCTGTCGCTGCCGCAACACCAGGCCAAAGGGATAAAATCAGGGCAAACCGTCTCATCACCGCACTCGCGCCTTGTTCCGTAGGGCGGCTGGGTTTAAACCGCGCCGCAACGACCTCTGCCAAATCATAAAAAGGTGCCGCTGCCAATGATTCCACGTTATTCCCGCCCCGACATGGTCGCCATCTGGTCGCCCGAGACGAAGTTCCGCATCTGGTACGAGATCGAGGCCCATGCCTGTGACGCCATGGCCGATCTGGGCGTGATACCGCGTGAAAACGCCGATGCCGTGTGGAAGGCAAAGGATGTGGAATTCGATGTGGCCCGCATTGATGAGATTGAGGCCGTCACCAAACACGATGTCATCGCTTTTCTGACCCATTTGGCCGAGCATGTCGGCAGTGATGAAGCGCGTTTCGTGCATCAGGGCATGACCAGCTCGGACGTGCTGGATACCTGTTTCAACGTTCAGCTGACCCGCGCTGCCGACATCCTGATCGCCGACCTCGAAGGTTTGCTGGCCGCTCTGAAACGCCGCGCGATCGAACATAAGGACACTGTCCGCATCGGCCGCAGCCACGGCATCCACGCCGAGCCCACCACAATGGGCCTGACATTCGCGCGCTTCTATGCCGAGATGGATCGCAACCTATCCCGCATGCGCGACGCACGGGCCGAGATTGCAACAGGTGCGATCAGCGGCGCGGTCGGCACCTTTGCCAATATCGACCCTCAGGTCGAAGAGCATGTCTGCGACAAGCTGGGACTGGTGCCCGAACCGATCAGCACGCAGGTCATCCCCCGCGACCGCCATGCCGCGTTCTTTGCCACGTTGGGCGTGATCGCCAGCAGCATCGAAAACGTTGCCATTGAAATCCGTCACATGCAGCGGACCGAGGTTCTTGAGGGGGCCGAGTTCTTCTCGATGGGGCAGAAAGGGTCGTCGGCGATGCCGCACAAGAAGAACCCTGTACTGACCGAGAACCTGACCGGGCTGGCGCGCATGGTGCGCGCGGCGGTGATCCCGGCGATGGAGAATGTGGCGCTCTGGCACGAACGCGACATCTCACACTCCTCGGTAGAACGCATGATTGGGCCGGACGCCACGATCACACTGGATTTTGCTCTGGCTCGACTGACGGGCGTGATCGACAAAATGCTGATCTTCCCCGAGAACATGATGGAGAACATGAACAAGTTCCCCGGTCTAGTGATGAGCCAGCGGGTTCTGCTGGCGCTGACGCAGGCAGGGGTCAGCCGGGAAGAGGCTTATGCTATGGTTCAACGCAACGCGTTGAAGGTCTGGGAACACCGCACAGACTTCAAAGAAGAACTTCTGGCGGATACTGACGTGACCGCCGCGTTGAGCAAGGAGGAGATCGAAGAGAAATTCGATCTCGGCTATCACACCAAACATGTCGATACGATCTTTGCCCGGGTGTTTGGCGAGTAAAATTTCGTCAAGCTCACGCAATACAGACCCGCACAATGATCTTGTGCGGGTTTTTCTTTGTCTGGTTACGTCAAGATTGGTCGAGCTTTCAAACTTGTGAATAAATTCGCGCGATCAGTTGTTAGCTTTTGTATAGAACGCGCTATGCTTATTCTGAGCAGCCCTACGAACGGAGACCAATTATGCGCCTCATCCTAGCTTCGGTTATTGCAATTCAGGCCCTTACATTTGCCCCCATGGTTCATGCCGCAGGTGGCGGCGGGGGATCGACGCCGCCAAAAACAACAAACACCACCAAGAAATGTCTGTTCGGACGAGTCTATGATGAGGCCGCGGGCAAATGCGTAAAGCCCAGCAACACCAATTTCACTCAGGATCAGCTGTACCACGCCGTGCGTGAACTGGCCTATGACGGGCAGTTCAAAAACGCCCAAGGCGTGCTGCGCGTGATGGACCAGAATGACGATCGCGTCTTGACCTATTGGGGATTTACCTATCGGAAGATGGGCAAGCTGGAACTGGCGAACCTGTTCTATGAAGGTGCAATTAACGCAAATCCCGACAATATCCTGGCACGTTCCTATATGGCGCAAGGCTTTGTCGCCGAGGGTAAAACTGATCTGGCGATTGCGCAGTGGCGTGAAATCAAAGCACGTGGCGGCGAAGGAACCTGGGCAGAGGTTTCCCTGCGCGAGGCGATCCGCACCGGACTGACCTACAACTACTAAGCTTCAGCCTTTCTTTACCCGACTCTCTGTAATCTGCCTGTGGAACAGGAACATTGGCACCGCAGGCAGATGCAGAACACAAACACATTGGTACAGGTGGCCCCGGGGGCTTCTGCCCAGCTGGCCAAAGAAAACGATGACGACCTTCGCTTGGTGGCCCGCAGCCTCAGCAGCCGACAAAAGGCGGCGGTGGTTGTGCGTCTCTTGCTGAATGATGGGGCGGACATTCCGCTGGAAGAGCTCCCCGACGATTTACAGGAAAAGCTAACCCACCAACTGGGCAAAATGGGCCTTGTCGACCGGGTTACCTTGGACGCAGTTGCCGGTGAATTTGCAGATGCGCTGGACAGTGTTGGCCTGTCCTTTCCACATGGTCTGGCGGGCGCTTTGGATGTGGTGAACGGCAAAATCGCCCCGGCAACTGCGGCGCGTTTGCGTAAAGTGGCCGGCATACGCCAGATCGGCGATCCTTGGCAGCGATTGCGAGAGATCCCTACAGAAGATCTGGCCGAAATGGCGCAGGCCGAAAGCACTGAGATTGCGGCCGTGATGCTATCGAAACTTGAAACCGCCAAAGCTGCGCAACTGCTAGGGCACCTTCCCGGCCCAGTTGCTCGGCGTATTACCTATGCGGTTTCGAAAACAGCAAATGTCAGCCCAGAGGCCGTCGAGCGGATCGGATGGTCGCTGGCGGCTCAGATGGATCAGCGCCCTGCCACAGCGTTTGCCGACGGACCGGGTGCCCGCGTTGGCGCGATACTGAATCAGTCCGCTGCCTCGACCCGGGACGGCCTGCTGAGCGCATTAGAAGAAGAAGACGCCGATTTTGCCACCATAGTTCGCCAATCCATTTTTACCTTCGCCCATATTCCGTCTCGCATTCTGCCCCGCGATGTACCGACCATTCTACGCGGTGTGGAACAACCCGTCCTGGTTACAGCGCTCGCCGGTGCAGAAACGGAAGGAGACAGGGCATCGGTTGACTACCTGTTGTCCAACATGTCGTCGCGTATGGCCGAAAACCTGCGCGAAGAAATGGATGAGGTCGGAAAAATCAAACAACCCGATGCCGAGGAGGCGATGACCCAGATCATTGGCGCCATCCGGACACTTGTCGATGAGGGAACCATCACGCTCCGGGATGATGACGGTGACGAATAAAGAGAGTAAGCGCGCCTAAATCTCTGGCCGAGCAGAAAGCTTGTGGTTACCGCGATCGGCTTGTATGTCTGACCCGGCAATTCACAACAGACGCCGAGACCTTCTGATGCCCGTTGAAAAGTCTGAACTAAGCAGGTCCGAGCTTGGCAAATACTATGTATCCGGCATGTTCCTGAAAGGCGTTATCAAAGCGTTACGGTTGCTGCCCTATGAGACACGCATTGCCACAATGGGCGCCATAGCGAGAAACCTTGCACCGTTGGTCGGGTTCTCGAAAAGAGTACGCAGCAATCTGAAACTCACCTGCCCGGACCTGACTGAATCCGAAGTGAAACGCATCTGCAAGGCCGTTCCTGACAACGCCGGGCGCGCGATCATGGAGCACTTCTCGCCCGAGGATTTCACAGAACGCCAACGCTTTGCCAAAGTCACGGGTACGGGTCTTGCCGCCTTTGATTCCGCCTTGGCGGAGGGGCGACCTGTGATGATGATCACTGCGCATTTCGGCCATTACCTGGCCGCGCGTATCGCCCTTCAAGAACGCAGCGGTCAGCCTATTGGCTGCCTCTACCGTCGAATGGCGAACCCCTACTTCAACGACATGTATGTCGATGCGTTCTACAAAACCGGCGCCCCGATGTTCGAACAAGGCCGTCGCGGGATGGTCGAAATGGTGCGGACACTCAAAAAAGGCGGGATCATCGCTATTGTGTCAGACCTGCACGCACATGGCGGGGAAGAGCTGACTTTTTTCGGCAAACCGGCCGTGACGTCGGTTTTGAATGCTGAACTGGCAATGAAATACAAAGCCGTCCTGATTCCGTGCTATGCGGTGCGTCAGCCCAATGGGGTTGATTTCGAAATCATCCTGCACGAACCGGTCCCACATACGGATCCAAAGACGATGACCCAGTTCACCAATGATGACCTCGAGGCGGTTGTCCGACAGCATATGGGTCAGTGGTTCTGGATTCATCGTCGCTGGAAAACCTGGAACGGGCTAGGCGTCCAAGCCAAAGACATGCCCTGATCAGCGAACGCGTGCTGCCGCAATAATCGGCCCATGGCCAACCCCTTGCACCAACACAACGGCCGGCAAATCTGACGTCAAAGATACCTTATAGGTCTTAGGCGCTGTCCCGTCCCATTGCCCGGCTACTGTCCAGGCCTCGACCACATTGGCATAATCCAGTTCTTGTCCGGCCAACTCTCCGCGCCGGATCGAAGCATGGCGCATTGGCGTGTATTGCACCACCCGGATGTCATAGACCTGATCCGGTGGCAAACTGATCGAGGAAACGTCGACAGTTACGTTATCTCCTGTACGTGAGGCCGAAACCGACGCCAGCGGAGCGGCCTTGGAATGGTCGCCGATCAGGTAATCCAGCTTTGCCGTATCTGCCCCTACAATATCCTGCTGACCATTAACTACCATCTGAGGCGTATAGATCACCGTACGCCCGGAATTTCCGGCATAGCTGCGCTGACGCTCAGTATGGGTGGGGTCGGCATATTCATCCTCCCATCCGATATAGTCCCAATAATCTACATGCAACGCCAACCCGATGACGTCATCCCGATTGGCCAGATCGTGCATGATTCGGTCAGCCGGGGGGCAGGACGAACATCCCTGCGAGGTGAACAGCTCCACCACTACGGGTCCGCTTTCTGCAATGGCCGAAGTAGCCAGGAACAGGGATGCCAACGCGGTTGCGGTTGCAGATTTGAACATGTTTGCTCTCGGGTTTCATGGGGTGCATTACTGGTTTAGACGGAACGCTGATCAAGCACCAATCAAGGTTTCTTGAGACCGGTGACACAAGGTTTACGCAAAAATGTGTGCAATGGTATACAAAAATTGCCGCACCTGGTCTGTTGGACCTTGAACCGCGCGCTTGGGTGATGCAGATAGCCCTCAGCGAATCCCATATTCCACGTCATTTGAGAGGGAGGCCACAGATGCCCATCAAAGTCGGACAGGATACCGCCAAGACACGCCGCAGCCTGAGCGTGAATGGCAAGTCCATCTCGTATTACTCGATCCCCGCCGCGCAAGAGGCCGGCCTGGGTGATTTCTCGAAACTGCCCGCCGCCCTGAAGGTGGTATTGGAAAACATGTTGCGGTTCGAAGATGACGGGTTCTCCGTCTCGGTCGACGACATCAAGGCCTTCGCCGAATGGGGTGCCAAAGGTGGCAAGAACCCCCGCGAGATCGCCTATCGCCCTGCCCGCGTGTTGATGCAGGACTTCACCGGCGTTCCGGCGGTGGTCGATCTGGCCGCCATGCGTGATGGTATCAAGGCTCTGGGCGGCGACGCGCAGAAGATCAACCCGCTGAACCCCGTTGATCTAGTCATCGACCACTCGGTCATGATTGACGAATTCGGCAACCCGCGCGCGTTCCAGATGAACGTTGACCGCGAATACGAACGCAACATGGAACGGTATCAGTTCCTGAAATGGGGTCAGGGTGCCTTCAACAACTTCCGCGTTGTGCCCCCCGGAACCGGGATCTGTCACCAGGTGAACCTGGAATATCTGGCGCAGACCGTCTGGACCGACACGGATCAGAACGGGGATGAGGTTGCCTATCCCGACACGCTGGTCGGCACCGACAGCCACACCACCATGGTCAACGGCATGGCCGTTCTGGGCTGGGGCGTCGGCGGGATCGAGGCCGAAGCCGCTATGCTGGGTCAGCCGATCTCGATGCTGATCCCCGAGGTTGTCGGCTTTGAGCTGACCGGAGATCTGGTTGAAGGCACCACCGGCACCGATCTGGTTCTGAAGGTCGTCGAAATGCTGCGCGCAAAGGGTGTTGTGGGCAAATTCGTCGAATTTTTCGGCGAAGGTTTGGACCGTCTGCCGCTGGCCGACCGGGCAACCATCGCCAACATGGCCCCGGAATATGGCGCGACGTGTGGTTTCTTCCCGATTGACGGTGAAACGCTGCGCTATCTGCGTAACACCGGCCGTGACGAAGATCGCATCGCGCTGGTCGAAGCCTATGCCAAGGAAAACGGCTTCTGGCGCGACGCAGATTACGCGCCGATCTACACCGACACCCTGTCGCTGGACATGCGCACCATCGTTCCCGCGATCTCGGGCCCGAAGCGCCCCCAGGATTATGTTGCTCTGACCGGTGCCAAGGCGGCGTTCACCAGGGAAATGGCCGAGACGTTCAAGCGACCCATGGGCAAGGAAGTCGCCGTCAAAGGCGAAGACTATACCCTAGAATCCGGTAAAGTTGTGATCGCATCGATCACCTCCTGCACCAACACCTCGAACCCATATGTGATGATCGGCGCTGGTCTGGTGGCCCGCAAAGCCGCGGCCTTGGGCCTGAACCGTCAGCCCTGGGTCAAGACCTCGCTGGCACCAGGATCGCAGGTTGTATCTGCCTATCTTGAGGCCGCGGGCCTGCAGGAAGATCTGGATAAGATCGGGTTTAACCTTGTTGGGTATGGCTGCACGACCTGTATCGGCAACTCGGGTCCGATCCAGAAAGAGCTGTCTGAGGCGATTGCCGAAGGCGATCTGGTCGCCACGTCTGTCCTGTCGGGCAACCGCAACTTCGAAGGCCGTATCAGCCCGGACGTCCGCGCCAACTATCTGGCCTCACCGCCGCTGGTCGTGGTCTATGCGCTGGCCGGTACGATGGATATCGACCTGACCTCAGAACCGATCGGTCAGGACAAGGACGGCAATGATGTCTTCATGAAAGACATCTGGCCGACCCAGCAAGAAGTGGCGGAATTGGTCGAACAGACGGTCACCCGTGAGGCGTTCCTGTCGAAATATGCAGACGTCTTCAAAGGCGACGAGAAATGGCAAGCGGTCGATACCACCGATGCCGAAACCTATGACTGGCCACCGACCTCGACCTATATCCAGAACCCGCCCTACTTCCAGGGCATGGGGACCGAGCCGGGCACAATTTCGAACATCGAAGACGCCAAGGTTCTGGCCATTTTAGGCGATATGGTCACCACTGACCACATCTCGCCTGCAGGCTCGTTTGCCACGACAACACCGGCTGGCAAGTATCTGACCGACCGTCAGGTGCAACCGCGCGAGTTCAACTCTTACGGGTCGCGCCGTGGCAACCACGAGGTCATGATGCGCGGCACCTTTGCCAATATCCGCATCAAGAACGAGATGCTGGACGCGGTTGAAGGCGGCTATACCAAAGGCCCCGATGGCGAGCAGACTTCAATCTATGACGCCTCGATGGCCTATCAGGAACAGGGCACGCCGCTGGTTGTATTCGGTGGCGAGCAATACGGCGCCGGATCGTCGCGCGACTGGGCGGCCAAAGGCACAGCTCTGCTGGGTGTCAAAGCGGTGATCGCCGAAAGCTTTGAGCGTATCCACCGCTCGAACCTGGTTGGCATGGGCGTTGTACCGTTCGAATTCACCGGTGGCGACTCGCGCAAAACGCTGGGCTTGAAGGGTGATGAAACCGTCTCGATCCACGGTCTGGATACGATCCAGCCGCTGCAAGAGGTGCCCTGCACCATCACCTACGGTGACGGTTCTGAGAAAACCATAACCCTTAAGTGCCGCATCGATACCGCGCCCGAAATCGAATATATCGAAAACGGTGGCGTGCTGCATTACGTGCTGCGGAACCTGGCCAAGGCCGACTAAGATCTCTGAGCAAACTAAAAAGGGCGCCCGGTCGGGCGCCCTTTTTACGTTCCATTTGCGCCAGGATGCTGTGCCTGGCTTTTTCACCGACCTCCCACTTGGTTCTGCCCAACCAGAGGGGCTACGGTGACAGCACCAAGATGGATGATTGTGACCAGATCATTCAGAAGACTGGTGTTTCTTCCCTCACCCTGCCGCGTTAATCGGCCTTAGCCTTTTCCAAAGCGGGTCGAATAGTTCCTTCGATGACGCGCTGGGTAATCGGCCCAGCAAAGCGCAGGATAATGGTTCCGTCGCCGTCGACCACATAGGTTTCCGGTACGCCGTAAACGCCCCAGTCCAGCGCCATGCGTCCCTGTTCATCCCGGCCGATACCCGTATAGGGATCACCAAGTTCGTTCAGGAATGCCTCGGCATTTTCCAGCTTGTCCTTATAATTGATACCGTAGACAGGAATGCCTTCATCCGACAGGGCCTGCAGGTTCGGGTGCTCTACCCGGCAGGGCGCGCACCAACTGGCCCAGTAATTCACAAGCTTGATCTGTCCATCGCGCAGCGTTGCGTCGTCAAATTGTGGCTTGCCTGCAAAATCTGTTAATACAACCGGTGGCGCGGTTTGGCCCTCACGGGCCGAGGGCAAAGCGTTTGGATCATCACGGAACATGCCAATACCGGCAAGTACAGCAAAGGCACCAAATATCAACGGAGGCGCAATCATCAGGGGCGAGATCTTAGCCATTGCGCTTTATCCTCTGTTCAACTTTTTCCAATTCAGCCTGGCTCTTGCGGCCCCGCATCACGCTGACCAGAACCAGCGCCAGCAAAAGCCCGATGGAAACCACATAGGACCAGAGCACCGTATCGGCATATTTTCCAAGATCAGGGATCATCCGTTTGCCCTTTCCCGCGCCAGCAGAGTCTTGGTCCGACGCGTGCGAATTTCAGTACCCGTGCGGTAAAGTACCAAGGCGATGAACAACAACACGAACCCGACAATGCACAGCAGCAGAGGATAGAAATAGATATTGCTGACCTTCTCTTCGGTATCCGCTCCAGTCACGGCACCAGCCCGCAGGACAGAAGCGCCCTGATGCAGCCCCTGATTCCAGAAATTCACCGCATAACGGCTGAGGATAGCAAAGACCGACCCCACCAGACACAGGATCGAGGTCAGATCGGCAGCCGTATCAGGGTCTTCGATCGCCTCCCACAAGGCGACATAGCCCAAATAGAAGAGGAACAGGATCAGGAATGAGGTCAGACGTGGATCCCAGGCCCACCAGGTGCCCCACATGGGCTGCCCCCAAATCGCCCCGGTTGCCAACGCAATCAATGTCATCACGATGCCCACAGGTGCGGCCGCGCGCGCAGCCAGCGCACTGACATGATGACGGCGAACCAGCCAAACCAGAGAGGTCGCCAGCATCATAAGCCAGCAGTTAATCGCCATCAGTGCGGCGGGCACATGCAGGTAAATGATCTTGACGGTCGATCCCTGCTTGTAATCATCGGGTGTGAAGAAAAATCCCCACACCAGACCAATGACGATGCAAACCAAAGCCGCGCCCCAGAAGAACGGCATCACCCGTTCACTGGTGGCAAGAAACTTGCGCGGATTGGCATATTCCCAGAGGGTATTGGCTTTGGCTGCGATAGACATGGGCCTTATCTAGTCCGAGTCGGGTTCATTCTCAATTGACATCCGTCAAAGTTACACTGTGTCACCGTAGGTTAATGCGCAACACGGCGGCGCTGGCAAAAGGTAACAGGGCAATCGTCGCCGCAGTGATCCCAGCCAGCATCAACAAGGGTGTCTGCGTTTCCATTCCTGTTGCGCCGCGGCGCGCGACCTCGGCCCCGAAGATCAACGTCGGTACATAAAGAGGCAGCACAAGAAGCGACAGCAGCAATCCGCCGCGTTTCAAGCCGACCGTAAGAGCGGCGCCAAAGGTTCCGATGACGCTCATCGCGGGCGTGCCAATCAAAAGTGAGACTACAAGCCAGAAAAAGCCGGGCAAAGGCAAATTAAGCAGAACGCCCAGGAAGGGCGCGGCCAGAACCAGTGGCAAGCCCGTGGTCAGCCAATGCGCCAAAGACTTGATCGTTACGACCGCTTCTAACGGCAGGGGCGCCGTCGCCAATAGGTCGAGCGAGCCGTCCTCCCAGTCCAGCGCAAGCAGCCGGTCAAGTGACAGAAGGCAGGCCAAAAGCGCCCCCAGCCATAGCACGCCAGGTGCAATCGTGGACAACAACGCGGATTGCGGGCCAACTGAAAAAGGCACCAGCACGGTGACGATAAGAAAAAACGCCAGGCCAAGGCCAAACCCACCGCCCGCACGGAAGGCCAGTTTCAAATCACGTAAAAGTAGGGCGATCACAGGAAACCTCCGTCGAGATCATCGACAGGTTTCGGTTTAGCCTTGTAGGGCCCCACATCCAGGACCTCTCCGTCCAGACCAAGGTCGATATGGGTGGCAATCAGGGCAGACCCACCCTGCCCCAGATGCGCGCGCACCGCGTCAGCAAACATCTGCACTGCATTCTTATCCAGCGACACAGTGGGCTCATCCAACATCCAGATCGGTCGTTCGGTGACCAACATCCGCGCCAACCCCAATCGACGTTTCTGGCCTGCCGACAGATTGCCTGCATGGCGATCCGACAGCTCAGTCAAAGCAAACGCATCCAGGGCCGGTTGAATGCTGTGACTGCCGAAGACCTGCGCCCAGAACGACAGGTTTTCCACCACGGTCAGAGTCGGCTTGAGTCCGTCGGAATGTGAGGCATAGGCGATCCGGTCCTCAGCCCCGTCGATCTGCCCCTCAAGCGGAGGCTGCAGGCCTGCCAGCGTTCGCAGCAGCGTTGTTTTACCGATCCCGTTCGGCCCGCGCAGGATAAGCGCCTTTCCGGGCTCCAGCGAAAAGCTGAGATTTTCCAGCACAGGAACGCCCCCTCGGGCGATCGACAGGTCGGTCACGGTCAATGTCATGAATCCCGCTTATCCTATTGCCGTCAGAGGCAAAAGGCGGGATTTGCCGCAGCATACCGACAGCAACGTATTTGGGTGGCATCTAAGCGTAAGGCCAGAGGAAAAGAATCCGATCAGACCGGTAGCAGCGCCAGCGCAATGCGGCGCCCTTCGGATAACAGGATATTGTATGTGCGGCACGCGGACGGAGAGTTCATGATCTCAACCCCGATCCCCGAATCTTCCAAGGCGGCGCGCAGATCAGAAGGAATATGGGCCAGCTCAGCGCCGGTTCCGATAAACAGCACATCGACCTGACCCGCCAATTTCAACAGACCATCCCTGTCGTCGTACCCGCCCCATTTCGCTGATCCTGCAGGGCCGGTCAGCACCGACCCGTCATAGACCTGACCACCGATGCGGAAAAACCCAGGACCATATCCGTCAACAGGGGCCGCATTGTCATAAGAGATTTCATTCATACGCATAGGAGGCATCTAGCCCCAAAGCGGTAAGCCCGACAAGGCTGCAAGCGCTATCGCCAGATACGCAGCGGCACGATACAGCTTTTCCCGCTCGGGCCGGAACATCCAACCACCCAGCCAATTACCAGCCAGATTGGGGACCGCCAGAGCCAGACCCAATATAACAGCAGGCAACGTGATACGGTCCATGCCAGTCAGGTACCCGAGCAGAAGAAAATCAAAGGCGAAAAGGTATAACAGAATCGTCGCACGGATCACGGCCACGGGCAGAGGTCGAGACATATAGAACAAGATAACGGCCGGTCCGGGCAGGCCCGCGACACCGCCCAAAAACCCACCAGCGCCTCCTATTCCCAAAACCATTTTTCGACTGACATGACCGTGATAGCGCAGACCGAACACCAGAATAGCCAGCATAAGAAACGCCAACAGGCTAACGGTATAGCGAAATACATGTGGATCGACCGTGGTCAGCAACCACAGCCCCAATGGCAGAGCGAGTGCGCACCCTCCCACCAGACGGACCAGATCACCCCTGTCGACCTCGCGCCAGGCCCGGCGAAGGTTGGGCAGCGGGCCCAGAATATCCATGATTGTCAGGCACGTCAGCGCCTTGAAAGGATCAAGGAATGGGGTTGCGATTGGCAGGAAAATCAGGGCGGTCCCAAATCCGGAAAAGCCGCGCACTACACCGCCAAGAAAGGCAGCAAAAACTATGATGGCCAGCCCTGTGGGGGACTGGCCAAAATACTCAGGCATCGATGTTGGCAAACTGGTTGCCAGAAGTGTTTGATGGCTTGGACCAGTCGCGCTTGACGCCCAGCCACAACAGGATGGTTGAGGCCACAAAGACGGACGAATAGGTACCTACGATCACACCCCAAATCATAGCAAAGACAAACCCGCGGATCACATCCCCACCCAGAACATAGAGCGAAATCAACGCCAGCAAGGTGGTGACAGAGGTCATGACTGTCCGGCTGAGCGTTTCGTTGATCGAAAGGTTCAAAACCTCCTTTAGGTCCTTTTTCTTGTATTTCCGCAAGTTCTCGCGCACCCGGTCGAACACGACCACCGTATCATTCAACGAATAGCCCACGATGGTCAGCAGCGCAGCGATGATCGCCAGATCAAAGCGGATCTGCAGTTCGGAAAAGATGCCGATAGTCAGGATGACGTCATGCACCAGCGCAGCGACAGCCCCCAGCGCAAACTGCCATTCAAACCGCAGCCAGATGTAGACAAGCACCGCCCCAATGGCGAGCACCACCGCGATTACGGCGGTCTGGATAAGCTCTCCCGAGACTTTGGGTCCTACAGATTCGACGCTTTCGAAGGGCAGTTTCAACCCGGGGTCCGCTGCGGCAAGAGCTTCGCCAATTTGTTCAATCGTGGCCGCATTGACAGCCTCAGCATCATCCTGCGCCTGAATGCGGATCATCGCGACATGTTGATCTGGCCCGAAGCTCGGATCGAAAATCTCGGTGATCGTCACGTCGCCAAGTCCAAGCGGCGCAATAGCGTCACGATATGTGCCGACATCGATTTCCTGCGCGCTTTGGGTCCGAATGGTGGTCCCTCCACGGAAATCAATGCCGAAATTCAGGCCCTGCAGCATGAATGACGTAAACGCGACAATCATCATCAAGGCCGAGATACCCAGCCAGATCTTCCAGCGACTGAAGAAATCGAACGAGGTATTCTGGGGTACGAGTTTCAGTCTCATGTCAAACCTCGATCGTTTTCGGACGGCGGCGTTCGAACCAAATCACGATCATCAGGCGCGTCACGAAGATCGCGGTGAAGACCGAGGTCAGAATACCCAGACCCAAAGTGATTGCGAACCCGCGCACTGGCCCGCTGCCCATGGCAAACAGGATTACAGCGGTAATGAAGGTGGTCACGTTGGCGTCCAGAATGGCCGACAGCGCTTTTTCATAACCCAGCTCAATCGCGCGGGCAGGACCTTTGGCAGATTTCAGTTCCTCTCGGATACGCTCGAAGATCAGTACGTTGGCATCCACCGCCATCCCTACCGTCAGAACGATCCCCGCGATCCCAGGCAGGGTCAACGTCGCCCCAATCAGGGAAAGCAGACCGAACAACAGGCCAACGTTGATGATCAGCGCAATATTGGCGAAGATACCAAACAGGCCATAGCTGAGCGCCATGAATGTCAGCACCGCGACAAAGGCCACGACGGTTGCCACCTTACCCGCGTCGATACTGTCCTGGCCCAGCTCGGGGCCGATGGTTCTTTCTTCCAGAAACTCCAGCCCGGCGGGCAGTGCCCCTGCGCGCAAAAGGACAGCCAGATTTGTACTTTCCTCAACGGTGAAATTACCGGTGATGATACCAGACCCGCCGGGGATATGACTTTGGATCACCGGGGCTGAGATCACTTCGTCATCCAGAACAATGGCAAAGGGTGCCCCGATGTTTTCCAGCGTGTAATCACCAAATTTGCGCGCGCCAGAGGTGTTAAAGCGGAAACTCACCGCCGGGCGGCCATTCTGGTCAAACGCGGGCTGCGCATCGACCAGTTCCTCGCCCGTTACAACAGGCGCGGCATCCAACGTGTAATAGACGCCATTTTCGTCAATCGACGGCACCACCTCTTCGCCAACGCCCGCTATCGCATCGGGGTCGGTTCCGCGCCCAACAACGGGGTTAAAGGTCAGTTGCGCGGTCGTGCCGATGATCTCTTTCAACTCTCCTGCGCTGCCGATACCTGGCACCTGGATCAGGATACGGTCGGTGCCTTGCCTTTGGATGGTCGGCTCGCGGGTGCCCACCTCGTCAATCCGACGGCGAATGATTTCCAGCGATTGACGCACGGTGCGGTCGTCTGACGCCAGCTTCTCGGCCTCAGAAAGTTGTACAATGATCGTATCACCTTCGGCGCGAGCCTCGATATCCGTGGCCCCTACACCGCTGAGGGTCTGCACCTGACGGGCCAGACCGCGGACAACCTCCAGCGCGCGGGACATGCCCTCGGGCTGACTGATGCGAAGGCGAATCTCATCAGGCGCCGCGTCCTGGCGACGGATGGTGCCCACAGTGGCACGTTCGTCCCGAAGCGCATCCCGAATTTCGGGCCACATGGCGTCCATGCGGGATTCGTAGACGTCACCCACCCGAACTTCGGCCAAAAGATGCGCGCCACCACGCAGATCCAGCCCTAGATTGACCAGCGACGACGGCAGCCAGTTCGGCCATTGCGCCGCCTCGGCCTGCATTTCAGGAGTGTCGACGCCAAGCTCAATCGCCGCCTTGGCGTCATTGGATTGTTCAACGCGCGTATAAAACGCATTCGGCAGGGCCATCAGCAAGCCAGTCACGCAGACCAGCCAGATCAGAACCCGCTTCCAGGTATCAATTTGCAGCATTACCCTGCCTTTTCAAGGGATTATATCGCGAAGTTACTTCGCCGGCTCAGTCTTGTTCAGAACCTGCGAAATGGTCGATTTAACCACGCGGACTTTGACTCCCTCGGCGATTTCGACTTCGATCTCGTTATCGCCTTCTTTGACCTTGGCCACTTTACCAATCAGCCCACCCTGGGTAACGACCTGATCGCCCCGGCGCACGGCCTCGACCATGGCTTGATGTTCCTTCATTTTCTTCTGCTGCGGACGGATCAGCAGGAAATACATGATCGCAAAAATCAGGATCAGCGGGAGAAACTGGGCGATTGCGCCACCTTCCATGGGACATTCCTTTTGGTTTGGTACTGCGAAAATGCTCCGCAAATTTTGCGAGAACCTATTCTCTGAACCACCTGTTTGCAAGGAATGGCAGCACAGGTTTTTACAATGATTGGCTCATAATGATCAAAGAAATACGCCGGGGTCGCAGATCGGTCCTTTGATCCGGGCTCGGCTGGGATATAGTTGGCCGGCAGGAGGACCGATGATTCAATTAATCCAAACGCTTGGCACGCTTTCGCGCATCTGGTTCACGCTTGTCTGGATTATGTTCAGCACAGCGATGGCGCTAGCACAGGATGCGCCAATCGAAACGCCTGAAACCTCTGAACAATCAGAGAATTTCAAAGCGCCGGTCATCATCGACGGCGAAAGCCTGTTTTTCCTGCGCGGATCCAGCGCCCTGCCCGCGCCCGAACGGGCCGAGACCGTTCAGAACAACATTATTCAAGTGGCCCTGTCCTCGGAAAATCCCGAAGTTACTATCACTTATGAGGATACGGAACTGGGCACGCGTATTCTGGTTGATGGCGTGCCGGTATCGACGGTCACCGTCGCCGATGCCGAAATGGACCAGATGGAGCTGGACGTCATCACTTATCTCCATGGCTCGGCCATCCATGATGCGATTGTCGCTTACCGCGCAAACCGAACCGAACAGGCGCGTGTATCCGGCGCGCTTGAGGCTTTGGGCTGGACGCTGGGGTTTGCCGTATTCATCGCCTTTATTCTGTGGCTGCACCGGCGCATCAGACGGCGTACGCTGAAATTCGTATCGCGCCATCTGAAGGACGTGGAAACGGCAACAGCCAAAAGCGTTCAAGCCGAAGCCATTGCAGCCCTCGTCAGTTACGGTCTGAACTTCATATTGCTGGTCGTCTTCTTTCTGGGCTTTTACTACTACCTGTCTTTTGTTCTGCTTTCCTTTGCCGAAACCCGGTATTTCGCTCAGCTGTTGCTGACCTATCTGACCGAACCGGTTCTGCTGATCTTCAAAGGAGTGGTCAGCTATATCCCCAACCTTATCATGCTGGCGCTGATCGCCTGGTTGGCGATGTATATCATCAAAGGGATGCGCGTGTTCTTTGACGCGGTCGAGGCCGGCACATTCGAACTGGGCGATTTTGAAAGCCATTGGGTAAACCCGACATTCAACATTGCCCGCGTTTTGGTCATCCTGATCGCATTGGTGTTTGCAGTACCCTATATCCCAGGCTCGGATTCCGCAGCGTTTCAGGGGCTGACTATTCTGGTGGGTGCGATGCTATCGCTTGGCGCGAATTCGGTGGTCTCCAACATGCTGGCTGGGCTGTTTGTGATCTACCGCCGCTCAACCTCGATCGGCGATCGCATCCAGATCGGCGACCACATCGGCGACGTTGTACGGATCAAGCTGATGGAGACCCACCTGAAGTCGATCAAGAACGAGTTGATCTCGATCCCAAATGCGCAGTTGATGAATTCGGATGTGATCAACTTTTCAAAGAAAACAGATGGTAGCGGGCTGTTGCTGCATACGACTGTTGGTATCGGCTATGAGGAGCCTACGGAGAAGGTCGAAGCGATGCTGATCGAAGCCGCGCGCCGGACAAAGGCAATCAAGGCAAAGCCAGAACCATTCGTTTTGTGGACCGCTCTGGCCGACTATGCGATCAATTATCAGATCAACGGCTATACTACGCGGGGCAGCATCATCCCGAAAATTCGGTCAGACCTGCATCGCAATATTGTGGCTGTGTTCAATGAGAACAATGTGCAGATTATGACCCCGTCTTACATCGCCGATCCACCCGAGCCGAAAATCCCCACTGAAGGCTGGGATGGCCATCTGGCACATGAAGCACACGAGGGAACGGATAAGTCGTAACCGGTGCTACACCCTGCCTTTCATATGGTGCATAAGCAGGTTCAGTGATTCACGCATTTAAGGACCTGAACCATGCACGACATCCGCGCCATACGCGAAAACCCAGCCGCTTTCGACGCCGCCCTTGCGCGCCGTGGGGACGCGCCGGTGTCGTCGGACCTGTTGCGCCTGGACGAAAGCCGCCGTGCCAAGATTCTGGCCGCCGAAACCGCTCAGGCCGAGCAGAACAAAGCCTCTAAAGAGGTGGGCGCGGCCAAGGGGCGTGGCGATGAGGTCGAGTTCGAGCGCTTGCGCGCGCTGGTCGCCGAGAAAAAGGCCGAGATTGCCCAGATGCAGACCGAGGCCAAGGATCTGGACGCCCTTCTGACCGATCAACTGATCCGCATCGCCAACCTGCCCGCCGAAGATGTGCCCGAAGGCGCGGATGAAAACGACAATGTCGAAGTCAACCGCTGGGGCACTCCGCCCACACTGGATTTTGCGCCCAAAGAGCATTTTGAGATCGAAGCCGTCCAGACCGGTATGGATTTTGAGACCGCCGCGAAACTGTCCGGCTCGCGTTTTGTGCTGCTGTCCGGTGGCGTAGCCCGCATTCACCGCGCATTGGCACAGTTCATGCTGGACACACATATCAACGAAAACGAACTGACCGAGGTCAACGGCCCGGTTCTGGTTCTGTCCGAAATGATGCAGGGCACCGGGCAACTGCCGAAGTTTGGCGAGGACAGCTATCAGACCCGTGAAGGCTGGTGGCTGATCCCAACCTCCGAAGTGTCGCTGACCAATATCGTCAATGAAACGCTGATCGAAGAAAGCTATCTGCCTCGCCGCTATACCGCGCATTCCCTGTGCTTCCGGTCCGAGGCTGGCAGCGCTGGCAGAGACACCCGTGGGATGCTGCGCCAGCACCAGTTCGAAAAGGTCGAGATGGTCTCGGTCACCCATCCGGACAAATCGGACGACGAACAAAAACGCATGCTGCGCTGTGCCGAGGGTATTCTGGAAAAGCTGGGCATCCCCTATCGCACCGTGATCCTGTGTACGGGCGACATGGGCTTTGGCGCGCGCCGTACCTATGACATCGAGGCGTGGTTGCCCGGACAGGATACCTATCGCGAGATCAGTTCGGTCTCGACTTGTGGTGATTTTCAGGCCCGCCGCATGAACGCGCGGTTCCGCCCCGAAGCGGGTGGCAAACCGGAATACGTCCATACACTGAACGGCTCCGGTCTAGCTGTCGGCCGTTGCCTGATCGCCGTGCTGGAAAATGGTCAGAACGCCGATGGTACCGTGACCTTGCCCAAGGTTCTGGCCCCCTATCTTGGCGGTAAACTGACCTTACAGCGGGACGGCACACTGGCATAAGAAAACCGGCGCTAACCAACTGCGCCGGTCCTGAGAAAATCAAAAGGCGGAGGAGGTCTACTTCTTCGCCTTTTTCTTATCTTTTTTCTTACTCTTCTTCTTGCCGACTTTCTCTTTGGCGTCCTGTTTCTTTTGATCTTTTTTCTTGTCGTCCTTTTTGGACTTTTTATCCTTTTTGGCTTTGGCTTTCACCTTGTCCTTTGCCTTTGAGAATGCGGCCTCCATTTCCAGCAGTTTTTTGGCAGCTTTCTCAGCCTTGGCTTTTGCCTTGGCCTTTTTTCGCGCTTTGGCTTCAGCAGCGGCTTTCTCTTCAGCAGCCTTCTGGGCGGATTCCTCAGCCCGCTTGCGGGCGGCAGCAATAACGCCCTTACGAGCAGCTGGGCGCTTGGTTGCCGCGCGCGCAGTCGTGGTTTTGGCTGAAACAGCTGCTTTCGCCGCCGCTATAAGAACCGGTGCCCGTGCCACACCAATGCGGGGAACTTTGACGAGCTCTGCGGGTTTCGCGCTCGCAAGGTCTTCTGCGGTCTTGAAGCCATTGGCAATCAACGCTTGCCCAAGCGCCTCGCCTACACCCTTTACATCGGTCACTGCGGTCATCAGAGTTCCTTTCCTTCTCACATCGGGCCGGAATACCGGCTAGCTGCTACGGACCAGCCCCCGGGATTGATCTTTGGGCGGGAAAGGCACAAGCCGTTTAGTGTCCTCATCCCACAGTTTCAGATTCAAAGCCGCTACCGCCTCGGGGAATTTGATCCGACGCGGCGTATACTCGGACGGCAGGTTATAGTGGCATTCCCGCAGCCGGTAAGACGGGATGCGCGCGTTGAAGTGGTGTATGTCGTGCAATGTGATGCAGGCCACCGCATTATCAAACCACCAGCCGAAATCCAGCGCCGACGACCCCTGCAGCGCAGCCAATTTCGGATCCAGATCTGGGCGACGGTCCCAGTATGTGTCTTCGAAATTATGCTGAAGATAGACTAGGAAAACTCCCAACATCCCGCCAAGGAAGGAAAAGGCCACCCAAACCAAAATACCGGTCGCACCGGCGATCAGATACAGCAGGCCCAGGAATATCAGGATCGACAGGTTGTGCAGCAGCACGCCTTTGACGCCGAACCGCACCGTATTCTTGGGCCAGCGGTAGCGAATGAAATAAGTAAACAGTGCTCCGACCGGTACCAGCACAAACGGGTTGCGGTATAGGCGATAATACAGCCGCGACCACCAGTTCGCCGCATTCCATTCCCGCACGGTCATGGTATGAATTTCGCCGGTCTCACGATGTTCCAGATTGCCGATGCCGGAATGATGCAGGTTGTGGTTTTGCTTCATCACTTCGAATGGAGCGAAAGTGAACGGGGAAAGCCCATGCCCTGCCCATTCATTCTGTGCAAGCGTTACAAATAGCGAATGATGCCCGCAATCGTGCTGCAGCACGTAAAGGCGAACAGCGGAAAACGCGAAAACCACCCCGGCAGGCATCATGACGTACCAGCGGTCCACATAGATGATGGCTAATGCCAACGATGAGAAATAGACCGCGAAAGTCCCAAAGTAGCTGATCGCGGCCAATCCATTGTCCTGAACCGCGTATTGACGTGTGTATTCTCTCAAATCCATTCCGTCGGCTCCCCACAATGGCCCGTTGCAATGTGATTCTAAAAATGGGTGCGGTCTTCCCGCAAACAAGCGACACGCTTGGAAACAAAAGCGCGCCAGCGAATGCTAGCGCGCCATCAAAGGGCTGTCACGCCCCGAGATGAAAAATGCAACAGATTGGCGCAGTTACGCGCGTCCCTTCAAATGTTTGGCCAAGGCACCTGCGTTTTTCTTACGCCGTCCCTTATAAGGGTTCTTGTCTCCCTGTCCGCGCAAGGTCAGTCGGATGGGGGTCCCGGGCATATCGAAACTCTCACGCAGGCCGTTGACCAGATAACGGTTATAGCTTTCAGGCATCTTGTCGGGGTGCGAACACATAACCACGAATCCAGGGGGGCGGGTTTTGGCCTGAGTCATATACCGCAGCTTGATCCGGCGACCCTGCGGCGCTGGCGGCGGGTGCTGTTCCAGCATTGCGATCAACCAACGGTTCAAAGCAGCAGTCGGCACACGGCGGTTCCAGATATCATGGGCGCGTAGGATAGCAGCACGCAGGCGCTCAAGCCCCCGCCCTGTTTTGGCGGAAACCGTGACCAGTGGCGCGCCGCGCAACTGCGGCAGAAGACGTTCGAACGATTCTTTCAGATCGCGCAGTTTTTCCTGCTTGTCCTCTTCGATATCCCATTTGTTAATGGCGACAACGACGGCTCGGCCCTCGCGTTCGGCCAGATCCGCGATGCGCAGATCCTGCTGTTCAAACGGAATCGCCGCATCCAGCAACACCACCACAACCTCGGCAAATTTTACTGCACGCAAACCATCCGATACAGAAAGCTTCTCTAGTTTTTCCTGTACCTTGGCTTTTTTGCGCATCCCCGCAGTATCGAAGATCCGCATCGGTGTGCTTTCACCCTCGGGGTCGGCCCAGTCGATCCGCAGGCTGATTGCATCGCGTGTGATCCCAGCCTCGGGTCCGGTCAACAAGCGATCTTCGCCAACGATCTTGTTGATCAGGGTGGATTTTCCGGCATTCGGGCGACCAACAACGGCAACTTGCAACGGCTTGGCGTCGGTGATCAACGGGGTTACGGCTTCGCCGTCTTCATCAAGCTCGATATCAGTTTCGGGCGCTTCTTCGATCGCTTTTTCCGCAGCAGCATCCGCCAGAGGCATCAGATGTGCGTAAAGATCGGTCATCCCCTCGCCATGTTCACCCGACAGGCGGACCGGCTCGCCCAAACCCAGATTATAAGCTTCGAGCACACCGGCATCAGCCGCCGAACCTTCGGCTTTGTTGGCCGCAAGGATCACGTGTTTCGATCGTTTGCGCAGAATCTCGGCAAACATCTCATCTGTGGGCGTCAACCCCACACGCGCGTCGATCATGAACAGGCACACATCAGCCATGTCCACGGCGCGCTCGGTCAGGCGTCGCATCCGGCCTTCAAGGCTGTCGTCTGTCGCATCCTCAAGACCCGCCGTATCAATAACGGTAAAGCGCAGATCGCCCAGACGCGCTTCGCCTTCGCGCAAATCGCGCGTAACACCTGGCTGGTCGTCGACCAATGCCAGTCGTTTGCCGACGAGGCGGTTGAACAAAGTGGATTTGCCCACATTGGGGCGCCCCACGATAGCGAGGGTCAGGGACATGTTACTCAACTTTCAAGACTCAGACGCGCCCTTTAGCGCATCTTGTCGTCAACGGAAAGCGTGCAGTTCACCTTTGGTCGAAACGACGTACAAGGTTTGCCCGGCAACAACTGGCGCCGTAGTGGCACCGCCGGGAACCTCGACGCGGTGAACCAGCGTGCCGTCGAGCGGGTTATAGAACCTTAGATAACCATCGTTCGATGCAACAACGATACGCCCACCGGCCATGATCGGCCCGTAATGCGCATAGATTGCGCCACGCCGACCAGGCTTGTCCTTGACGAATCCAGGCAAGTCCTGCGCCCACACAATCGAGCCATCCGAGGCATCCAGACGCACCAACTGACTGCGGTCACTAATCAGGAAGATGCTGTTTCCAGCCGGCCAAACCGTATCAACGGCGCCTTCATCCGCGGTCCATCTCCGCTCACCCGAAGTGGAATCGAATGCCACGGTGCGGCCCGAATGGTTGCCGATATAGATGGTATCGCCGACCACCATCGGGCCGCCTGTTACGTCAACGATCTGCGCTGCGGCGCGCCCGCGACGCCCACCAGCAACCGACGCGTTCCAGCGGCGAATACCACCTCTGCGGAACGTTGCAGCTATATCGCCCGAGCCAAATGCAAACACCGAAAAATCCGAGGCAATCACCGGCGCAGGCGCACCCAACACATTGCCAACGCTGGGGGTGCCCTGAACCTGCCAGAGGATGCGCCCATCTTTTGTATCAATCGTCCATCCGGTTTCATCTCCGGCAACAAGATACAGCAGGCCATCATTTATCAGAGGTGAGCCGCTGCCCGTAGCATTCAGGCGCTTTTGCCAACGAATGGCACCGGTTTTGCCATCCAGAGCGGTCAGGCGACCAAAACCAGAAGACACATAAAGAACGCCATTGGCATAGGCCAATCCACCGCCAGTTGCATCTGAATCCCCGTCGGTGCCAGGGATTAGATCTGTACTCCAGGCAACCTGCCCCTGCGGTGAGACCGCTGAAACGGTCGCTCCGGAATCCAGCGTGTAGACCAAACCACCTGCAACGACCGGCTCGGCCGTGATGCGCTGCTTGCGCGAATCTCCATCACCGATCGACGTTGACCACAGTTTCTGTGGAGTATTACGCAAAGAGGCATTTGTCGTCCGATACGCCGCGGTTCCCGGGCTTTGTGACCAGTTGGCATTGGCCGTCTGGGCAGGAAGGCTGATCGGCTTGGCCCCCTGGGTCTCAACCGTTTCATTGTCGGATGTGGGTCGGATGTCCTCACGAGCTCCGGGCAGGATGACCTCGGGCTCCTGACAAGCCGCCAGCAATGTCAGGGAAACAACCGCGACCGGCAACCCAATACGGGGGAAGAGACTAATCACCATGATACTCCGAACTTGCCTGTCATTTATTTTCTACCGGTTCAGCTTTGCCGTGCGACCAGCGGTTCCGGTTCACCACCCAGCGCAACAATCAACTGTGTTGCGCGTTGCTGCAGATCTACGCCGATTTCAGCGTCCTGCCGCATTGCCTGCAAACGGGAAATGGCGGCATCGACTTGACCTTCGGACACTTCGATCAGTGCCAGTTGCTCCTCTGCCAGCAACCGCAATGGGGCTCCCGGCACGGCCAGCGCTTCGAATTGCTGACGCCGGTCTGCTACCGGCATTGTCTCGCTTTGCAGCAGCAATGCCTTGAAGGTCGCGATGGCCCGGTAAATTTCAGGCAGATCACCCTGAACCGCAATGGCGTTCAGACTCTCAACAGCGCCCTGCCCGGACTCAATTTCGGTCTGCGAGGCAGAAAGCAGCATCTTTACAATCGCATCTCCACCGGGTGTTGGTGCAGGTACCAAGGCAAGATCATCGGCACGATCGGCGGACTCATTCTGTGCCATAGCGGCCAGAATCGCATCTCCCAGATCCTGTGCCTGACTGGTTGCGCGCGCCTTGCGTAGTTCGTTGAACGCGGCACCACCAACGATCAGAACAACCGCCACTACGCCAACCCAACCCCAACGGCGCAAAAGCAAGAACAGACGGTCGCGGCGCACCTCTTCGGTCACCTCATCAATGAAACTGTCGACGTCGCTCATCCCTGCTCCCCGGGCTTGTGTTCTGTGATATTGGGCAATGTCATACCCCGCTGCCATTGCCAAGCCAAGGGTACGATTTCATACAATTCCCCCACCTGCGGATACCCTTGCAGAAAAAAGTGAACCGAACTATTCAGTTTAGTGTGGAAAAGATGAGGCCAAGCCCCCATTTCTAAGCATGCGCGCCGAGGGACAGTCGGCAAAGAATTCTGGGAGAGACCCTGTATGCGTTTGATTTCATTCGTAAACGCCTTTTTGGTGATTGTTGCCTTGTTCTATTTGGTATTCGAAAGGGATGCATTATTAGCATTCGCCGGCCGCGATGATTCAAACCCGGGCACTACGTCCGAGGCAGAATCTTCTGAAATTCCCGCGGAGGATCGGCACGTAATCCGTGTGGTTGCACAGCGCTCTGTCGCCCGCGAAGTAGACAGTGCAGTGACTCTGCGTGGACAAACCAGAGCAAACCGCGAGGTCGAAGTTCTGGCCGAAACGACGTCAACTGTCGTATCAGAACCCAAGCGCAAGGGCAGTTTTGTCGAAGCCGGTGATTTGTTATGTGAGCTGGATCCAGGCACCCGTCCGGCAAGCCTGGCCGAAGCAACAGCCGCCAAGCTTGAAGCCAAAAGCCGGGTGCCCGAAGCCGAAGCGCGTCTGCTGGAGGCACATGCGCGCGTAGCCGAAGCCGAAATCAACTTGAAAGCCGCACGAAAGCTATCAGAGACCGGTTTTGGGTCGGAAACCCGCAGGATTTCCAGCGAGGCAGAAATGAGTACAGCCCAGGCTGGTATCAAAAGCGCCGAAGCCGGGCTGGAAGCAACACGTGCCGGTATCGAAGCGGCATCAGCCGAAGTCGAGGCCGCCGAACGTGAAATCGAACGCCAGACGATCGAAGCTCCATTCAAGGGTCTGTTAGAAAGTGACACAGCTGAGCTTGGAAGCCTTATGCAACCAGGGTCGCTGTGTGCGACTGTGATCCAGTTGGACCCAATCAAGTTGGTCGGGTTTGTTCCCGAGGCAGATGTAAACCGGATCATCGTAGGGTCCGAGGCTTCGGCCCAGCTGATCTCGGGGCTTCAGGTCTCTGGGCGGGTCACATTCCTTAGCCGGTCGGCCGATGAGACCACCCGGACCTTTGAGGTCGAGATTACCGTTCCTAACCCCGACCTGACAATTCGGGACGGTCAGACTGCGGACATCCGAATCTCGGCTGAAGGGACCAAGGCACATCTGCTGCCTCAGTCCGCACTGACGCTGAATAACGATGGCAAAGTTGGTGTACGGACCGTTGGAAATGGGAACATTGTGGATTTCCTGCCGGTCACTTTGTTGCGCGACACCTCCGAGGGTGTCTGGGTCGACGGGTTGCCGGAAACGGCGGACATCATCATTGTCGGGCAAGAATTCGTGACTCGCGGCGTGATGGTTGAGCCAACTTATCGGGATGCAGTGCAATGACCGGAATAGTAAGCTGGGCCGCTGGCCGAGCCCGAATGGTTCTGGCATTTATCGCGATTTCCTTGATCGTAGGTGGATACGCCTATGTTGGCCTGCCGAAAGAAGGTGAGCCGGATATCGAAATCCCTGCGCTTTTCGTCTCGGTTCAGTTCCCCGGCATTTCCGCTGAAGACTCGGAAAACCTGCTGGTCAAGCCGATGGAAACCGAGCTGGCTGATCTGGACGGTCTCAAAGAAATGACGTCGACGGCTGCCGAAGGCTATGCCGGTGTCGCGCTGGAGTTCGATTTTGGATGGGACAAGACGGCGATCATGGCCGATGTCCGCGACGCCATGAACAGTGCCCAGGCCGATTTTCCTGAAGGGGCTGAGCAATATACCCTGACCGAGATCAACTTTTCTGAATTCCCGATTGTGATTGTCAATCTGACCGGGGCTGTTCCTGAAAGAACAATGGCCCGTGTCGCCAAAGATTTGCAGGATGATCTGGAAGCATTGGATTCCGTGCTTGAGGCAGGGATAGCTGGCAATCGAGACGAATTGCTAGAGGTGATCATCGACCCGCTGCGGCTGGAAGCGTATAACGTTACCGCCGCCGAGCTGATCAATGTTGTTCAGAACAACAACCAGCTGATCGCCGCTGGTGAGGTGGAAACCGATCAAGGCACCTTCTCGGTCAAGATCCCTTCGTCTTTCAAGACCGCCCAAGACGTGTATGACCTACCCGTCAAGGTCAATGGCGACCGCGTCGTGACCATGGGCGAGCTGGCGCAAATCAACTATACTTTCGAAGATCGCGAAGGCACCGCCCGCTTCAACGGCGAGGCCACCGTGGCACTGCAGGTCGTCAAACGCAAAGGCTATAACCTGATCGACACGGTCGACGAGGTCAAAGCCTCTATCGCAGCGGCCCAATCCAAATGGCCAGCCGAGATGCAGGCGGCGATCAAACTGGGCACCTCGAACGACCAGAGCCGGATCGTAGGGTCGATGGTCAGCCAGCTTGAGGGTTCGGTTCTTACCGCTATTGCGCTGGTTATGATTGTCATTCTGGCCTCGCTTGGGACCCGTGCCGCCCTGCTGGTGGGTTTTGCGATTCCAACCTCATTCCTGCTGTGCTTTGCATTCCTTGCGGTGATGGGGGTCAGCATTTCGAACATCGTCATGTTCGGTTTGATTCTTGCGGTCGGAATGCTGGTCGACGGGGCCATCGTGGTGGTCGAATATGCCGACAAGCGGATCAACGAGGGCGTGGGTCCCATGCATGCCTATGTCGAAGCCGCACAACGGATGTTCTGGCCGATCGTATCCTCGACAGCTACGACATTATGCGCCTTTTTGCCTATGCTCTTTTGGCCCGGCGTTCCGGGCGAATTCATGGGGATGCTGCCAGTTACGCTGATATTCGTTTTGTCGGCGTCGTTGATCGTTGCATTGATCTACCTGCCCGTGATGGGCGGCGTTTCCGGCCGCCTCAGCCGCGTGTTTGACCGGTCGTCGAACTGGCTGAGGGCGCGAACAGCCTGGTGGGTTCGGGCAGCGATGGTTCCCCCGTCGTTATACCTGATCTTCCTGGGGGCGATGCAGACACTGAACCCGAATTACCTGGTCGATTCAGGTAGTTCGGTTCTTGGAATGATCCTGTTCATGCTAGGTGCGTTTGCCGGGTCGGTCACCCTGAGCGCGACAAAAATCGAACGCGCCCCGGTTGAGCATGTGCAGACCAGCCGCGAACACACACGCTTTGGGCATGTGGTGAAATTCCTTGTGGGCAACCCGATCATGCCGATTGTATCAATTGTGGTGATTGGCCTTGCTGTAGCTTCAGTCATGACCGCATTTGGGAAAAACAACCGCGGTGTTGAATTCTTCGTTGAAAGCGAACCAGAGCAGGCCACGGCCTATGTCCGTGCGCGCGGCAATATCTCTTTGGCCGAAAAAGACCAGATGGTACTCGCCGCAGAAGAGATTATCAGTGCGCACCCGGCTGTTATCAACGTCTTTGCATTCGCTGGTGAAGGTGGTTTGGACACCGGTGGACCTGGTGGCCAATCCCCGGCGGATACCGTTGGTCAGGTTCAGTTCGAAATCATCCCTTGGGAAGACAGACCGAACGTCTCGGAACCGATTTTCGGAGGATTGTTAGACCGGCACACAGTGGCGCCAGACTATGACGGCGACTATGTTCTTGAAGAGTTGAACAGGGAGCTTGCGCAGCTACCGGGGATCATCGTTGAGACCTTGCCGCTTGAGCAAGGGCCAGGCTCTTCCAAACCTGTCCATCTGCGGATCAAGGCGGATGGCTGGCAAGAGCTGACATCAGCCACCCTGGCCGCGCGTGAGGTATTCGACGCCACCCCGGGCCTTATCAAGATCGAGGACACGCTGCCCTTGCCCGGCATCGACTGGCAGATTGACGTTGATGTCGCCAAAGCAGGCCGATTTGGCGCAGACGTAGCCACCGTCGGTGCGATGGTACAGCTTGTTACGCGTGGCCTTTTGCTGGGCGAAATGCGCCCGGACAACGTGGATGATGAAATCGAAATCCGTGTTCGCCTGCCTGATCAGGATCGTGTCTTGTCAACGCTTGACACGCTCAAGGTCCGCACGGTCGATGGTTTGGTGCCACTGTCCAACTTTGTCTCGCGCAAACCAGTCGCCAAACTGGCCGAAATCAACCGTGTCGATCAGGAACGTTATTTTGACGTGAAGGCGGATGTTGAGCCCGGCCTGAGCAATGTTGTGGTCACAGGACCGGATGGGGCCGATCAAAGACTGGCAGTGGTGCGTGAACTCGCAGAGGATGAAAGCCCCACAGCTACCGCATTGGCATTTCCCGATGGCACTCAGTTCGAACTGATAATGCTGACCGAGGCAGAAAGTATCGATGCTTTGCGCACGCTGATCGAATCCGGTGACGCGCGCACCAGTCTGATTAACCCAAACGAACGGATTGTTGTGTTGACTGAATGGCTGGAAACCGATCCTTTTGGCAGTTCCGTCAGCTGGACATGGACAGGTGATCAGGAGGATCAGGCCGAATCCGGGGCGTTTCTTGTGAATGCCTTTATGGGCGCGTTGGGGCTGATGTTCGTTATTCTGCTCGCGCAGTTCAACTCGTTCTACAATTCGATCCTGGTTCTGCTGGCCGTGGTACTGTCCACTACAGGTGTTCTGATTGGTATGATGGTGATGCAACAGCCCTTCTCGATCATCATGACAGGAACGGGTATTGTGGCTCTGGCGGGGATCGTGGTGAACAACAACATTGTTCTGATCGACACCTATCAGGAATATAGCCAGTACATGCCAAGGATCGAGGCGATCATACGCACTGCCGAGGCACGCATTCGTCCGGTTCTGTTGACCACACTCACCACGATGGCTGGCCTTACCCCGATGATGTTCGGGCTGTCGCTGGACTTTATCAACGGCGGGTATTCGATCAACAGCCCCACAGCGCTGTGGTGGAAACAGCTGGCAACCGCAGTTGTCTTTGGCCTTGGTATCGCGACGGTACTGACGCTGATCGTGACGCCTTCGCTTTTGGCTATGCGAGTCTGGGTGACAACCTATGCCATCTGGTTGGGTAAGATTTTGGCTCGCGCCACAGCGGGAAAATCCAGCCAGGTGGCGCTGGATATGGCCATCGGTAAAGCCGCGATGAATGCTCAGGCAACCGAAATGGTCTGGGATGATGAGCTGCGTACCGACGATCCGAGCGCTGACAGTTCCGGGAAAGAACCGACCGGTTCACCGCTGAAAGCAGCCGAATAAAGAGCAACAGGGTTGGGCAATCCAGCCCTGTTTTACTCGCGCGTCCAGGTTTGATGCGCACAAATGTGATGTTCACACCCTTTGACCATCAGAGTGTCACCCTTCAGCGTCATTTGCGGAACTGCATCAACATCCACTAACGGCACCCAGAATTCACCCCCGCCATATTTACCACCGCCTTGGCTGCCGACATCCCAGAACAGTTTCTTTCCGATATTCGGCGTCTGTACTGCTTTTCCGCTGGCGTCATATGCAGATAAAATCTGACCACAGAACTTGTCACCGCAGGCTGTAATTTTGATGTCAGAGACGAGGTTCTTCCGGTCCGGCTCGGTCTTCCAAATTCCGATGATGGGGTCTCCAAGCGCATAGACCGGTGTAAGTGTGGCAACTGCCGCTATGGCTGGCACAATGAACTTGCGGAAATATCTATGCATAACAAAACCTCAGATGAGTGATCTGTAGTGTAACATAGTTTGGGCCGCCTATCAGGCCGCCTGCATATCCGATTGCTGGCGATTCCAAAGCTGGGCATAACGCCCCTCACGTTTCAGCAACTCATCATGCGTGCCTTGCTCCAGGATTTTGCCACGCTCTAGCACTACAATACTGTCTGCCTCGGCGATTGTGCTCAGGCGATGGGCAATCGTCAGAACCGTACGCCCCTCGCCCGCATGGGCCAAAGCATCCTTGATGTCTTGTTCGGTATCTGTGTCCAGCGCCGATGTCGCCTCGTCCAGCAAAAGGATCGGCGGGTTTTTCAGCAGCGTTCTGGCAATACCGACCCGCTGCTTTTCCCCACCCGACAGCTTTAGCCCGCGCTCACCGACTGTGGTGTCATAGCCTTCGGGCAACGTGACTATGAAATCGTGGATCTGGGCAGCCCGGGCGGCGGCTTCGACATCTTCCTGCGTGGCCCCGTCGCGTCCATAGGCAATGTTATAGCGAATGGTATCGTTAAACAGCACGGTATCCTGTGGCACCACTCCGATTGCCGCGTGCAGGCTGGTCTGCGTGACATCGCGCACATCCTGCCCATCAATTTTCAGCGCGCCCCCGGTGACATCGTAGAACCGGAACAGCAACCGACCTATGGTGGATTTACCCGACCCCGTCGCACCCACAATCGCTACGGTTTGGCCCGCAGGAATGGTTAGGGAAACACCTTTGAGAATTTCCCGCTCAGCATCATATCCGAATTGTACATCATGCAAGGTAACCTCACCCCCTGTTACATCCAGATCCGGTGCATTGGTCTTGTCGACCACTTCGGCGGGTTGTTCCAACAGGTCAAACATCTGGCCCATATCGACCAGAGATTGGCGGATTTCCCGATACACCGTACCCAAAAAATTCAGCGGTACGGTAATCTGGATCATATAGGCGTTGACCATAACGAAATCGCCCACGGTCAGCGTCCCGGCCTGCACCCCGATGGCTGCCAAGACCATTACACCGATCAATCCGCAGGTGATCAGAAAGGACTGCCCGAAATTTAGAAACGCCAGAGAATACGCCGTCTTGAGAGCCGCCCCCGCATAGGCTTTCATTGACACATCATACCGTTCAGCTTCACGCGTTTCGGCATTGAAATACTTGACGGTTTCAAAATTCAGCAGGCTGTCGATGGCGCGCTGGTTCGCCTCGGTATCCTGATCATTCATCTCGCGGCGCAGTTTCACGCGCCACTCGGTCACCGCAAATGTGAACCAGATATACAGCGCGATCGTTGCCGCGACGACCACCAGATACCAGACATCAAACAGCCACATCAGAATGATCGCAACAAGCAGCAGTTCAAGGATCAAAGGCCCGATGGAAAACAGCAGGAAACGCAAGAGGAACTCGACCCCTTTTACGCCGCGCTCGATAATACGGCTCAGACCGCCCGTGCGCCGCGTCACGTGATAGCGCATCGACAACTGGTGGATATGCTGGAAAGTCTCCAATGCCAGTGCGCGCAATGCCCGCTGCCCGACAGGAGCAAAGGCCGCATCCCGCAACTGCTGCAAACCAACAGTCATCATGCGCGCGACACCATATGCCACCGTCAACCCAACAGCACCCAGCGCTACGGGGGGAACGCCCTCGCCCGCCAGGCTATCAACCGCGCCTTTGTACAAAATCGGGGTGTAGACCGCGATCAACTTGGCCAGAACCAACATGCCCATAGCAATCAGAACGCGGCGCTTAACCCAGGGCTCATCCTCGGGCCAGAGATAAGGCGCAACTTTCCGGATTGTACGCCAGCCAGAGCTGCGCGCGTCCAATTTTGGGATATTGTCGGAATTCATCGGGGCTACTCGTCTCTTCACGTACCGGAACTGCGGTCAGAGAGTGCCCCTGACCCCGGAAGGTCAGAGGTACAGGATTATTCCGGAATGGTGAATACCTGCCCCGGATAGATCAGATCCGGGTCGCGGATCGCGCCTCGGTTGGCCTCGAACAGTTTGACATACAAGACACCATCGCCAAATCGTTCCCGAGAGATAGCCCAAAGCGTATCACCCTTTTGTACTGTAACCGAACGGATGGCCGGTGTTTCCTGAGAGGGTGCAGGCCCATCGTCCACTTCGGCCACGCTCAGAACTTCTAGAGGCTCACGCTTGAACGGGGTTTCCAGACGGCTTTTAACCGTGCCGTCCGAGGCAACCTCATCCACACGCAGCGTATACACACCGGGATCAATGCCTTCGATCTCGCTGCGCCATTTTCCATCATCCGTGGGCTGCATATCAGCGACCAGTTGGTTGTCCAGGTACACGCGTACCGCGGAACCATCAGCCACGCGGCCGGTCAGCTCGACCTCACCCGTGTCTGAATACCCGATCGTATCCAACGCGACCTGATCAGGTTCGGTGCTCTGAGGCGTCGCAGGTTGGACAAGCTCGACCCCGTCTTCCCCCGATCGCAGGATCGCAACCTGTTGTCCTTGCGTGGAATCTGCCGTTTCTTCAGAAGATGTGTCGCCGGTTTGAGCGACCTGCCCCGCCTCGGTTTCATCGCCGCCTGCGGATTCGTCGGCGAGGGTGGTTTCCGCCGTATCAACCGATGCGACCTCTGGTTCGGGTTCGGGCAAAGCCGCAATCAGATAGTCATCAGAGCGGACCGGTTGATCGACCCCATCGGTTTCCAGTGTCAGACCGCGTGCGGCCGTGGAAAACGGGATCGACACGAATTCGGCAAACTGCCCGCTGTCATCAACGGTAAAGCTGTGAACTGCCTCACCGTCCAGCAATACCCGCACCTTGGCGCCGGGTTCTGCATTTCCGGACAGAACAGCATTCCCGTCAGGCTCAACAAAGATCTGATCCAAGGCCGGAGGCGTAACTTCGGCAACTTCCTCAGCCGGTTCAGCAACCTCCTCAGCCGATTCAGCGGTCTCGTCAGCCTCTTCGGTCGGAGCCTCGGCTGCTGCCGTATCCGTATCAGTCGTCGCATCGGCCTGCGGGGTTTCTTCTGTGTCCGAGGCAACGGACGCGTTCTCAGACGCATCCTCAGCCACATCTTCCTGCGCTGTTGGGTCGAGAGACGTGCCGTTAAACGCGCCGGAAAAATATGCACCGCCGACGCCCAACAGAACCAGCAAACCGGC
Organism: Ruegeria sp. CDSA236; assembly: GCF_059611285.1. NCBI lineage: Bacteria > Pseudomonadati > Pseudomonadota > Alphaproteobacteria > Rhodobacterales > Roseobacteraceae > Ruegeria > Ruegeria sp. CDSA236. Next base: position 588,466 of record NZ_JBXWPG010000001.1, read on the forward strand.
GATCACCCCCCAGGTGAAAGATCTGGGGCTCTCGCTTCCCGAATTGGAATCCATACTCTTCCTTTCACTCCGCAGCGCAAATGCCTTATCTACAACGCATTCTGCCTGACGGTTGAGCCAATCTATCAATACCGCTATCACGGGTCAAAACCCCAGATACAACCCCGGAGAAGCCTCTCGATGTCTCAGAAATCCGTCTGTGTGTATTGCGGGTCACGCAATGGCGCCCAAACCAGCTATTCCGACGCAGCCCGCTCCTTTGGTCAGCTTCTGGCGCAGGAGGGCTGGCGACTGGTCTATGGCGCGGGCGATGTGGGTCTGATGGGCGAGGTCGCGCGTGCGGCCCAAGCCGCCGGAGGGGACACGTTCGGCGTGATTCCCGTTCACCTGCTAAAGCGCGAGGTTGGCAAGACAGACTTGACCCGGTTCGTGATCACCGAAACGATGCACGAACGCAAAAAGGTCATGATCATGAATGCCGATGCGGTGGTTGTCCTGCCGGGTGGTCCGGGTTCACTGGACGAATTGTTCGAAGCCCTGACATGGCGACAGTTGGGTCTGCACGACAAGCCCATTCTGGTCATGAATGTTGATGGATATTGGGATGCCCTCCATGATCTTGTGCAGCAGGTCATCGGCCAGGGATTTGCGGACACATCTCTGGCCGATTTCATAGCGTGGGTCGACAGCCCGGAAACGGCGATGTCGACCCTGAGAGCGATGTTGGTCCCGCATAAGGGCTAGTCGGGCGGTGTGACCCGCCCGCAGATTGCCGCAGACCTAGGTGGCGGGTTTTAGACGGCTGATCAGAACCTGTTCCACTTTGTTCAGCGGGTGGTTGGTCAGGGTCTTATCAACCTCGGCCACCACTTTCCTTAGGACTTCGCTGTGCAGGCGGCGGCGCAGAAGCCCCAGAACATGAGGGCTGGCGACCAGTACCAGGCGCTTATATGCCCCCTTCAGGCCTTTGCGATTCAACAGATTTGCCACATCCTGCACGAACAGAGACTTGGCCTGCGATTTCCACTTGGGTTCCTCAACGGCTGATTTCTGATTGGGCCCGTTGTCAGAGCGTCGCCCTGCCCGATCCGAAGGCCTGACGCCTGAGCCGTCGCTTTCTTCGACCGAGACAACCACCAGATTGGGGTCTTCGGCATCCGTGATATTCTCCATGAACAGCGCCTTTTCCCCGTCGGCAATGACAATCCATGTTCCCTGCGATAGTGCGACCATTGTGATCTCCTGTTTTGGTTTTTCTGAGACCATCCCTCGGGTTTCAGGCACGGCTAACCGTTTACGCAGCTTTGTTTTTCGCCGCGCCGCCTGGAATTTTTTTAAAGTGATTTGCGGCTCTCTCCTCCGCCACACTTAAAGTAAGCACTGCGCGCCGTCTTACAATCCGGCCGGACCGCGAAACTGCGGTTATAGGCGAGTTTTCACCGGTTAGGAGGACAGTTCGATGACCGTAATTTCGGGCGTTACACCAAAACGCACGGGCAGGATCGAACATCCGATACCCCCGGACACGACCAGATCACGATTGCCTTCGCGCACGTGACCATAGGCATAGCGATTGCCGAATTTCGAGGGCACCACCGGCGACCAGCCAAACAGCCGTACCTGCCCTCCATGAGTATGACCTGACAGGGTCAGGGCCACGCGATCAGGAATTTTGGGGAAGATATCCGGTTCATGCGCCATCATCACCACCGGGGCATCATCCGTGATCTGCCTAAGCGTCGTAGGCAGGTCATCCAGCCCTTGGTATCGACCATTGCCCGTATAAATCGCCAACTGATCTTCGAGGCCTGCAAGCCAAATCCCGGCACCATCCAGTTTGAAGGCCTCGTTTGAAAGCACCCGGATACCATTCCGCCTCAGCGCATCGCCGTACAGATTCGGCCCGCCCCTGCGCTTTTGGGCTGACCGGTCATCCCACCAATCGTGATTTCCCAGAACCGCATAGACACCATGCTTTGCCTGCAATCCGGACAACACTGGCGCCAGATCGGCAATTTTCACAGGTTTTAGATTTATCCTATGCCCGGCGGCGTAGTCACCCAACAACAGGATAAGATCGGGAGACAAGGCATTGGTGCGCCGGACGATCTGCTGGATTCTTTTCAGCCCCACATAGGGCTCACCCACATGCAGATCAGCAAGAACCGCGATCCGCAGCGGCGGTGCGGTCCAGTCCGCGCGCCGGATCCGCCACTTACGAACACGCAGGCGCAGCGCGGGTTCGATGAAGAAACCATACGTGGCAGCAAAAAGGCCTGCCAGCATCACTGCCAGCAGGCCCTTTATGAACCCTCTACGGGTCACTGGATCACATCCGCGAAGCGACGTTTTCCCAGTTCACCAGATTGTCGAGGAAGTTCGACAGGTACACCGGACGCTTGTTGCGGAAGTCGATGTAATAGGAATGCTCCCACACGTCGCAACCCAACAGAGCAGTCTGACCAAAGCACAGCGGGTTCACGCCGTTTTCGGTCTTGGTCACTGCCAACGAACCGTCCGCATTCTTGACCAGCCACGCCCAGCCCGAACCAAACTGACCGGCACCAGCTGCGCTGAACTGCGACTTGAACTCGTCAACCGAGCCAAAGCATTCGACCAGCGCCTTTTCCAGCTCGCCAGGCATGGCGTTGTCGCCGGGGCCCATCATCTCCCAGAACTGGTTGTGGTTCCAAAGCTGACTGATGTTGTTGAAGATGCCGTTTTGCGCGACGGCATTTGCGTCGTAGGTGCCGGTGATGATTTCTTCCAGCGACTTGCCGTCCCACTCGGTACCGGCGATCAGCTTGTTGCCGTTGTCGACATAGGCCTTGTGGTGCAGGTCGTGGTGAAATTCCAATGTTTCGGCGGACATGCCCTTGGCTGCCAGCGCGTCGTGTGCATAAGGAAGATCAGGAAGTTCAAAAGCCATCTCGGCCCCCTGTTGAAAATGAATGTTGCGGTTTCCAAAGGTTAAATGCTTTGGCAAGTGCCGCAGGTCAAGGGCAGAGATCATAAAACCCGGAGGTCCGCGATGCTAACTCAGGCGCGCAAGATGTTTTACCGCGCCCGCGGATACTATGCGGGCAGCCTGAATGGCGAGCCTTTCCGGCTGGATCCCTACCACTCGAAGTTCTGGCGCAAGGCCTCGGCCGGCGCGTGGGAGCCCGAGACTTTTGCCGTGCTGGATAGATATCTAACGCCGGACAGCGACTATCTGGACATCGGGGCATGGATCGGCCCAACGGTGCTGTACGGTGCCCGCAAAGCCCGCCACGTCTGGTGTTTCGAACCGGACCCTACCGCGTTTCGGCATCTGGCGTGGAATCTGGACCTGAACGACATTCGCAATGTTTCGGCATTTGGCGTCGCATTGTCGGATCAATTCGGCGTGGCCCGTATGGCATCCGTTCGCGGTGAACCCGGGGATTCCACCAGTTCACTGTTGCATGACGGGGTGCATGGGACAGATGCATTGACCATCGAGTGGGATCAGTTCGAGGCCGTAAATGACCTGTCCCGTGTCTCCTTGGTCAAGATGGATATCGAAGGGGCAGAATTTGCGGTTCTGCCGAGCCTTCTGCCCTTTCTGAAAAAGCATCGCCCGGCCCTCTATCTTTCGCTCCACTCGCCCCTTCTGGCCGAGGAAGACCGGCTTACACGGACATCTCAACTCCTTGAAAGCCTTTCATTCTACACCGAAATTCAAGACGAAAACGAGCACCCGCTAAAGGTCGAAGAATTGCTGCAACCTCAAGAGTTGAAGCGGTATCGCGCCGTTGTGTTGCACGAATAGAAGGTGCAGTATTTTTTTCGTGCATTAGTTGCATATGCGCTTGAAACTCTCGCGTTGTTTGGTGTCTTCCCTTCTGGATAGACCGAGTAAACGAGGAACCATGAAATATCTTTTCTTAGCATCCATTTTTACCGTTTTTGCACAGGCAGCGGCGGCTGAAACAATTACTTACGATTGTGCCGTTCGCGACCGCGACGGAACCGGGTGGGTCGCGCCCCGCTATATCTTTGTTATTGATAAGGACGGCGTTAGTGCGCAAACAGCCAGCGGGCACAACGAAATGCAGTCCGCTAAGCTGAAAATTGATAGAAAGAAGCGTTACAAGCTGGATTGGCGCGTTGAGTTGACAGAGTTTGGCGGCCAAAAAGTCCGGGTAAATTACACGGCCCGCATTGACCCTTCTGACAACACCGTGAAACTGAGAGGCAACTGGGTGAATGCCAACTTTGTCAACAAGCCTTCAGGGCAAGGCAAATGCAAAGTGATCGATGGTTAAGCTTCGGTTAAACCGCAAAAGCCCCGGAAAATCCGGGGCTTTTTTTCCTAGCTTCGGAACCTAATAAACCCCGACCTCACTGCCCGGCTGCGCTGCGACCTTCAACAGTTTGAACACGTAGTCTGCGGTTGACCGGAAGCAGACGACGCGGAGAGTTTCGGCGTCATCCAGCCAGAACGCACCGGCAACCTGCGCCAAGCGCGAACGGCGGATTTGGCCGGGTTGGAAGGCGTCAGCCGACAGATCTACCGGGGCCAGTTTGCCCAGAACTTCGCGAGCGTTCGCGCCCGAGATGCTGAACACCGCGCGGGCATCCGAGACGTTGACCGCCAGGGCATGCACACCGCTCAGCGCGTTGGTCATCGCGGCCAGTTTGGCCTCGACCTCGGCATATGGGACAAGCACAAGCAATTCGTCGGTGGACATCCAGCAAACACCGCAGTCTCCGTCGACAAATGCCTCGCGCTGGCCGGGTACTTTCTGACCGGTGGCGTCTTTGACGGCCTTGGCCAGAACCTTGTCGGACAGGTCGCCGCGCAGGGTGATCATGCCCTGCAGGCCGCATTCTTCAACCTTGGCGATGCCCTCATAGCTGGCGTGGTTCAGTGCGCTGATGGGTTCAGACATTCTGCTTCTCCCCGTCCTTGTCGAAGAAGATCGGATCCACGATCTTTGCTTTGTAGGATTTGCCATCGGTGCCCGGGAACTCGACAATCTCGCCCATGCGGTCAGGACCATGCTTGATCAAGCCCATGGCGATACCTTTGCCCAGGTTGGCTGAATAATAGGTTGAGGTCACACGACCGATCATGTTGCGCTGACCGTTGGCGTTGACGCCCTCGCCCACTGCGTAAGCCCCATCCGGGATGACAGAACCATCCACAGTCTCAAGACCCACCAGTTTCCAACGCTCGGGATCGGCCATATGGCTGCGCAAATGAGCGCGCTTGCCGAGGTAATCCTCTTTCTTTTTCGACAGCGCCCAATGCAGCCCCAGATCCTGCGGGATCACGGTTCCATCGGTTTCGTCGCCGATCATGATAAAGCCTTTCTCGGCCCGAAGGATGTGCAGACATTCGGTGCCATAGGGCATCACGCCGAATTCCTTGCCTGCCTCTGTCAGCGCATCCCAGAAGGCCTGCCCTTGGGATGCAGGGACGGCGATCTCGTACGACAGCTCACCCGAGAACGAGATGCGATAGGCCCGGCAATCAAAGTCGCCGATCTTGCCATCGCGCCACTCCATGAAGGGCAGCGCCTCCTTCGACACATCCATGCCGCCGAGCTTTTCAAGCACCTTGCGGGCGTTGGGGCCAACAACGGCGACCTGCGCATATTGCTCGGTCACGTTGGCAACATAGACTTTCCAGTCCCACCATTCGGTTTGCAGCCATTCTTCCATGTGACCGTGGATACGTTCGGCCCCGCCGGTGGTGGTGTGGCACAACCATGTGTCTTCGTCGATCCTAGCAACAACACCGTCGTCGATCAGAAAGCCATTTTCGGAACACATCAGGCCATAGCGGCATTTGCCGATCTTCAGCGTAGACATCATGTTGGTGTACATCATGTCCAGGAACTTGCCTGCGTCCGGCCCTTTGACGATCAACTTACCCAGGGTCGAGGCGTCCAGCAAGCCGAGGTTCTCGCGGGTGTTTTTCACCTCACGGTTCACGGCGTCATGCACGGTTTCACCCGGGCGAACATAGGCATAGGTCCGGCGCCAATGGCCGACCGGCTCCCAATCGGCGCCGTTCTTGTCGTGCCAGTTATGCATCGGAGTCCGGCGGATTGGCTGGAACACCTCACCACGTGCCTCACCGCCGATAGATGCCATTGAAATTGGGGTGTAAGGCGGGCGGAACGTTGTTGTTCCAACCTTCGGGATTTCGGAGTCCAACGCATCGGCTAGGATCGCCAATCCGTTGATGTTACTCAGTTTACCCTGATCCGTTGCCATGCCCAGAGTGGTGTAACGCTTGGTATGTTCAACGCTCTCATACCCCTCACGCGCGGCAAGTTGCACGTCCGAAACTTTGACGTCGTTTTGGAAGTCCAGCCAGGACTTCATCCGCAGTTGAATATCCGCGTTCGCAGGCATCAACCAGACCGCAGCCATAGGTGCCTCGGACGTAGTTTCCCCGACAGGCGCTTTGGTGCGTTTGGTTTTGAATCCAGCCGCTTTGGCTGCGGCCTTACCAGCTGCATCGGCATCGGCCAGCACATCGCCCAGCGCCATCGGGCCATTCGATGCCCCGGCGGCTACGACGAACCCTTCGCCATCGGCCCCAAGCGGGGGTCGTGCAGGATCCGGCCGGAAATGCGCATTGGCATCGTCCCAGATCAGCTTGCCGCCGCAATGCGACCACATATGCACGACCGGAGACCAGCCGCCTGACATCGCAACAGCGTCGCATTCGACCTCTTCACGGGCGCCACCGATGCCGTCCTGATTGCAAATGGCAACTTTCTTGACGCGTTTGCCGCCTTTGACTTTGGCAATAGCCTTGCCCACATCGACGCGGATACCCAGTTGGCGCGCCTCTTCAGCCAGAGGGCCCGAGGTAGCCCTTGCGTCAACCACACGCAAGATATCCACACCGGCCTGTTTCAAGGTTATCGCAGTCCGGTAGGCGTCGTCATTATTGGTGGCCACAATCACCTTTTCACCGGGTGTCACACCCCAGTTCACGACATAGTCCCGCATGGCCGAGGCCAGCATGACACCCGGCACATCATTACCCGCAAAAGACAACGGACGCTCAATCGCTCCGGTAGCAGTCACGACCTGTTTCGCCCTAATACGCCACAGGCGATGGCGCGGGCCTTGTGCGCCAGGCTTATGGTCCGTCAGGCGTTCATAGCCCAGCACATAGCCATGGTCATAGACCCCTGCACCCATGCAGCGATTGCGCAAGATGACGTTGTTCATTGTTTCTAGTTCGGAAACAGTTTGTTCCACGAACTTATCCACAGGCTCATCATTGATTGTGCCGCCATCAACTGGGGCACGGCCACCCCAATGCGCGGTCTGCTCAATCAACATGACCTTTGCACCGGTCTGAGCAGCCACTTTGGCAGCCTGTAAACCGGCCACACCGCCACCGATCACCAACACATCGACGAAGTTGTAGAAATGCTCATAGGTATCCGCATCACGGCTGTCCTTGTCGGGGGCTTTGCCCAGACCGGCAGATTGGCGGATGAACGGCTCGTAGACGTGTTTCCAGAACGGCTTGGGATGAATGAACATCTTGTAATAGAAGCCAGCCGGCAGGAACCGCGACAGGTGCGTATTGATCGCACCGATATCAAATTCCAGGTTCGGCCAGTGGTTCTGAGAAATCGAGGTCAGACCGTTGAACAGCTCGGTCGTGGTGGCGCGCTGGTTCGGCTCGAACCGATTGCCCTGCCCCAGACCGACCAGAGCGTTGGGTTCTTCCGCACCACTGGCGACAACACCACGCGGGCGGTGATACTTGAACGACCGGCCCATCATCATCTGATCATTAGCCAGCAAGGCAGAGGCAAGCGTGTCGCCTTCGTAGCCCTGCATCGAAGTGCCGTTGAAGGAGAATGTGACCTGTTTCGACCGGTCAATCAGCCGGCCTTGATTTGCGAGACGGGTGCTCATGATGCGGACCTTTCGCAGGCGGAATTACGGGTGGTGGCGCGGATCATTTGTATTCTCTCCACGTCCAGCCAGGGCGCTTGGCGGTGATCGCCTCGCGAATTTCTTTGGGCGGCTCAAACACCTGGGCAGAGTAGGTGCCGAAAACTTCGAGCGTTTGCGTGCAGCGCGCCGCGTGGAACCACTTGCCGCATCCATTCGCATGGCGCCAGCGTTCGAAATGAACGCCTTTAGGGTTTTCACGCATGAACAGGTAATCGTGGAAGTCACCATCCGACGAGCCCGGACCGAAACGCTTCAGATGCGCCTCGCCACCGGCGGCCAATTCGGTTTCTTCGGCATCGACGCCGCAATAGGGGCAATTCAGGATCAGCATATGTTCATCCTCTCGGCAGCAGGCGAGACCATGCTGCATGCGAAATCTGAGTAACGGGCGCGCGAGATTTTTCGCCGGAAAATCTGCATCAGTGCGCCACCCCGGCCGCGACGCTTTCGTCGATGAAGCGGCCTTCTTTGAAACGATCCAACGAGAACGCCTCGGTCAGCGGTGAATGGCCCGTGGCCATCAGCTGTGCCATGCCCCAGCCGGACCCCGGAATGGCCTTGAAGCCACCGGTGCCCCAGCCACCGTTGATGAAACAGTTCCCAAGCGGTGTTTTCGACAGGATCGGAGACCGGTCACCGGTCATGTCCACGATCCCGCCCCATTGCCGCAGCATTTTTAGGCGTGAGATCATCGGGAAGGTCTCGACCAGCGCGCGCACAGTTTCTTCGATATGGTGGAAGCTGCCGCGTTGGGTGTAGTTGTTGAACCCGTCGGTGCCGCCACCGATCACCATCTCTCCCTTGTCGGATTGCGACATGTAGCCATGCACCGTGTTGGCCATCACGACCACGTCCATGCAGGGTTTGATCGGCTCAGACACCAGCGCCTGCAGAGCAATCGCCTCAAGCGGCAGACGGAAGCCCGCCATTTCGGCCAGTTGACCGGAATGGCCCGCAACCACGATTCCCAGCTTGTCACAGTCGATCGCACCCTTGGTGGTGTCGACACCGACAACACGACCATCCTGTGACCGAACCCCGGTCACTTCGCATTGCTGGATTATATCCATGCCCATGGCGGAACAAGCGCGCGCATAGCCCCAAGCCACGGCATCGTGACGGGCGGTGCCACCGCGTTCCTGCCACAGCGCACCCAGAACCGGATAGCGCGGGCCTTCGAGATTGATGATTGGTACCAGTTCCTTGACCCGTTCAGGTGTGATCCATTCAGTCTTTACACCCTGCAGCGCATTCGCATGAGCCGTGCGCTGATAGCCGCGGATTTCATGCTGGGTCTGCGCCAGCATCATCACGCCGCGCGGGCTGAACATGACGTTATAGTTCAGGTCCTGACTCAAATCCTCATAAAGGCTGCGCGCCTTTTCATAGATCGCGGCAGACGGATCCTGCAGATAGTTCGAGCGGATGATGGTTGTGTTCCGACCGGTATTACCACCGCCCAGCCAGCCTTTTTCGATCACAGCGACATTCTGGATGCCATAGTTCTTACCCAGGTAATAGGCGGTTGCCAGACCATGGCCACCCGCCCCCACAATAATGGCGTCATAGCGTTTCTTGGGCTCGGGCGAACGCCAGGCGCGTTCCCATCCGGTATGATAGCGCAGCGCTTCGCGCGCCACAGCAAAGGCTGAATAGTGTTTCATAAGCGAATCCATCCGGTTCGGTGATTGGCGCAGGTATGCCGTGTAACCGCCTTTGGCCCCTGCCGTGCAACGCCATAATATCGCACTATTGCGACATCGCCCTTATTATTGCGACATGAAGCCCCCTCGCGGCCATTTGTCCCTTTTTTCCGCCCCGCCACAGGTCTAAGTCAGGACAGCCATCTTGGAGTTATCATGACCTTCTGGGCCCTCATCATAGCCACCGCCGTCCTGATAGCGGTTTTTCTTGGGATTTCGATACTGCGTAGGCGAGATACGCGCGAACCATCCACTGCGTATGACTTGCAGGTCTATCGTGAACAGTTGGCCAGCGTAGATCGAGACTTGGCCCGTGGTGTCATCGCTGACGCAGATGCCGAGCGAGTTCGCACGGAAATTTCACGCCGCATTCTTGCGGCTGATGCGCAGATGCAATCTTTGTCTGAACCGCAAGGGCCGTCCAAATGGATCTCGGTTGCGGCATCCATATTTGTCGCGGCCATCCTGGTTGGCGGAGGATCCTGGATGTATCTGAAGCTTGGTGCAGCCGGGCTCCCCGATCAGCCCCTGTCATTGCGGCTAGAAATGGCCGATGCTCTGCGCACAGAGCGCCCCAGTCAGGCCGAGGCAGAAGCCGCCACGCCACCCGCACCACTGCCACAGCTTGACGAAAGCTATGCCTCTCTTCTCGGGCAACTACGCGAAACCGTTTCCGGTCGTCCTGATGACCTACAAGGACATATCCTTCTTGCCCAGCACGAGGCGAACGCAGGTAACTTCCATGCCGCCTACAAAGCGCAGCAACGTGTGATCGAACTGTCCGGGAATACTGCACCCGCAGATGTCTATTCGCATCTTGCCGAGATGATGATCCTTGCTACCAACGGATATATCTCGCCCGAAGCTGAAGACGCATTGAAACAGTCATTGCAGCGTGATCCACGCCATGGTCCGGCCTTGTATTACCTGGGACAGATGATGGTACAGGTCGGACGACCTGATATCGGTTACAGGATCTGGGTGGATGCACTTGGAAGCGCGCCGACAAATGCCCCCTGGGCAACGGCCATTCGCGCACAGATGGACGATCTGGCCTTTCGTGCGGGTGTGTTCAATGCCGCCCCTATACCAGCAGGGAACCCAGGCCCCGGTGAGGATGACATCGAGGCCGCTGCATCTCTGACCGCACAAGAGCGACAAGAGATGATCCTTGGCATGGTCGAGCAACTGTCAGACAGGCTTGCAACCGAAGGCGGCTCCCCCGAAGAATGGGCCCGACTGATCGGTGCCCTTGGGGTGGTTGGCGACATCGACCGGGCCACCGCGATCTACGCCGAAGCCCAATCCGTATTCTCGGACAATGACAACGCACTGGATATCCTTGGTGCGGCAGCAGCTCAGGCTGGGGTGACCCAATGATCCATGACATTTTTGAGGAATTTGCAGGCGCGCTTGCGCCTATGAGCGCGTTGATCGGTCTCGATCTGGGAGAAAAGACTATCGGGGTTGCAGTCTCGGACCGGATGCGCGGTGTTGCAAGCCCGCTGGAGACCGTAAGGCGCAAGAAATTCACTCTGGATTCTGCCCGTCTGCTGGAAATCATCGCCGACCGTGAGATCGGGGGCATCCTACTGGGTCTGCCGAAAAACATGGATGGCAGCGAAGGGCCGCGCTGCCAGTCCACCCGTGCCTTTGCCCGAAACCTGTCCCGTTTGACCGAAGTTCCGATCGGGTTCTGGGACGAACGGCTCAGCACGGTTGCGGCAGAAAAGGCACTGCTTGAGGCGGATACGACACGAAAGCGTCGCGGACAGGTTATCGACCACGTCGCGGCAGGCTATATTCTGCAAGGCGCGCTGGACAGAATGCGCTTTCTTTAAGGATCGGAAAACGCTGATGTCGAACATGGTTTGGAAAAGGAACGAGGTCGAAAGCCCGTGCATCCAGATCTGCGTTGTGCACCCGACCGAACGTATTTGTACCGGTTGCTACCGCACGATCGACGAAATCTCTCGCTGGTCGAAAATGGACAGCTCTGAGCGCGCCGATATCATGGCAGACCTACCGTCTCGCAAACCGCTGCTTGCCAAACGGCGCGGCGGCCGGGCGGGGCGGCTCAACAAGGCCTGAGATTTCCACAAAAGGATGTGATTGCTGAATCTGCACCGCTGCGGGCTGGTCTGAACTACGAGGGGGTCAAGTTCGTTGACAGCTGGTGAGTGAGTGGCAACCCACAGCGGCGCGTTTCAACAATCGATCCTCTGCAGTGGCTCGGCAGAGGAGTTCGATCTGTGTACGTCTTTTTTGACCAATCGATCAAGAAAAATCCTCGCTGATATTTCTGTGCCCTGACGTAAATGTCACAGCAGGCTCAAGCCGCTGCGTTTCTACCCAGACGCAAGCCATGTTTTGGCGTTCTGAATTTCCTCGGCGGGAAAGAACTGAGTGCGTGTGCCAAGGATGTGGCTGGCCACCCGTTGGGCCAGATGTTGCCAGGCTTTGTCGCCAACAACCGCTGCCCGATCCAGATTACCAATATGCCCCCGGGCCAGCCGAAAATGCGAGGCAAGCGCCGTAAGGCCTTGCCATCCGTCAAACTTGGACAGATCAATCAGCAGGCGAAACCCCTGTTTCTCCCGCAAAATGTAGTCCAGATCGGTTTCGGCCTTTTTGAATTCGTCAGGGTCGAGTTTTCCCATCAGGCTGACCTGCACGCAGGGGCCGCCCAGATCAATAACGTGAATAGAGCCCAGAGATTCGCGCAACCATCGGCGCGCTTCTTCAATATTCGCGTGATCGAATACCTGCACAGGGCAAGGGAAAAGCGGAGCCGCAAGCCGGATACTGGTCTGAACCCAACCCTGATCCGCCACCACTCCAATTCGGTCAAAGCCGCGCCAGTGGCTGAGGCCCAATTTTGTATCCGACCAAACCGCATTCAGATCGTACCCTTTGAACTCTGGCTGCACGATCGCCAACAACCGCACCGTGTCGTGTTCGGCCAGTGCGGCCTCAATCGCCGGGATCAATGTTGTGGAATAGTCCGTACCTGTCACTTCGCCGGAAAGCTCGATTTCAATCAATGCTCCGTCAGAGTTTTTGTGGACAGCAATCATCAAAAAATCCTCCAAATCTGTATAATGACAGAACGTTAGGAGGATTTGATCCATTCGGCCACACCGCCAGCGCATTCAGGCCGAAAATAGGCGATCATCCGGCCATCCGACCCAGCCTCAGCCCCGCTGCCCCATGGCGCTACCCCGTGCAGGCAGTGGCGGTGCAGCAGATAGGCCTCGCCCGGACGTGCGGGCAGTACGATGCGACGGCAAGTATCAAAGACCTCACGACGGGCAGCCTGATAAACATCTGTTATGTCCACCTGATCCAGAGTTTCCGGGCGCTTGTCTTCAAGTGCATCCGCAAATGCAGCCTGCATGATCTTGTGGCTACCTTCCCAAAGAACCATCGGGGACGCATTCTCGCTGGCATCAGTCAATGGAATGCCCAGTATCCACGCATGCGGTTCCTCGACCCTTCGGCGCCTGTCCGGGCCGGACGGGCGTAAACCATCCACATGGGCCGCATCCCGCTTTGCTCGATACTGGGCAGCAGCCTCGCCCTCTCCGCGCCGGGGCAACGGGTAGCCGGGGAAAATGACCGAGACCTGGGCTTTGTGCAATGGCAACGACCCATAACGCGACACTATGAAATCCATGACGGCCCCGGTCAGAACCGGGGAACCCTGGACCCTGCCCTCGGTGTCGTTGTTCAGCGCGTCGACCCCAATGAACCAGGTCCCTTCACAGTCCAGCCAATGCGCGAATTCCGGATCCGCCGCAGCAGCGCGTGCTGCGGGCAGCGCATAAGATACCCAGTCCAGAATAGCCCGGTCGTGGGGAAATTTCACCCAACCCTTTTCCTCGAAAGAACTCAAAAACCCAACGCCTTGCGTAACATATTCAGGGCGACCAGAGTCAGGAAGACCGCGAATATCCGCTTGAGCGGCTTTGGATCCATCGCATGGGCCAACTTTACGCCCCAAGGCGCAGTGATCATGGTCATGGCGACCACAATCCCAAAGGCAATCAGATTGACGGCGCCGATGGTAAAGGGCGGGCGGTGTTCAGGGGCAATTTCGAGAAACAGGAACCCCATGACCGAGGGCACAGCGATGATCACGCCAAACCCGGCAGCCGTGGCCACAGCCCGGTGAATTGGCGTGTTGAACAAGCTCATTAACGGCACGCCAAAGCTGCCGCCGCCGATACCCATCAGAACTGATAGGAAGCCGACCGAGGGCGACAGGAGAGCGCGTATCAGGCCCTTGGGCATGGCGTCTCCAAGCCGCCATTCGGATTTACCCAGACCAAGATAGGCGCCAATCACCATACCCAATACACCGAACAGGGCTTGCAATGCCTCGGTCCGAAGAGCGGATGCCACCATCACGCCCAACACCGCACCGATGGCGATGCCCGGACCCCAACTGCGCAGGATATCCCAATCAACGGCACCCTTTTTGTTATGTGCCAGAACCGACCGCAGTGAGGTTACGATAATCGTTGCCAGTGAGGTGGCAAGGCACAGCTGCATCAACTGCGGGCCGCCATACCCAAGGGTCTGAAACGCATAGAAAAAAGCAGGGACCAGCACGATGCCTCCGCCGACACCCAACAGACCCGCCAAAACGCCTGCCAGCGCTCCGATCACCAGCAGAAGAACCAGCATCTGAGCAAGCAACATTACTTCGGGCATCATTCCCCCCAACCGACCTTTTGCCGTATTGCCACCATTCAGGCCTCGGTCAGAGGCGCGACATGATCCAGTGCCTGCAACATAACCTCGGGGCCCGCCCCGTCATGCACCGCACCTTCAGACAGGGTCCGTCGCCAAGCCCGCGCACCCGGCCGTCCTGCGAACAGGCCTAGCATATGTCGCGTAATCTGGTGCAAGCGCCCCCCGCCAGCAAGATGGCATTCGATATAAGGCACCATTTCCCGGACAACAGCAAACGGGTCCGTGGCCTGACCAACCCCAAAGATCACAGGATCCGCTTTGGACAGAACGTCTGACGGCTGATGATACGCAGCCCGCCCGATCATTACACCATCCAACCCTGCGTCCAGATGCCCGCGCGCCTGTTCCAGATCAGCAATGCCACCATTTATCGAGATGTGCATATCCGGGAATTCCGCCTTCATCCGATGCACGAGATCATAATCCAGGGGTGGAATATCCCGGTTTTCTTTGGGGCTGAGCCCTTGCAGCCAGGCTTTGCGCGCGTGGATCGTGACCCGTGTGCATCCCGCTTGCCTGATCTGGCTCAGAAACTCAGGCAAAATGTCTTCGGGCTGTTGGTCGTCGACTCCAATGCGGCATTTGACCGTGACATCTACGTCCACGGCTTCGCGCATTGCGGCAACACAATCCGCAACGCGGTCAGGGGATTTCATCAGCACCGCACCAAAAGTGCCAGATTGCACTCGATCAGACGGGCAGCCACAATTCAGATTGATCTCATCATAACCAGCATCCGCCCCCAACCGGGCCGCTTGTGCCAATTCCTGAGGGTCCGACCCGCCCAGTTGCAGGGCCACGGGATGCTCCTGCGGGTTGTGGTCCAGCAAATGCAGCGCACCACCCCGAACTAACGCAGGCGCTGTTACCATTTCAGTGTACAGCAGCGCCTCGGTGCTCAGCAACCGATGCAGATAGCGACAATGCCTGTCCGTCCAATCCATCATAGGGGCGACGCTCAGGCGTGCGGCTTGTCTTACCTTGTCATTCAATGCTGAGTCCTCGTCGCACCCGGTTTCCAATCAGACGGATCGAAACCGCAAATTCCTGCCCATCGAATCGGGCAGCCCGGGGTTTAGCATATTCGAAAGAGGCCGTCCTTGTGTCTGCCAACCGCGTTACCGATTGTCGACACCGTACCGGCAAATCATCATTTCGACGCTGCGATGAATGGTATCAGACATTTCGTCCTGACTAAGTACGGTCCCGCAAAAAACCATGGGCCAGAATGCCCTGCTCTTGATCAATCCGATGAATTCACGACCCGCGATGTCGGGGTTATCGATGCTTAGCTGACCATCCTCTGCCGCATCTTTAAGCATGGCCGAGAAGATGGCAGTTTTGTCCAATTTGCCCTGCGCGGCGACCGCAAGGTCGGGATTGCGCAAGGTTTCGCTGATCACCATACGCGACATCGCCATCACCTCGGGTGACATCAGAATGCGACCCTCGGCCCAAGCCAAATCTGTCAGTTGCGCGCGGATATCTCTGCCCTTTTCATATCTGATATCCTGAACCTCAGAGAAGCGGTTCGACAGCTCAACCACGATCGAGCGGAACAGGTTTTCCTTACTTTCGAAATACTTGTACAGTGTGCGCTTGGAGACTTCGGCCCGTGCCGAGATGCGATCCATACTGGCCGCCGAGAACCCCTTTTCCTGGAATTCAGCTACGGCAGCCTCGATGATCTGGGCATGCTTTGATGCTTTCGGTGCGCTGAGGTCATTCATGCTCCAAAGCTATAGACCCTTTGACATGAACCGGTCAAACGCTAGGTAAACTCTCGGGTTTACAACGCCCTGCCCCCTGCCTAAGGTAAACCCGCCAGTTTACCGATTCAGGTAGCCAGCCCAACAGGAGATCCCCCCAATGGCTTTGACATTGAAACTGAACGGCCAGACCCACACGGTTGAGGCCGAGCCCGGCACGCCCCTGCTGTGGGTAATCCGGGACGAACTGAAGATGACAGGAACCAAGTTCGGCTGCGGTGTCGCGTCCTGTGGGGCCTGCACCGTGCATCTGGACGGAGAGCCGGTGCGCTCGTGCCAGACGTATATTGAGGATGTCGAAGACGCCGAAATCACCACGATCGAAGCTGTCGGAAACAACGATATTGGCGCCGCGGTACAGCAGGCCTGGGTCGAATTGGACGTGGTTCAATGCGGTTACTGCCAATCCGGTCAGGTGATGTCGGCGGTCGGATTGCTGTCCGAAAACCCAAAGCCCAGCGTTGAAGAAATCGACGACTACATGTCCGGCAACGCCTGTCGCTGTGCCACCTATCAACGCATCCGCGCCGGTATCCAGCGCGCATCCGAAATTCTGGAGGCCTGATCCATGACCATCAACACCTCTCGCCGTGGTTTTCTGAAAGGCGCTGCTGCTACCGGTGCCGTCTTGCTGATTGGCGCCCGCCCCGATGGCGTTCTGGCTGCGGCCTCGTCCGAGACGACGCAGCTCAACCCATTTGTGAAGATTGACGCAGACGGCACTGTGACCGCCATCGTCAAACACTTCGAAAAGGGTCAGGGCCCCGCGACCGGCCTTCCGACGCTTATCGCCGAGGAAATCGGCATCACTATGGACCAAATTAAATACGAATTCGCGCCGTCGAACCCCCAAGTCTATAACAACCTGCTGTTCGGCCCCTTCCAGGGCACCGGCGGCTCGACCGCGATGGCGAATTCCTGGCTGCAATACCGTCAGGCTGGCGCTGCCGCCCGCGAGATGCTGATCAATGCCGCCGCCCAAAGCTGGGGTGTGGATGCATCAGGCATCACCATTGAGGAGGGTATCGTCAAAGCAGGTGATCAATCCGCCCCGATTGCCGATTTTGTGGCGGCCGCTTCGCAGATTGAGGCGCCGACCGAGCCGCGCCTGAAAGACCCCTCGGAATTCCGCCTGATCGGAAACGAGGCCGTGCGTCGCACGGATTCGACCATCAAGGGCAACGGACAAGCGATGTACGCCATGGATGTCCACCTGCCCAACCAGATGGTTGCGATGATCAAACGTCCGGAGTCGCGCGGTGGTGTTGTCATCAGCTTTGACGACAGCGCCTCGAAAGAGGTCAAAGGCTATATCAGCGCCACCACACTGCCCAATCAGGCAGGCGTTGCGGTCTATGCCGAAAACACCTGGGCCGCGATTCAGGCGCGTGACGCGCTTGAGGTCGAATGGGACATGTCCGGCGCTGAAACCCGCCACTCGGATCAGATCAAGGCCGAGATCATGGACGCGCTGAAGGCCGAGCCCGCCTATAACGTGAACAAGGCAGATGTTGCCACGGTTTCGGCGGCGATCGACGCAGCGGATACGGTCGTAGAAAAAACTTTTTACTACCCGCTTCTCGCCCATGCTCCGATGGAGCCACTGAACTGCACAATCGAACAGACAGCAGAGGGTGACATCGTTCTGCATGATGGCGCTCAGATGCCAACCGGCCCGCACATGGCGTATCAGCAAATCTTTCAGCTGCCACCCGAGAAAATCCACATCAGAACGATGCTGGCCGGCGGGTCTTTCGGGCGTCGCGCAACACCGGATGCGGACTATCAGGTTGAGGCCGCGTTGGCCTTTGTTGTCACTGACCGCTCGCGCCCGGTCAAACTGGTCTGGACGCGGGAAGACGACATTCGCAGCGGGTATTACCGCCCGGCCTTCGGCCACAAAGTTCGTGTCGGGTTGAATGCGGAGGGGAATATCGTCGGATGGCAGCATCAGGTCGCAGGGCAATCGATCATGAAGGGCACCCCGTTCGAAGCGGTTGCAGTGCATGACGGCGTCGACCACAGCTCGATCGAGGGCATCGCAGACAGCCCCTATGATATTCCGGGGATGGCGCTTGGACTGACCGACACACCCAAGGCCACATCGGTCCTATGGTGGCGGTCGGTAGGACATACCCACACTGCCTATACAATGGAAACAATGATGGATTTGGCCGCCACCGCCGCGGGCCGTGACCCGGTTGAGTTCCGTCTCGCCCATCTGGCGGATGCGGGCAATCCCGACCAACAGCGCAAGGCCGGTGTCCTGAAACTTGCGGCCGAGAAAGCAGATTGGGGCAACGTCCCTGCCGGTCGCGCGCAAGGTATTGCGGTGCACAAATCCTTTGGTTCTTATGTGGCTGAGGTGGTTGAAATCTCGGGCGATCCGGATGACGGCATCAAGATCGAAAAGGTCACCTGTGCTGTCGATTGCGGTATCGCGGTGAACCCCGACGTGGTGCGTGCCCAGATGGAAGGTGGGATTGGCTATGGCATCGGGCATGTGATGCGCGATCAGATCACACTGACCGGCGGTTCCGTGGATCAATACAACTTCCCGGATTACGAGCCCCTTCGGATCGGCGATATAGCTACAATCGACGTCCACATCCTGCCCTCGGCCGAAGCCCCCACGGGCGTGGGCGAACCCGGCACGCCGCCTTCGGCCCCCGCGCTCGCGAACGCAATCAAGGCAATGTCGGGGACCTTGATTGCCGATCTGCCGATGGCCGAGAACGGCATAAGCTTTGCATAAGGTCCCGACCCCGCGCCGAAAAAAACGGCGCGGGGATAATTTGATCAAATTTCGTGACAAGGCGCTTTGTGTCGATTAAACCTCGGGGTACCAGAGTGATGGAGACGCCGATGGACCTGAACGCCCTACACAGTTTTCGCGTAGCGGCATGCGACCTTAACGGTCAGCTGCGCGGCAAACGCGTGCCTCCTTCTTATGCTGACAAGCTGAGTAAAGGTGTGGTGCGGATGCCCTTTTCGGCATTGAATGTTGATCTGTGGGGCGCGGATATCGAGGATAGCCCGCTTGTGTTTGAATCAGGCGACGCGGACGGCATATTACTGCCAACCGAGCGTGGCTCCGTCCCAGTTCCCTGGCTTGAAACCGAAACAGCGCTGGTATTGATGTCCCTGTATGACGATCAGGGCACGCCCTTTGCCGGCGACCCTCGCCATGCTCTGACCTCGGTGCTGCAACGCTATGCCGAGCGTGGCTGGTCTGTTGTTGCGGCGACCGAGCTGGAATTCACGCTATTGGACTCATCAGGTGCACGACCGGTGCCTCCGATCAATCCTTTGACGGGGCGACGGCTGGTCGACGAGGCAGTCCTGTCCATGGCGGAAATGGATGCGTTCGACGCCTTTTTCACAGACCTCTATGACGGATGCGAGGCAATGAGCATCCCGGCTCAAACTGCCATTTCCGAAAGCGGGATTGGCCAGTTTGAAATCAACCTGAACCATCAGGACGCCATGCGCTGCGCAGATGATACGTTGCTTTTCAAGGTGTTGACTCGTGGCCTTGCACGCAAACATGGGTTTACCGCAACTTTCATGGCCAAACCCTATGCCCAGGATGCGGGCAATGGGATGCATGTCCATTTTTCGGTCGTCGACCAGGATGGGCAAAATATCTTTGACAATGGCGGGCCTGAAGGCACTGATCTTTTGCGCTCAGCCATAGCCGGATGTCTGTCCGCAATGCCTGGTTCAACTCTGATTTTTGCACCGCACGGGAACTCCTACACGCGGCTTGTCCCCGGCGCCCATGCCCCAACTGAGGCATGCTGGGCTTATGAAAATCGCACTGCCGCGCTGCGCGTTCCCGGCGGCGCGCCCTCTGCCCGCAGGATCGAACATCGCGTTGCTGGTGGTGACATCAATCCCTACCTCATGCTGAGCGCCGTGCTCGGTGCGGCGCTGAACGGCATCGAGGACGGAACTGAACCGCCAGCTCCGATCACGGGCAACGCATATGAGATCGACGGCCTGCCGCAACTCGCTGGCGACTGGGCTTCAGCCATCACCGCCCTTGAAACCGATCCGCAAGTTGCGCGCATCTTTCCCGCCCCGCTGATCAGCAATCTCGCCATGACAAAGCGACAAGAGATCCTGCGCTTTAACGAACGCCCACCCGAGGAGCATTGGCTAAGTTATCTCGAGGCGGTTTGAGCCCCTTGCTCGCTTCGTTCTGCTCAGCTAGAATAAATTTGATCAAATTTGGTGACCCATGAAAATCGGTATCCTTGTAACCGGCCACCCCCCTGACGAATTGCACGATCAGTTCGGTGAGTATGACGGCATGTTTCGCGCGCTGCTGAATGGCAACGGCTTTGAGTTTGTGACCTATGCTGTTGTCGACGATCACTTTCCGCAAAGTTTTGACGATGCTGATGGATGGATCATCACCGGCTCGCGCTATGGCGCCTATGAGGACCATGCCTGGATCCGCAAGCTCGAAGCGCTGATCCGCGACATCCATCAAAGCGGCAAACCCCTGATCGGCATATGCTTTGGTCATCAAGTCATTGCGCAAGCCCTTGGCGGGAAAGTTGAAAAGTTCAAACAGGGCTGGGCCGTGGGGCGGACGGACTACGATTTGGACGGACAGACCGTCACTTTGAATGCCTGGCATCAGGACCAGGTGGTAGAGCTGCCCGCCGGTGCACAAGTAACCGGTTCGAACGCCTTTTGCCAGAATGCCATGCTGGCCTATGGCGACACGATCTGGACCGTTCAGGCCCACCCGGAGTATGGCGACAGCTTCATCGAAGGGCTGATGGACACACGCGGCAAAGGAGTCGTTCCAGACAATCTAATGCAGGCCGCCGCCGACCGCCTGCCCACCCGCGACGACAGTCCGAAGATCGGACAGTTCATGGCAGAGTTTTTGAAGAAAGAGAGGGCCTGATGGCCGATTGGACAGAACAACTGCCACAGGCAGCCCGTACCTATTTTGAAGGTCACCGATTGGATGAGGTCGAGTGCATCATCTCTGACCTGCCCGGCATCGCGCGCGGGAAAGCGGTTCCGGCCACCAAATTTGCACGCCAGTCCTACTTCCATCTACCCGATAGTATCTTTTACCAGACTATCACCGGGGACTGGGGCGAAGCCGCCGGAGAGGACGGCTTCATTGAACGGGACATGATCCTTAAGCCTGACTTTTCGACTGCTTCCGCTGCTCCTTGGACGGGTGACTGGACACTGCAGGTGATCCACGACGCCTATGACCGGGACGGAGAGCCGATCCCGTTCAGCCCACGCAACGTGTTGAAGCGCGTCGTAAAAATGTATCACGACAAAGGCTGGAAACCGATTGTCGCGCCAGAGATGGAGTTCTTTCTGGTCGCCCCCAATGTCGACCCCGCGCAGGGGATCAAACCGATGATGGGCCGTTCGGGTCGTCCGGCGGCCGCGCGGCAGGCCTATTCGATGACCGCGGTGGATGAATTCGGCCCGGTAATCGACGACATCTATGACTTTGCCGAACATCAGGGATTCGAGATTGACGGCATCACCCAGGAAGGCGGCGCCGGACAGCTTGAAATCAACCTGCGCCATGGTGATCCGGTCAAGTTGGCAGATGAAGTGTTCTATTTCAAACGCCTGATCCGCGAAGCCGCGTTGCGACACAACTGCTTTGCGACCTTCATGGCGAAACCGATTGCGGATGAGCCTGGATCGGCCATGCACATCCACCACTCGATCACCGAGATCGAAACCGGACAGAATATCTTTTCCGGACCTCAGGGCGGCGAAACGGATGCATTCTATAACTTCATTGCAGGGCTGCAAAACCACTTGCCTGCAGGCCTGGCAGTCATGGCACCTTATGTGAACTCGTACCGCCGCTATGTGAAAGACCATGCCGCGCCGATCAATCTGGAATGGGCTCGTGACAACCGCACGACCGGCATCCGTGTTCCCCTGTCCGGCCCCGAGGCGCGGCGCGTTGAAAATCGTATCGCAGGCATGGACTGCAACCCTTATCTGGGCATCGCCTTGTCGCTCGCCTGCGGCTATCTCGGCCTGACCCAGCAGGAACGTCCGCGCCGTCAGTTTTATGGCGACGCCTACGAAGGTGACGGTGATATCCCGCAGGTCATGGGCAATGCGCTGGACCTGTTTGATCAGGCCACCGCCCTGCACGAGGTGCTGGGTCCGGAATTTGCCCGCGTCTATGGCATTGTCAAACGTGCCGAGTATGAAGAATTTCTACAGGTCATCTCTCCGTGGGAGCGTGAGCACCTGCTCATGAACGTTTAAGCCGCGATGAATCTCCTCTATTCCAACGACCGCAAGGCCGAGTATCCGGCCAGCTGGTATGCCGCGACGGCCAACACACTCGACCGTTTTCCCGCGCTTGCTGGGGATACCAAAGCGGATGTCTGTGTGGTCGGTGGCGGCTATACTGGCCTGTCCGCCGCGCTGCATCTGGCCGAGGCCGGGTTCGACGTCGTGCTCCTTGAGGCGCATCGCGTTGGTTTCGGAGCGTCAGGCCGCAATGGCGGGCAGCTGGGCAGCGCCCAGCGGATGGATCAGGAAGACCTTGAACGCCTGGTCGGCGATGACGATGCCGCCAAGCTGTGGGATCTGGCCGAAGATGCCAAGGATCTGGTCAAATCGCTGATCGAAAAGCACAAAATCGACTGTGATCTGAAACCGGGCGTGGCGGTTCTGGGCCTCAGCACCGGGGATCAGCAAGACCTCCACGACCACGCGGCGCATCTGTCCGCGCGATATGGGTATGACCATATGGAACTGCTGGACGAAGGCGCGGCGCATGGCTTGTGCCCATCCCCAACCTATCGCGGAGGTTATCTGGACATGGGGGCGGCCCATCTGCACCCGCTGAACTTTGCCTTGGGGCTGGCTGATGCCGCAGCCAAGGCCGGCGTGCGCATCTTTGAGGGTACCGAAGTCACCGGGATCGACGAGACCGATCCGGCCATCGTGCAAACCCCACAGGGAAAGGTGACAGCCAACCACGTCATATTGGCCTGCAACGGGTATCTCGGCGATCTGAACGGCAAGGTGGCGTCGCGCGTCATGCCGATCAACAATTTCATCGCCGCGACCGAGCCTTTGGGCACCGATGCCGCCCGCGTCCTGACCCGGGATGTCGCCGTCGCTGATACCAAGTTTGTGGTGAACTATTTTCGCCTCAGCGCCGACAACCGCCTGCTATTCGGCGGCGGGGAAAGCTATGGCTACCGCTTCCCCACAGATATCGCCTCCAAGGTGCGCAAGCCGATGACCGAGATTTTCCCGCATCTGCGCGATGTAAAGATCGACTATGCCTGGGGCGGTACTCTGGGCATCACCATGCGGCGAATGCCCTACCTGACACGGGTTGCGCCCAATATCCTGTCGGCCTCGGGCTATTCTGGCCATGGGGTCGGCACGGCGACCCATGCCGGGCAGTTGATGGCGATGGCCATTCAGGGCCAAGCCGAAGGGTTCGACACCATGTCCCGCGTACCCGCCCTGCCCTTTCCGGGCGGCGCAGCCCTACGCAGCCCGTTGCTGGTGCTGGCGATGACATGGTTCTCCCTGCGGGACCGGCTGGGATTCTGATTTCGAGATTGTCAGAGAAACTCACTTAAACTCTCTCAGGATACGAAAGCCCGTCAATTTTGACCGCCAATCAATGCCCGCCCCACCGCGACTTGCAGCGCGCGAAAAATCCATAGCAAATGGATAAGAACCGCCTTTTACAACCCGCCTGTGACAATCGACTGATCTCGCCATCTCTAAGTGCTGGCTGGAAGTCGACCAACCCGGGTGCGTCGCTGTCCAGCAGGACATCGTTCTTTCCCCGACATTCCCCGACATATGCTGAAGACCCCAAGCATTGGAGGCATCAAGTTCATCAACGCGAACTGGGTAACCGCGCCACACTAAATCCGGCCGCTTTTCACCAATCATCTCTTCTGTCGGTTTGGCATGGAAATTGGCCTGATCCGTCGTAACTTCCTCTCCTTGCGCAAAAGGAGTCTGCGTTCCGGCACGGGCGGCATATTCCCATTCGGCTTCCGTTGGTAAGCGGTAGGCATCTATCCCGAGTTTTTTGTTCAGCCAATCCGTGTAAGCCAAAGCATCCAAATAAGACACATCATTCACTGGATGATTGCCCGTAAGATCTATGCGCTCAAAACTATCGCCGATTACAAAATCTTCCGGCACATATTTGCTACATCCCCCATCTTCAACGCAGGCCATCCACTCATCACGGGTAACCTCGTTACGTCCCATGGCAAAGGACAGATCTATTCTGACGCTATGAACCGGACCTTCACGATGCGCGATATACGGCTCTTCCGCTGTCGCGGGTCGGCGCCCTTTTTCATCCCAATGAAAGTTTCGTTTCGATTCTCCCGGTGGTCCACCCATCATGAACTCACCCATAGGCAAGGCAATCATCTCAGGGCAAACATCGCATTCCTGAAACATCTCAAGCGGCGCAACTTCAGTGCCATCCGACAGAAGATAATCTGCGTGAACCGCCGAAGCGAAAGTTGAAAGCGCGCCCCAGAGGGCCAAACGAATGATAGTCAATGCAGTGATCCAACCCATCATACGAGAACAACGTCAAAGAAGATCCATTGCCACCTTACTTCCCCCAAAGTTGCAAGTTCAAAAGAATTTCCCGCTACGCGGGGTAAGCCAACCTGTGTCTCTCTGACTACGTCAGAATAGTGAAATTTCCCCACCCTGAAGATTAAGGGCTTGGATTGACACTTCATTAGCTTTATCTTTCCCAAAGATAGAATTCAGGAATGCCAAATATGACGCTGCCTCCGAACGTCCATGACGCCGAACCCATCCCAGCGGCTGCCCGCGACGCCATTGATGCCCTGATGCAGTCAGGCGACCTGTTCCGCTACACTGCGCCGCAGGACGCTCCGGTTGCGCTGCTCGAGTCGGAATTCGCGGAACTGCTGGGCACGAAATACGCGCTGGCTGTATCGTCCTGCTCGGCGGCACTGTTCCTGTCGCTCAAGGCGCTGGGTCTGCCGCGGGACGCGCGGGTGCTGATACCGGGCTTTACCTTTGCGGCGGTGCCCTCATCGGTCATACATGCGGATTGCATCCCCGTATTGTGTGAGGTGGGTGACAATTATCGCATCGACATGGATGACTTTGCCGCCAAACTGGATAACGTGCAGGCCGTGATCATTAGCCATATGCGCGGACATACTTCGGATATGGACGCGATCATGACTCTGTGCAGCGCGCGCGACATTCCGGTGATCGAGGACGCAGCCCATTCGCTGGGGACAACTTGGCATGGCCGCAATATTGGGACGATTGGCAAGATCGGCTGTTTCTCGTTTCAGTCCTACAAGATGATCAATGCGGGCGAAGGTGGCATTCTGATAACCGACGACGCTGATCTGGTGGCGCGTGCCGTGATCATGTCCGGCGCCTACGAACATAACTGGAAGAAACACAAAGGTCCGCGTGGCGACAACTCATCGGAACTCCAAGAGGCCTTTGGCCGCTGGCAGAACCAGTTGCCGCTGTATAACCTGCGGATGAGCAACCTGAGCGCTGCAGTAATCCGTCCCCAGATGCCTGAATTGGCACGCCGTGTCCGCGATGGGTTGCAAAACCACGACTATGTGGCAGAGCGCCTGAACTCATCGCCCTATATCAACGTGCCTGCCCCGCTGGTGCCAGAGCGCCGGGCGCCGGACTCGATCCAGTTCAATCTGGTTGACCTAAGCGATGATGATATCCGCGCCTTTGCCGCAGCATCCGAAGCACGCGGAGTGAAAGTTCAGGTATTCGGCCTGAGTGAAGACAACGCCCGTGCCTTTTGGAACTGGCAATTCCTGCCGGAACAGACCGAGCTGCCACAAACGCGAAACATGCTGATGAAAGCTTGCGACGTGCGCCTGCCTGTACGCCTGACAGGCGCGGAACTGGATGTGATCGCTGATATTCTGTTGGCTTCAGTAGGGGAAATTACCGCCCCGAAAATCGCATTTGGAACCTGAACAAGCTGAATTCAAACGAAAAGGCCCG
This sequence comes from Ruegeria sp. CDSA236, assembly GCF_059611285.1. Lineage (NCBI taxonomy): Bacteria > Pseudomonadati > Pseudomonadota > Alphaproteobacteria > Rhodobacterales > Roseobacteraceae > Ruegeria > Ruegeria sp. CDSA236. The sequence goes on from NZ_JBXWPG010000001.1 coordinate 614,708, forward strand.
CCAGCGGCGGGCCTATTTCATTGTGTGGACAAATTCAGTTCAGTTTAGACAGCTTTTGCTGCAACTCCGCCAACTGCTTCTTGATGTCGTCCAGATCCTCACTCGACTGGGGTTTGGCCTCGCTATCCGTTTCCGGACCGGACCAACTGCCGGAAATGCCGCTGGTCATCGCCTTCAGAAATGCCTTTTGCTGCGCTTGCAGTGCTTCGAAACCCGGAATCTGGGTCATCGGATTCATCGCAGACATGTTTTCCATCATTTTGCTTTGGCTTTCGCGCAGCATTTCGAACGAGCTTTGCAGGAATTGCGGCATCACTCCTCCGCCCGGCAACATATAGCTGCGCACAAGATCGTTCAGCACGTTCACCGGCAGGACATTCTCACCGCGGCTTTCATGCTCGGCAATGATTTGCAGCAGATATTGCCGTGTCAGATCATCCCCAGTCTTCAGGTCTATGATCTGAACTTCGCGACCGTCACGTATGAATGCCGCAATATCTTCGAGCGTGACATAGTCACTGGTTTCAGTGTTATACAGCCGACGGCTGGCATATCGTTTGATTAGCAACGGTTTTTCTTGTTCTGACACCGTCTACCCTCCCCAAGGAATGATGCATTGCAGCAGAGATTATGCGAGTGCAGAACAAAAAGAAAGGGCAGGTCTTTCGACCCGCCCAACGCGATTGCACCAAATGGGAGGAGTGGGTGCGCCTCGCTATCTTACCTTACTTGGCGCCAGCTGCTTTTTTCGCAGCAGTGGACACGTCGTTGGTTGCTTTTTTGACAACGGCAGTTGCGTCTTCTGCAGCGTTTTTGCCAGCAGCCATCAGCAGCTCAACGGTTTCCGACTGAACTTTTTTCGCGATTTCAGCGAAAGCAGCCAGGTTTTCAGCAGCAACTTCTGCCGACGCGCTTGCGTAGTCGGTTGCAGCTTTTGCGTAATCTGCAGGGTCAGATTTCGCTTTCGACATATCGGACAGTTTGGCCAGGGTTTCCTTGGTCCATTTGTTCGAAATCTCAGCCGATTTCTCAGCCGCTTCCAGAGCAACGCCCGACAGCTTTTCGTTCAAGGTCGCGGTGGTGTTGAACGCACCTTCCAGAGCGGTGGTGTCAACAGGGAATGCACCCATCATGTCTTTCAGGGTCGCGGTAAAGTCTTGAGTCTTTGCCATTGTCCAAATCCTTTGCTTGCCGATCCGGGCCAACCCCGGGCTTCATCAGCTTGAGGATAATATCGTTGCTGCATCGCAGCATTGCAAGTTTTTTCTTGCTGCACTGCAGCAATATTTTTCTAAACTGTTAAAAATCAATCTGTTGCCTTCACCAAAACATAGGTTCCTGGTGCCTCGGCCAGGGAAGCGTATCCCGAATCGCCCACTTGGCGCGCGGGGATCTGCTTGCCGGATCTCTTCTTCAGCCAAGCTTCCCACTGCGGCCACCAGGACCCTTTATGAAAATCGGCCTCTTTCATCCACGCATCGGCATCCGCATTGAGATCAGGGTTGGTGTAGTGGCCGTATTTCTTCTTGCTCGGCGGGTTCACGATGCCTGCTATGTGACCGGATTCCGAAACGACAAACGTCTTCGAACGTGACCCCATCTGCTGCACACCCCGATAACAATCTTTCCAGGCGGCGATATGGTCGGTTTCACAGCTGATGGCCATCAAAGGAACATCAACGTCGCGGATATGTAGTTTGTGCCCAAGCAAATCGAAACCGTCGGTCACAAATTGATTTTTCTGACAAAGCCCCCGCAAATACTCGATTGCCATTTTGCCCGGAAGATTTGCGCCATCCCCGTTCCAGTAGAGCAAATCAAACGCCGGAGGGGTCTCGCCCATCATATAGCTTCGAATGGCGGGGCCGTAGATCAGGTCATTCGATCGCAGGAACGACATGGTACGACCTATGACCCATGCTTTTAGGATACCGTCTTTCGTCACTTGTTCTTGAATGCCGTCGACAAAGTCGTTCTGTAGGAACGGCGTGAATTCCCCCTGCTCACCGAAATCGGTCAAGGTTGTAAAGAAGGTCGCCGATTTGATGGATTTGTCGCCACGCTGTTTCATCAGGGACAGCGTCAGGCTCAACGTGGTGCCGGCAATGCAATATCCCACCGCATTGACCTGCTTGACCTTACAGATCGACTTGACGGTCTCGATGGCGGTCAGAAATCCCTCTTCGACATAGTCGCCCATACCGACCTCGGCATGAGAAGCATCCGCATTTACCCAACTTACAACAAACAGGGTATAGCCCTGCTCGGTCACCCATTTGATGAGGCTGTTCTGCGCCTTAAGGTCCAGAATATAGTATTTGTTGATCCAGGGCGGAAACAGAACGATCGGGGTTTCGTGTACGGTCTCGGTCGTGGGTTTGTACTGGATCAACTCCATAAGCCTGTTGCGATAGACCACGTCGCCCGGAGTTGTCGCGATATTCTCGCCAAGCTTGAACGCAGATTCATCCGCCAGTCTGACAACCATTTCACCATTATTGGCTTCTAGGTCAGCAACTAGATTCTCTAGCCCTTTGATCAGCGATTGCCCTTCCGTCTCGACCGCCTTTTCCAGCGCGTCGGGATTGGAGGCCAGGAAATTCGTCGGAGACATCAAGTCAATGATCTGTTGCGAAAAGAAATGCAGCCTCTGCTTGTCCTTGCCGTCCAGATCGTCGACCGAAGCAACCGCCTGCGCGATTGCATCGGCGTTTGTCTGATACTGTTGGCGAATAAACCGGAAATAGGGGTTGGTGTCCCAAAGAGGGTTTGAGAACCTTTTATCCTTGGGTCCGGGTTCGCTGTCCTCGACCCCGCCGGCGGCCAGCGCCTGCTGAGCCTCAGCAAAGTTCATAACGGATTGTCCCCAGAAGGCGACCTGATGTTCCAGAAGCTTGGCGGGATTCTGCCACGCTTCGGCGAAATACGAAGTTGCTGCTCTTGCGAAAAGATCTTGATTCGGACCGTCCAAAGCGGGAGTGTGCGCCTCTTTGCCAGCCATCACATCGATCAGCCTTTTCGACAATTCTTCGACTTTCGTCATATTTTCTCTAATCCGTTCAAGGTGTTCCTCGGACAGCTCTGGCGCGTTATCTTCACTTGTTGTCATTTTAACAATTCCACCCTAACCTCGCTGCTATGCAGAATAACGTCGTGGGCGTCGGGGGGCAAAGCGACGAATGGTCCGAATTATCAGGCTGACACTCAGGAGGCCCATTTCATGCGCTACATGATGACCTACGATCTGATGGAAACGCTGCGCAACACCAATCAGTGGATGGGTGCTACGGCAAGTGCCATGGCTTCTTATCCGCTGTTTTCGATGGTGCCCAACCCTGCGTTCAGCATGATGGCCGCCTGGGGCGAGGTGACTGAGCGGACGTTCCAGCGCATGGTTGTAAAACCCGACTGGGGAATCCGTACATTCACTTGCGAAGACGGCAAGGATCATCTGGTCGATATTGTCCCGGTGATCGAACGCCCTTTTGGTGATTTGATACATATACGTGTCAATGGCCGCGCCGAACAGCCCCGCAAGGTGCTGTTGGTCGCCCCGATGTCTGGACATTACGCCACTTTGCTTCGGTCCACCGTAAAAAGCCTCTTGGTGAATTGCGAAGTTTATATCACAGACTGGCATAATGCGCGCGATATCCCCGTGTCCGAAGGTAAGTTTGATGTAGAGGATTATACACTTTACCTTGTCGATTTCATGAAAGAATTGGGACCGGACACCCATGTTGTAGCCGTCTGCCAACCGGCGCCGCTGACTCTGGCCGCCACAGCCTATCTGGCCGAGGTCGAACCCAAAGCCCAACCCAGCACGCTGACATTGATCGGCGGACCTGTTGACCCGGATGCCACACCTACCGACGTGACCGATTTTGGCCGCCGCGTGACAATGGGGCAGCTGGAAGAAACCATGATTCAGCGCGTCGGCTTCAAGTATAAGGGCGTCGGGCGCATGGTGTATCCCGGCCTGCTGCAGTTGGCCTCGTTCATGTCGATGAATTCGGACCGGCATTCTCAGGCGTTTTCCGAGCAGATCCAGAGGGTTATGCGGGACGAGGCTTCGGATCACGATGCCCATAACAGATTCTACGATGAATACCTCGCCGTCATGGACATGACCGCCGAGTTCTACCTTTCGACCGTCGAACGCGTCTTCAAAAACCGCGAAATCGCGCGCAACGAGTTTGTTGTTGCAGGGCACAAGGTGGATATCGGCAAAATTACAAACGTTGCTGTCAAAACAGTCGAAGGTGCGAATGACGACATCTCGGCCCCTGGACAGTGCATTGCTGCGCTCGAGCTGTGTACAGGGCTGCCGGATTCGAAAAAAGCCAGCCATGTCGAACCTGGCGCAGGTCACTATGGCATCTTCGCCGGCCGCAGCTGGCGCGACAATATCCGCCCATTGGTGATCGAATTTATGAACGCCAACGCCCGCAAACCCTCTCGCAAAGCGGCCAACCGCAACAAAGTGGCCTAACGCCGATGGGAAAGAAAGTCGCCAAACAGACGGCTTTCGCCTGCAACTGTGGAAAACTCTTTGGCAGCATTACAGCCAGAGGCGTTCAGTACGGAACGCATGTAGTCTGCTTTTGCCGTGATTGCCGGGCCGCGCAGATATATTTCGGGCAACCGGACCCTGCGCCGGAACCGGTGGACATTTTTCAAATGGCCCCTGAAGAAATCAGGATCGACGGCGGCATCGAACACCTGGCCGCGATGCGCCTTGGCCCCAAGGGGATGCTGCGCTGGTATGCCAGCTGCTGCAATGCACCGCTGGCGACGACATCAAATACTCCAAAATTTCCGTTTGCGGGCTTTGATGTGAAACGAGTTTCCGATCCGGACTGTTTAGGGCCGGTTACGACCCAAGGGTTCATTCCGCAGGCCGATGGAAAACACAAACACAAGCGACTGGGTTACGCTATCGCCGGGATTGTTACGCGGGTACTAAAATCCCGGCTTTCTGGCAGTTGGAGGGACACCCCGTTCTTTGATCAGAATACGGGCCAGACGATCTCAACCCCGGTCATTCTCAGCAAAGAACAGCGTAAAGCGCTCTACGCGTAGTCCAGCGCAGGCTTCACGCTGAGCCAGGTCTTCAGCGCCTCGGTGACATTTTCAGGCGATTCCAACGTAGGCAAATGTCCTGCATCCTTGATGACGTGCAGTTCTGCATTTGGGATCAGGTCCGCCATGAACGCATGCCTTCGCACCGGAACAACCGTGTCATGCGCCCCACATAGCACCAAAGTCGGGGCCGTGATCCGGCGCAGGTTGCCCTGCTGATCCGGGCGACGCTGCAGCGCGCGAATCTGACGCTCGAACACCTGCGGGCCCAAATCCAACGCCATCGAGATGACATCAGCAAGAATGGGAATACGTCGAGGCCCCGGGGCCAGCGAATCCGATCCAATCAGCCGACGCATCACTTCCTCTAACCGACCCATCTTGGCGGCGACCAACAGCTCCTCCCGCGCAGCTGCGGTCTGGGGCGATTCCGAATGCGCATCCGAAGCCATCAGACACAAGCGCGACACCCTCTCGGGTGCATATCGGACAATTTCCAAAGCGACTACTGCGCCCAGGCTTAGGCCCGCCAATGCAAAGCGTTGTGGCAACTGAACCAATAGGCCCCGCGCGATCTCTTCAATCCGTTCAGCAGTCGAAACCGAAGCGACCGTCACGGCGCGATCACGTGACAGGGCGCGCATCTGATGCTCAAATACCCGCGCATCACACATCAAACCGGGCAAAAGAACCAACGGCTCGATCAAACAACGCCTCCTTTGGAAAAGTCACTCAAATCGTCGTCATTAGTTTCAGGATGAGAGGTTTTGTATGGTTCGGCAAGTTAAAGTTCAGGGGTAGCGGATACCGCGAAAAGCGGGGAAGTCCGCATATCGTCTTTGCCGCTCAAGATCACCCTCGCCAGGCGCGCCTCCTGGGCGCAGAAGGCAGCCCCGCGGCGCTATATAGCTGTCGATGCGCTTATGAGGCACAGGCCTCCAGACCAGATTGAAAGCACAGAGTTTTGGAAAGAACCAGATTTCGGAATAATCCAGATGGTCGTGCATCCACCACGCCAAATCCCGCCAATCCCGCCCCGCCTCATATTGATCCGCAAACCATGGGATCACGATCGATGCACCGGCAATCCGATCATCACCCACCGCGCGATCCCAGATGTGACATTCAAGCGGGTTATCATTTCGCGCGCAATTCAGCCGGTTTTCATTACCGAAACGGTTCAATGATGCCGAGCGATAGCCGGATCGTACGGCAATCCGGCCAAAGGTCTCCTCAAGCGGGTCCAGCAGGGTTTCGCAAAGCGCCTTTCCAGTTTCGATGGCAAGGTTGGGATCGTCTGGAAAATTCTGCTTTTCGTGAAAATTGCTTATTTCCGAATACAGAAAATCGCGCATGAAAAAATGACGGGACAAACGCACACGACCGAGGGTTTCAAGGCTCCACATACTGCCTGGTCTGCGCATTATTTCTTCCTCACTCGATCCCCAAGGTTTTCAACCATCTCAGGATACCAGCCACCACTTCGTCGGTCTGCCCCGGAGACATCAACCGCCCGGCGATCACATGGGAATTAGGATCGTCCCCGGGCCCCATTGTTACCAGCTCAACCGACGCAGGGGCGCCCCATGCCTTGGCAATCTCGTGGGTCAGGTCGGCACGCACGACCTGATCTTCATTCGAGAACCAGAACAACGCGGGAACCTTTGCGTCTGAAAAATCCAGCGCATAGACCACATCCACCAGCACTGTCATCGGTACCACAGCCTGCCAAGGGTAGACCGCCGACCAGAATTTGTTCATTTCCGGGTTCACCCCTGCGACGCCCCGGGTTTCACCCATCATCAGGGGCAACCAAGTGCGCGCCCAAGGCAATCCGGGTATCCATGCTCCGGCCGCTTTAACGCCGAAATTCGGAGAAACAAATACGATCCCCGCAACGTTTTGGCTCAGCTCTTCATTCAGTGCGGCCGCAGCTGCCAACGTGCCGCCGGTTGATGTCGAAATCACCACGACCTGATCCCCAACCGCCCGTGCGGCAGCCAGCCCTTCGGCAAGATCCTGCATCCAACCCGAGGCCGTCGCCTCACCCATTGCTTCCCCCCCGCGACCATGACCCTGCAACCGCGTGTAGACCAGATTGGCGCCCAACGTTTCGGCGAGCAGATCGGGAACCGGTCGGATCTCTTCGGATGATGCAGAAAACCCGTGCAGATACAGAATCGAAACAGGTGTTCGCTGCTCTTTATAGCCCTCTTGCCAAATAACTCGCTTTTCGACCCCCGGAATGATGTCGGCGAATGCAGATTCCACACTTTCGAGATAGACCTGCACCCCTTCACCGAATTTGCGCGCGTCAAATGTTGGGGCCAGATCAACCTTCTCACGCGGGCCAAGCCAATAGATCAGGCCAAACGCAACGATCAATGTCAGAAAAACGCGACCCAATATCCGCATTATTGGGCTGCCATCACATCGAGAACGGCTTGTTCGATCAACCCCAGGCATGGGCCATCCGAAAAGCGATGATCGGCGTGCTTGATCAATGACAGGCGCATATCGGGCCCGAACGCATGTTCAATCAGGCGCACTGCTGTTCCGATTGAAACCGCTGTGTCCTCGGTACCTTGCAAAAACCGCACGGGAAAAGGCATATGCAGAGGCTTGCGCAGGACCAAATGTTGGCGACCATCTTCGATCATCCGTTTGGTCACGATGTATGGCTCCATATAGTCCGAAGGCAGCTCGACATGGCCAACAGTTTCCAGTGCCTGTTTCTGGTTTTCCGAGAATGAAGCCCAATACCCGTCCTCGGTAAAATCCGGCGCAGCAGCGATGGTCACCATTCCCTGAATCCGATCTGGCAGCGCTTTGGCCAACAGCAGCGCCTGCCACCCTCCCATGGACGAGCCGACAACAATCAGCGGCCCATCCGTCAATTCCGTGATCGCGGCCAGCGTATCCTTATGCCAGTCACCAATGCATCCTTCTTCGAACGTGCCCCCGCTTTCACCGTGACCTGAATAGTCGAACCGCAGAAATGAATGGCCACGCCCCTTCGCCCAGGCCTCCAAATGCACCGCCTTGGTGCCCTCCATATCGGATTTGAGCCCGCCCAGAAACACGATGGTTGGCCCGGTGCCCTCGCTTTTGTGATAGGCCAGCCGCCGTCCCTGCGCCGTTTCCAGAAAATTCGTCGCTGCCATGACACCCTCTTTTCTTTTTCCGATATCATGCACGCCCCACCCCCAAGTGCAATTCCCAGATACCCCTTCATCTGGCCAAAAATACCTCGGGGAGCGCGAGGGGTTGGCCCCTCGCGCCGGCCCTTGACAGGTTCACCCCCACCTGACAAATGAAGCGAACACAACATAACCCGCAACCGGGCGTTCAGTGGGCGCCAAACCGACGAGGAGAGCCAGCCATGGCCTTGGACGCACAGTCAATCTCTCTCACTTTTCCTGACGGCAATGCACGATCCTATGAAGTGGGTGTAACCCCTGCGCAGGTGGCCGCCGACATCTCGACCTCACTGGCCAAAAAGGCCATCTCAGCCACGGTGAATGGCCAGCATTGGGATCTGCAATGGCCCATTGAATCTGATGCCGAAATCGCCCTGCACACCATGAAAGATGAAGATCAGGCAAACGAGCTGATCCGCCACGACCTCGCCCATATCATGGCCCGCGCCGTGCAGGAAATCTGGCCCGACACTAAAGTCACCATCGGCCCCGTCATCGAAAACGGCTGGTACTACGATTTCGACCGGGCCGAGCCATTTACGCCCGAAGATCTCGGCGCGATTGAGAAAAAGATGAAGGAAATCATCAACAAGCGCGACACCGTGACCACCGAGGTCTGGGACCGTCAGCGCGCGATTGATTTCTACACCGAAAACAACGAGCCCTATAAGGTCGAATTGATCGACGCCATCCCGGGCGACGAGCCGTTGCGCATGTACTGGCATGGCGACTGGCAGGACCTGTGCCGTGGCCCGCACCTTCAGCATACCGGCCAGGTTCCGGGCGATGCGTTCAAGCTGATGTCCATCGCCGGGGCCTATTGGCGCGGTGACAGCGACCGCGCGATGCTGCAACGCATCTATGGCGTGGCTTTTACCGGCAAGGAAAAGCTGAAAGCGCACCTGCACATGCTGGAAGAGGCTGCCAAGCGTGACCATCGCAAGCTGGGCCGCGAAATGAACCTGTTCCACATGCAGGAAGAAGCTCCCGGCCAGATCTTCTGGCATCCGAATGGCTGGAAGATCTATACCACCCTGCAGGACTATATGCGCCGCATGCAGGAGCGTGACGGCTATGTCGAAGTCAACACACCGCAGGTTGTTGACCGCAAATTGTGGGAAGCCTCGGGCCACTGGGACAAGTATCAGGAAAACATGTTCATCGTCGAAGTCGACGAGGAACATGCCCGTGAAAAGGCCGTGAACGCCCTGAAGCCGATGAATTGTCCCTGCCACGTGCAGGTGTTCAATCAGGGTCTGAAATCCTATCGCGATCTGCCTCTGCGCATGGCCGAGTTCGGGTCTTGCGCGCGGTACGAACCCTCTGGCGCGCTGCATGGTATCATGCGGGTGCGCGGCTTTACCCAGGACGATGGGCATATTTTCTGCGCCGAAGATCAGATCGAATCTGAAACTGCAAAATTCATCGCGTTTCTGTCGAAGGTCTATGCCGATCTCGGTTTCCATGATTGGACCATCAAGCTCTCGACGCGCCCGGAAAAACGCATCGGGTCGGATGAAAGCTGGGATCTGGTCGAAAAAGCCCTAGGTGACGCCTGCAAGGCCGCAGGATACGACTATGAGCTTCTCGAAGGCGAAGGCGCCTTCTACGGACCCAAGCTTGAATTCACCCTGACCGACGCGATCGGCCGTACCTGGCAATGCGGCACCCTTCAGGTGGACCCCAACCTGCCTGAGCGGCTGGACGCCAATTTCATTGGCGCGGACGGATCGAAGCACCGCCCCTTCATGCTGCATCGTGCAACGCTGGGTTCGTTCGAACGGTTCATCGGCATCCTGATCGAAGAACACGCGGGCAAATTGCCCTTCTGGCTGGCCCCGCGTCAGGTCGTGGTCGCTTCGATCACCTCCGAGGCTGACGGTTACGTGCAGGAAGTGGTTGAGACACTCAAGGCCGCAGGTATCCGAGCCGAGGCGGACATCCGCAACGAAAAGATCAACTATAAGGTTCGTGAACACTCGGTCGGCAAAGTTCCGGTCATTCTGGCCGTCGGTCACCGTGAAGTTGAGGACCGCACGGTCAGTGTCCGTCGTCTTGGTGAGAAACAGACACAAGTGCAGCCGCTTGAGGCTGTAACAAATGAACTGTCGCGTGCCGCTACGCCGCCCGACCTGCTGTAACAATCAGCGGCAAATTGCACAAAATCCGGCCCTCTCTGAGGGGCCGGATTGAAACATTTGCGTTTTATCTCTTCTAAAACAAACTATTAGTTTGCAAGATGTCATGACAGTCATTGACGGGCTCGTGAGACACAGGCTCGTGAATTCAACTGTGACCTGCAACCCATTACCTTTGTCATTGTCGAACACAGACATACGCAGTCATCAAAAGGATAACCGAGATGTCGAACACCGCTAAATCCCTTGTCATCGCAAGCGCCGTAGCCGCAGCCGTTTCAGGCATGGCCACAACCGCATCCGCACAAGCCAAAGAAAAGTGCTATGGCGTTTCTCTGGCCGGTCAGAACGATTGTGCCGCCGGCCCTGGTACCACGTGCGCGGGCACCTCGACTGTTGATTATCAGGGCAATGCCTGGACGCTGGTAGATGCCGGCACCTGCGCCGATATCGACCTGCCTCAGTCAGCTGACGGCGCTGCCCGCAAGGGATCGCTCGAGCCGCTGGAGCGTGACCTGCCGGCATAAGCCTGAGTTTTTGCCAAATCTGAGGGGCGGGCAAGAATCGCCCGCCTCTTTTTTCAAGACCGCGAGGTTACCAGATGCTGGACAGCACAATCCGATCGAACAGGCTGCCTGCGGCACCAGGCGTCGGCTATAAGCCTCAGCATTTCCAGCAGATTCTGGATCACCCGCAACCGGTCGCATGGCTGGAAATCCACGCCGAGAACTACATGGGCGATGGTGGCCGACCGCTGGCACAGCTGCGGCACTTGTCGGAACACTTCCCGATTTCCGTCCACGGCGTTGGCCTGTCCATCGGCGGAGAAGGCCCGCTGGATACAGACCACTTGGCCCGCTTGAAACACCTCGTCGGCTGGCTCAACCCCGCCAGCTTTTCCGAACATCTGGCCTGGTCGACACATGACAGCCACTTCCTGAATGATCTGTTGCCCCTGCCCTATACCGACGCAACCCTTGCACGGATTTGCGATCACATCGACCAAGTTCAGAATGTCGTTGGGCGACAGATGCTGCTTGAAAACCCGTCAAGCTATCTAGCATTTGATGAAAGTACGTGGTCCGAACCAGACTTCCTGCGCGAAATTTCGGGCCGCACCGGATGCGGGCTCTTGCTGGATGTGAACAACGTTTTCGTATCGGCGACAAATCTCGACTTCTCACCGCAGAGCTATATCGACGCCTATCCGCTGGACAAGGTTGGTGAGATCCACCTTGGCGGGCATGATGAGGATGAAGACGACCACGGGCTTCCCTTGCTGATCGATAGCCACGGACGAGAAGTGGTTGATCCGGTTTGGGCGCTTCTGAACTATGTGCTTGAACAATCGGGACCAAAACCTGTTCTTGTGGAATGGGATACCGACGTCCCTGATTGGCCTGTCTTGCGCGCAGAAGCCGATCGCGCCCAAGCGGCACTGGACCGCATTCCAGCATGAGCGTGTCGCAAGAAGAGTTTCACCTTGCTTTGCTGGATCCAGCCATGTCGGTGCCTGAGGGCCTTGTAGACGCGTCGGATCAGCCGGCGGGACGGCGTTTCAGTGTCTATCGCAACAATGTTGCCGTTTCGCTGACCGAAGCCATGCATCAAGCCTTCCCGGTTATCGCCAAGTTGCTGGGTTCGCAAAACATGGACGGGTTGGCCGGGCTTTTTCTGCGCAGCCACCCACCAACCTCGCCGTTGATGATGTTCTATGGCGAAGCGTTTCCGGATTTCCTGGCCGGGATGGATCAGCTGTCGCATATCGGGTACCTGCCCGATGTGGCGCAACTGGAGCTGGCCCTTCGCCGATCTTACCACGCGGCGGACAGCGTGCCAGCGTCGGACGACGCGTTAGCCGTGCCACCCGAAGATCTGTTCCGGGCCCGATTGGAATTCGCACCTTCGATGCAAATCTTGCGCTCGGACTGGCCCATCTTTTCGATATGGCGGTTCAATACCGAAGACGGCGCACCGAAACCCCAAGCTGGTGCTGAAGATACCCTGATCACGCGCTGCGAATATGATCCTGTTCCTCAGGCCCTGCCGCAAGGCGGGGCGGGTTGGATCGCCGCGATGAAGGCCGGAAACACAATCGGACAGGCATTTGAAAACACTACCGAAACCACCCCGGATTTTGATCTTGGGGCCACTCTGGCGCTGCTGTTACAGGGCGGCGCTATCACTTCTGTGACTATTGAAAGGCTGGCAACATGACTGCCCTGATCTCTCTTCATAACAACGTCCTGGGACGGATCGACAGCTCGGCCAACTGGCTGACACCAACCCTGGCGCGTCTTGTCTTTGTTGCCGTGTTGCTTGTCTACTACTGGAACTCAGCCACCCTGAAAATCGACGGGTCGATTTTCTCTCCGTCAGCGGGGGCGTTTGGGCAGATTTTCCCCAAAGCGGCAGAGGCCGTACTTTATGACGTAACCCAGATGACTTTTTTCCAACGCGTCGTAATCTTTCTGGGAACAGTCGCCGAATTTGTCCTGCCAGCCTTGTTGCTGGTCGGCCTGCTGACCCGGGTGGCAGCCCTTGGGATGATTGGGTTTGTTTGGGTCCAGACCATTGTCGACGTGACCGGTCATGGCGTCAAATTGGGAGGCCTGTTCGACAACGCACTTACCTTGATGGATCAGCGCGTGATGTGGACTTTCCTGCTTCTGGTCATCGCGATAAACGGCGCAGGCCCGATCTCGATCGATCGCATCCTGCGCCTGAAGTAACTCAGAAATGTGCCTTGGGCTCGTCCGGTTTACCCGCGGCCAGCCCAAGGAGACCCGCCACGGCGGCAAAGGCGACCGGGAACATGGTGAACACATTGAACCCGAACGCATAATACATCCCAGCCGCAGAAATCAGCAGCAACACGCCACCAATCAGAGCGCGGGCATGTGCCATCGCCCCGCCCGCAATAGCCAATAAAGGCGCAAGGATCGCCGCGGTTCGGATCAACTGCGCATTGTCCACCTGCTCGGCGATCCCGTCGATTTCGCCAATCCTGTCGATCAACTCGACATATCCATAGCCAACAAACCCGACCAACATGCCGATCAGACCGGCAACTACCCCTAAAATCATCGCTGCGTTACGCATTTAGAACCCTCTAGCTTGCGACCAACCACATAAGTACCCACTCAGCCAACGCCAAGGGCTGCCTGCGTTTCAGCCGTCCAGCCCAGATAAAGTGCACCGTCTTTCTCAACAAGCGGTCGCTTCATTAAGGTTGGGTGTTCCTGCAAGAGTTCCAGCGGCTCTTTTTTGCGCTGCTCTGCATCCAACCCGCGCCACGTTGTCGACCTGGTATTGAGCAAAGCCTCGCCGAAACGTTTTAGGGCCTGCGCCAGTACCGCATCCGGCACACCTTGCGCGCGAACATCGATAAAATCCGAACCCTCAAGCGATTTCATAGCCTTACGGCAAGTATCGCAAGTCTTCAATCCATATACGCGCATTTTCGGGCTGCTCCTGTTTCGATCTTGATAATGGGCAAATTCGCCAGTGTATTCCGGTATTTCTTGATTTTTTACTTCACCGTGCAATGTTGAAAAAGACGAAACACGTAATTCGGGCCGTGTCGTGTGGACGAGACGGTGATGTGTTGCGGTTACGTCAATCGCTACCCCCACCAATTTTGTGGGACAACGTGCAAGTAGAAGGAGACACGGGAAATGCCAACTGGCACCGTGAAATGGTTCAATACCACCAAAGGCTATGGGTTTATTGCCCCTGATGAAGGCGGCAAGGACGTATTTGTTCACATCTCGGCCGTTGAAAGATCTGGTCTTACCGGACTCGCTGACAATCAGAAGGTCGCTTACGAACTGGAAGACGGACGTGACGGCCGACAAATGGCTTCAGATTTGAAGCCACTGTAAAATCCCGTTACTGCGGGTACGAAAATCAGGACAACGGCCAATTTCAGGCCGTTGGCCATCGAAAGTGATGTGCCTATTCTGGCGCCCTGCTGCTTTCGGGGCGCGTGGTTCAATTTTGCCACATGGCACGATACAGGACGTACTGGTCGCATAAGTGACCACCATCGTCCAGTTGCCGGATTATCTAGTCCACACTTCCATCAGTTGTTCAGGATCGCACATCCCGGCTCTTGCCCGCTCAGAGGTGAACTGGAGCGCAAGTTTTTGGTGCATGTAGCCGTGGGTTCGCAAATCACCATCGACGATGGGGGGACTCGGCATGTGCCACGCGAGGTAGGAACAGGGTCAGACAACCGGTTTTGATCAAAACTGAAAGTGTCATGAAACGATCGCAACCATTTCATGACGCCCCGTATAGACAGACGGCAAGCGCACTCAGCTTTCCTTGATGATCGCCTCGAACTCACGCCATTCCCGCCCGGTCATGCCCGAGTTTTCCTGCGTGACCGTCTCTCCGGCCAACATCCGACGCAGGCTGTCGACCATCTGCGCGGAAAGATTGACCGCACCCAAGCGGTAATCTTCAAACGCCTTATAGGCGGCCGGCACCCAATCAGCGACGATCTTGCACATGGCATCGGCGTAAACACGAATTTCGTATTGGGCATGAGGATCCGCGCGCAGACGCAGGAAGTGGAACAGGTTGTGCAGGTCAACCTTCCAGTACCATTGCGTGTAGATATTCGCCGGAAGGTTCATCCGCGCCAGTTCACGCGCAAGCCCTTGCTGCCCGTCCTGACCCATCATCGCCTCGTAATTGTCATAACAACGCGCGCTGTCAGCTTTCAATATCTCAAGGACGCGGGCGGCTTCTTCGCCCTGCAACGTATCGCCGCGACCCTGATTGTTGATCTCGGACTGCGCGGACACGTGCTCGGGTGCCGGGATATAGAATTCACGGTCCAAAATCGAATAGCGCGCCGAATATTCATTCACATTCGCTGTCCGGTGCCGAATCCACTGTCGCGCGACAAAAACCGGTAACTTGACGTGCAACTTTATCTCGCACATCTCAAACGGGGTCGAGTGCCAGTGCCGCATCAGATAGCGGATCAACCCTTCGTCATTTTGCACTGATTTGGTGCCCTTGCCATAGGACACGCGTGCGGCCTGACAAATCGCTGCGTCATCACCCATATAGTCGATCACGCGCACAAAACCGTGGTCCAGAACCTGATGCGCCGTGTACAGGTGTTCCTCCATCCCCGCAGCTACAACACGGCGTGTTGGATGCGATTGCGCCCGTTGCGCTTCGATCTCGGCCAGTTGGTCAGAGGACAGCGGCATGAAATTTCCTTTCCAGCAATGAGTCGCCTGCCACTATATATCGCCAATCAAAAGACAGGAACCGCGATATGTGCGCCCACATTTGCATTTTCAGAATTGTGTCCGTGCGGCCTCTCGACACGTGATGTACGCGCGCTAAGGTGCAGGGCATCACCGGAACAGAAAGGAACCCGCAATGGGTCTCACTTACCTCCACACCATGGTTCGCGTGAAGGACCTGGACAAATCCATGGCGTTTTACAAGTTGCTGGGTCTTAAGGAAACGCGCCGCTATGACAGCGAACAGGGGCGGTTTTCTCTGATCTTCATGGCTCCCGCTGGGCAAGAGGATCGACCAATCGAGTTGACCTATAACTGGGATGGGGATGACGATCTGCCCAACGACAGCCGCCATTTCGGCCATCTCGCCTATGGAGTCGACAATATTTATGAAACCTGCCAGCACCTGCAGGACAATGGAGTCGTGATCAACCGGCCACCGCGCGACGGCCGAATGGCGTTTGTGCGGTCACCCGACAATATCTCGGTAGAGTTGCTACAAAACGGTGATGCGCTGGAACCGGCCGAACCCTGGGCCAGCATGGAAAGCACCGGGCACTGGTGATCCGTTGGTTGATCACACTGGGCCTAGCCTTTTTAGCCAGCCCCCTGCGGGCCGAGCCCTGTCGCCTTGCGCTCGCGCTGGCAATGGACATTTCAACGTCGGTAAGCGCAGAAGAGGACGCGCTGCAAAGGCAGGGCCTTGCCGCAGCGTTGGTTGCCCCCGAGGTGACCGAGGCCTTCTTTTCCTCGCCGATGCCGGTCGCGCTGGCTGTTTATGAATGGAGCGGCCGGGACGTTCAGCACATCATACTGGGCTGGACGATGATCAACACGCAGACCGATTTGCTGGTGGCGGCGACCACGGTACAGCAATCGGTCCGATCAGACAGCGACTCGGCCACGGCGATGGGGTATGCGCTAGCCTTTGGGGCGACGCTGATGCAGCAGGCCCCGACATGTCTTTTTCAAACCATAGACCTGTCAGGTGACGGTTCGAACAACGATGGATATGGCCCGGATTCCGCCTATCGGCATTTTCCCTTTGAGAATACGATTGTGAATGGCCTGGTCATTAATGCCGCCGACTTCGAAGGCGAGCTGTACCTGATTCCCTTCTTTGAAAACAATGTCCTGTACGGCCCCGGCGCGTTTCTGGAAATCGCCGACGGGTTCCTGGATTTCGAACGCGCCATGCGGCGCAAACTTGAACGCGAACTAAAAGGTATGCAGATCGGCGCATTGTCGGGCCCCGGCCAGCGATGATACGTGCGCTTGCAACGATAGTCAGCATATTGGCCACCTCTGCGGCATCAGAATGCCGCCATGCTTTGGCTTTGGGCCTGGATGTGTCGGGATCAGTCGACAGCTCGGAATACCGGTTGCAGCTTGGCGGCTTGGCAGGTGCTTTGCGCAGGCCCGAGATTAAGCAACTCTTTCTTTCAGACACAGCAAACCCGGTACACATCGCGATTTATGAGTGGAGCGAACCCGGCCACCAACGCCTGTTATTGGGCTGGACCGCAGTACAATCGGACCTCGATCTGGAGCGCATAGCCACCCTGCTCGACCATGTGAAACGCAGCGGCGCTCCGCAAGGAACCGCCGTCGGGTCCGCCATGCTGTTCGGTGCCGAGCTTTTGGGCCAGAAACCCGATTGCTGGAAGCGGACATTGGATCTGTCGGGGGACGGAAAGCACAATATCGGCCTGCATCCAAGAAATGCGAAACAGACGCTCTCTGACGACGGTATCACGATCAATGGACTGGTCATCGGTGCCGACGACCCTGACATCGGTAGCACCCGCTATGTTCAGGTCGGAGAGCTGCTGGCCTATTTCAAAGCATGGGTCATCCTTGGCCCCGGCGCCTTTGTTGAGGTTGCCCTGGGCTTTGACGATTACGAAGAAGCAATGACCCGTAAACTGATCCGCGAACTTGAAGGCCTGACCCTATCGGATGCGGGACAGAGGCCGACCAAGCATCAGTAGATATAGCGGATCTGATCCGTCCAATACCGTTCTACCCGCCGCAATGCTCCGGTAATGTCTTCGATCCCTTCCTGTCCAAGCACGCCGCGCGATTGTAGGCCTTCGGCATGTCTCGAAAACAGCTCGGAGACGATATCGCGGATTTCCCGGCCCTGTGGCGTCAACCGGACACGCACCGAACGGCGGTCTATTTCGCAACGCTGGTGGTGCATATACCCCATCTCGACCAATTTTTTGAGGTTGTAGCTGACATTGCTGCCTTGATAGTAGCCGCGGCTTTTCAATTCACCAGCGGTAACCTCATGATCCCCGATATTGAACAAAAGCAACGCCTGAACCGCGTTGATCTCAAGAACACCGACCCGTTCAAACTCATCTTTGATGACATCCAACAACAAACGATGAAGCCGCTCAACCAGAGCAAGTGCCTCAAGATAGCTGGTCATGAAGCCTTTGACCCCCGGCGCGGAGACCTGCATTTCCAAACTCATACGATCCTCCGATTCATTCGCGCAGTTTCAGGCAGAATGAAGCGAAAAGCCGAAAAATCAGTTAAGCCAGATAATCTCTATTTTTGAAAGGTTTGTGCAATTTCGGAAACAAGGTCCGAGAATTGGGTAGGTGGCAGGACCTGACCGGTGACCCATTGATACAGGTCCTGATCATTCTCGTGCAACAGGGCGTCGTAAACATCCAGCCCTGTTGCATCCATGGAGTCCAGATTGCGGTCTGCATAGGCAGCCAGAATCAGATCCATCTCTTTGATGCCGCGTCGCATGGAACGCATTTTCATCCGTTTGATCCTGACATTGCGCGGTTCGGCCACTATTCCGCCTCCAGCATCATGCGCACACGTTTCTCCAGCCTTGCAGCCCGCTCGGCGCTGGCGCGCATCTCGCCTCGGATTGAACGAAGCTCGGATACGATTCTGGCCAGGTCAGGTGCGTTTTCTCCAGCCTCGACAGGGGCGTCCATCCCGTCGCCCTCACCGGTGAGAAGCCACATGATCGAAACGTTGATCATGCCTGCCATCATCGACAGTCGGTTGGCCCGGGGCTCAGACAGATCATTTTCCCAGGCGGCAATCGTAGACTTCTTGACACCCAGCCTGCGGGCCAGATGTGCCTGCGTCATCCCCGCTGCCTCACGCGCCCCTGCCAGCCGGTCTCCGAATGTCGCCGCGTCGGGTCCGTACCAGTCATTTTCGTCGTTCATCGGGGTCTCCAAATCTCTTGTTTTATATCGCTTGATCGTCGTTCGGGCGCACCCTATGACAGTCAGGCTAAACATACAAACTGAGGCCGACCATGAGTTTCCTGTCTGCGACACTGTCACGCGTAAAACCATCTCCAACAATCGCGATGACAGCCAAGGCGGCCGAATTAAAGGCAGCCGGACGAGACGTAATTGGCCTAAGCGCCGGAGAGCCAGATTTCGACACGCCCCAGAACATCAAGGATGCTGCGGTGGCGGCCATCGCCGCTGGAAAGACCAAATACACCGCGCCCGATGGCATACCAGAGCTGAAGCAGGCGGTTTGCGCCAAGATGAAACGTGATCATGGACTGGACTATTCGCCTGCTCAGATCTCGGTCGGAACCGGTGGCAAGCAGACGTTGTATAACGCGCTGATGGCCACCATGAACACGGGCGATGAGGTGGTCATACCTGCGCCCTATTGGGTCAGCTATCCCGATATGGTTCTTCTGGCAGGGGGAACGCCTGTGACAGTTGAAACGACCTTGGAGAACAGTTTCAGACTAACCGCTGAACAGCTTGAGGCAGCTATTACCCCAAAGACCAAATGGTTCATCTTCAACTCTCCGTCCAACCCAACCGGTGCAGGGTATAGCCGGGCGGAACTGAGAGCTTTGACCGATGTCCTGATCAGGCACCCGCATGTTTGGGTAATGACAGATGATATGTACGAGCATCTGGCCTATGACGGGTTTGAATTCTGCACACCGGCCGAAGTCGAGCCCAGGCTTTATGACCGCACCCTGACCTGCAATGGTGTATCCAAAGCTTATGCGATGACTGGCTGGCGGATTGGCTATGCAGCAGGGCCTACCGAATTGATTGCGGCAATGCGCAAGGTTCAGTCGCAATCGACCTCGAACCCCTGCTCGATCAGCCAATGGGCGGCGGTAGAGGCGCTGAACGGTACACAGTCCTTTCTGGCCCCGAACAATGAAACGTTCAAGCGCCGCCGTGATCTGGTCATCAGCATGCTGAACCAGATCGAAGGAGTGACCTGCCCAACTCCGGAAGGTGCGTTTTACGTCTACCCTTCCATTTCCGGGTTGATCGGAAAGACCACGCCTGCAGGCACTTTGATCGACACAGACGAAGCCTTCGCAACCGCGCTTTTGGAAGAGGCTGACGTTGCAGTCGTCTTCGGCGCTGCGTTTGGGTTGTCCCCCAACTTCCGCGTCAGCTATGCTACGTCAGATGAAGCGCTGACCGAAGCCTGCACGCGCATTCAGAGGTTTTGTGCTTCGCTGACCTGATCGGAGACCTTATGACTGCCGAATTGCCTGAGTACTATTTCCGCATACGCGAAAACGGTGCCGCGGTTTTCCGGATCGACACGGAAAACCGCCAACGTCGGATTGAAATGAACCAGATCGCGGTCATCAACATCCGCAATGGAGAGGTGAAGCCGCAGGGTCAGCGCGCTCTGACTGAGGCGGATCAGGCCGAAATCGAGCGCTGGATGGCAGAACGTAAAGATCTTCTGGCGCAGCGCGATATCGACGATATTCACCGCGCGGTGGACTATCTGAACCTAACCACACAGTGGGCCCAGTCCAAAGCGACTGACCAACAGCTCGAGGACGTTACGGACCGGCTACTACTGGCGATGCATGATCTGCGCAGCGTATTGGTTCGGAAGAAAGCCGACCGGCTAAACAAAGGCTAATTTGCCTTCACGCTGCCGGTTCAGCGATCATACGCACTGATCGTAACCAGAAGCGCGCCATCAACAGTACGGCGGCACAGGCAAGACCCAGCACAAGGCCCAACCAGACACCGACGCCCTCCATGCCGCGGATGAACCCAAAATAGTAGGACGCCGGAATTCCGACGACCCAATAGCTTAGCCCCGCCATGACCATTGGCACCTTGGCATCCTGCAATCCGCGCAAAAGGCCCAACGCGATCACCTGTGCACCGTCCACCAGCTGGAACAACGCAGCCATGGCCAGCAATCCGGTACCTATGGCCAGAATCTCGGGGCGTTTCGGATCCTGCGGTTCCACAAATACGGAAATCAGAGGCTCGGCGCAGGTCAGGAACAGGATGATTGTCAGGATAGACACCACAAGGGACATCCCTGTCACGGCGACGGCTCCTTTTTCCAGATGCGCGCGGTCCTTGCGGCCAAGCGCATTGCCCGCCCGGATCGTGGCGGCGTTGGACAGGCCCAGATGCACCATGAATGTCGCCGAGGCGAGGTTCAGAGCGATCCCATGCGCCGCCAGCGGCACCTGACCGATCCAGCCCATCATAAAGGCCGACATCGCGAACAGAGACACTTCGGCCAGCAGGGTCAGCCCGATGGGTATGCCTAGCTTCAGAACGCTCAGCAGCATCTCCCAGTCGGGCCGCCAAAACCTTTGGAACAGGCTATGCTCGGGCAGAACTTTTACAGCATAGATGATAACCGCAATTAACGACACGGTCTGCGTCACGACCGAAGCGATAGCGGCGCCCATCACGCCCAGTTCAGGCGCACCCCAGTTGCCAAAGATCAAAGCATAGTTGGTCAGACCGTTCACCACCGCAGCTGCAACAGTGATCCACAAAACAACCTGGGTTCGCTCCAACGCCGCAAGGTAGGACTTCAAGACCATTACCACCAGAGCGGGGAACAGACCCCAGCCTGCAACCCGCAGGTATTCCGATGCAGTTTCTGCCACCTGTGGATCCTGATCTGTGGCGATCAAGATCGGGTATGACCACCACAGCAATGGCATTACCACTGCTGCATATAGCAACGACAACCAGAGCCCCATGCGGGTCGAACGGCGAATGCTGGTTTCATCGTCTTCGGCAGCGGCTGTTGCCACCATTGGCATAACGGCCAGACCGAACCCGCCCCCGAACAGGAACAGGACAAAGTAAAAGCTGCTGGCCAACGTGACCGCCGCCAGAGCTTCGACCCCGTACCAGCCAAGCATGATCGTGTCCGTCAGACCGATTGCGAACTGCGCCAGATGCCCGCCAACCAATGGCAGGCCCAGGACGGCAATGGCACGGAAATGGCCTTGATATGTCATCACCTTATTCATTCCACCAGCCATAGGCCCGGGGAAAGGCCGGGACAAGACCGGAACAGAGAAATTTCAGAGTGAGACATGGATCCGAGACAGGTGCCCTGCCCCGAACCTTAGGCCTAGCAGCGGGCGTCAGGATGCAGCGCGTTGCCCAGAATATGCTCGGATCGGTGGATCACATGATGCGCCTGACCCACGATCAAAGGATCGGGCTCGCCAACAATGCCGTGATCCTTGTCCGGGTAATCAAGTGTCGACAGAAAGTGGCGCATACAGTTCAGACGAGCGCGTTTTTTGTCATTCGATTTCACGATGGTCCAGGGCGCATCAGCGGTGTCTGTATAAAAGAACATCGCCTCTTTCGCCTCGGTATAGTCATCCCATTTGCCAAGGCTTGCCTTGTCGATCGGAGATAGTTTCCATTGCTTCAACGGATCGGTCTCACGGCTTTGAAACCGCCGCTGTTGTTCGGGTTGCGTGACCGAAAACCAGTATTTGTAAAGCTGAATTCCCGACCTCACCAACATCCGTTCAAGCTCTGGCGTCTGGCGCATAAACTCTAGGTACTCGTTCGGAGAACAGAACCCCATCACCCTCTCGACCCCGGCGCGGTTGTACCAAGAGCGGTCGTAGAACACCATTTCACCAACGGTGGGAAGCTCGTGCACATAGCGCTGATAGTACCATTGGCCCTTTTCTTCCCAGGTGGGTTTGTTAAGGGCGACCACGCGCGCCTGACGGGGGTTCAGGTGTTCCATAAACCGTTTGATTGTACCGCCTTTACCAGCCGCATCGCGCCCTTCAAACAGCAATACGAACCGTTGACCGGTTTCCTGCGCCCACAGCTGAACCTTAAGCAATTCAGCCTGCAGTTTGGCCTTCTCGGCCTCATAGACCCGCCGGGGCATCTTGCGATGATAGGGATATCTTCCGCTTTCGAATGCCTTGCGGATCTTTTCCGGGCTTGGCTCGGAAACAGCACCTGCAACAGGTGTTTCGTCATTCACGCGTGGTAGATTTTGCTCGGGTTGCGCAGCTGCATCCATACATATTCTCCTTTTTTTCACTGTTCGAAAAAACGGCTAGCAGAACCGAAGCTTTCGCGCTTTGATTGGGGTCAAACCAAATTCACTTATACGGCGAAAAGGCCAAGAAACATGGAAACCCGATTTCAGATCCTGAATGGCCAGAGGTTTCATATTCGCCGTTGGGGGTCATCCGACCTGCCACCCTTGCTGATGCTGCACGGCTTTCCGGAATATGGTGAGGCATGGGCCGATCTGGCGCCACATCTGGCATCTCATTTCCATTGCATTGCCCCTGATCAACGCGGTTACGGCCAAAGCTGGGCACCAGAGGGTGTCGGCCAATATGCCACGTCCGAGCTGGTCTCGGATATGATCGCACTTGTCGAAGGTCTGGATACGCCAATCAGTGTTCTGGGCCATGACTGGGGCGCCGCGGTCGCCTATGGCCTGGCCATGTTCCGCCCAGATCTCGTCGGTCGCCTGATCATCGCAAACGGCGTTCACCCGGTGCCCTTCCAACGGGCTATGGCATCGGGCGGCGCACAATCCGCGGCCTCTCAATATATTAACGCGCTACGGGCCCCTGATGCCGCAACACACTTTGCCGCGAACAATTTTACCCGCTTGGAAAGTTTCTTTCGCCACGGGATGGGCTTGGACTGGCTGTCCGATGCCCGAATGGAGGACTATCGAACTGAATGGGCCCGTCCCGGTCGTCTGAATGCCATGCTGAGCTGGTATCGGGCCTCTCCGCTGGTTGTGGCGAAACCGGGCGAGCCCTGCACAGACCTGCCCCGGCTTCCGGTCGAGCGGCTGATGGTTCGTTGCCCACATCTTTTGCTATGGGGCTCCGATGACAAAGCGCTGCTGCCCGAGACGACAGACGGTCTGGAAGATTTCGCGCCCGACCTCACACGAGTCGATATTCCGGGCACAGATCACTGGTTACACCACCAGAAGCCCGAAGCAATGGCACAGGCAATCATCGAGTGGACAGACGGCTGAGGCCTATTTATGCCCCCAATCAGCAGGATCAGCCGAGTTATTGGGGGACAGCCCCAGAATGTCACCCTCGGTGGAACATCCCAGCCCCAGAACGGTGCGGTTGGCATAGGCAAAATAGGCGCAGACCTGATTGATCTCGAGGATTTCACCATCGTCCCACCCTGTGTTGCGCAGGACGGCTATGTCGTCTTCCACCAGATCCGCCGGGGCCTGCGTCAGCTTGCGCGCATACAACATGGCCGCAACCTGAGCAGCCTCCAATGGTGCGCTTTCGGGTGTCCCAGCTTCGATCGCGGCACGGATTGCATTACCGCGCACTTCGTCGCCTAACAGCCTTTGCAACCCGTTGAAATGATGCTCGACACAGTACCCGCAGTGGTTCAGAGAACTGACCCAGACACCCAGAGTTTCGAGAAACCACTTGGGAATCTGATTGGCCGAATGGTGCAGCACATTCTTGTACAACGCCATATGTCCTTCCATCGAATGCGGCCGCAAGGAATGCGCCATCATGATGTTGTCGACATTGTTGTCGGGGCCGGTGACGCGGTCGTAGAGTTTCTTCAACCGACCAGTGGCCGTATCGTAGGGGATGGTTTTTATCCAGCTCATTTTAAGATTCCTGCTGTCGCGGTGATTTGTTATCCGCAGCCTAAGAGGCCTTAGAACAGGTCGCGAAACGAAATCGTCGAACTTCTGCTCTGAGCCCAAACCAGCTGCGTACTATGTCGCAAAAACCTCTTCGCGTTCCTCGGAAAAGCGTCCGCGTTCGGAGAAGACAACCAATGCCTGTTTTGCGAATTTGGACACGCTGACCCATTCCTCCGAACTCTTAAACCAGTCGACGCTCCAAGTATCTTCTTCAGTTGCATCGGCTGCGTATTCGGCAAGCTCTGCAAACTTAGAAATGGCTTCTATTTCCTTTTCGCTGAATACCTTGGGAGCCTCATCGTAATCGAGCGGCAACAAGTCACCGACCAACTCAATCATCTCATAGGCCCCAAGTGTAGCGATGTCGCCTAAAGACGAATACATATCAAGCAACTCGATCAAGCGGTTGCGAAGCCTTTGATAAAGTAGTTGCCGACTGATTTCTTCCATGTAGTGTTTTTGGCACCGTAGGCGCGTTCACTCAAGGTCTGCTTCGTCCGCATCGCTTCCATTAGTGATAGCTGGTGCCGCAACCATATTGATTATCCTCTAATCGGCCAACCAGCCCCAAACCATCCACAACACCTCGCGTCCCTCTTCCCCCGGACCACATCACCTGCCATAATAGGGGGAAACTCAAAAACAAGAGCAGCCCATATGCCCGACGATCTGTTGACGCCCGAAGCGACCAATACCTATGACGCCTCATCCATTGAGGTGCTCGAAGGTCTTGAACCTGTTCGCAAACGCCCCGGCATGTATATCGGCGGCACGGATGAGCGTGCGCTGCACCATATGGTCGCTGAAATCCTCGACAACTCGATGGACGAAGCGGTGGCAGGCCATGCCAACCGGATCGAGGTCGAACTGCATGCAGATTACGCCCTGACCGTGCGCGACAATGGGCGCGGCATTCCGATCGATCCGCACCCGAAATTCCCAGACAAATCCGCGCTTGAGGTCATCCTGTGCACATTGCACGCGGGCGGCAAGTTCTCGGGTAAGGCGTATCAGACCTCGGGCGGTCTGCATGGGGTTGGCGCATCTGTGGTCAATGCTTTGTCGGATTCCATGGTTGTTCAGGTGGCCCGGGACAAACAGCTGTTCGAACAACGCTTCTCGCGTGGAGTACCTCAGGGCCCCGTCGAAAAGGTCGGCGCTGCCCCCAACCGGCGCGGTACAACAGTAACTTTCCATGCCGACCCCGACATCTTTGGCCACCACAAATTCAAACCCGCGCGGCTGTTCAAATCCATCCGCTCCAAGGCCTACCTTTTCTCGGGCGTCGAAATCCGATGGAAAACCGCCATCGATGACGGCGAAACCCCGACCGAGGCGACGTTCCACTTTCCCGGCGGGTTGTCGGATTACCTGAAGGAAACGATGAACGGCTCGTCCACCTATGCCGATCAGCCCTTTGCCGGAACCGTGGACTTTCGCGAAAAGTTCAACGCGCCGGGCAAGGTCGAATGGGCGATCAACTGGACGCCCTCGCGCGACGGGTTCATCCAATCCTACTGTAACACCGTCCCCACCCCCGAAGGCGGCACCCATGTGGCCGGGTTCTGGGCCGCTGTCCTCAAGGGCATCAAAGCTTACGGCGAGCTGATCAACAACAAAAAGGCCGCGCAGATCACCCGCGACGACCTGGTCACCGGCGGCTGCGCCCTGGTGTCCTGCTTCATCAGCGAGCCTGAATTCGTTGGCCAAACCAAAGACCGCCTCGCCACGGTCGAAGCACAGCGGCTGGTCGAAAACTCGGTCCGTGACCATTTCGACAACTGGCTGGCCGCGGATAACAAGTCCGCCGGAGCGATCCTCGACTTCCTCATTCTAAGGTCTGAGGAGCGCCTGCGCCGACGGGCTGAAAAGGAAACGCAACGCAAGTCCGCCACTAAGAAACTTCGTCTCCCCGGCAAGCTGGTGGACTGTTCCAGTTCAACCCGCGACGGAACCGAATTATTCATCGTCGAGGGCGACTCGGCGGGCGGCTCGGCCAAGATGGGCCGCAACCGCAAAACACAGGCGCTGCTGCCCCTGCGCGGCAAAATCCTGAACGTGTTGGGCGCGGCCAGTTCCAAGCTGGGCACCAATGCCGAGATCAACGATCTGACCCAGGCGCTGGGTGTGGGCCTCGGCACCCGTTTCAACGTCGATGACCTGCGCTATGATAAGATCATCATCATGACCGACGCGGATGTCGACGGCGCGCATATCGCGGCGCTGCTGATGACGTTCTTCTTTACCCAGATGCGGCCCATGATCGACGCGGGCCACCTCTACCTCGCCTGCCCGCCGCTGTATCGCCTGACCCAAGGCGCCAAACGCGTCTATTGTCTGGACGAGGCCGAGCGCGACGTATGGATGGAAAAAGGTCTGGGCGGCAAAGGCAAGATCGACGTCTCACGCTTTAAGGGTCTGGGTGAGATGGATGCCAAGGACCTGAAAGAAACCACGATGGACCCGGCCTCGCGTAAACTGATCCGCGTCACCATAGACGAGGACGAACCCGGCGAAACCGGCGATCTGGTCGAGCGTCTGATGGGCAAGAAACCCGAACTGCGGTTCCAATACATTCAGGAGAACGCGCGGTTTGTGGAGGAGTTGGATGTTTGATGTTTGAATGCGATATCGTGACAGATTGAGCCGAATTGGCTTGATAGCAACAGGCATTTACTTAGTTCTATTTATCGGTGGAATTCCGGTCGCAGCGTTTCTAGGTGCAATAAGACTGGCACCAATTTCGCTCAACGAACTTGGAGACTTTTTCGCTGGCGCTTTCGGTCCGCTTGCAATCTTTTGGTTGGTTCTTGGTTACTTCCAACAAAGCAGAGAGCTAAAAAACAGTGTAGAGGCGCTCAGACTGCAAGCCAATGAACTGCGGCAATCGGTTGCGCAACAGGAAGCTATGGTTCTCGCTACCAAAGAGACTTTAGAGCACGAGCGTCAGGTGTTGGGTATTCATGAATTGCGCCGAAAGAGAGCTCTACGACCAGACCTGAACGTCAGATTCGGAGCTTATTCTGCGGGGCGGAGAGAATCCAAATTCCAGTTTCAAGGTGAAGTGACGAACGTTGGAAACAGCATTTCAAGATTCAACCTGAAATTCCTGGAAGGAAACAACCTGATCAAGCAAATCAGCACGCTCCATCTAGAGAAGGGCGAAACGCTGGATACTGGGCTTACTGACTTGATGGACGTTCCATCGGGTGAATTGGTAGCGATAGCCACTTATTGTGACGAAGAGAACGAAAACTTCGAGGAGCGCTTCACATTAGTCCAGATGCCTGAGAGCGAAACTTGGCCCATCTTTAGAGCACTGGACAGTGGAGCCTAGTCGGCTCACGATCCGACCATCTCTCCACCAAACTCGAGGATGGGGCACGCGCGCACCTGATGCTTTGCATCAAGCATTGGTTGGATAGCGCGTACCCCTCCTAACGAGAAGGTGCGACACGTCTTTGCGGACTACAGCGCTGCCTTGAACAACCCCGTCAGGTTCTCCTCGGTCAGCTCAATCGGATTGCCACCGCAAGATGGGTCGATGATTGCACCCTGTACCAATTCAGGGATCGCCGCCTCGGTCACGCCCAGATCGGACAGGCGACGCGGAATGCCCAGGCTGTCGTTGAACTCCTGCACAAAGGCGCGGAACCCGTCAAAGCCTCCATCGATGCCCAGATAGGCCGCGGCCTGCTGGAACCGGTCGGCGATGGCGGGGGCGTTGAACTCTAGCACCGCGGGCATGCAGACCGCGTTGGTCGTCCCGTGATGGGTGTTGAACACCGCGCCAATCGGGTGGCTCATCGCGTGGATCGCGCCGAGGCCCTTTTGAAAGGCCGTGGCCCCCATCGCTGCCGCGCTCATCATTTGGGCACGGGCTTCAATATCAGTGCCATCGGTATAGGCGCGCGGCAGGTAGTCCTTGACCAGCCGCATCCCCTCCAGCGCGATGCCGTGTGACATCGGGTGGTAATGCGGGCTAGAGAACGCTTCAACACAATGGGCAAAGGCGTCCAGACCGGTGCCCGCGGTGATGAATTTCGGCATCCCCACGGTCAGTTCCGGGTCACAGATCACCACGGTTGGCAGTACCTTAGGGTGAAAGATAATCTTTTTCGCGTGGGTTTCCGAATTGGTGATGACGCTGGCGCGCCCCACCTCTGACCCCGTCCCGGCGGTGGTCGGCACCGCAATGATCGGAGCAATGACATCGGCATCGGCGCGGGTCCACCAGTCGCCAATATCCTCAAAATCCCAGACCGGGCGCGTCTGCCCGGCCATGAAGGCCACCATCTTACCTAGATCCAGCCCCGAGCCACCGCCAAATGCGATTACCCCGTCATGGTCGCCTGCCCGATACGCCGCAACGCCGGCCTCAAGGTTCTTCTCATTGGGGTTCGGGTCCACTTCGCTAAACAGGCCACGCCCCAGACCCGCAGCCTCAAGAATATCCAGCGTCGCCGAGGTGATCGGCAGATCAGCCAACCCCTTGTCCGTGACCAGCAGAGGGCGTTTCATTCCGGCCGCAGCGCAGGCTTCGGGCAGTTCCTTGATGCGGCCAGCGCCGAATTTGATCGCGGTCGGATAGGACCAGTTTCCAGACAGGCTCATGATGTCACCTTCTTCAGATGGTAGGATTTGGGGCGGGTAAGGTTGTGATAGCCGATGACAGAAAGACCACCGCCACGCCCGGTATTCTTGCAACCGGTCCAGCACAGGCCCGGATCCAAATAATCTGCGCGGTTCATGAAGACGGTGCCAGTTTCAATCTGGTCACCGACCCGCGCGGCCCGGTCCACGTCGCGGGTCCAGAGGCTGGCGGTCAGACCAAACTCGCTGTCATTCATCAGCGCGATGGCTTCGTCATCCGACGACACTTTCATGATACCAACTACAGGGCCGAAACTCTCATCCCGCATCACCCGCATGTCGTGTGTGACATTGGTCAGGATTTGCGGGGTCAGATATGCCCCCCCATCATCCTCGGGGAAAGTGTCGATATGGGAAACTGCGCCATCCGCGACTGCCTCGGCAATCTGCGCGCGGACCTCATCGGCAAAGCGTATATTGGCCATCGGTCCAATCGTCGTCTCTGCATCCAGCGGATTGCCCAGCTTATAGCCCTGAACAATCTCAACCGCTTTGGCAACGAACGCATCATACAGGCTTTCGTGCACATAAATCCGCTCAATCCCGCAGCAGCACTGGCCCGCGTTGAACATCGCACCGTCGATCAGCGTATCAACAGCTGCGTCCAGATCGGCGTCGTC
Source organism: Ruegeria sp. CDSA236 (assembly GCF_059611285.1). Taxonomy (NCBI): domain Bacteria; kingdom Pseudomonadati; phylum Pseudomonadota; class Alphaproteobacteria; order Rhodobacterales; family Roseobacteraceae; genus Ruegeria; species Ruegeria sp. CDSA236. The sequence continues at coordinate 644,626 of NZ_JBXWPG010000001.1, forward strand.
CATGACATAGCCTGGATCCTTGCCGCCCAACTCGGTACCGACCCCGGTGAATGTGCCCGCCGCCGCACGTTCCATCGCCTGACCACCACCGACCGAGCCAGTGAAGTTCACGAAATCAAACGCATTTCCAGCGATCAAATCGTTAGTCACATCATGACTCAGGAACACATTCTGGAACACATCCTCAGGAACACCTGCCGAATGGAAAGCCTGCGTCATCCGCTCACCCACCAACAAGGTCTGGGTCGCGTGTTTCAGCACCACGGTATTGCCCGCAATCAACGCCGGGGCCACCGTATTGATCGCAGTCATGTACGGGTAGTTCCAGGGCGCCACGACAAAGACCACCCCGTGCGGAATCCGTTTGATATAGCGCCTGAAGATCTCATCCTCGCCCACCGCAATATCGGCCAGTGCACCCTGCGCGATCTCGGCCATATGGCAGGCGCGCTCGTTGAACCCGCCGAACTCTCCGCCGTAGCGCACTGGGCGCCCCATCATATGGGCCAGCTCGGGCACGATTTCGTCGTTCATCGCACCAACAGCGGCGACACCCGCCATCACAAGATCAATTCGCTCTTGTAATGGGCGTGCTGCCCAGGCTGTATGCGCTTCCCTGGCCCGCGCAGCCACCTCAAACGCTGCTTCGCGCGATAAGGTTTCGCGCTCAGCATAAACCGATCCATCGATCGGCGAGATGCATTTCAACATCTGCCCCATCTCCATTCCATCCTCTAAAAAGCAGAATCTCCTGCTTTATCTGGCCAACACAAACCTCGGGGGCCGTCATTGATGCGCCATTGGTTCAAGCACCAATAGCGGCAGGCAGGGCCCCAAGCTTCGTCCACCCTCAGGCCCGTTCGAACCCGCGGGCAATTTCCCAATCAGTAACCACGCTTTCGAATTCCTCGATTTCCACCTCGGCGGCGCGCGCATAGTGATCAACAACTTCGTCCCCCATAGCGGCCCGCAACATGGTTGAGCCAAGCAGGGCATCCCGCGCAGCGGGCAGGTTGCCGGGGATCATGCCGGACTCGCTCTGATACGCATCGCCTTTGGTTGGTGGTTCAAGCTCCAACCCCTCCTCGATGCCTGCGATACCCGCCGCCAACATACCAGCAATCGCCAGATACGGGTTCATATCCGAGCCCGGAATACGGCATTCCACGCGAACCGATTTGGTTCCATCACCACACAGTCGGAAACCGGCGGTGCGGTTGTCGACCGACCAGATGATCCGCGTCGGCGCAAAACTTCCTTTTTGGAAACGCTTGTAGCTGTTGATGTAGGGGGCCATGAAACACGTATAATCGGCAGCGTATTTCAACAACCCGGCCATATAGCTTTTCATTACTGCCGACATGCCGAGCGGATCTTTTTCGTCGAAAAAGATTGGCCTTCCCTCAGACCACAGCGACTGATGCACATGGGATGAACTGCCAACCTTGTCATGATGCCATTTCGGCAGGAACGTGGCCGCATGCCCGTGCTGCCAGGCGATTTCCTTCACCGCATTCTTGGCGATCGAGTGATACTCGGCCGTTTCCATGGCGGCGGCGTATTTGATGTTCAACTCTTCCTGACCGGTCTCGGCCTCGCCCTTCGTATTCTCGACCGGGATGCCCGCGTTCCACAAATGATTGCGGATAGGACGCATCACATGCTCTTCCTTGGTGGTCTGCAGGATATGATAATCCTCATTATAGCCCGAGATCGGCGCCAGATCGCGAAAGCCTTCCTTGCGGATCTGGTCAAAGCTCTTCTCAAACAAAAAGAACTCCAACTCGGTGGCGCACATCGCGTCGTAACCCATGGCTTTCAGGCGTTTGACCTGTTTCTTCAGGATCGACCGGGGCGCGTGCGGGACCTCTTCATGTGTGTGGTGATCCAGAACATCGCACATCACCATCACCGTGCCCTCAAGCCACGGCACCGGGCGCAATGTGCTGAGATCAGGTTTCATGACGTAATCGCCATAGCCCCGCTCCCAGCTGGTCGAGGCATATCCGTCAGGCGTGCCCATTTCCAGATCTGTCGCCAACAGATAATTGCAGCAATGGGTCTCTTGCCAAGCGCCTGCCACAAAGTGACCGGCGTGAAACCGTTTGCCCATCAGCCGCCCCTGCATGTCCACCATGCAAACAAGAACGGTGTCTACTTCACCTGCTTCAACCTTGGTTTTGAGGTCCGCCAACACAACATCATGGCCCATCATGTTCATCCTTCATCACAATCGGGCCCACCGCGCCCCTGTTCCCATCGACGGCCGTTAGTCTTCGGCCGCTTCTTTCTCCATTTCCATAACCAGCCGCGTTTCCAGAACCTGTCCGCTTTTGTAGAGGATCGGATAGGCGATGGCCGCGATATGGCCGTGCAGATCGCGCATAGCGCGCAGTGCCTCCAGATGCAGATCGCTGGACTGGAAACTTTCCGTTTGACCACGCTCCAGCCGCTTTAGATGCGCCTTGCGGCTGTCGCGGGACATCCTTTTGATCTCGGCCTTGTCCAGAACAAGACGGCGGGCACAGTCGACGTCATCCACCAACAAAACGTGTCGCGCCAGCGAAAAACTTTCCTGAATGGTGGCGTGTAAATCCTTGAGTTCTTTCCACCCCTGGGCGGAAAACTCGGCCCTTTCCATGTGTTTAATCTTTGCTGAACGCGTCATTCTGTTTGACACGACATCTCCAGCGGCCTCGAGCCGAATAGCGTATTCCACCAGACCACGGGCGGCTTTGATCTGAGACTTACTCATATTCTGCCGCGGCAACCGCGCGACAAAGCGTCGGATTTCCGTCAACTGGGCGTTTACCATTTCATCCTGCTGCGACAGAGCGGCAATGGTATCAATGTCGTCACGCTCATAGATATCCAGCACAGGGCGGAACATGCGTTCGACCTGCGTGACCATCTGCAACAATTCGTGTCGCACCGAGGACATCGCAACATCAGGGCCTGTGGCACTGGGGTCGCCTAGCGGATTAAGAGCACCCGAGAACTGATCTGCCACACCAGATTCAGGGTCGGTCTCGGGCATGAGCAAAGCCATCGGCGCTTCCATCCGGGTGACGAACCCGGTTGCCAGCAGAAACACCACGAGGTTGAAACCAATATGGGCAAAGATCAACGATTGCCCCGGTCCGCTGATCATCAATGCGGCATGGGTCCCGGTGACGTTGACAGCAAACAGCATCACAAGCGCCGCACTGCCGCGCAGCAACAGGTTGGCTATCGGTATCCGGCGGGCCGAAACGATCTGGTCGCGCGTCAACCAAATCGGAATAAAGGCCGAGCCCAAATTGGCCCCCAGTACCAACGACAAACCCGCCGCGAATGGGATTGCCCCGATCTGTACCAGCGTCACGCACATCAGGATTGTCGCAACCGAGCTGTGCATGACAAAGGCAAGCACAGCCCCAACGATGAAGGCACTGAAATAGTCGCTTTCAAGATAGCCCGCGATAGCCGGCAAAAAGGCACTTTCACGGATCGGATCAACTGCATCGCGCAAAAATTGCAGTGATACCAAAATGAAGGCCACACCCAGAACAATCCGCCCCATCAGGCGAACATTTGCCCGATCGGATTTGAGGTAGAGCCACCCGCCCAGCGCCAGCAACACCGGCTGCAACCATCCCAAATCATAAGACAGTATCTGAATGACCAGAGCCGATCCCAGATCGGCCCCCAAAACCCCCGCCAGGGCGATGCCAAAACTGACCATTCCGGCCGCCGCAAACCCTGTCAGCAAAACCGCCACGGCGGCTGAACTTTGCAGGATCGTGGCCAGAACCATACCCGCGCCACCGGCGACAAAACTGTTTGAATGTCGGGTCAAAAGCGATTGAAATAGCGCGCCAAATCGCCGCTCAATCCCCGTACGAACCAAGCGAACGGCGAAAAGCAGCAACATGGTTGCGGCAAAAATCTCGATCAGAAAACCAGCGATGGCCATGTGTTCATACCCCGTCCGACCGGTGAGCAGCACTGTGCATCCGGTTTCGCATCTCTGTTATTGGGATTGATATGAACATAAGAGGTGTCGCCAGGTGATGTCCAAACCCGACGCGAGAGGAGTCACCCGCGTCGGGAAGTTGCTTATTATCCGTAACGATAAGGCCGTCCGGCCTTGAGCATGTCGGCGTTGTATTGCTTGAATATCTCAACAACCCTCGCCTTGATCTCAGATTCTGCCGCAATCTCATCCCAGAATGCGATTGCCGCGCCTTCGACCTGTGCCCATTCCTCATCTGGGATCGTGGTCAGCTGCATCTTGTCGCCATTGACCCGCAAGCTGGCCTCGCCGCCCCAGTACCACCACTGGCGGTAGTAATGCGACTGATCACAGCAAACACGGAACAGGGTTTGCAGATCTTCCGGCAACTCGTTCCAGCGATCCATGTTGGCAAAGAAAGACCCGGCCCAGGCGCCTGAGATGTTGTTGGTCAGGAAGTAGTTGGTCACATCCGCCCAGCCGACAGTGTAATCCTCGGTGATGCCCGACCATGCGATGCCGTCCAACTCGCCGGTCTGTACGGCGACCTCGATATCTTCCCATGGCAGTGTAACTGGTACCACACCGAACTGGCTGAGGAAGCGACCCGCTGTAGGGAAAGTGAAGACACGCTTGCCTTGCAGGTCCGCCAGGCTGTTGATTGGATCCTTGGTGGCGAAATGGCACGGGTCCCATGCGCCAGCCGAGATGTGCTTGACCCCGACTTTCGAGTATTCTTCGTCCCAGATTTCGTTCAGACCGTACTGATTGAACAGAACCGGTACATCCAGGGAATAGCGCGAGGCAAACGGGAAATAGCCGCCGAATACTGTGACATCGGTGGGCGACGCCATCGAGTCATCATCGGACTGTACCGCATCAATGGTACCTTTCTGCATGGCACGGAACAGTTCGCCTGTCGGAACAAGCTGGTCAGCATAGAACAGCTCGATTTGCATCCGGTCACCGGCAATCTTGTTGAACATCTCGATTGCCGGGTCGATCACATGCGCAGCCAGCGCAGGACCGGCATAGGTCTGCATGCGCCACGTGATCGTGCTTTGAGCCAGCGCCGGTGCGGCCAGAGGTGCGGCTGCGACCCCTACCCCGGCGGTTTTCAGAAACTTACGTCTTGTCGTCATGTCAATTTCCTCTCTGTTGAAGTGCTTCGTGCCTCTTCGAAAGGCATTCTTGTTAATTTCCATAGACATAGCCGGGCAGCCAAAGAGCCAGTTCCGGGAAGATCATGATAATCGTAAGCGCCAGAACCATCACGGCGACGAACGGAAAGATCGAGCCATAGATATCCCTCAGCGTGATTTCTGGTGGGGCCATCGCGCGCATCAGAAATAGGTTATAGCCGAAAGGCGGTGTCATATAGGCGATCTGTGTGGTGATCGTGTACAGAACCCCGTACCAAATCAAGTCAAAGCCCAGCGCACCAACCAGCGGTACATAAAGCGGTGCCACAATCACCAGCATCGCGGTGTCGTCCAGAAACGTGCCCATGACAATAAAGCTGAGCTGCATCAGGATCAGGATCATCCAGGGTGACAGGCCCAACTGGTCGGTAAACAAGTTGTCGATTGCCTTCACCGCACCAAGCCCGTCGAAAACCGCGCCAAAACCAAGTGCTGCAAGGATGATCCACATGAACATGCACGATATCGCCAGCGTATGCTTGGTACAGGTTTCAAAAATCGCCCAGGTCATTCGACGTTTGGCCACCGAAACCACCAATGCCGCCAGCGCTCCGATGGCCGAACTTTCAACCAGTGACGTCCACCCGTTCACAAAGGGCACCATCATCGCAGCGAAGATAATCAGCGGCAACGCACCCGCGCCCAGCAACCGGATTTTCTCGGCCCGCGGAACCTCGTGCGCGTCTTTCATCGCTGGACCAAGCTCGGGCTGAATGCGGCAGCGGATCCAGATGTAAAGGATGAACATACCAGCCATCATCAGCCCGGGCACGATCCCCGCCAGCCATAACTGTCCCACAGGTTGACGGGCGATCATCGCATACAGCACCAGAACCACCGAAGGTGGTACAAGAATACCCAGACTGGACCCGGCCTGAATGACACCGGTCACCATGGTTTTGTCGTACCCGCGTCTCAACAGTTCAGGCAAAGCAATCGTGGCTCCAATAGCCATCCCGGCCACGCTGAGGCCATTCATGGCAGAAACCAAGACCATCAAACCAATCGTCCCGATGGCAAGCCCGCCATTCACCGGCCCCATCCAGACATGGAACATGCGATACAGGTCATCCGCCAGCCTGCTTTCGCTGAGCACATAGCCCATGAAAATGAACATTGGCAGGGTCAGCAGCGGATACCACTTCATCAGCTTCATCGCGGCTGAAAATGTGATGTCCTGCCCTCCGGTTCCCCACAATGAAAGCGCCGCGATCGTCGCAACCGCACCGATCGCACCAAAAACGCGCTGACCTGTGAACAGCATCAGCATCATCAACGCGAACATGAAGATGGCGATATATTCCTGGCTCATGCCTGCTGTACCCCGATTTCCTGCCCGTTGATCCGCGCAATGTCTTTGAAAAATTCCGAGACTGCCTGCAGCAACATCAGGAAGAAGCCGAAAACCATGATGGATTTGACCGGCCAGATATACGGCCGCCACGCGGTCGAGGAACGTTCAAGCCGACCGATCTCTTCACTGCCGGTCAGCAGTCCGGTGAAGTAGGAAACGGGTTCGTCGCCCCAATAACCAAGGCTGTACGCCGTCGATCCAAGCCCACCGTAGAACAGCACACCGAGATAGAGGATCAGCAAAAGCACGGTAAATGCATCGAACCACGCTTTTCGTTGGGGGCTCCAGTTGTGGTAAAACAGGTCCATGCGCACATTCGACCCTAGCTGGATCGAATATGGCCCACCCATGATGTAATAGGTCACCATCGCAAACTGTGCCATTTCAAGTGTCCAGAGCGACGGTAGGAAGAAGGTCTTTGATATCGAAGACCACAACAGGATGCCCATCATGACAAACAGGCCCCACATCATGACCCGCCCGATCCGATAGTTGATCGCATCCACGATACGGACATATGCGCTCATCGCTTTGATCACGCTGACGCCCCTTCCTGAAAACCGGACAGAACACGCGCAATCCAGGGCACCAGGCAATCGGCCATCTCTGCCTGCTGCTTAGGCGTGCGGATCAAGTCATTGCGGATCTCGATCATCACGTTCAGCAAGCGGTGGGGCAGCGCCTGGGTATCCAGTGTATGAGCTACTCCATCCGCCGCAGAATAAGGCTCATTCAGCCTGATGATAAAGGGGCTGCCGATAGCTCCGTCAGCCATCATCGCTGTGGCAAACTGGTTGTCCACACCGTGCAGAATACCCAGTTCGACCTGCCGTTTCTGCCCCAGATAGATCGGCGTGAAACTGTGGATTGTCACCATCAACCTAAGTGAAGCGCTGTGCTGATCGATCAAATCCGACAGAGCGGCGCAAAACGGCTGATACACGTTTTCGATTCTGACCATTCGCTGCTCGGGCGACATGTTGATGTTCGCCGGGATTTCGTAATCCTCGCTGCGGATCGGCATTGCACCCGCCGCCTCGGGCGGGCGATTGCAGTCATAGACCAGCCGAGACACCCCGCCATGGACCAAAGGTGCTGACATGCGTTTGGCCATAGCCTGCGCCACGGCCAGTGCGCCTGGATCCCAGGCAATATGACTTTCGCGTGCTTCAGCGCTTAACCCCATATCACCCAGAAAAGCCGGGATACGATTAGACGCATGTTCGCACACCAGCACGACCACAGGCGCATTGCCCGCCAAATCCGTATGAACAACTTTGCCGAAGTCCAATCTACCGTCCTGCGATTCCAAAATGAGACATTGTGGAAAAATTTCCACAGACCGCATCATCCTGTCAATATTTTTTCTGTATAAATTTTTCCAAGCTTGATCTTGCTGAAAAATTATTCACATTATGGTCTGGTCGCATAATAGGAGGACACGCCAGTGCGGGTGACAGACAGGCTTCTGGCCCATCGGGACAAGATGACCCCGTCTGAACGGCAACTGGTCAGCGTTCTGCTGGATGATTACCCGATGGCCGGGCTGGGTAGTATTACCGAATTGGCCAGTACCGCCTCAGTCTCGACCACTACGGTTGCACGGATGCTGCAAAAGACCGGTTTTGACGGATATCCTCAATTTCAGGCCGCGCTGCGTGGTGAGGTCAAAGAAATGATCTCGGGGCCAGTAGCCAAACGTGATGTCTGGCAGAATGACTTGCCCGAAGAACATATCCTCAACCGCTATTCCCAGCGTTCTCTGGCCAACCAGAAGCGCACAATCGACGAGATCGACCCCGACGAATTCGATAGCTTCTGCAGCCTGCTGAGCGATCAGAACCGGCGTATTTTCATCACCGGTGGCCGAATTACCGGAACACTGGCGCAATACCTGTATCTGCACCTGCAAATGATCCGACCGGATGTCCGCCTGTTGCCGGTCGCCGCATCCTGGACCCATGATCTGTTGGACGTGCGTCAAGGGGATGTGCTGATCGCGCTGGATGTCCGGCGCTATGAGAATGCGAGCCTGCTGATTGGTCAGCTCTGCCACGAGCGCGGGGCCGAAATCGTGCTGTTGACCGATCAGTGGCGCTCGCCAATCCACCGGCTGGCCAAACACACATTCGCGGCGCGCATCTCGGTGCCTTCTGCCTGGGATTCGATGGCTGCGATACTGACCCTGATGGAATGCGCCATAGCCGAAGTTCAGGAACGGCTTTGGGATTCGGTCAAAGATCGCACGGTCGAACTGGAACAGGCCTTTGATCGCACCAAGCTGTTTCGGAAATTCGGTCAAAGTTCGGGCTCTTAGCTTCGGATTGTTCCAAAACTACAACTGCCCGTGAGGAGTGTTGCCACTTGACCGGCGGTTGGTCACTTTGTTTCCATGACATTTATTACCGAAAACCAGCTGCCGCTGCTGATTCTGTTTTTTCTGATCGGCACAGTTGGCACAGCGTTCCTGTTTCGCAAACCAGCCGGGCATCGCGCATGGAAACTGGCTGATCTGGTCTGGGTGGTTCTGGGCGGGGTCGGCGCATTGGTTGCGGTGATGGCCGGGCTTTATACAGCGGACAGTTCCCGTCTGGACCGGCAGATTGACGTTGCCTATGCCGCAACACTTGCCTTTGACCGCGACGCCGCGCGGTTTCGATTGCGGTTCTGCGACCCAGCCTATGACAAGGATATCGGAGCGCTGTGCGAAAAAGTTGAGTTCCTTTCAGCCTCAACCGCAAGCAACGCTGACCTGCCCTTGTTTATTGCCGTAACAAACGAAGTCGCCCCTCTGAGGGGGCTACAATTCCTGTTTGGACGGCAGGCCCAGGAAGAGCGTGATGACATGCGCGCGATGACATCGAAGGTGCATTCATTCGACGTCGACCAGTTTCTGGTGTTCACAACGCTGGATGACCCGACACAGGAAGCTATCGACAATCTGCGCAGGAAAATTCCCGCAATCGCAGGCGACTATTTGATCTTGGCCCAAAGTTACGATGACCTTGTCACTCAAGTCGGCAAGCTTAAGGATGAATGGGAGTATTTGCGGGAAAACGGGCATATTCTGGTGCTTCAGATCATTGCGCTGTGCCTTGTCAGTTTCGCCGCCCCGTTCCGGCTGGGCAAATCCATTGTCGAACTCAGAACGACGCTTACTGCCGGTACGCCCGCGCCAACCGCTCGGGATCAGCGCCCAGAAGATAGCGGATCAGAGTCCACAGATTCCGACCACCACGACGCAACCACCCTGCCCGTTCATACCGGTCCGCGCTCGTAAAAGCGCGGGCGGACAACAGCGTGATGCGGCGCAACTCTTTGGCAAGCGCCACGTCTTCCATCAAGGGCTGGTCCGGGAAGCCGCCTGCATCTTGATATTCAGAACGCCGGACTAGCAAGCCCTGGTCACCATAGGGCAACCCAAAGATCCGGCTACGAAGATTGGCCCATCCGGCAACCCAGGATGGCGCAAAGCCTGCGGCCACAAAGGCCAGTCTGAACGCCGCAGGTCGCCCCGAGGGCAGATGATCCCGCACAACATTGCTCCACCCGTCCTGCAAAACCGTATCCGCATGAAGTACCAACAGCCAATCGGCTTTGGCGGCTGCACAGCCACGGCGCAGCTGCCCCCCGCGCGAGGCTTCTCCGGTCACGATCCTGGCCCCGGCATTCTCGGCGATTTCATGGGTTTTGTCGGTAGAGCCTGCGTCCGACACAATCAATTCGTGGATCAACCCTGCGCGCAGCCCCTCCATCAGCGCTCCAAGTGTAGCAGGCAAGGTTTCGGCCGCGTTCAGGGTTGGAATTACAATACTGATCGGTGCCGGCACGTCGGATATCCTCTGGTCTTATGAGCGACTTCTCATATATCACGAGCACCATGGAAAAGACGAGGACTCTGCCATGCCCAATCGCCGCATTCTGCGCCTAACTGGCACCGACGTTAACAGCTTCTTGCAGGGGCTGGTGACCAATGACATTGCCGGGCTTGATCGGGGTCTGGTCTATACGGCGCTGCTGACCCCGCAGGGCAAGTATCTGGCCGATTTCTTTCTAAAACGCGAGGGTGACGATATCTTGCTGGACGTCGCCGAGGTTATTGCCGACGGGTTGATCAAACGTCTGAGCATGTACAAGCTGCGCGCCGACCTAACGATCGAAGCCAGCGGCCTGAATCTGCAACGCGGCACTGGCCTGGCACCCGATGGGGCCCTGCCCGATCCGCGCCATTCAGATATGGGCTGGCGCGCATATACCGAAGATGCGGAAAGCGAGGACGGAACCGATTGGAACGCGATCCGCGTGCTCCATTGCATTCCCGAAACCGGAATCGAACTGACCGAAGACAGTTATATTCTGGAATCAGGGTTCGAGTTACTGAACGGCGTTGATTTCAAAAAAGGGTGTTATGTCGGTCAGGAAGTGACCGCGCGCATGAAACACAAGACCGAGCTGCGTAAAGGGCTGCGCACGGTACTTGTCGCAGGCACCACGCCTGTCGGAACCGAAATAGCTGCTGACGGGAAATCCGTGGGGCGCCTGTTTACCCAAGCGGATGGCCAGGGGATCGCATATCTCAGGCTCGACAGGGCCAAGAGCGATATGCAGGCGGGCGACGCGACCGTGCGCCTGACGGAATGAAATTTCTCGAATACAGCCTGGCCATGGCCCCGCCAGCCCCGGAACCATTTGATCCGCCCAGCACAGGCTGCCAAACTAGGTTTGGTTCAGTGATCCGGGTGAGTTGATGTTTCGTCTGTATAAAGCAATTTGGCGTGCCAGTTCCGCCCGGCAGATCATCCTTATCATCCTGTCTATTGCGGTTGCCGCTCTGGCAGCGGTCCCGCTGGAGTTTCAGCGCGATATCATCAACCACCTGACCTCGGACGATGTATCTGTGGACCGGATGATCCTGCTTGGTGCGGGCATGATGGTGGTTATCTTGCTGAGCCTGGGGCTGAAATGGCTGCTCGGCTATCGGGCGGGAACACTGGGCGAGGATATGATCCGCCTGATCCGGCAAAGGCTGCTGGTCCGGTCCGCCGATCTGGATGAAACCGGCGAGACCATGCGCAAGGGGACCATGACTACCGCCATTTCTGCCGAAGCAGAAGAGCTGGGTAAATTCGCAGGCGGTGCCTTTTCCGACCCCGTGGTCCAAATCGGCACTCTGATCAGCGTGATTGGCTATATCTCGTCTACACAGCCGGGGCTGGGTTTGATCGCTTTTTCAATGGTCGCGCCGCAGATCATCATCGTTCTGGTTTCGCAACGCAAAGTGAACGTCTTTGTCGCCGAACGCGTTCGTATCCTGCGCCGTGCCACCGACAGTTTGACAGCAGAAAAGATTGACGCGGCCGCGCACGAGATCGAAGCGGAATTCGACAAAATCTACGAAACTCGCCGAAAGATGTTCATCTGGAAGCTCTCGGCCAAATTCCTTCTAAGCGTGATCAACGGCGCCGGGACGGTTGGGGTTCTGATGCTGGGTGGCTGGCTTGTCCTTCAGGGCAGAACCGATGTCGGCACAGTTGTTGCCGCCACCAGTGGGCTCAGCCGTATTCAAGGCCCCACGGCCTTTCTGATCGCCTATTATCGCCAGGTCAGCGCAAATCGGATCAAATTCGAACTGATGCTCGAACTATTTGGCCCGAACCCCGAGAAATACCGGCGCGTCAAAGAGTGAAAACAAAAGAACCGCGCAGCGCAGGCTGTCGCGGTTCTCGGTGTCTTGAAGCAGAAGTGCAGTTAGGCGCGTTCCGAATAGTCCATGGTTTCAGTATTCACCACGATCATTTCATCTTGGCCCACAAACGGTGGCACCATGACTTTTACACCATTGTCCAGGACGGCCGGTTTGAACGAGTTCGCAGCAGTCTGACCTTTGACCACAGGCTCGGTCTCGACGATCTTGCACGTCACTTTCTGTGGCAGTTTGGCGTTCAGTGCCTCACTTTCGTAAAATTCTACGACGATAGTCATGCCGTCCTGCAGAAACGGGCGGCGATCACCCAACAGATCAGCGGACAGTTCGATCTGCTCATAGGTCTCGGAATCCATGAACACCAACATGCCGTCGGATTCGTATAGAAACTGCTGGTCTTTCTGTTCCAGGCGAACACGCTCGACCTTGTCAGCTGAGCGGAAACGTTCGTTCAGTTTGGAACCATTGCGCAGATTGCGCAGTTCGACCTGTGCAAAAGCCCCGCCTTTACCGGGCTTTACATGATCAACTTTGACAGCGGCCCATAGCCCATCGTTATGCTCAAGCACATTGCCGGGGCGAATTTCGTTCCCATTTATCTTGGGCATTACATAAATCCTTCACAAACGGTTGATGCGTCAGTCGCGCACCCTATATCTGGCGTGGCCGCACCTGACAAGACAACGACACCTTGTGCTGCAGCCGCAGCAAGCTATGCGCGTGACGCAACGCAACTATGCACATTAGGTGTATCCGAATCGCACTTAATAGGTCATAAGAACCGTCACGCCGAAAATGCAAGAGCAAGAACAACAAGGAAGACGAGATGAGAGATTTCGTTGACGGCACCGCCTTTAACAATGAGCAAGGCAACCGTGCTCGTAAACTTTTCGCAGCTGTCGTTTTGGCTGCGCTGGATGATGCTATTGCCGACGACAAAAAGTATGGCAATGGCCCAGAACAGATCGCCCGCTGGGCACGCTCGCGCGATGGGCGCGAAGTGCTGTCTTGTGCGGGTATCGACCCAAATGAACGGGTTGTCAGCGGATTGATGGATTTCGTTGGTCGCGGTGTGCGTACTTCGGTCGCTCTTTCGCGCGAAGAAAGCGAGCGCCGCAACGCCGCCCAACAGGCCGAAGCCGCCTGATCACAGACACGAGTCTGTTTGAAAAAACGCGCCTCCTATTGATGGAGGCGTGTTTTTTTGTTGCATAGACCCCGAATATGAATTCCGGTGCGAAACTGCGCCCTCACCCGATGACTGAAAAATGATGACAATGCCACGTCATCCGGGGCTTTCCCTTCACCGTTAAATCAGGTCATCTGCGCGTTAGCTTACAGGAGACTCGGCATGGTTCGCGCCATCATGATTCAGGGCACAGGCAGCAATGTTGGAAAATCGGTTCTGGTGGCCGGATTGGCACGCGCCTATACGCGCCGAGGCCTGCGGGTTGCGCCGTTCAAACCGCAGAACATGTCGAATAACGCCGCAGTAACCGAAAATGGTGGCGAGATCGGGCGCGCGCAAGCCCTACAGGCGTTGGCGGCACGACGCGCCACACATACGGATATGAACCCGGTCCTTTTGAAGCCTGAAACAGATACAGGCGCGCAGATCATCATTCAGGGCAAACGCGCCGGAACGATGCAGGCTGGCGATTACCGCAAGGATAAATCCAAGCTGATGACAGCCGCGCGCCAGAGTTTTGACCGGCTCTGCACCGACGCTGATCTGGTGTTGGTTGAAGGGGCCGGAAGCCCGGCCGAGACCAACCTGCGTCAGGGTGATATTGCCAATATGGGCTTCGCCTGCGCCGCGGGTGTGCCGGTCGTACTTGTCGGCGATATTCACCGAGGTGGGGTAATTGCTCAGATCGTCGGGACTCAGGCCGTGCTGGATGCTGGCGATCTGGCAATGATCCGAGGCTTTGCCATCAATCGCTTTAAGGGCGATGTATCCCTTTTCGACGAAGGTCGGGATGACATCGCCGCTCGAACAGGCTGGGCCTGTATCGGTGTTGTGCCCTGGTTCGACGATGCCTGGAAGCTGCCAGCCGAAGATATGATGGATATCCGGTCGCACAGTGGCGGTTCCTGCAAGGTTGCAGTCCCTCAGTTGGAACGGATGGCCAATTTTGATGATCTTGATCCGCTATCGGCAGAACCCGGCATCACGGTCGAGATCGTGCCCGCTGGCCGCGCGCTGCCCGGCGATGCGGATTTGGTCCTGCTTCCCGGAAGCAAATCAACCATTGGCGATTTGGCTTACTTTCGTGCGCAGGGCTGGGATATCGACCTTTATGCCCATGTGCGACGTGGCGGTCACGTGTTGGGATTATGCGGTGGCTACCAAATGCTAGGTAACACCATTGCTGATCCCGATGGTGTGGACGGGCGGCCAGGTACAGTCGATGGATTGGGGCTGTTGGATGTGGATACCGTTATGGTCGGCGAGAAAAAGGTGACCCTGCGGACTGCACGCGCCCTGCCGGGGCACCAACCGCTAACCGGATATGAGATCCATATGGGCCGCACCGAAGGCAATGATTGCACCCGCGCCTGGCTGGAGGTCGAGGGCCGCCCGGAGGGCGCAACTGATCGGACTGGCCGGATACGCGGAAGCTACCTACACGGTATATTCTCATCCGATCAATTTCGGGCCGACTACCTACAGCTTTTAGGAGTCTCTTCCACCCTGCACTATGAGGACGGTGTCGAAGATACGCTTGATCGTCTGGCCGACCATCTGGAACGACATATGGATCTGGATCGCTTGCTGGAACTGGCTGAAACGCCGATTAAAGGCTGACTTTCACTCGGCTTTTTGCTCGGCCAACGCACGGTAGATCTCGCGGCGAACCATTTTTCGAACGTTCCGCGTAATGCGTTCACCCAGTACGCCCTGCAGTTCTTCACGAACAACCTGCGCAATCAAAGAGCGCAAGCCATCGTCATCAAGCCGGGACATGGCAGCATCTGCTTCTGAACCTGTTGTATCCGCGGCAGCCGATACCTCTGGGTCCCGTACAAACACTGCCTTTTCAACAGTCTCAGTCTCTGCATCTGGGGCTTCGTCTTGGGGTTGCCATTCCAACGGTTGATTTGGCGTTCCTGAATAGGCATCTACGCTGTCACCGTCGGGCTCCCACTGATCTTCGGTCCTGGCGATCGCGGCTTCCAGCGCCTCAATTTTGGCACTTAGACTTTTGGCTATGCCCTCTTCCGCAACTGGATCAGGTGAATGCTCTGTAGCCGACTCCGCTTCATCACCCGCAACAACATCGCAGGCGCGCAAAAGCATCGGTTTCACCGATTTTTCAGCGCTGTACTCAGCATCCAGCTTGAAAGGCTGCGTCTCGACACCTGTTTGCTCGCCAACCCTGAGCGCATCAGTCAGAACAAGCCGCCCTGGCTTTCGCTCTGACTTGGAACGCACCAGATCGGGAACTTTTCGACCTTCTTCGCTGACCAGCCGCTTGACCGATGACAGTACGTCTTCGATCCCGGAGTTCACGACATTGTCTGTCATTGTTTTCTACCGCTCTAACCTCAGGTCCGAGTGTAGCCAAACAATGCAGACCTCACAACAGGCAGTATTGGGTGTTTAGTCCCGACGCAGTGCTTTCAGGACCCGATCCAGATCTTTGCTCTGCTTGCTGACCTGCGCGGGGGCTTTCTTCACCAGATTATAGTAAAGGGTCGGATCGTAAATCTGAACCGCCAGACCCAAACGCTCGGCCGTGAGCAAACCTTGGGCCTGCAGCAACTGATAAGCCGCCAGAGATCGCTCGGTTCTGGAAGCAATTTCGGCAAGCTGCGCGTCCAGCAAATCCTGCTGAGCAGCCAGCACGTCCAGAGTGGTCCGCGCACCCAAAGTTGCCTCTTCGCGGATACCATCAAACGCAACTTCCGAGGCGCGTACACGTTCCGAAGAGGCCCTCAGGCTTGCGCTTGCAGTTTGAAACCGAACATAGGCATCAGACACACCCTGCGTAATGTTCTTTTGCACATTCAGCAGATTGGCACGTGACCCATCCCGCGAGGCCATTGCGCGGCGCACGCTTGCCGCGAGTCGACCACCCGCATAGATCGGCTGGCTGAAGTTCAGCGAGATACTCGCATCATTCACATAATCGTCGTCATCATAGCTCTCGGTGACGCCCGCATCAGCGTTCAGGCTGACATTCGGACCCAGGCCCGCGCGCTGCTGCTGCACGACCAGATCAAGGGCGCGCACCTGATGCTGGGCGGACAGAATGGATGGGTGATTGCGTTGGGCCAGGCTGACGGCCTCGCTCTGGGACCGGGGCAAGTTTGGCAGGCTGGGCTGACCAGCAGTACGGCCCGGCAGTTTGCCAACTGCGTTCACATATTCCGCCTGAGCAGTGCTCAGATCGCCGCGCGCATTCGCCAGATCGGCCTGCGAGCTTGCAAGCTGAGCCTGAGACAATGCGACGTCTGTGCGGGTAACTTCCCCAACTTCGAAACGATCCTGCGAGGCGCGAAGCTCTTCTGCGGACAGTTCAACGTTGTTTTGACGAATCGATACGGTCTCTTCCTGCAGCAGAACACTCAGGTAAGCGGTCGCCGCGCGGAATAGGACCTGCTGTTCGATATCGATCAGCGCCTGCCGGGTCGACAGCACCGTTTCCTGCGCTGATTGCTTGCCCAGAATCGAGGCTCCGCCATCGTATAAAAGCTGGCTCAGCGTCAGGCCCGAGAAGAAGTTCGAAGGATCAACACTGTTCGTAACACCACTGTTTCTGCTGCGCGTATAGTCTTGGCTAACCGCGACGGTCCAGTTGATAATAGGGCGCAAAGCCGACAGCGCGATCGCCACATCCTCGTCCGCAGCCCGCAGCAGCGCCCGGTTCTGTTCCAGCAAACCGCTGGTATTATAAGCTCCGATGAACGCATCGGTCAGGTTATCGGCCCAAACCGCCTTACCGGGCAACGTGCCCAGAGCAATACCCGCAGTCACTGCCAGAGTCCTGACCAGCTTGCCTCCTGCTGCAAAACGCATGGCGAAATCCTCTCAAATCAAAATAACGCAGCCCTCAGGGCAGTTTGCGTCTTTGTGTTGAACTAATCAAGGCAGCAGATAAATCTGCCCGCCGACTATAGCGAAAATGCACTCTCGGCCGAGAAAGCCTTCAGAACAGGTGCACTGGCGTTGAATGCCTGGCGCCAGGTAACGCGATCGCCTGATTTGTGGCCTATACGGACTGTCCCAAGATCACCTTCCATGAACAGGCAGGCGATACGCCCATGATCCTTAAGCTGGTCAATCAATGCAGACGGAACCTCTTCTACGCCGCCTTGGATCATGACCACGTCATAAGGCCCATGCTCGGCAGCGCCCTCATCCAGCGGCCCCACGTGAACGACCACATTATCCGCGTCAGCCTCCATCAGCAGCGTTTGCGCTTCGGCAGCTAGCGCTTCATCCGCTTCCACTGCTACGACCAACTGCGCCATATGGGCTGCAACAGCCGTCGAATATCCCAGCGCCGGAGCAATATCCAGAACAACCTCATCATTGGTAATGTTCAGCACATCCAGCATCTTGGCCAGTGTTCTCGGTTCCAGAATGCAGCGTCCAGCCTCAAGTTCTATCAAACTCTCGACATAGGCGGCTTCGCGTTGCGCGTCTGGCACAAAATTCTCGCGCTTGACGGACAGCATGGCATCAATGATCGGGAACTTGGTAACGTCCGAAGGCCGGACCTGCGTATCGACCATGGTGCGGCGGCGGGCTGCGAAATCTGTCATTGGATCGCTCATTCATTTCCCAAGGTTGCTTGGCTTGTGCCACATCCCGGGCAAACCAGCAACGGCCCGCAAGTGGAAACTTTCGTCTGTCGTGAAGATTTTAGAGTGATCCGATTGGGTGAACCAATTTTCAGTTCCTCAAATTTAGACCGAACCCACTGGACGCCCCGGATTAAAGCTGCTAAAACGCCTGTCACACCACGGCAAGTATTTGATATTACTTGAAAAGGCGAGTTGGCGGAGTGGTGACGCAGCGGATTGCAAATCCGTGTACACCGGTTCGATTCCGGTACTCGCCTCCAATAAAATCAATGACTTGCGTCATCCTAACTCTCCTTCACTGCCATTTTTGAAACAATCGTTGAAACTTTCACGTTTCGGTCTTGCTTCGTTCCATTTGGTTTCTTGCCTCTTGAGCGCGCTTCGCGAGCTCTCTTTGCCGGATCGGCCCACCGTACTTTTTCAGCATCTCAACGCCTGAGTGACCTGTGACAGCCTTGACCATCTCGTCATCACATCCTGCCAGATACAGCTCGATCGTCGCGTTTTTCCTTAGCCCGTGCGTTTTGTAGTAGCTCGCCTTCTCGTGCTTCATCTTCCTTTTGATGGTACGCATTTCCTCGGCAACGATACGGTAGCTCACTGGTCGACCCTTCGCGTCGGTCACAACAGTGCCGTCTGTTCGCGCGATGCCTTCGAGATGGGTTTTCAGTCGGTCGGTAAGCGGGATCCACAACGGCTTGTCGGTTTTACCCTGCGTAAAATCGAAACCTTCATCGGAAAAGTGCTCCCACTTCATCTTCACGACATCGCCAATGCGTTGGCCTGTACCAACGCAAAGCTCGTAAACCAGCCGCGCCCTCTTTGAAGCCAGCGCTTCGAACTCGGCACGAACATCGTCTGGCCAAGGCTCCCAGCCGTCGCTCTGCTGCTTAAAGAGCGGGATGCCCTTCGCCGGGTTGCCATGCTCTTTCTTGATAAAGCCAATCAATCGCGCGTGGTTCATCAAGACGACCATGACCTGAACGAGATAGTTGGCTTGCCTCCAATGATCCGCATTGGCGCGGTGCAGTTCGTAAATGTGATGGGTTTCGATCCTGGCCGGGTCTTTCTCGGCCCAGATCTCACGAATGTGGCTGATGTACCGCCGATAGTCGGATCTCGTCCGGGGCTTCAGCTTCTTGTAGGCGTCACTCTCGTAGTAGCTAAGAATCAGCGCTTCAAAATTGCGCCTCACCGGCGCAGGCGCTGGCTTTCCCTTCAGCAGTCGATTGTAGTGATCCCAAAATTCCGGCGTGCCCGCTTCCTCGTGCATCATGACGGAGATACCACGCGACCGCCGGATGAACCGAAGGTATCCTCCGTCATTGTAGACGTATTTTGGCAGGCTCTTGCGGGTCATTCGCCCATTCTCAAATCACTATTGAGGAAGTCGTCTACTGCCTCGGCCGCCACCATGTTGGCGTCAACGATGACGCTGCCATCGGGTTTGATCTCGAACTTCGCGCGTTGCCAACCTGCCTCCCGCGCCTCGCGGATAAAGGCCGAGGCCGCTTGTTTCGCTTTCGTCTGTGCACTTGCTTTGGTCATAGTACCAACACCTCTCTCACTGGGTTAACAACGCGCATTATCGACCTGATCCATAATGATATTTCCAATTGCTCCAGGTGTAGAGCGCCTGTCCTTTGCCGCGCGAATGGCGCGGATCACTTCAGAATTCTGGGAGTTGCCGTTGCGATCGGACTCCGCCTTGATCCACTCTTTGAGCTCTTGCGGAAGCCGAAGCTGCATTGGTTTACGACTGTTCATGAAACGCCTCCAGGTTGAAACCACAACCTGTTAGTGGCACTTAGCCACTATTGCGTCAATCGAATTTTATGGCACAGTGCCACCATGTCAGAACAAGGTGCTCAAAATCAGGACAAGTTCATCGTGCGGCTGCCGGACGGCCTGCGCGATCGTATACGCCTCGCAGCCGAGGCCAACCACCGCAGTATGAATGCTGAGGTCGTTGCCCTACTCGAAGAAAACTATCCGGCCCCAGTGCCGGAAAAACTGGAAGACCCCGCCGCGCGGCTGCTCTTCTGGCTCGCCAAACGCATCCGCCGAAGAAACCCGAAGCCAGGCTCCTCCAGAGACAAGCAAGCCGCTCTCTATGAACGCATTGCGGGTGATATCGCGGAACGCATGAAAGATATCGGGGAATAGCCCTAATAGGCCACCCACTCATATCCGCGGTTGCCTGCGTGATCTTCCCATTCGACACCGACCCCGCGACGCCAGCTTGACGACGAACAGCGCCGTGACGGCAGAACCCATTGCGGGGCGGCCGCTGGTGTCGTGCGTTGCCAGCCAAATTCGCCTTGTGTGCCGTAGGTCCCGAGGCGCATGTTATAACTCTCAGAACAATCATCGTCGCGGCCACGTTCGCGATGGCTGTAGTGCCGAACATCCCAAACACGGATCGAGCGCACAAAATCGAATTCCAGACCACTGATGTCGATATCGGCACCGTCTTCGACCACCTGTGCCAGAATGATGTGGCCGAGCATTTGACCATTTTGGTTGCTGGCCTCCCAGACTTTAGGATCAATACTTTGCAACGGCGCGCGCTCAGAAACACCCATCGGGCAGCGCCAGATTTGCAACGGCGGCTCAATCGGCCAGGGCGTGATCCGACGGATAAACACGGCGCGGGCATGGGCACATTCTGCTGACGCGGGCCACCCACCAGCCAGGCAAAGCAGAATGGCGCAGTCAACCTGATAGGCTTTTGCCGCTTGTGGAGCCACGGTTGAAAGCAAAGCCAAGGCAACTCCGGCAGTCCAATTCCTGATAAGTTTGCACCGCATATCAATAAATACCTTTTGATTACATTACTTCATTATTGATACACTAGCTCCAACCTCAACCTTCACACCATATGCGAGCATAGGGTTTATGATGTTCGCGCGCGTTTTGTGGAATATATTCCGTAGAGCGGTTCTTGTGATCTGGCCGAATACAGGCCATGAAATTACGGGAACAAGTAGGGTTAAATATCCGGAATCTAAGAAATTCCAGAGGGTTGAGCCAAGAACAAATAGCATTAGCTGCCGACCTGGATCGTAGCTACATCAGCGAGATCGAACTCGCGAAATTCTCAGCATCGATCGATGTTCTGGAGCGGATTGCCCATGCTCTCGACATCGCTCCCAAGGTACTGTTTAACGAGAGGGGCTAGTTTTGCCCGAACTTGAGAGTGTTCGCACGACGGCCGAAGCCATCGGTCGCATTACGTGTATCAAGACTGGCGAAGAAATCGGTCTGCTGTATCAGTGGGATAACGGCGACACGCAGGCCGCGTTGCACGAAGACGGCCTGCTTCGATCGACAATCTGCCCAGAGCGACATGAAGTACCGGACCTTGGTGCAAATCGGGGCTAAGGGCCGGAATGAGCCCATTCTGTGAGTTTGATTTTCTCGCTGCGCGTTCGCAGCACATATTTTGCCGCACGCATCATCTATAGTACGACATTGCAGCAAGAAGAGCTGCCATTCGCGCCAGGCGCAGCGAGATTTCTTCAGGCAAGAAATGAGCGGTGGGACAAAGGGTGAATTCGCTGCGTTTGCACCAAGGTCTGCAATCTCGAGTGACCGGCCGCAAATGTGCGGCCGGTATTTCGATTTTACCTATTTCTGAGGAGATTTTCAGGTCGGCTCCACCTCTCCGGGAGCTGGGATGTTCAGCCGGTTTCACCGAATCCTTTCGGTACTGGTAGATCAGGCAAGGTCACCGCACGTTTTTGCAGGGCCCGCCCGATGACCACGCGGCTGATTTCCGTCGTCCCGTCCACGATCCGCAGCATTTGTGCAAGACGGGACAAACGGTCCAAACCATAAGGCTGCAACAGCCCCATGCCGCCCAGCACTTGCGTACAAGTATTTGCAGCCTTCACTGCGGCATCTGGCACAAACCGTTTGGCATGGGCGGCCATCAGTGGGCCTTCGGGCGTGCCAAGGACCTCTGCCGCCTTGCGGTACAGCAGTTTCGAGGCTTCAAGATCGGTTGCAACCTCGCCCAGCATCCACTGGATCCCGTCCAGATCGAGATTCTTGCCACCAAACATCTTGCGGTTCTTGGAATAGGACAGCGCCGTATCCAGGGCCGACTGCATCAATCCACAGCAACCCGATGCGATTGAGACGCGGGCGATGTCGATCGCCATGAGCGAACCTTGCAGACCCTGACCGATTGGCAGGATGATGTTGTCTTCACTGACCACGACCTTGTCCATGCACATCTCGGACATAGGCAGGAAGTTGTAGGATGGCGTGTCATACATCGGGCCGAAGCTCAGGCCCGGAGCATCAGCGGGAATAGCGATCATCGCCATGTCTTTGTGGCCGGGTGCGTCACTGGTTTTGACCACGGTGAAATAGATATCAGCCTCGGTCGCCAAGCTGACCCATGCCTTCGCACCGCTGATCGTCCAAGTGCCGTCATCATTGATCACAGCCCGCGAATACATGTTTGTTGCGTCCGACCCCGATTGCGGTTCGGTCAGTGCAAAGTTCGCCAGCTTGCGGCCAGAGGTCAGATCCCGCGCCCATTTTTCCTTGAAGGCATCTGTGCCATAACCGCAGCCCGCGAAGGTGCAGATGTTATGCATCGACAGGGCAAAGGCATAGGCACCATCGCCCAGTCCCAGTTGTTCGTAGACCTGAATGCCTTCTGAAAGGGGCAAGCCTTGGCCGCCAAACTCTTCGGGGGCGTAGAGCCCCGTCAGGCCAGCGGCCCCGGCTTTGTCCGACGCATCACGGGGCCATGTCTTCGCGGCGTTCCAGGCGTCCACATTGGGCAGGATGACCTGCTCGGCGTGGTCGCGTGCGGCTTGGAGTATGGTGGCGAGTTTGTCTGACATTGGTCGGTCCTTTTGTGAGCGGCTATTTTCACATGACGCCACACTTCAGAACCTGCTGAGCAGGCAGCGGGTTAAGCTTCTAGAGGAGAACCAGGTGAGAACGCCATGTATTGCGCAAGATTTAGCAGGAGAAACTTCTTCGCTCTATCTCGCGTGGTGACAGGGTATTGTCCAAAAGTGACAAAAAGTGCGTCTCAGATATTCGTCCTGCGATACGAACTGGGGGTGCTGCCGGTCCAGCGTTGAAAGGCCCGGTGAAAGTTGGCAGCTGAAGAAAAGCCGACATCATGTGCGATGGCCTCGACGCTTTTGCGTCCCGCCTGCAGGTCGCGGATCGCGATGTCGCGCCGCAGGGCATCCTTGATCGCCTGAAACGAGGTCCCATCCGCTTGTAACCTGCGGATCAGGGTGCGCGGGGTCATGTGCATTGCGGATGCTGTCTGGGTCAGGGTCGCCGCGTCCCATCCCGTTTGGCCCAGATAAGTGCGCACCCGCAGCGATTGGGTGTGCTCGCGCGAAGAGGTGAAAATCCAGTCCCGGGGCGCGTTTTGCAAAAACCGGTCAAGATCAGATGTGCTACGCGCTTGCACAGGGCCCAGAGCGTTCGGGGAGAAGGAGATCGCAGTGGCGGGTTGGCCAAACTGAAAGGGTGCGGGAAAGATAATCGCGTAATCCTGATTAAAGTCCGGGCGATCAAACGCGAAATCAACGGCTTTAACCGGAACCTCATGCCCTGCCAGCCAAGACATGAGCCCGTGGGCAAGTTTGAGGATCAGCATGTGGCCAAACCGTTGTACAGGTGCATCTGTTTGCGGGTTCAGGCTCAGTGTGAGGGCGCTGTCAGTGTCATCCAGATCAAACTGATAGTCATCCAGCAGCAAATTCCAGAAGGTCGAAAACCGGTAAAGTGCAGATGGCAAGGATGTGGCTTCGCGCACTGTCGTCAGAAGGTGTTGCAGGGCACGCGGTCGCACGGGTCTGCTCCAAAGCCCCATCATCTCATCACCGGTCTCAACTGCGGCAAGTTGATAGAGGCAAACGATCTGATCCAGCGTGACGCGACCATTCGGCGAGCGCGTATCCGCGTTCAGACCGGACCGGCCAAGCAGCGACGCCATCTGCGCCTCTGGGCACAGGGCGTGCAGCGCCACCAGCCAGTCATCGACAAACTGGCTGGAAACGGTGGAGAGGATCGTTGGTGTGACATTGGTCATAACGCCTCAGGAGGTATCACCAATTCCGGGTGACATGAAATGCGGCACATGCAGATGGCGACCTTCGCAGATGACAGAATGTCAATGTCCGAACCAGATAACGCTCTGCTTGAACTAATTTCAGTGGGGTCAGGCGACTTCGAACAGTGCTGCGGCACCCATGCCTCCGCCAACACACATGGAGGTCACCACGTATTTTACGCCACGACGCCTCCCCTCAATCAGAGCGTGCCCGACTTGTCTCGCGCCTGTCATACCATAGGGGTGGCCAATCGATATCGCACCGCCGTTCACGTTGTAGATTTCGGGATCGATCCCAAGATGGTCGCGGCAATAGAGAACCTGGCAGGCAAAGGCTTCGTTAAGCTCCCAAAGGCCGATTTCTTCGATGCGAAGACCTGCATTCTTCAGCAGCTTTGGAATGGCATAGATCGGGCCGACACCCATCTCTTCCGGTGCGTTTCCTGCAACAGCCATGCCGCGATAAATACCCAGCGGTGTGAGGCCCCGCTGCTCAGCCATTTTGCCTTCCATGAGCACACAAGCCGAGGCCCCGTCAGAAAGCTGGCTTGCGTTTCCGGCAGTGATCACGCCGCCTTCGACAACCGGGTTCAACTGGTCAAGAGTTTCGGCCGTCGTGCCCGGCCGGTTGCCTTCGTCTTTTGACAAGGTCACCTCTTCCAGGGTTTCCTCTCCGGTTTCGCGGTTCTTGACCCGCTTAATCGCTGTGATCGGGACGATCTCGTCATCAAAGGCGCCAGCGGCCTGAGCCCGGGCGGTCCGACCTTGCGAAAGTGCGGCGTATTCATCCTGCACTTCGCGGCTGATACCATAGGTCCGGGCCACATTTTCCGCCGTCATCAGCATCGGCATGTAGGCATGCTCGGACCTCGCGATAACGTTTGGATCTTTCTCATCGCCCGCCCATTTCAGATAGGCATTCTGAATGGCGGAAATATTTTCCTGCCCGCCTGCCACGGCGACATTCTGACCATCCACAATGACCTGCTTTGCAGCCGTCGCGATGGCCATCAACCCGGAGGAGCATTGCCTGTCGATCGTCTGTCCTGCCACCGTATTGGGAAGACCCGCCGCCAGCGTCGACAAACGAGCGACATTCATGCCTGCGGTTCCCGCTGTCAAGACCGATCCGATGACGACATCTTCGATCGAACCGGGGTCCACGCCTGCACGTTCAACAGCGTGCTGAATGGCGTGCCCCATCATGGTAGGGGATTTAATGTTGTTCAGCGCACCCTTGAAGGCAACCCCAATCGGGGTTCGGGCGGTTGAGACGACAACGGCTTCTCTCATGATTTTTCCTTTTTGGCATCAAAATACGCGGTAAGTGTCACGCCCGAGGTTGCGAGTTCTTCCAACAAAGGCGCAGGCGTGAACCACATCTCGCCATAGGCGCCAAGCGACTGCCGATAGTGGGTCATGCGTTCCAGAATTTGGCTTAATCCAATCTCGTCGGCATAGTGCATCGGGCCGCCGCGCCAGTTTGGAAAGCCATAGCCATTGACCCAGATCAGGTCGCAATCACCCGGGCGCGTTGCAATGCCCTCTTCAAGGATCAAAAAGCCCTCGTTGATCAGGGGATAGAGACATCGCTCAAGGATTTCCTGATCGTCGATGTCCCTGCGTTTCACGCCATGCAGGTCCGACAGCTCGGAACTGATTTGAACCATCTCAGGGTCTTCGACCCGTGTCCGTCCCTCGTAGACATAGCTTCCACGCCCGGTTTTCTGACCCAGTCGGCCTAGTTCAAACAACCTGTCCTGCACAACCTGGTATGTCGGGTCATGCGCGATTTCACTACGCCGTTCCTGACGCACGCGTGCGCCCACATCGACTCCGGCCAGATCTGCCATCGCATGAATGCCCATGGCCATGCCGAAGCCTTCAAGGACGTTATCCACCTGTTTCGGTGTCGCCCCCTCTAGAAGCAGACGGGATCCTTCGCGGAAGTATGGTTCCAGCATCCGGTTTCCAACAAAGCCGTAGCACACGCCAACCGTGACAGGGAGCTTTCGGATCTTCTTTGCGACCATGATTGCCGTTGCAATGACATCGGGAGCGGTCTTGGCGCCCCGCACCACCTCTAGCAAGCGCATGACGTTCGCCGGGCTGAAGAAATGGAGACCAATCACATCCTCCGGACGGGACGTGACCGCAGCTATTTCATCAAGATCCAACGTCGATGTGTTTGAGGCCAGTATCGCGCCGGGTTTAGCGTGCTGGCCCAACGCTTCGAAAATCTGGCGTTTGACATTCATGCTTTCAAACGCCGCTTCAATGATCAGGTCGGCCTTCGCAAGGTCTGCATAGCTAAGCGTCCCAGTGGCGTTGGCGGCGATTGCCTCTGCCCGATTGGCACTAAGCCGCCCTTTTTGGGCCGCGCGTTGGAAATGCTCCCTGACCTGATCCAGCCCCTGTTCCAGCGCAGTTTGTGTGGTTTCCAGAAGCGTGACCGGATACCCCGCCTGCAGAAAGGCGATGGCAATGCCGCGCCCCATTGTTCCGGCACCGATCACGGCGACCGATGAAATGCTACGTGGTTGGTCAGCACGGGTAACGCCGGGAACCTTGGTGCATTCACGCTCTGCAAAGAACAGATGCCGCCCCGCGCGCGATTGAGGTGTGTCGAGCAGTTCAGCGAAACCCGCCTTCTCTTGTGCCAACCCCTCGGCCAGCGGCATTTCGCACGCGGTCTCGATGGACACCAAACATCGTTCAGGGGCGACAAGGTTTTTGGACGTGTGCGCTATCTGGTCTCGGAAACCCGTCAGATATCCCTTCGGATCAGGGTGTGTGACGGTCATATCCGCACAACTGCGTTTTGGATCGCCCTCATGGCTGACACGGGTGGCAAAACCCAAAACATGCGCGCGAAAATCCTGGTTGTTTTCAAACAGTGCGTCGACCAGCCCGCAAGACAGGGCATATTCGCCTTTCACGGGATCACCCGAGAGGATCATTTGCGTTGCCGCTTCCAGCCCGGCAATCCGGGGTAGTCGCTGGGTGCCGCCGGCACCAGGCAGCAGCCCCAGTTTGATCTCAGGTAGGCCCATCACCGCATCCGGCGTGGCGACACGGTAATCACAGGCAAGCGCAATCTCCAGCGCGCCACCCATAGCGGGACCTGCTATCGCGGCGATAATAGGTTTCTTGCTGGTTTCAATCGTTACACACAGGTCTGGCAGGTCCGGCTTGTCCCAGACTGCCCCTGTACGAAACTCAGCGATGTCAGCGCCGCCGCAAAAGAGCGGCAGAGCCGAGCATAGAACGATAGCTTTGACCTGTTCATCGGCGTCCAACTCGTGGATGGCCGAGGAAAGCGCCTGCCGCATCTTCAGGCCAAGAGCGTTCACTGGCGGGGCATTCAGCTCAATGAAAGCGACACCCTCGGTGTGTTTAATGGAAATCATGTTTGGAAACCTCAATTGGACTGTTTGGCAAGATCTTGTTCGATCTCTGCCCAATCGTCGAAGTGGATTACATTGCAGGGTGAATTCACGTTCTCGAGCCAGACAAAGACGGAGATGAATGGCTGGTCATAGACCCGGGTGGCGTGGGGATCGCCCGCCGCGTTCCAGATAAGTGATCCAGCCGGATAATCCTGCCAGTCACGGGTGCCAAATCGCCAACCAGATTTCTCGGACAGGTTCAGGTACAGCTCTGGCGCGTCGTGGTTGTGGTCGCGATACAGCGTCCTTGGACCCAGCATGAAAATGCCAAGGTTGAAATCGGGATGGTGATGTCCACATGCGTCTGGCCCAATCAGCAGAGTATGTAGGTTACACTTTGTGTATCCCTCGCCCAATTCGGCACCAGGGGGATAGAATTGGGCGTTGTCTTCGCGCCAGATCAGATCATCCTTGGCCGCTTTCAGACAACCTGCGATTTCCTGCAATTCGGGGGCGACAATCCCGGCGATGGCGTTCTTCAGAACCTCATCGTGCCGGGTTCCTTGGGGAGGTAAATCAATGAGCCTCTCACCCTTCAGGTCCATGGCTGCCAGCTTGTCCAACGTCAGGTCAACGCCGCGCGTGGCAGCTCTGTGAGCCTGCAGATAGGTGACAATGGACCCGATAAGCGCCTGAATACGGCGTTGCTTGTCTGTCATGATTTAAAGTCCGAGCGCGTTGAAATATCTTTCCGCACGAGTTTCTTGTCGAGCTTGCCGACGCTGGTTTTAGGTAGGCGGTCGACAAAGACTATCTCGTCTGGAACTGCCCATTTTGAGATCTCGCCTGCACCGACACGCGACTGGATTGCTTCAATGACTCTCAAGCGCACAAGATCCGGGTCGGCATCCTTTGCGGCTTGAGCGACCAACACTGGCCTTTCGCCCCATTTCGCGTGCGGCAGCCCGATTGCTGCGACGTCCTCAACGCCGCTGCAAGACGATGCTATGTTTTCCAGTGCCAGTGAAGATATCCATTCGCCGCCGGTCTTGATCACATCCTTGAGGCGGTCAGTAATCTGCAACGATCCATTCTCGCGGATATATCCAACATCCCCGGTATGCAGATACCCACCGTCCCAAAGCTCATCCGAGGCTTGCGCATTATCCAGATAGCCTTGTGTCAACCAGGGAGCCCGAGCAACAACTTCGCCGGTTGTTTCGCCGTCATGTGGAACGTCCTGCATATCCGGTGTCACAACACGAAGGTCGACAAGCGGGCCGGGAAAGCCGGTTTGCGCCTGCATCTCGGGGTCATTGCTGGACAAATCGGCCACCGTCAGAAACGGACAGGTTTCGGACATCCCATAGGCCGCATGTAAGGATATGCCTGCCGCCGCGGCGCGGTCCTGCAGGCCTCGCGGCAAAGCGGCCCCGCCAATGATCACTTTCCATCTGTCCAGGTCAATTTGTGGGCAGCCCGGATGGTCGAGCACCATTGACAGAACCGTGGGCACGCAGTGTGAAAAGGTGACGTTTTCGTCTGCAATCAATCGCAAGATTGTGTCAGGGTCATATCGACCGGGATAGACCTGACGCAGCCCCAGCATCGTTGCGGCATATGGAAATCCCCAGCCGTGGACGTGAAACAAGGGCGTCAGCGGCATGTAGACGTCGCCGCGATGAAATCCGGCATTCCCGGGCCATGCGCCGAAACCTGCGATCAAGCCCAATGTGTGAAGGACCAACTGCCGGTGTGAATAGCTCACCCCCTTGGGATTGCCGGTGGTCCCGGTCGTATAAAACAGGGTTGCCGTTTGGTTTTCATCGAAGTCCGGGAAGTCAAAGCAGCCTGGGGCCTCGCCTATCCACTCTTCATACCCTTCTCCGTCTCCAATCGGCACGATGATGATGTCCCGATCAAAGCCCGATTTGATACCCTCAATGAGCGGCATGAAATCGCGGTGCACGATGATCAGATCCGGTTGCCCATGGTTGATCGTATAAAGAACCTGAGCAGGAGACAGACGCACGTTGATCGTGAAAAGGGACGCGCCCATCATCGGGATCGCGAAAAAACACTCAAGATAACGGTGCGTATCCCAATCCATGACACCGACGCGCATGCCCTCATGTATCCCGCTCGCCTTTAAAGAATTGGCAAGTTGGCGCACGCGTTTGCCCAAGTCCGCGTAGCTCAGTCGCATTTCGGTGCCGCTGACGATCTCTTGGCTGGCTGACGCGAGCTGGGATCCGGCCAGCAAGTGTTTAATCAGCAACGGATAGCCATATGCATTTGGCGAAGGTGAAAGTGGTGGCATGAAGGTGGAATCCCATAACATCTCTATCTGCTAATCTGGCATTTCTCACCCAGTTGAAGAATTGAAAGAAATTTCCTTTCATCAAGAAATTCTAACCGATCACATCGCACCGCGAATTGCGTGCTACCCCCTGACAGGTTATGAAAAAGAGTATCAATACCCTGCTATATTCGCGCCCGTCGTCGGATAACTCTGCTTGAGGGTAAGCAGAATTGATTTCATCGAGGAGATGCAGCAATGACCACTCACATGCCCACGCTGGTTTCACTGCGCGCTTTTGAGGCGGTGGCGCGTCACAAGAGTTTCCGAAAGGCCGCTGACGAGATTTGTGTGACGCATGCGGCAGTCAGCCACCAGGTCAAAGCATTAGAAACAACAATCGGTGTTAAACTACTGGAACGCACAAGCCGTTCGGTCGAGCTAACACCGGCTGGCGAGCAATATTACCCGCCAATACGCGAACACATTCAGGGAATCATCAAAGCCACTCGGCGCATCCAGACACCTGAGGAACCGGACGTGTTGCTCGTTCAGTCCTACGCAAGTTTCAATACAATGTGGTTACAGCCCAGATTGGCAGACTTTCTTCAGGATAATCCGGACACACGCGTGCGCATCGTCTCTACCTTTGAAGACGGTGATTATGACATGCACCGGTTCGATGTGGGCGTGTTCAACGCGCCACCATTTGACAAACGGTTTGACTATAGCCCCTTGTTCGAAACGGATATCTACCCGGTATGTGCTCCGGAGGCCTTGAAAGCCGCAAGCGGTGGAATGCCGCTGGAAGAGCTAAGAAATTTCCTGTTGCTGAGTGTCCCAAACACATGGAATGAGCCGGATGACTGGGACTGCTGGTTGGATGCGGCGGGCTTAGATCGCGAAACGATGAAATTTGGCTCTGTTTTCGACAATTACCCGCTGGTCCGTGAAGCTGTTCTAAAAAATCACGGTATCAGCGTCGCAAGAGCACCGTTTTGCACGCGTGACCTTGAAAGGGAGCGCCTGGTCAAACCGTTTGATATTTCGGTGCCCGAGCCAGGCAGCTGGTATCTGGCGACGCAAAAAGAACGTGCACCCAACCCAAAGCTCGATACGTTTGTTGACTGGCTGTTCGAACAGATCGAAGCCGACCCAACCATGCGGCTATTTCGGGCCTGATCTGATGAATTCCAGCTTTGTCGTCAGCGCGCGTCAGGACTGACGTGCGCCTGCTTCGGATGCGACGCGAGGGACGAGTGCGCGAACCAGTTCAGTCATATCCAGTGAGCCGACTGTCTTCTCCCCATCCTTGACGACATAGGCGTGTGACGTATCCCCGCCGGACCGCGCGATCATGCTTTCGAGCGTGTCGTTCACGTCCACTTCGCCATGGGCATCTTCTGGCACTTGGCCACCGTCCAGCGGGGTCATGATCGAGCGGACCCGCAGAACCCGTGCTCGGTTGATGTCGCTCACGAAGTCTTCGATGTAAGGATCGTTGGGGTTCAACAGAATATGCTGCGGCTCGCCCTGCTGCACGACAAAGCCGTCTTTAAGGATCACAAGGTGATCGGCCAGCTTCAACGCCTCATCTAGATCGTGAGTGATGAAGATGATGGTCTTGTGCAGCTCTTTTTGCAGCTCGAGCAGCAGGTCCTGCATGTCGGTTCGGATCAGTGGGTCAAGAGCCGAGAAAGCCTCGTCCATCAGCATGATCGGTGTGTTCGCGGTCAGCGCCCGGGCAATGCCCACACGCTGTTGCATCCCACCGGACAATTGCGCTGGATAATGGTTCTCGAACCCGCTCAGACCCACGCGATCCAGCCACTTGGCGGCTTCACGGTCGCAAGTCGCCTCGTCCTCGCCGCGCACCGAGAGCGGCATGCCTGCGTTCTTCAGCACGGTCTTGTGCGGCAATAACGCGAACTTCTGGAACACCATCGACATCTTTTCCTGTCGAGCATGGCGCAACCCGTCCTCGGACAGTTGCATCACATCCTCACCCTGCACGATGATCTCGCCCGCAGTGGGTTCGATCAATCGGTTCAGGTGGCGGATCAGCGTGGATTTGCCCGAGCCTGACAGGCCCATGACAACTGTGATTTCGCCCGCCTGCATATCGACGTTGATGTTGTTGAGACCCAATACGTGCCCGTGCCGTGCCAACAATTCTTCCTTGCCCATGCCTCCTTTGACATGCTGCAACACGTCCTTGTCGCGGGTGCCAAAGATTTTATAGAGCCCGGACAGGCTGACCATTGGTTGTGTCATCGAACAGGCTCCTTAGTGTTTGACTTGGGTTTTATCGACCCGTGTGAGAGCTGCTTTGGACACGCGATCAAGGATCACTGCGAGCAGCACGATGCCGATGCCAGCGACGATGCCCACACCCAGTTCAAGGTTCCGGATACCGCGCAACACGTTCACGCCCAGACCGGGTGCCGACACCAGGGAGGCGATCACGACCATGGCAAGGCTCATCATGATGGTCTGGTTTATTCCGGCCATGATATTGGGCAACGCCAAAGGGAGTTGCACCCGCAACAGTTTCTGGCGATCTGTCATGCCAAAGGCATTGGCCGCCTCAATCACGTCCCTGTCGACAAGCCGGATGCCCAGATCGGTCAGGCGGATCACAGGGACAATCGCGTAAAGGATGATTGCAATCCCGTAGAGTTTGGATTCCGTGACCGAGAACAAGAAAATCAGAGGGATCAGGTACACGAAGGTCGGCAGGGTCTGCAGCAGGTCGAGTAACGGAACCACGCTTTTTTGCAATCGGTCAGATTTCGACATGGCAATGCCAATGGGTACACCGAACAGCACCGATATCGTCGTACATACAAAGATGATCGACAGAGTCTGCATCGCCACATCGTAGTGGTCTACGACGGCCAGCAGCATAATCGAGACGGCGACGAAGATCGTCACAGGGCGCGAACGCGACGCGTACCAGGAAATCGCCACCAGAAGCGGGACCATGATGAACCATGGCGTCGCTTCAAACAGCCAAAGTGCGCCATCCAATATCCAGCTCAATGGCTGTGTGATCGGGTCCAGAACGGTTTTCAGGACCGGTTTGGCTGCCAGAAACCCTTCTTCGATCCCGTTGGTTACATCGCGCGACTGCCATATGCGGTTGCAGCTTTCGTGCAGATTATCAAACGAGGGAATTGGCATGAGCGGTCCAGAGGCCTCTTCTCCTCCTGCTTGCGCCGCAAGGTCCGCCAGCGAAAGAGGCGCTTTATCGTCTGACGTGCCACACCATTCGCTCAAACCCAATGCGCTGAATAACTTGTCATAGAAGGCCATTTATCCCACTTTCCGATCTACTTCAGTGCGTTAGGGGCATCGCTGAGGATGCCCCTGTCCGTGCAGTTTACTGCAGCAATGCGGAAAGTTTGTCGCGCGCAGCATCGTTAAGCCACGCCCCCCAGACATCCTTGTAGGTCGTCAGAAAGTGCACAGCACCTTCATCGTAGGAGGCATTGTTGTCCTCGACCCATGCCAGCGTTTCGCCCATCTGTGCGTTGGTGAAGGACAGATTTGTCATCAGCTCAGAGATTTCTGCGTTTTCAGCCATGAATTCCTTGGAAAGAACTGTAACCACTTCACTGCGAGGGAAGGCGCTCATTGCTGGCGTGTCGCATTCCGCTGTGATGTTGCAGGCGTGCTTTTCAGGGTCATGGGGGCCCATATCGACCAGGGTCATCGGGTATTTGCCCAGTACCGATGTCGGTGCCCAATAAAAGCCGAACCACGGCTCTTTGTTTTCGTAGGCGGCAGCGATCGAAGCCGCAAGGGTTTCGCCTGATCCATGCACGAAGTTTTCAATGCCTGCATCAATCAACCCGCCTGCCTTCATCAGGTTGGTGCTGACATTCAGACAAGTCCATCCCTCGGGGCAATTGTGAAAGCGATTTCCGACGAGTTCGGGATTGGCTGCGATGCCTTCAATTGTTGCCAGTTCCGGATGCTCCTCCACAAGGTAGTTCGGAACAAAGAACCCTTCGACACCGCCATCTGATAGAACTTCGGTCACAGGAATGATTGCACCTGAGTCAACCAGCCCTTGGTAAGCCGGCGCGCCGTTTGTCCAGATTTCAGTCAGAATATCAGGCTCTCCAGTCTCGGATACGGATGCCAGCGCGGGGTTGCTCGAGAGCGGAACCGTCGTCACTTCGCAACCATAGCCTTGCTCCATCAGGAACTTCGAGACCGCGGTCACAATTTGCGCCGACCCCCAATCGGCCTGCATCAGTGATACTTCACCGCAGTCGTCTGCCTGGGCCGCCGAGGCGGTGATTGCCGCAGCAAATAAGCACCCGAGTCCCGTTGAAATCTTGAACATTTCTTTCCTCCTTGTTATCGGCGAAACAGGGACGGAGAAACGCTCCAAGCCAAAATTCGCCTTGTTTGTAGCGATGATTTGTACCGACAGGCCTATGAGCAAAAAACTGAAAAGAATTTTGAATCATGTACAATTGTTTACAGGTGGAGGGATGACTCCCAACTCAAAACAGCCAGAGCCGCCCACGTTTGTTTCAAAAGCCCCTTATTATCTTGGCTCAGCCACTCCGTTGCAGTAAATTTGTTTCAACGCATGAAGGGTGCAACAACTCAGGTTGCACCAATTGATTGCAAGA
Organism: Ruegeria sp. CDSA236; assembly: GCF_059611285.1. Taxonomy (NCBI): domain Bacteria; kingdom Pseudomonadati; phylum Pseudomonadota; class Alphaproteobacteria; order Rhodobacterales; family Roseobacteraceae; genus Ruegeria; species Ruegeria sp. CDSA236. The sequence continues at coordinate 679,128 of NZ_JBXWPG010000001.1, forward strand.
TTATAATATTGTATCGGTTCGTTAGTCCATGAGGGACTGCCGGGCCAATGCACAATTCTGCAAGGCTCGATCCTATGAATTTGATGCAAGACGCCCCCAATGTTGTCAGCGAAGAAGGGCTGCGCACACTGCTCGCCGAAGGACATTCGGCAGATGTCGTGTGCCGAGTTAAGCCCACACGTACAGGTGCTCAGTGGTCTGGAGTTTGGACCGTGCATTGTGTCTCGCCAGACGGCGAGACGCGCCGCTTGCTCGTTACCGCGCGCAACAACATGGCTGCGCGAGAATTCAAGACAATCAACGGCTTATCTAGCTTCCTTGCCGGGCTCGGTGCTTCGATCATCTCTATCCCCATGTTCGAGGGCAAAGTCGCCTCGCACAAACTGGACGACGCGAGCTAAGCCCCTTGCTGTCCTCGCAGCACTCTTTGCTGCCCCCGCCTATTCTGAAGGCTTCGTGCTTTCCATGCGTGCAGATGGTCAGCTGGAGACCAAAGCACCGCAATCAGGTTTCGCGCAAAGCTACGTCGATGGTATTGGCGCAAACCCACCAGAGCTGATCGTATTCGCAGCGCCGGAACCTGAAGCTCCCCCTCCTGCACCCACCCGCGCAGTCCCCCGGCCCGAGATCCTAGCAGCGCTTGAAAGTACCGCGCATCGTTATGGCGGGCACCCGGCGTTGCGCCAGGCAGGCCTGTCGGTGAGTGAGTGGCAGGCACTCTTTCAAGCTAATATCGAGATCGAAAGCGCCTATCGCCCAAACGCGCGCAGCTCCGCAGGCGCGATCGGCCTCGGTCAGTTGATGCCCGCAACGGCCGCACAGCTCGGCGTGGATCCGCATGACTGGCAGGCAAACCTCGACGGCTCTGCCCGCTACCTTCTGATGATGTTGGCGCAGTTCGGCACGCCCGAACTCGCGCTTGCTGCCTATAATGCGGGGCCTGACGCGGTCGCGCGCCATGGCGGCATCCCTCCCTACCGAGAAACCCAAAATCATGTGCGCCGCGTCGTGGCCGTGCGTGACCGACTGACTGGAGTCTCCTGATGCACATACAATTCCGCACGATCCTGTCGCTGGCTCTGGCCAGCTTGATGATTGCTAACCCGGCGCTTGCGCAAAGCATCGACCTCTCGCCGGTGCAAAACCTTTTGCAGGGTATCGTCGACACGATCACCGGCCCCTTAGGCATTGTCATCGGCACCTTGGCCTTGATCGGTGTGTTTCTCTCCTGGCTCTTCGGCGTTCTGGATTTCCGCCAGGCCCTTTGGGTACTGGTCGCTATCGCAGGCATCGCAGCTGCGCCGACCATCGTGACCGCCATCTGGGGCGCGTAAATCCGGCATGGCAACGCAAACCCGCCTCTTCCTGGGCCTAATCCGGCCGCCAAAGCTCATCGGCTTGCCGATCATGTATGCCATGGTTTGGCTCTTCGGGTTTGTGTTGCTGTTTCTGTGGGTCCAGAGCTGGCCGGTGATCACCATCGCCGCTCTGGCCTATCCTGCGCTGTGGAAAACGGCGGATTGGGATCCGGCCTTTCTTGAAGTTATGGTCACTACGCTGCAGGAAACGCCGCCCACCCCGAACCGCAAGATCCATTCGGGGGACAGCTATGCTCCGTGACCCCTCGGATGATCTTGAAACGCTGCCGGACTGGGCGCGCAAAGAGCGCCCAATGGCCAGCATGCTGCCCTATGTCAGTCTCGTGAATGACGTAACGATCCGCACGCGCGGCAATGCGCTGTTCCAGTGCATCCGCATTGATGGCGTCAACAGCATGACCAGCGATGACGCACATTTGGAGAAGATCCGCGCGCTCTTCGCGGCGATCATTGCGCAGATTGGGCCAGAGTACAGTTTCTACGTGCACAAGGTCTCCAGGGCGATTGAGACCGCGCTGCCGCAGGTGCCCGAAGAAGGGTTTGCGCAAGAGTTGGACACCCGCTGGCAAAAGGCGATGGCGCGGGCGGGTCTGCGGGACAAGACACTGACGCTCACTGTGCTGAAACGCCCTCCCTTGGGCGCGCGATTGCGCCTGAAGCGCTCAGATTCGATCGCTCAGTTGAAAGGCCGGACAGCCAAGCAGCTGCGCAAGCTCGAAGAGGTCGTTGGGTTTCTGCTGTCGTCTTTTGCCGAGATGAACCCGCGCCTGCTCGGCGCTGAAAGCGGCGAGCTACTCGGGTTCCTCGGAGCGCTCAATATCGGCCAAGAGCGACCCCTCTTCGCAAAATCCCGCTTTGGCATCATTGCCGAGGATGTTGCCAACACCCGCGTCACGTTTCAGGGGCGAAGCTTCACGCTCGACGATGGGACGGCGGGCAAGCGGTTTGGCACCAGCTTTGCGATCAAGACTTACCCAGCCAAAACCTGCTGCACCATGTTCGATGAACTGAACCTGCCGGTCGACATGGTGGTCACGCACTCCTTCACACCGATCAACAGCAACATCATGGCCAGCCGGATCAAGCGCCAACAGCGTCTGATGAAGGCCAGCGATGACGGCGCGATTTCCCTCGCCGAAGAACTGGTCGACGCGCTGGACGACTTGGAATCCAAACGGCTCAGCTTTGGCGATCATCACATGACAGTCACGGTTTTCGCCGAGACCGAGGAAAAGCTGGAAGCAATTGCCGCCGAGGTGCGCAACATCGCGGCCAGTGAAGGGGTCAATCTGGTGAATGAGAGCTTTGCGACTCGGACCCATTATTTCGCGCAGCATCCGGGCAATGGGCAGATGCGCAGCCGCAAGGCCGCCATCACCAACACGAACTTTGCCGATCTCGCGGCGCTACATCGCGGTCAACTGGGCAAACCCGGACACAAAGTGCCTTGGGGCAAGCCGATCACCCTGTTTCCAACACCTGAACGCTCGGGCTTCCTGTTCAACTACCATGAGACGGGTCAGCCAGACAAAGAGCCGACGGGCGGGCACGCCTTGATCCTCGGCCGTCCTGGCTCAGGCAAGTCAGTGCTGTCGGCCTTCCTCATGACCCAAGCCCGGCGTTGCGACGCACGGGTGTTTGTCTTCGACTATCGTGCGGGCATGGAAATGGCCGTGCGGGCCAATGGCGGGCGTTACAGCGCCATCAAAGCGGGTGAAGCGACAGGCCTCAACCCTCTCCGCACAGAAATCGACGGACGTGGGCAAGCCTGGCTGTCTGATTGGCTGGCCACGCTCTTGCATCGCACCGACAAGCCTCTGAGCCCTGTTCAGATCAACCGCATTCAAGAGGTGGTACGCCAGAACGCCGGAGCCAGTGATGCTGCCCTTCGCAACTGGCAGGATTTGGCCTCACTTTTTGTGGCGGGTGCAGATGAAGGGGATCTGTTCGAACGAATTCAGGAATGGACCTCAGATGGCCGCTATGGCTGGATATTCGGGCAAAGCTCTGAGGATACCTTCTCGCTCGATGGTGATGTCGTGGGGTTCGACCTGACCGGCATTCTCGACAGCGAAAGCGAGAAGGAACGCATGGCGGTCCTGTCCTACCTGTTTCGTCGGGTGGAGCGGGTGATCGAGGATCGCAAATCGACGCTGATCATCATCGATGAAGCCTGGAAGGCGCTCGACAACCCGTATTTCGCGGACCGGCTCAGCAACTGGCTTGTCACGGCGCGCAAACAAAACGCCGTCGTCGTGATGATGACCCAATACGCAAGCCAGCTTGAGAAAACCCGCATCGGCAAGACGATTGTCGAGGCCGTACCGACGCAGCTTTTGCTTCCCAACATCCGCGCCTCGGCCAGCGACTACACCATGCTGGGGCTCACTGACAAAGAGCTGAGCGTATTGCTCGGCACAGGCAGCAGCTCCCGTCTGGCACTGGTGCGTGATGATCAAGGCTCGGTGGTAATCGATGCTGATCTGAGCGCCCTTGGCACTTACCTCACGATCCTTGGCGGCATGGAGAAAGGCGAAGCGCTGGTCGGCGCGGATTATCGCCAGAACCCCGAATTTTGGAGACAGATTGATGCGTAGATTGTTCGCCTTGACCCTCACCCTTTTGACCCTGACAGCCTGCGCGGAATACCGACCGTCTGAAGCTGAATGCTTCAACTCCTTTGCCGAGGTGAGCCGCAGCAATTGCAATTTCGAGCCGCTCGGGCCGATTGGTGGACTGAGTGAATAGTTTTCGCCCGCATATCCTAGCGGGCTTGTTGTCGCTGGCCGCGCCAATTGCCTCGGCCCAAGGCGTGCCCACGTTTGATGCGGGCATGTTCTTGCAGCGCGAGCGTGTGCTGCAGCAGGGCGAACAAGATTTGGCGCTTCAGCGGGATCGGTTGACCAAAGAGGAAGAGCTTGAAGAGCTCGAGCAAGAACAAATTCAGGCGCTGGAAGACATCCTTGATGCCACGACGTTGGTCAGCGGGAACTCAGGTGCACTGGTCGCAAGCCTGGAAGCTGGTTCATCGCCAGAGAGCGCCGCTGAAACTCTTTATGGCCCGGTAGACCCGAATCCCGGCGCAGCCCAGATGTTCGGCGATGCCTCGGGCTCGATCGAACAGCTGATCATTCGCGCCGCCCAAGAAACGCATCATATGTCCGGCGTGCGCGCGGCCGGTCTGTCGCCCAAGCAATGGCGCTGCCTGTTGCAGGCGCTGATCTGGCAAGAAAGCCGCTTCACCATCGGCGCGCGCTCGCCTGTTGGTGCATTCGGCCTAACCCAGATCATGCCAGGTACGGCGCAGGATCTGGGTATCTACCCAGCCTACTACGAGAACCCCTACATCCAGCTCACGGGCGGTGCACGGTATCTGGCGCAGATGCTCACCATGTTTGACGGCAACATCATTCACGGTCTGGCGGCCTACAATGCCGGTCCCGGCAATGTGCAGCGCTACAGCGGCGTGCCGCCCTTTGCTGAGACCCAGCACTACGTTCAAGTAATCCCTGAGCGCTACAATCTCTACCTTGCTCGTGTCGGTGGCGTTGATGCGCTTGGCACCATCGATCCGGTTTTGCTCGCCAATTCCACCATGAGCCTGACCTCTTTCGGTGCGGGGATCTACGGCGACTATTCCATGGTCTCGGTGCAAGCGGCCGCGCTTCGCGTGCAGGACATCATAACCCGCATTGGCGAGACAGATGACATTCATGCGGCCATGTCGCTCAACACCTACGCGCGGGCCGAGCTCGCTCGACTGATCTCAATTCGCACGCGCCTCAAGGCCGCCCATACCCGTCCGCTTAGCGCCGCAGAACTGGCCATGGCGGCCGCTCAGGCGCGAGAACAAGACTTCATGCAATTCGATCTGGAGGCCCGCTTTCTATCCACCGTTGCCACTTGCACGTTGCTGGTTGCTTCACCTGTGTCTGCCCAAGGCGTTCCGACGGTCGACACGCGCAACATCGCGCAGGAAATTCGTCAGCTGCAGCAGATGCTGGAGGATTTCGGGATCCAGACCGACCAGCTCGACACGCTTCTCGAACAGCTCGATCTGGTGCAGCAGCAACTCGACACGCTCAACGAGACCTACGCCGCGCTGACCGGCGCGACGGACATCATCGAGATGGCCATGGGCGGTGATCTCGACGGGCTCCTCGATCAGGAATTCGGAGATCTCCTCGGCACCATCCGGCAAATCCAAAGCGGCGATTTCAGCGGCCTCATTGGAAATGCCGCCCCTCAAATGGAAGGCCGCATGACGCAAGCCCTGGAAGATGCGGGCTTTGACCAAGACAGCCTGTCGGACATGGCCAGCAGCGGCAATCCGGGGGCCGAGCGTATTGCCAGTCAGGCGGGCACTGGGGCCGTAATGTCAGCAGCCGCTGAGAACAGTTATGACGAGGCCGCGCAATCCCTTGAACGGGTCGAGCAGCTGGTCTCCCTGATCCCGGACATGGAAACGCTCAAGGAAGCCGTCGATCACAACACCCGCGTCACAGCCGAGCTGGCCATTGCCATGACGCGCATGTGGGAACTCGAAGCCATCCAGACGGTCGGCGCTGGCCAATCTGGCGTGGTGGATGCCGCGACACTGGCTGAAGAGCGCCGCTACATGGACTTCACCTTGCCAGACCTGCGTGCGGACTGACCCCATGAGCAGCGAGGCAGAAATCATCGAAGAAGAGCTCGTCTACGGAGCACGACGACGCGAGCTTATGTGGCAGAAGCTGGGGCTGACAGGTATGGCGTTTGGCATGGCAGGTTGCCTCGCCGCCACCCTCGTTGCCCTGCTCGACGTGGACCCGCCGCCCATGATCGTGCCCTTTGATAGCGAAACCGGCATGGCCCTCCCCAATGCCGTGGTTGAAGCGGTCTCACTCACGGAACGCCCCGCTATCATTGAGGCACAGGTCTACCGCTATGTCATTGATCGAGAGACATACAATCAGCTCGACAATGATGTGCGCGTGCGGCGGGTCCTGGACCAGTCGGACGGCGCGGCCGCCGCAGGGCTGCGCGCGCTTTGGACCAGCGGCCATGAGGCCTATCCGCCGGATAGCTATGGAACGGATGCCCGGCTTGAAGTCGAAGTGCTCTCGATCACCCACATCAGCGCCAATCGCGCCCAGGTGCGTCTTCGCAAGCGGCTCAACTCACCGCGCGGCTCTCAAAACGGTCGCTTCACCGCAACGCTGATGTTTGAGTTTCGTCCCGAGAATAGTCGGTCGATCGACGATGTCTGGCAGAACCCCTTTGGCTTCACAGTCACCGAATACGCGATCCGCTCGGATCGTCTGGAGTAACCAATGCGCCGCCTGTTCCTGATCCTCGCTTTCCTCGTACCGCTTTCTGGCATCGCCTATGCAGAAACCCAGCCGCGCCAAGGCCCCTATGATGCCCGCGTCCGGTTGGCCACCTATCAGGATGGGCAGGTCTACCGCATCCGCACCAGCCTGACCCATGTGACCAGCATCGAGTTTGGCCAAGGCGAGACCATCCGCTCGATCATTGCGGGCGACACTGAAGGGTTCCTTCTCGACGGCGTACCCGGTGGCCAGGCTTTTGCGATCAAGCCTGTTACGCGCGGCGCACATACAAACATCACCGTCTACACAAATCGGCGCAGCTATTATTTCAACGTCACTGAGGCGAGTTCGCCGACCTTCTACGTTATTCGCTTCACCTATCCTGAGGCGGCACCACGTCAATCTCGTGTGGCCGCAAGCCAACCTTCAAACCACGCCTATGGCGTCAGCGCGCGGTCCGAAATCACCCCGCGCGAGATTTGGGATGACGGCACCTTCACCTACTTCCGCTTTGCCGCAAACGCACCGCTGCCTGCGATCTTTCGTTGGTCCGGCGGCAATGAGCGCAGCGTGAATGCGCTCGCGCGACCGGATGGAGTGATCCGCGTGTCAGGTGTAAGCGATCGATGGGTTCTCAGGCTCGGCGAGGACGAGATTTGCATCCAAGAGATGAGCGAGGCAAATCCCGATGAGTGAAACAGCTGAGCTTAAGAAGCGCCTCGAAGCGCTTGAAGGAAAACCACAAAACCGAAAATCGCGGCCGTCTGCTGGCACGATTGCCCTAGGCATTGTGGCAATCGCAGCCCTTGGGGGACTCATGTTGTTGTTCTCTGGCGGCTCAGCCCCCGAAAGTCTGGAAACTGCGTCTCCTGATGAGTTCCAAGCAGCCGGACCGGGCTTTGGTGCGCTCGAGCCCACGCCTGCACCGATTGACACAACCCCGCCGCCGGAGCCGGAACCAGACAGCGAAACAGAAGAGCTGCGCGCGCAAATGGACGCCATGCGGCGCGAGCTCGAAGCCATGCGCAACGCACCTGCACCTGAAGCCCCAACTGTCGACCTCGAGGCACTGGATACCTTGGGCGCAGAAATCGACGCCCTGCGCAGCGAGGCAGAAGCAACGCAAACCGCCTTGCGCGAAGAGTTGGAAGAACGTGCGCGGCAAATCCAGCGCCTGCAGAACGATCTGGAGCTTGCACGCCTGGAAGCCCCGCGCTCGCCTGCACCAACCGGCCCGACGGCCGAGGAACTGCGCCTTCAGGAGCTGGAACGGCGGCGGCAAGCCGAACTTGAAGAGCTGCAAGCCCGTATCGCCAGCCCAATCATTGCTTTCGGCGGCTCGGGCAGCGGCAACAATGAAACCGCCACGCAGCAACGGCGGCTTGATGGCGACACAGACTTTGTCCGCAATGGTGCTGAACCTGCCGAGGTGACACAAGCCCAAGTGATCGTGAACCCGTCAAACACAGTTGTTCAGGGCACGATGATCCAGGCTGTGCTTGAGACAGCAATCGACAGCTCGCTCGCAGGACAGGTCCGCGCGATGGTATCGGAAGATGTCCACGCCTATGACGGCTCACGGATCCTGATCCCGCGCGGCGCGCGTCTGATCGGGCGGTATCAATCTGGTCTCGACATCGCACAGCAACGCGTGATTATCGCCTGGGACCGGATCATACTGCCCAGCAACCAGACCGTTGAAATCAGCGCCTTCGGTGGCGATGAACTGGGCCGCTCCGGCACAACCGGTTTCGTCGACAGCCGTTTTGGCACGCGGTTCGGGTCAGCCGCCCTGATATCTCTGATCGGAGCCTTGCCCGCCGTGGCAGCCCAAAACACCGAAGATGAGATCACCTCTGATGTTCTGGAGGGCATTGGCGATGACCTGCAAGACAGCGCCCAAAGCGCGATCGGCGAATATCTCTCTGTCTCGCCCGTGATCTATGTCGATCAAGGTGCCCGCGTCACCGTGATGGTCGACCGCGATCTGGAGATCTTCTGATCATGGCTGCCAGCTACCTGCAAAGCTCGATGGACAAAATCCCCGAGGCGCGTGACCCCAAGCTGATCGAGCTTTGCATCAATCCTGACGGTACGCTGTGGGCCGAGTTTCAGGGGGATCACTTCATGCGGCGCGTCAATCGACAGTTCTCGCCCAATGAGATCAAAGACCTCGGCAATCAGATTGCGTCCGCCGCGAACACCACGCTCAGCCGGACCAAACCGATCGTGTCGGTCAGCATCGCCTACCGTGACCGCCCGATCCGCGCGCAAGTCATCCAGCCCCCCGCTGTTAATGGCGGCTACGCGATTTCCCTGCGGTTCTTTGCGGACCTGCCATTGGATCAGATCAAACTGTCCTACCTGTTCGGAAAAGAGCGCAGCAATGAGGGGGCAAGACGCAAACGCAATTCCGAGCTGCGCGATGTCGTGGCCACCGGCGACATCGACGCCGCGATCAAATTCTGCGTAACGCACAAGCTCAACATGATCGTGTCCGGCGGCACCTCGACCGGCAAGACCGTCACTGCGCGCAAGATCCTCTCCTTCGTGCCTGCCGACGAGCGCATCGTTACCATCGAAGAGGCCGCTGAGTTGCTACCGACGCAACCCAATATCGTCACGCTGATGTCTGATCGCGATGAAGCCACGCGCAGCGCTGATGTCCTGCTGACTTCCACCCTGCGCATGCGGCCGGACCGCATCGTCTTGGGCGAAGTGCGCGGCAAAGAGGCCATGACATTTCTTGAGGCGATCAACACCGGCCATGGTGGCTCTCTCACCACGCTGCACGCAGAAACCCCTCAGCTGGCAGTCCAGCGCCTCGCCATCGCAGCCCTGAAGACAAATGTGCCCATGACCTACCAGGACATGAACGACTACATCACACGCTCGATCGATGTGATCATCCAAGCCGGTCGCCATGAAGGTGCGCGCGGCATTACCGAATTCTACCTGCCGGTTGATCCGGCCCATTCAAAGGAAACAGCCCATGTTTGAATACAAGATTGAACAGATCAAAACCGCCAAGACAAAGCCACCGAAGATCGAGACGCAGCTGACCGCCCTTGGCCAAGATGGCTGGGAGCTGGTCTCCGTCGTGCCGGATTTCGACGGTGAGCATATCCTGAAGGCCTTCTTGAAACGTCGCACTGGTGACAGCACCTAAGCCAAACCGAGGAGGATCCGATGGGTGTCGTCACTTGGATGGTAGAGACCACCGATAACTTTCTGGATGACGCAGCCCAAACCACCTTTGGCAACGTCGCCGGACAGCTTGGCAGCGTCATTGCGGTGGCCTCGACGCTCGGGGTGATCGGCATCTTCCTCAACATGGTGTTTCAGTACAAATCCATGGATGGGCGGACCGCCTTCTGGTTCGCCCTCAAGCTCATGCTGATCTCCCTCTTTGCGATGAACTGGGTCCAATTCAACGCAGTAGCCAGCGCCCTCATCAGCGGGCTCGACCAGCTCGCGGGCGGCATGGTGGCCGGGCTTGGCGGCGGCGGTGCAGGCGCATCCTACTTTGCCGAGGCCTTCGACGATCTCATCGAAGAATTTGGCGACTATCTGAACGCGGCCGGTGACAACATGCATTGGATGGCCGGAGCCATGATCGGTGCGATCGGCGCTTTCCTCCTCGGCGTCATCGGCGCGCTTTGCGGCCTTGTCCTGATCTTCGCGAAAATCATGCTGGCCTTCATGATCGGCATCGCTCCCATCATGATCGCGCTTTCGCTGTTCGACGTCAGCAAAGACTATTTCCACCGCTGGCTGTCCAGCACGGTGTCCTACGCGCTCTACCCCCTCGTAATCGCAGGCGTGTTTTCCACCGTCGTCGGCATGTCCCGCTCGCTCATGACTGAACTCGGAGATCCCTCCGGCGCAAGCAACATCGGCGCGCTGGTGCCCTTCTTCATGATGATGTTCCTCGCTGGCGGCATGATCATCGCCACCCCCCTGATCGTCCGTTCAATCTCGGGCAATTTCATGATGGCCGGACCGCCAAGCATTCCGGGGCCCGACGGCTTCGCCAAGGGATTGGTCGGCACCAAGGGGTCCCGGGCGCGAGCACGGTTTGGGACAAGGTCAAATGCTGAAATCGCTGGGGCTGGGATACGTCAGGCAGGTGGTGCGACCGTTTCGATGGTTCAGAGGGTGGCAGATCGAGCGAAGCGTCTAGAATAGGTTTCCGCACTTACCCTGCAATCACAAGATCGAACTTGTAGCCATGCAGACTTCAAAGCGACTGTGGGATATAACATAGTTATCATGCAACGTTAGCGAAATTATTGCTGCGTCGCGGAACTATCCTTCTCACGATAACAAGCGGTGCGCTGTCCATCCATTTCAAGATACCGAAGCTCTAAGATGGGTGCGTTATGCACAACCTGTCGCCAACTGAGGCATCCATACTTGGCGGGCAGTTGATCGGGGTAACGCTTGGCAACCCATTTGCCAGCTGCAGCCACAGGTACCCACCCACCGACAGCTAACGCACCGAATGCTTCTCGCAACGCGCTCACAATGCCCGAGGCGTCCCAATTTACTTTTCCGTCGGGGGCAATTCCATTGACAAATAGCTCTTCGAATTCCTTCGACTGCAAGAATTCTGACATCGTATGCCGTATTTTGTCCATGTCTTCGGCCCATTCACGAAGTTGTCCGAAGTGATGGTCGATACGATCGTATGCCATGATCAATGCATCTTGCGCGGCACGACATCCATCCGGGCTCCAGAGGTCGTGCTGGTCGATAAAGTGATGAACCAAATTGTTCCTTAGAACTACCATTTCTCTCAGATCACTCTCAACGCGGACGAACTCTGCATCCGGCAAGCCAAGTGACATCTGCATGGCGAACCAATTGACGTTCTCTGGAGAACTGGTTGTCGTCATTTCGGGAGGGTCGATCTCATCGGCAACAATATACGATCCAAGAAGATCACCAACCAAGGTGCCGAGCGTCTTGCGGGCCGCTTCGTCAATCTGCGTTGCCTTTGCCCGCTCCAAGTCATGAAACGGTCCTGAGACCTTTTGATGCGCCACCATGGCTTTAATCAGCCGCTCATACTGTTGTAGCCGTAACATGCACCGACCCAGCAACCGCTGCACTTCATGCTGAAGTGTTTGCAGGTCTTCGTCGTCTAACATCTTCATAGTTCAATCCGATCTCTGCCCCGCTAATATCAACCATATTTCAAACTTATACGCGATGCCTTAGCATCCTATCTCCCACCCGAAATCATTCCCAAGCCCAATTCTACCGGCCCCTACGGACATTGAGTCCGAGCTTGATGCTGCGTTGCCAAGCAGCCAAACTCGCCTTTCAACCTTGATGCCGTGATCTCAACACACCATTTCGATTTCAGGGTGGAAGATGTCCCGCGTGATATGCTGAAAGATTATAGAAGGAGCCCGATCGTGGAAGGATTGGCAATTTTCAACACGGAAGTTGAGTGTATTTATCGTGGGGAAAGCTACTGCGTTCGCGATAATGGTTCGGTCCTTCGCCGTGCACGGCAAGATCAGAGGAAGCGACCGCTTGATGAGACTTGGACGTTTGGAAATCCAAGCAAAAGCGATGGCTATATGACCATCTCGGATCATAAACTTCATCGGATTGTTGCGACAGCATTTCATGGAGAACAACCGAGTAAGAGTCATGTGGTAGATCACATCGATACAAACCGCCGAAACAACCGTCCTGAAAACCTACGATGGGTCACGCGCCTGGAGAATATTCTCCTCAACCCGATCACTGCGAAGCGGATCCAGAATTTGTATGGCAGCATCGAGGAATTTCTCGCTGACCCGCGAACTCCGAAGAATGGGACACTCACCGCAGATTTCGAGTGGATGAGGAATGTCTCGCGATCAGAAGCCGAATACAGTCGGCAGCGAATGCTTAGTTGGGCAGCGTCCGAAAAAGCCTCAACAGGAGGCCGGCTTGGGGACTGGGTTTTTGGCCGGGGCCAAGCGACGGTTGAAGAACCAGTTGAAGAACTGGTCGCATCCAAGACGGTTGGAGCCCTTCAACGCAACTGGCGCGTGCCAGCTGAATTTCCTCTTTGTCCCGGCACTGCAGCCGAACAGCCACTCAAAGAATACCTATCCCGCTTGGTGAAGGGGGCGGTCGCAGTAATTTCCCCTTGGGGAGAAACAAAGGTCGGAGACGTGGCGATGATTGGCGGAGATAATGCCATCTACTTGCTCGGCGAACACGGCGAGGACGCCATCAAACCATGGTCAATCTCAAAAATCACCTTTGAAAAAGGAATGTTTGTTCATGAGAGCCAGGGCACGTTTTTTATGCGCGACGGAGCGGAAAAGGCCCTGACTGAAGCTCAAGGCTTGCCTTGGGAACGTGGCGAAACATTCGATGACTACTGCTAGTTGGCCTCACGCAGTGAGCCCTTAGCGGCCATTTGATAGTCGCCCTATTGCTGCGCCGCAGCGTCGGAAGGTGCTGGACACGACGTTAGTCCTTCCCCACTCCAGTATCGCGCCTGAACAACGTCGCTACAAGGTTGTTGCAACGGGGTTTCATGCAACGGTAGAGCTATGGCCGACAATGGAACAATTCGAGTGGATCGACTTTTGAATACCAAAACATCTCAAGTCGCATTGGATCGCCGAGTAAGCGTTGTTGAGGGTATCAGCAAAGACGCCCACTTGATTCGTTCTGTTCGCGACCTTCGACGCTTCAAACGCGTGGTCTTGATCGGCGAACCTGGTATGGGAAAATCTGCTGTCTTGAGACAAGAAGCTCAAGACACGCATTCTCAAAAGATCAACGTTAGAACTCTGGTAAATTCGCCGACTGAAAACTGTTTCTCTGAGAGAGCTTATCTTGATGCTCTTGACGAATATCGCTCTGACGGTTCCGCCGCAGATAAAGCCAATTTTCTTGCGATATCGCTGCAAAAAAAATGCCCAAACGGTTGGCTTTTATCCTGCCGATCACAGGATTGGCGTAAGGACGCAGATTTAAACGCAATCAATGAGCAGTATGGGCATACTGATGACATCGTCGTTGCAAGGTTGCTACCCCTTGAGAGGGAAGAGGCGATTACGATACTCGCATCCACTGGGATAGAAAGCCCTGAACAATTCTACGACGAAGGATTAAAGAAGGGTGCCGGTGCGTTCCTTGAAAACCCACTTAGCCTTATTCTACTGGAAAAGGTAGTGTCCGCAAAGGGCGATTGGCCCGAAACTAGGTATGATGTCTTCGAAGCTGCAACCAGCCAATTGTGCCACGAAAACAATGAAGAACGTCGGTTTCAACCTGCAAAATCTGCTTCTGAAATACTGAGCACAGCAGAAGAGCTTAGCGCTCTGCTACTTGTTACGGGCGCCCGTGCATTTTGGTCGTCAAATGCCATGCTACCAAGCACCATCGATGCAACTGAACTCCAACGAACCGATGAGATAGGTTTAGAAAATGCTCTTGTCGACGAGACGCTCGACACGCCTTTGTTTACCGGAGAGGGTGAAGAGTTTGAGCCCATCCACCGAAGTGTAGCCGAGTTTCTTGCAGCACGATTTCTGGCGAAGAGGGCCGTAGGTACTTCGCACATTTCGCGCGTTCCTTTATCTCGCGTACTGGCTCTTATCTGCTCCACAGATCAAAAATCCCCCACCGAACTGCGGGGGATATATGCTTGGCTGGCTGCTCATTTGGAAAAGCTGGGCAAGCAAGATCTCGCCGCAGTTCTATGTGCCAAGGACCCTTTGACGGTCGTGGCCTATGGGGACGCCGGTGCCTTTTCTGCCAAAACACGTAAACAGTTACTCCTCTCACTCGATAGGGATGATCCGTTCTTTCGTTCGCATAGTGAGGGCGATACCGCGCTAAATACCCTGGCAGGCGAAGACTTGGCACCCACCCTGAAGGCTATATTGAACGGCAATGCCGGACCAGGTCACTCACTTGCTACTGTTTACGATATCCTCACGACAGGCAAACCTGTGGAAAGCTTGCGGCCGCTATTGCGAAGCATAGCATTGGACCCCAAGCGCGCCGAGTGGCAGCGCTGGAGAGCTTTTGACGCATGGATGAACGGAGAAGCGCGGCCCCAGGCAGCAATGCGATCCCTGTTTGACGACTTAGACACAGAGCCTCCCTCAAACGGACGAGAAAATCTACGCGCTTACATCGCAGCACGCTTTGACGCGGAGGATCTAGGTTTTTCAGACGTAATTTCCATATTCACTGACTACGAAATATCGGAAGAAGACAACACAATTGGACGTCTTTCGCGCCTGGTGCGCCGCTTGGAGGCTGATCCAATTGTGGAATTCTTCGACGTGCCCGTCGAAAGTTGGAGACCCAAATCCGATAAACGTAGAAAAAGCTATGGGATCTCTCATGATCTGGACCGGATCTTATCAGCAACGATCCGATCTCAGGAGCTACTGACTGCGAATACTCTTTGGAAGTGGCTGAAGAATGCTGGCCATAATCGTTGGAACAATGATTCAAGGGAGACGAAGAAAGCGGTCGCCGAATGGCTGGACAAGGCCCCTGACAATGAAACTATGCTATTCAAAGAAGTCTTGAACTCGGTAACTCCGGACGACGGGCCATGGATGCCATATTTCAACTTCACGGAAGCGACCGGTCGGGCTCCATCTGAAAAGTGCATTCGAGGGCTGATTTCTCCTTGGGTCAAACCGAAAGAAAAGCAGAGTTCAATGGCAAGTCTACGGGCGTTGGCCCGAGGCTTCTACTCGAAGCTATTTGGTAGTGATTTCATTGCGTTGGTGGATGCGAAACCCATCGAAGATGCCGATAAGCGACTGCTCGCAGCCGTTGCAGATGTTTGCAGAAGATTGGATGGTCCAGCGCCCGTCTACTGGGACGCCTATGACGTAATCAAAGAGAATCTTGGTGAGGGAGTAATTCTTTCCAGTTTGGTGAGCTGCAAAATTCCTGAACACATGGGTAGGCAAGCGGCAAACAAAGCTGAGCGAGCGTTGGAGGCCGAGAGTGATCGAGCAAAGAGAATCGAAAACTGGGACAAGGGCCACTCGCTTCTAAGGTCCGGAGAAGGTAACCTCGACCATGCAGCGATGGTCTATTTCGGTTTTGTGGATAGCTTGAAGCGCGAGTGGTCGACAGACAACCTCCAAAACCATTTCACAGCTGAAATTTCCGACTCGATCATAGCCGGTTTCATGCGTCGAGCTGAAATAGGGCTCGGTATCTCTGTGTCCGAGCTTGGGCGCTTACGGGCGAAACAAAGCCGTAACTGCATGGAAACCGCCATCGTAGCAGCGGTAAGCATTCACATGAAGGAAGAGAACGTTCAGGCGCTGGATAAGTTACCCCTTGAAGCCGCCTTATTGGTCCTCCTGAATAGGTTCTTTTGCGAAGACGAAGAGCATCGGAGCCAGTTGAAAGGCTGGGCACTTCGCAAGCTGGATCATGAGGGCGAGCTTGCAAGCGACTTGCTGGTCAGTTTTTGGCTGGGAGAGCTGGACGCCCGTATCGCGCTAAAACAAGGTGACGATACAATCGACATCGATTTGGTTCATGACTTCTCCTGCGGCAAAACACGATCAAAAACTGCGTCCCTGGCGTTGTCTAAGTTGTTTGACAAGCGCCATGATTTCCCTCCCAAAGTTCTGAGATCATTGGTCAAAGCAACTGTACATCAGTGGCCTGCCGAGGAAATTCTGAAAGTCTGTAAAGCGAAAATGTCAGATAACGCCGTCTCAAAGGAAAATAAGCAAGTCTGGTCAGTGGTTGCATTTGCAATCTCCCCTTGCGAGTGGAGAAAACAATTTCTGAGTACCTTCGCAAAGGCCGGCAAGGCTCTGGCAGAGCTTTCAAACGTCAATGAAACCGTCACTAAGTCGTTCCCACTCGCTGGAACACATGACAGACTCTCTTATCACGGAGCCGTGGTTGAAATTCTTGGACCAGAATTCTCGCCTGCTGGCGACATGTTCGGCCCTAGAGATACCATTCAGCACTCAATCAACAGCTTGGCTGAAATCGCCGATCGAGAAGCAAGAAAAACGCTCACTCAGCTGCGTGATTTGCCTGTTCTGAAAGCCTGGGAAAGTGAACTCCGCCACGCAATTTCCAACAACTTGAAGCAAATAAGGGATGACACTTTCAATCATCCATCAACAAAGCAGGTCCAAGAGACATTGGCCGGAGGTCCCCCTATCAACGCATCAGACCTCCGCGCCGTTATGGTTGAGGTCCTCAGGGGCTATCAGGAAGAGATTAGCCGAGGAGATCTTCCTGCTTGGAGTGGCTATTGGAATACCGACAAAAACGGGAAGGCTGTAAATCCAAAAATCGAAAATGTCTGCCGAGACCAGGCCTTGACCGTCATTCGGCCAAAGTTGGAAAGCTTTTCCGTTGATTTGGCTTTGTCAGAAGCGCAGCGAGCTGGTGGGCGAAGGGCAGACATTCTCCTTGCAACCGGGGCTGGAAGAAACCTGCCAATAGAAGCAAAGCGCCATTACAACACTGAATTGTGGACGGCAGTTACGGAGCAACTTCAAGACTATGCCGATGATCCAGGTGCGGACGGCTTCGGTATCTATCTGGTTTTTTGGTTTGGATTGAGCGCCGGAGCGCTACCAAAGGCACCAGCAGGAATCGCTAAACCTTCCAACGCAAAAGATTTGGAACGAACCTTGAAGGAAATGCTGTCGCAGGAACAACGGGAGCGATTTGACGTCATCGTTCTTGACGTCGAACCAACTAAGAATTCTTAGCCTAGAAGTGAATTTGCACCTGCAGCGAAAGTCTGGAATCGGCCCGTTATCTCCGAGCAGCCTCTTCCATGAACCGTTCCACCCTTTCAGTTCCGGCCTGATAATCACCCAAACTGGCCTGTTCATCTGACTGAGCATTTTGACTACCGGACGCCAATTCTTCAATCTCATCGCGCCGTTTCTCACCACCTCCAGAGCCGTCACCTGAAACCGCTTTCGGCATCTCAAGCGCTCCAATCTTAGCCTCCAGCGCCTTGATCTGCCCTTGCAGCCCGCGCATCTGGTCACCAGCTGACGGATATGGCAGATCGCCGGTTTGCTTGTCGAAGATCTGCTTAAAGAACCGATCCTCATAGTATTTGATCCGCTTGGCGCGCACGGGCATTTGCGCGTCGACCACCAGAACGATGTCATCAAGATCCATGCGACGGGCCTCATCCTCAGGTAACAAAGGCGTCTCTTCCGTCCGTTCAGACATACTGCGCCCCGCGAATGGGTTGCGGCCGACCGACCGTGAGCGGGTCACAACGCGCTTGGTAGTTTTGCCAACGGCTTTGCTGAGCTCTTCGATGGTCTTTTCATCTGAGGGGGTCAGATAGAGCTTGATGCCCGCGTTGCCCTGCAAGGCACGCCGGGCATTTTCGCCGTAGATTTCATCGAGCGCAGGGATGGTCTGGGTGACGATCGCGAGATTGGCGCGGTAAGAGCGCAGAGTTTCGATGCTGTCCAGAACGATGGGCATTTTGCCGAGGCGGTTGAACTCATCGAGCATAATCATCACCGGCCAAGGCTCGTCTTTGCCGGGTTCATGGTCCTGCAACGATGCCAGCAAATCGGAAAAGAATAAGCGGATCAGTGGCGCGAGGGGTTTCACCATGAGCGGCTCAACCACGAGATAGACCGAAAACGGCGTCTTTCGGATGTCGCGGAAATCGAAGTCTGATGTTGCGGTTGCCCGGTCTATGGCGGGGTTGGACCATTGTTTGAGGCCAGATGTCATCAAGAGCGACAGATAAGACGTCAGCGTGTCATTGTTGGTCGAGGCCATGCGCATGAAGATAAGCTTGGCGGCTGGATTGACCACTTCATCGGCGCGGCGGCGATATTCCTTTTGCTTGTCACCGCCAGAGGCCGTGATCCGGTAGATCTCGCCCAGGGTCGGTCGCTTGCGCTCGAACGCTAAAAGCCCTGCCGCCACGAACAGATCGATACCGCCATCGAGGAGCCCTTGGACGCGGTCGTTATCTGCTTGCAGAAACAGCGAGGCCAGGAGTTGCAGCTCCATCTGTTGGCGGTCGACGTTTTCCAGCGCCGATATTCGCAGCAAAGGATTGTACCGGTGCGAGCGGCCATCCTTCCAATCAGTGGGCGCAAACCGGAACACCTTGTCGCCCCGCGCTGCCCTATGGCGTGCCGTCGCCTCGAAGTTTTCGCCCTTCACATCCAGCACCACGGCACTGCCCTGATAGGTCAGAAGGTTCGGGATGACGAAACCCGTCGTCTTACCGCGCCCGGTCGGGGCGACGATCAGGGCATGGGGGAACACCTTGGACATCACGAAGGGTTTGCGGCTCTTGGGTTTGCCCATTTTGCCGAGGACGAAGCCATGGCCAGGCTTGCCGAAAAAGCCGTTCCGCCTCATCTCGGACATGTGCTGCCAGTGGGTTTCCCCAAATTTGGTCAGCACATCGTTCATCAGGACGGCACTGAGCAAAATACCGGCACTGGTGCTGATCCCGACAATCAAGTGAACGATCTGTATATCGCCCGGATGGGTCGCTCGAAGATCCCAATAGCCACGCCCCAGCATCAGGAAATCGATATCCGCCCCAACCCCGAACCATCGGAATGTCAGAAAGGCTGCCGCCAGAACATAGCCCAACACCGCTCCCAGAAGAGCAAAGCTCATAACGCCAAGTGCGATCCGCGCCTTACCCATGCGTCATGCCCTTTTCGCTATCGGCATCGACGTGCCGCGCGCGTTGAATGTCGATTTCTTCATTGGCGATCTCGTCGAGGACGTGCTCCATCGCCACACTGTTCGCCAGAGCGGCATCGCTCTGCAGATAGGCCTTGGCCGCATAGAGCCGGTCCAGGCGGTCTTCGATATGTTCCTCCAGCGCAGTCTCATCGCCAATTGCCAAGTCCGGGGTGTTTTCTTCACCGGCCAGATCCTCCAGTTCGGCCCTGAAGGTCTCGCGCTCCAGATCGCTGCGGAATGGATCTGCGGTTGGGTTGTCCCTCATACGGCTCAGGATTTCAGCAGTGATCGGCGGAAGCCGGTCGGTGATGGCTTCCTGCCGGTCAGGCTCCACCGACCCACTATCCTTGAGAACCTCAGCATCAGCCAACAATCGACCAAGATCACTGTGCACTTGGTCAAGGCGGTCGATCGCTTTCTCGAGCTCATCGGCGCGTGACAGGTCAAAGCCTTCCTTTTCGGCAATCGCCTTCAGATCCTGCCCAAGCCATTGCCGCTCGAGCGCGGCATTACCCGCGCCGATTTCGACACGACGTGTCACCTCTTGCGCGTCAATGCCGGTGCCTTTCAAAGCCTGTTCGAGGCGTTCGGCAAGCGCCGGATCCTGCAAAGCGCCTTGGGCCTCGGCCCGTATGTTCGCAGCGGAATAAATCCCACTCTTGGACGCGTCTTCAAGCAAGGTGTGGGACTGCGTTCCCATTGGGCTCAGATGTGACAAAGAGCGATAGATGTCGTTCAGCTCATGTTCGAGCGCCGTGCGCCGCTCTACAGGCGCGTCCGCCACAATGAGTTCAGCTTGGTTGATCTTGTCGTGAAAGGCATCCACGACCTCATCAAACGAATGCTGTTCTTCGGCCATGCCATATACCTTTCCATCTGCTTCTATCGGTTTGCCCTGCGCCAAAAGCATCGCGGCCTTGTCCAAGGCAGCTGCAATGTCATGCTGGTTCTCGCGCGAGGCCTCGGCAGCCAGGCCGCGATAAAGCCGCGCGTTCTGGGCGACTTCAGCCAAGGCACGGTCAAGCTCTGCTCCCACACGCTCTCGTTCGGTCGGCTGCTGCCCCGTGGCTTTCGCGCGACGCTGATCTACATCGCTTGGCGTCTTTGTCGTCACCCCACGTTCGAGCTTTCGCGTCGCTTCAAGGCGCAGCCCATAGCGGTCCGACACCTCGACCATCGCCTCGCGAAAACTGTCGTAGTTGAAGTGGTGCCCTTCCTTCAGAAAGAAGAATTCACCGTCCTTGCTGCGCCGGTTCAGAACGATGTGGGCGTGCGGGTGGTCCCGGTCCTCATGCACGGCGGCGATGTAGTCAAAGTGGCTGCCTTCGCCCTGAAAGAACCTCTCGCAAATCTCGCGCGTGATCTCGGCGACATCCTCGCCGCGCGTGCCAATCGGGAAAGCCATCAATAGATGAGAAGTGTGCCCGAGCTTTGGGTGGAATCCTTCATTCCACTGCGCTGAAAACCGGCGTGCGACCTGCTCGATCTCTTTGGCTGACAGATTGCTTTGACCGTCATAGGAGCCACGACTGTCGATTATGAAGCTCGACTTGGTGGTCAGGTATTCCAGCTGGTTGCGCAGCTGCGATTTGTTGTGTGTGCCCCCGTCGCGAATGGCTTTGAAGATCGCGGGGGAATGCCCCATGGCGGCGCGGGCCATTTGCTTGGCACGGGTACGCGGGACGCTGCCGCGAATGCGGCTCCAGTCGAGATCAAAGAAGGCCTCCTGCGCGGCGGCAACGGCGCTATTCCGGGCCATCGGCAAAGCCTCCCAGAACGCGGGCAACCTCGCCGGACAGCGCGCTGCGGCGGCGCTGCGCCATGTCCTGAACCTGGTCCGCGATGTCGAAGATCAGCCCGGCCAAGGCGCGCACTTGGGCATGGGCGGAATTGCCGTAGGGCGGCGTCTTACCCTGTCGCTTTGCCTCATTCAGGCGCTGCGCAATCTGATTAACGTTGTTGCCGGCGCGATTGAGCGAGGCAGAGAGCCCCTGCATCTGATTGGCCAGTTCATCGTCGGGAAGAAAGAGATCGTTTGAGGCATGGATCAACCGCCGCAATCCCTCCGCGCGGCTGTTGATATCATGCCGCGTCAGCACCGCATCAAAGCTCGCAAGCTCCTTTGGCGTCAGCCGGACATTCACCAGTTCGGAGCGCACACGCGCATCCAACTTGCGGCTTTGATCGGCCTTCAACGTGTAGAAGATGCTGCGGGTCGTGACGCCGAATTCACGGGCCAGATCCTCGATTGGCACCCCTTCGGCACGCTTGCGCACGATGGCAAAACGCTGGTTCTGCGTCAGTCGCTTGTGCCGTGGTGCGCGCGGTCGGCCCATGTGAAGTAATCACCCCTATTTCTTGCCAGCATCATACAGGCAGCCCTGTTATGGCATTTCGCCACAATTGATTCAATATTATAATATTGCATCAACTGCCTGTATTCCGTTTGGAGCAGCCCTAGGCTGTGACCGCCGGGCAAAGCCCGGCCACATGCGCGAGGCGCGGCACCACTAATCGTGGTCCCACGCCTCCGCATCGCCAAGCAATTGCAGCGCTATTGCGCGGGCCGCGCTTTCGGCGCTGGCATAGGTTTGATGGTCGGGCAGCTCGTGCAGATGAAAGGGCTGTTGCGGATCATCCGGGGTCTCCACTCGGACATAGATCGCCCAGCCATCGATCCGTGCTGGATCATCACAATACTCCTGCCCGCCATCGTGCAGATTACAGAACCCATGCAGATGCACACTGGCACGGCCCTCACGGGCCGCCTGCCTGATGTCAGAATACTTCATGGCAATCCTCGGCGTTTTCCTCGATGAAAAATTCGTCAGGCTTGCCGTTCAGGCGGGTGCCATCCCAACTGGTCAAACCGATAGCCGACCCGTTCCGCGTGAATGTGATGAGGTATTGCCCAAGGCGATCACGCGTCACCACATACCCGCTGTTGACCCAATGAACGCGGTTGCCCGCGTCCATTGCTGCTTTGATGTCTTCCAAGGTCATCGCAACGCCTCCTCAAGGATTGCGAGAGCCCCAAGACAATCGTCGATATAGGGCTGCTCCTCACCGTCCAGATCGTTCAGTTCCAGCCGGTTCAACACCGCGTAAAGCGTGGCGCGGGCCTCGCGGGCGGCGCTGCGCAAGCTGACGGTATCTTCCAGACGCGCAGTCGCAAAATCATCGCTATGAAAGTCAGGGATCATTGGATTTCTCCCGCCTTGTGTTTCCAACGCGGCGCGATGTCTTTGAACGACACAGTGAAGGGCGGTAGCGCGTCAAAGCCGTTCGAGCTTTTGGCCACCTTCATCTTGGCGCAATCATCCTCGACGCTGAGGATCTCGACACAGAACACGCCGCCCAAACCTGACGGAACAACGATCTCCTTCAGCTCGTGCCGATGCTTCCCGCAATAGATGCAGGTGCTATAGAGCCCGTCAATGATGTGACCGCCGGTCATCCGATCACAGTCGCAGGTCCAGAATTTCGGGGACTGATATTTGTGAGCCATTTGTGGCCTCCTTTTGGATGCTGCGGTTGGGGCGTGCGCCCCCTTCCGCCGATGGGCTGCACACCGGCCATCTGATCTGACCGAATACGCATGTATTCGGCGGAACAGAGTGGGTGGGGGCACAGCCCGACCCACGGCCCAAGAGCGGCCAGTCAATGGGTCAAAGCCAGCAACTGGTGCGGCCCGCAGCGCGCCCCGCGCGAGGACACGGGTTGCAGGCTTTGACGACGCGCCCGCGCGGCGCTTGCCCATCGACGGGACGCGACAGGGATGTTGGGCGGACCAATCAAATTAAAAGAAGCCTGAAGGAGGTGAGTGGGCTGAAAGCCGGTCGAGCCTCCGCACAGTCCGTTTCTCAGGGCGGCTCGTGCGCAGCAGCACGGGCCACAATTTGTCATATGGTTCAAAATGCCTGCGCCCCGCCACATGAGGCGGGGCGCAGGTGCTCAAAGCTCAACACCGGGCTTCAAGTTGCCGTCCGGGTCCAGCCACGAACGGGCCTCGGCGCAATCCAAGCAAACGCACGAACAACTGCATTTAACGATGACCGGTGCCAGAAAAATCACAGGGTTTGACGCGCCGCATTTGCGGCACGTCATCGGGGGCAAGATAGCGGGGCCGCTCATGCTGCGGCCGCTTTCGATTGACCTGCGGCTGCTAGGACAAAATCGGCTGCCTTCTGCGCCTCGGACGCCGCGCGAAAAATCGCCCGCTTGTCCTCTTTGAGAGCGTTCAGCCACCCTTCGACATAGGCTGCGCTTTGGTCAAACTCCGGAGCAACGCCAATCTGAGCCCCAAGGAAACAAGCGCCGATTTCCGCCACCAGCTCTTCAAAGGCATAGGCCTCACGGTTCGCAAATTTCTTGATCCGCTCAAGCCGCTTTTCGCTGCCGGTCCAATGGATGAGCTCATGGGCCAACGTCCCATAATAGCCTGCTGCATCGTGAAACGTGGCAATCGGCGGCATGTGGATGTGGTCCTTGGCGGGGCTGTAATAGGCGCGTGGGTCGTCGCTAGTGTGGATCTCAGCACCCGTCCGGCCGAAAAACGCTTCAAGTTCGGGGTCTGCCGCCGTCCCCAGGTCGCGCGGGGCCTCGGGCCGGATGTAGTAGTCCTCCGGCAAACCTTCGATCTGATCGGCATTGAAAACGCGGTATGCGCGCGCATAGGGAAGCTCTTCCTCGATGCCCAATTCGTTCTCTCGGGTGAACGTCCCGTATTTGACCACGGTCGACGACGTTTCACCTTTGCGGACCTGCCGGTGTCGTCGGTGTTCACGAAGAGGACGCCGCAGCGGTCCCAGAAGTTCTTGCCGTCTTTTTCGCCGGTTTTGACGTTCAGTTTCAGAGTTTGAGTAGCCATTTTTTGATCCTCACTTTGAGTGTTTCGATGAACATGACCAAAGCTGGCACCAAGGGGCTGTCAGCGAGAAACTTGTCTCGCGAGGAATGCGCTGGCGCAGGGGAATTTTCTTGTTGAAGCGGGGCCTGCACCGCGTCCGGCACGGCTGCCCGCTTATGTTCAGCAATCAGAAACACGGCGCTGAGGATCTGGGTTGGCCATCAATCCCTGTGCTGGACCGTCAAAGCTGGCCTGGAACGCTGCAACTCCTGTACTGGGCCTGCAGATTTCTCTCAGTAAATATGATCTACCGATCATAAAGCGGAAATATGACCTGCGGATCATACGGCATCAAAGGCAGCTGAGCGACGTCGTGCGCCAGCAACAATGGCTTCGGCCAATGGCTGCGGGAACCCATCCGGCAAGTCTGCAAGTGTCTTGTCCAAGGCGGGTTCAAGCCCCATCGCGATGTTCGACAAGACCTCTTCCGCCAGCGCCACACCAAAACCAGC
Source organism: Ruegeria sp. CDSA236 (assembly GCF_059611285.1). Lineage (NCBI taxonomy): Bacteria > Pseudomonadati > Pseudomonadota > Alphaproteobacteria > Rhodobacterales > Roseobacteraceae > Ruegeria > Ruegeria sp. CDSA236. The sequence continues at coordinate 703,903 of NZ_JBXWPG010000001.1, forward strand.
CGTCTTTGCAGCCTGCAGGAAATGGCGAGGCACCACCTCATTGATCCGATAGTGCCCGTCGACCGCCATCGCGAGGCGCATCCGGTTCTGGCGGATTTGACCATCATCCACGGCTTTTTGCGCGCTCAGCACGTCATAAAGCGGGGTCATAAGGAAACCACCAGGGCGCAATGCGATGCTGAAATTCTTGGCGTGCCCGTCCGTCGCTCCCAGGAGCCAAAACAGCACCTGTGCGCGGAAGAAGGCGCGCTGATCCGCCTCGGGGTCATCACTGCCCTTCAGCAACCCGACCCCTTCGGTGATCCCCGGCCCGCCATCCATTTGGTATTTTTGACTGGGTGGGACCGAGAGCGCCTGACAAAAGTCTTCCTGCGGGAGGCGGATCAATCGGCCATCCTTGGTCCAGCGCCGATCGAACCGCGTTACGATAAGGCTTCGTACGTCTTCGAAGTCGGCAATCTCGATTTCTGCGACATCCATGCCCATGGCACGGCAGAAGTTCATGCAGAAATACTCGTTTTCAACGCTGTCGGATAGATCAATCCCTGCGGGCAAAACACCCAGCTGGGTCTTGAGGATATGGGTCGTTGGGGTAAGCCCCGATGGACGGATCCATGCGCCCTCATGGCGCAGCAGCGCCGTTTTCTCCTGTGCCCCTGCAATGGAAATGCGGAAGTCGTCTTCCTCGTCCAAGCCAAGCGGAGCACTTGCAAGGTTGCGCAGCATATCCGCTATCTGCGCCTCAGACACGGGCTCGCCCTCGAGCGCGCCAACTTCGGGGATCTCACCCGAAACAAACTGCAAGGCACCTACGCAATCGCGCCCGATCTTCTCCAGCATGTGCCATGCGTCTGTACCTCCAGCGCGCACCCGAGCGGCGACACGTTCACGTATCGCCTGATTGTCGGGCAACAGGTTTTCCAGGTAGGCAATCACAGGTCCGCCCTGGTGCGCCTCTTCACGCAAAGGCAGGGACAGAGAGATGGGCATGGCGTGTTCCCACGACAGCCAGTCCGGATCATAGGTGAAGCTGATTGCGCCCGAGCCTGCGAGACGCAAAGCCCCCACCAGCCTTCCATTCAGAAGCACCTGCATCGTGCCGCTACGCCCGCGTTTGGCCATCAGAAGATATCCTCAATCTCAAGCGAGCCACCGCGCTCCACCAATCGGAACTCAAGCCCAAGAGCCGCCATGACAGCGAGCACAGTGGCGAGCTTGGTTCCCGCGTCGCCATTCTCGAGCGACGAAATCGTCGCGACGCGCAAATTCGTGCGCGCGCTGATATCGCTTTGGGTCCAGCCGCGCGCTTTGCGCGTCCGGCGTAGTGCCTCGCCGATCTGCTCGGCCGTTCGTGCAGTGAGGTCCATGATGCGGCTCCTTTTACGGCACAGCGTAAATCAAAGAAAATTACGCCGCAACGTAAAAATATAAATTTTGCGCCACAGCGTAACATGCGAGCTGCACTCATACCTGCAGCCCCGCCGCGCGAACCTGTTCAGGCGTCACCAGCTTTGACGCGATCAAGTCCTCGATCTGCCGGTTGGTGATGTGGCGGCACAGAGGATGACACTCGTGAATCCACTCGGCAAGACTCGCACGGCCATTGGCTTCGGCCTCTCGCGCCTTTTTGCGATCGGCCTGTATCTGGGCCAGTCCCTTCTCCCACCGGCGCATCTTGAACCAATTGTCTGAGAAGCAGACCTTGCTGCGCGTGAAGCCCTCGCTTTCCTTCGCATAGGCTTTGACCGCCTGTTTCAGATCATCGGGCTCCACCTCGGCTTTCACAGCCGCTGCGATTAGGCGCAGACTGGTCCGCCGATCTCGGATCCTGTCTTCGGGATAGGCCGCCAAGATTTTCTCAGCTTCAAGATCTTCAACCTCCTCCGCCGCCTCGCGCTTGCGCGTAGGTGGTTTATGGATGGTTTTAGGATGGTTTGGGGTCCACCGTGAACCCCGTACCCCGTTCACCGTGGACCCCGTACCGGGGTCATGCTGGACGGGGTTCACAGTGACCCCCGTCTCGATGTCGGGCTCAGCCGTGGGTTCGAGCGCGGCCACGCGCTCCAGAACGATGCGGTAAATGACGGTGTAGCCGTTCTTGCAATGCCGCCGCCCTGTCTCGATCAGAATGCCTTCGCGCAGGAAGTCGATGATCGTGCGCTTCACCGTGCTCTCGCTGAGCTCTGTGTGGCGCTGGATAGTCCCCTTGGAGCACCAGATACCAGAGCCATCATCGCTCGCCTTGTCGGCCAGAAACATGATGATCTGCTTGCGTGCGGCACTGCCAAAGCGGCGCTCGGCGCATTCATTTGCGATGCGCCAGCTCATTGGACCACCTCACCGGTCAACGGCCGCGAAAAAGCCGACTGAGCGTTTGCGGTGTGGCGCTTGCTCATGCTAACGTACTGCGAAAGCTGACAGGCTTTTTCTATTTGGCCCCGGTTCACAGTTGCCGCTGTGACGGGGCCTTTTTCGTTTTGAAACGGCGAATTTGGCTTTGAAACTTTCGCTTTTTGTTCACTTTTTGTCAGGGGGTGTTTTGCACCCTTAAGCCGTTGTTTTCGCTTACGCTCTTTCTGGATTGCAAATCCGTGTACACCGGTTCGATTCCGGTACTCGCCTCCATAAAAGTTAACACCGAAAAAACCTAACCATCTGATACTGTTTGATTTCAAATAGTTGCCCGGCTTTCGCACGTTAACTTTTTGCAAAATCCCGCAACATTTCCCGCAACACGTTTCTTGTTGACTTTTTGGGGACTTGTTCCCTCTAAATCCGTGTTTCGCTCTCATTTAAAATGGAGCGGATTTTTGGGTCGCAAACGCTTAGACAGCAACAGGTATTTTCATGGCACAGTTTCTTCTCGCGGAAGGTTTTATTGGGGGAATGGCTGTCGAAATTGACGAAGATCGTTTCAATGAAATCCTTCATGCCAAGAATGTCATCAAGCCAATTTGGGACGTAGAAGACACATTTACCCTATTGGCAAATGCCTTCATCGAGTTTGAAGAAAGCCTGATCAGCGTCGGACTTAGGTATCTTTTCGAGAAGGACATGCAACGAGACGTTGATCACTTCTTCGACGACGCTAGGCAAAATGTGAACCTTAAGCTGATCTCAGTACTTACGGCGTCTAGAGTCTACGAGGAACAATTGCATAGGCGCATGTCTTTGCTTTCTAAACTTGTTGGAAGACAAATAGACCTTCAAAGCAGCTTCAGTTCTGTTTTTGATGGCAGCCTTGAGTACCGAGTTATGTACGAGCTTCGCAATCATGCTTTGCACAACCGTTTGCCTCTGGGAACTCTCGCATTCGGCGACTTTAATCAGTCACCAACGGACAACGTCAGAGATGACACACCGACTCGCCTACGAATTACAACTGACCCTAAGATTTCGGTCGAGGACTTCTGTAGTTCTGACAGACTCAAACGACGCACTAGAGATGAAGTTAGTGCATTGGGCTTTAAGCATTTGGACTTGAAGTTCTTTGCACGAGGGTTCATTTCGTGCCTCGCACTTTGTCACGAAGACTTCAGGGCAGCTACCGAGGCTGTCTTGGAAGGTGCTTTAAACACGCTCCACTCCGCCGACCATGTGTTACAGATCGCCAAAGGCGACTATCCTAAACACGCCTCCATTATGAGACGAAAAGACGGTCAGAATGAAGATCATTACGTCGACTACTCAAAGAACTCTCGCATATTGGAAATTCGAAAGTTTTGGACTGGTTTAAAGCGGGTTCAAAGAGGCTATGTTTCGTCCGAAGTTAAAGCGTCAGCAAACACTTACCCACAGCAGCACGACAAAATTTGGATCTCTAAATGAGCTGACCAAAATCCCGCAACAAATCCCGCAACATTTCTTGGTTACGAAGAATGCGAGATGGGTTTAAGTATCTGTTTTTATTATCTATTAATTCTGACAGGGTTCGATTTCAAAACAGGTACTCGCCTCCAATACTTTCAAACAGTTGCTTCGCATTCGGCTTTTCGAGCCTGCGACACGCCGTCTCGCCACGGCAGTGCTCTGCTGAGTGAAGCTTGACACCGGATTGATCAGAAGGCGGTGAACTCACTGGCTCGGCCGGTAAATTTGACCGCTCTATCGATTCCACGCGATATGCCCTTTGAAGTAACGGGCCCGCGAATCCTTTCGTCTGGATATCTTCGAGGCGCAAAGCCCAAGTTCGCCTGCGGTCATTTTGCATATGGCTGACCAAACATGCCGCTGACAGGCATTGGCAGGTCGCTTTTCCATTCTCGATGATTTCCGTGCGTCTGCCGCGCTTGACAAGCCCCCTGCCCGTGCCGCATGTCCCATCCGTTGGTGTCTGCACATGCAGATGAAAAGGGAATGCGTCAGCGGTCAACCGTCAAACGCAGCCGCCCCCGCGACCGTGACCGGAGAGGGTGCCCAAAGCCACTGGCCAGACAGGCCGGGAAGGCGGGACATCTGCCAGAGGCCAGCCTCTGACATCCGCAAGCCGGGAGACCTGCCAACATCCGAAGTTGAAACCGGACGGGGTGATCCGGTGTCGGGCCCATGTCGCAATACGTGGCCCGCATGAAACCCCGTCCCCCGCGAAGAGGATTTGGGGGGATGAGAGACATGACCGAGACCACACCTGTTGAACTGCTGGTGTGCACGACCTGCCGCCGCGGCCTGCCCGTCGAGAATGATGCAGATCGTCCTGGGGCGTTGCTGCACAAGGCGTTGGAGCAGGCAGAACTTCCTGATGGCGTCACTTTGAAGGCAGTAGAATGCCTTTCAAATTGCGATCAGGGCTGCTCGATTGTGCTGCGTGGCGGACCCAAACGTTGGACCTTTGTCTATGAGCATCTCGATGAAACCGATCATGTCGAGACCATTGTTGAAGGCGCGACCAAATATCTCGCGACCCAAGATGGCCTCGTTAAATGGCGCGAACGTCCTGAACATTTCCGCAAAAACTGTGCGGCCCGCATTCCCCCGATTGGAGCTTAGATATGAGCAATCTCGAAAAACTGCCCGTCACTGTGATCACCGGCTTTCTGGGCTCGGGCAAGACCACGCTCGTGCGTCATCTGATGCAGAACCCGCAGGGCAAGCGCCTGGCCATTGTGGTCAACGAGTTTGGAGATGTTGGCGTCGATGGCGATATCCTCAAATCCTGCGCGATCCCCGATTGCCCGGCGGAAAACATCATGGAATTGGCCAATGGATGCATCTGCTGCACCGTGGCAGATGATTTCATCCCGACCATCGAGGCGCTGATGGCGCTAGAGCCGCGCCCCGATCACATTCTGATCGAAACCTCTGGCTTGGCCTTGCCCAAGCCGCTGCTGAAAGCGTTCGACTGGCCGGATATCCGCTCGAAAATCACCGTGGATGGCGTAATTGCTCTGGCCGATGCCGAAGCTGTGGCCGCCGGTCGCTTTGCCCCGAATGTCGCTGCGGTGGATGCCCAGCGCCTGGCCGATGACTCGATTGATCACGAAACGCCGCTATCCGAGGTGTTCGAGGACCAGATCTCCTGCGCCGACATCATTCTGCTGACCAAGCCTGATCTTGCTGGCCCCGAGGGGGTCGCCAAGGCCAAGGAAATCATCGCGGCAGAGGCTCCGCGCCCGCTGCCCGTGGTCGAAGTGGCCGAAGGCGCTGTGGATGTACGTGTTGTGCTGGGGCTTGAGGCCGCTGCCGAAGATGACATGGAGGCACGTCCCAGCCATCACGATGGCCACCACGATCACGAGCATGATGATTTCGAAAGCATCATTGTCGAGCTGCCGGAACAGACCGATCCGGCCCAGCTGGTCGCCAATATCGAACGTCTGGCGAATGAACTGAACATCCTGCGGGTCAAAGGCTATGCCGCTGTTACCGGCAAACCCATGCGCCTTTTGGTGCAGGCCGTCGGGGCCCGTGTGCGTCATCAGTACGACCGCCCGTGGGAGCCAGGTGAAGAGCGTCGCTCGCGTCTGGTGGTCATCGCCGAGCATGACGACATCAAAGAGGCTGAAATCCGCGAAATCCTCGTGGGTGTAACCGAGGCCGCCGAGTAAGCCATGCACGTCGTCTTCCGCGAAAGCCACGGGTTAGAGGAAACGGAGACCCCAACCGATCTGGGCCAGAGCCCGGCGGATCTGGTGGTGCTGTCCTTTTCCGACAGTGACCTTGGCGCTTTCGCGGCAGGCTGGCATCGTGGTGGTGGACCCGAAGGTCGGATGCCGACCATGCGGCTGGCCAATCTGACGGCGCTGAAGCACCCGCTTTCTGTCGACACCTATGTCGAGCAGACGCTGGAGGGCGCCAAAGGCATTCTGATCCGCCTGATCGGTGGCGTGCCCTACTGGTCCTACGGGTTGCAGCAGGTTCTGGCACTGGCCCACGCCAAGGGCATGGCCGTTGCTGTGCTGCCTGCGGATGGACGTGAAGATACGCGACTGGATGACTATTCTACCCTGCCCGTTTCAACCCTGCGGCGGCTGGCGCATCTTTGCGACACAGGCGGTGAGGTCGCAGCGCAGGCTGCGCTGGCGCAAATGGCACTGGCCGCGGGGCTTTATTCTGGCCCGGTGATGGGGGCCAAGACGATCCCGGAATGTGGCGTATGGTGCCCGGATCGCGGTGTGATCCCGGCGGATACCGCATTCGCCGGTGATGCCAAGCGCATCCTCGTGACCTTCTATCGCGCCTATCTGACCTCGGCAGACACTGCCCCGGTCGCGGCCCTGATCCACCGTCTGCATGCGCGTGGGTTTCAGGCTGTTGGCCTATTTGCGCCGTCGCTCAAAGCCCCTACCGCCGCTGACTGGCTGCGCGAACAGGTCGTAGCGCTGGCCCCCTCGGCAATCATCAACGCCACCTCCTTTTCGGGCAAAGGCGCCTCGGGAACGTCCCCGCTGGACGCCGCCAATGTGCCGGTATTTCAGGTCGCCTTGTCCACCGCACGCCGCAAGGCTTGGGTCGATGCGGAACGCGGGCTGTCCCCCGCCGACCTCGCAATGCATGTGGTCCTGCCCGAGGTGGATGGCCGCATTTCGGCGGGCATCGCTTCGTTCAAGGAACCGGGCAAGCGCGACCCGTATCTGGAATATTCCCGTTTTGCCCACCGCCCCGAGCCGGAACGGGTTGAGGCGATCATTGATCGGGTGGACGGCTGGCTGCGCCTAAGCGACAAACCCAAGCCAGATCAGGTCCCAGCGTTGGTGCTGTCGACTTATCCCGGCAAGGACTGGCAGATGGCCCATGCGGTTGGCCTGGATGCGCTGGCCTCGGCCGAGGCGATGCTGTCTGATCTGCAGGCCGAAGGCTATGACACCGCACCTGGCGCGCCGATTGCCGAGACGCTTCTGGATGCGCGACTGTCTTGGCCGCTCGCGGCCTATCAGACCGCGCTGGCAGACTTGCCGGAACAGTTGCAAACGGATCTGCAATCCGTCTGGGGCAAGCCTGAGGACGACCCGGTTTTTGCCGATGGTGCGTTCCACTTTACCGCCTTGAACAGGGGCAAGACACTGATCGCGCTGCAACCGGAACGCGGCACGCCCGAGCTGCGCGATGACGACTATCACGATCTTTCGCGCACCCCGCGCCACAGCTATGTTGCCTTCTATCTCTGGCTGCGTAAGGGGCATGGCGCGGATGCGCTGATCCATATCGGCGCGCATGGCACGTTGGAATGGCTGCCAGGCAAATCGGTCACCCTGTCCCAAAACTGCTGGCCTGAGGCGTTGGTCCGAGATCTGCCGGTGATCTACCCCTTTATCGTGAATGACCCCGGCGAGGCCGCACAGGCCAAGCGCCGGATCGGCGCGGTTACACTGGGCCATATCCCGCCCCCGATGCGAACAAGTGACACGCCGGACCGTATGGTGCTGCTGGAATCCCTGCTGGACGAATTCTCGAACGCCGACGGGCTGGACCCCAAACGCCGCGACCGACTACAAGAAGACATACGGGATGAGGCGCAGGCCATTGGTCTGGAAAGCGATCTGGGTCTGAATCAGGCAAGCTGTACCGCCGAAGCGATCACCCGTATCGACCGATTTGTCTGCGACATCAAAGAAAGCCAGTTCGGCGACGGCTTGCACGTCTTTGGCCGCGTCCCCGAAGTGACCGGCAATTTTGATGCCACGCCTTCGGCGCATGCGGAACGTCAATCACTTTTGGACGCACTGGCCGGGAAACGGATCGAGGCTGGCCCGTCTGGCTCACCCTATCGCGGGCGCTCGGACGTGCTGCCGACAGGGCGAAATCTTTACACCACCGATCCGCGTTCGGTTCCAACACGCGCGGCCTATACCCAAGGTGTCAAACTGGCCGAGGAACTAGTGCGGCGGCATCTGCAGGAAGAAGGCGATTACCCCAAGGGGCTGATTGTCGACCTCTGGGGCTCGGCCACGATGCGCACTGCGGGTGAAGAATTCGCCATGGCGCTTCACCTGCTGGGTGTGAAACCGGTTTGGGACAAGGGGTCGGAGCGGGTTTCCGGCATCGAGGTGCTGCCAATCACTGATCTCAGCCGTCCACGGCTAGACGTGACCTTGCGTGTCTCGGGCCTGTTCCGCGATGTATTCCCGACGCTTTCTGCGCTGTATGGCCAGGCAGTGCGAGCATTGTGTGAACGGGACGAGGCAGCAGACTGGAACCCATATGCCGGGCAGGCACCGGCCGCCCGTGTCTATGGCCCCGCCCCCGGCAGCTATGGCCTGAACATGACGCAGCTATCCGAAATCTATACGGACGAAGCGCGCGCACAGGCCGGTCAGGCTTGGCTGGATGCCAGTTCCTTTGCGCTTGAGGGCGAGCAAATTGCACGGGATGTCGATGGTATAACCCAACGCGTTGCCCACGCCGATAGCTTTGTTCACCTTCAGGACCTGACCGAAACCGATCTGCTGTTGGCCAATGACTATGCCACGCATGAGGCCGGTTTTGCCGCCGCCAAGAAAGTCACTGGCGGTACTGCGCAGCTGTACCATCTGGACAATACCAACCCAGACATCCCCCGCGCCCGAACCCTGTCTGAGGAAATCAGCCGCGTTGTCCACGCGCGCGCGGCTAATCCTGACTGGATCGCAGGAATGCAACGGCACGGGTTCCGCGGCGCCGCCGAGATCGCGGCAACGCTGGATCATATGGCAAGCTTTGCCCATCTGTCGGGAACCGTTGCACCGCATCTGTTTGACATCTACCACGATGCCACACTGGGTAACGCCGAGGTTGATGCCTTTCTGCAAGAGAAGAACCCACAGGCGCATCAGGCCATGCAGGATCGGTTCCGTGCGCTGCTCGAGGCTGGCCTGTGGAACACGCGCCGAAACTCGATCCGAGCCGATCTGGAGGGGTTGGGATGAGTGCACCGATCGTTCAGGGCTGGTGCCCCGGCGCCCATCGCCCGATGATGTCGGGGGACGGGTTGGTCGTGCGGGTTCGGCCGCGGCTGGCGCGCCTTGAGGCTGCGCAGATGTTAGGCCTGTGCGAACTTGCCGACCGGTTTGGCAATGGCACAATTGACCTGACCAACCGCGCCAATCTGCAACTGCGCGGTGTGGCCGAGGCCGATCACCAACCTTTGCTAGAAGAACTCGCTGCGCTGAACCTTTTGGATGCGGAACCGGGTATCGAGGTGCGGCGCAATATTCTGGTGACGCCGCTCTACCAATCCGGCGATCTTACCGCACGACTGACGCAGGAACTGATCGACCGGTTGGGTGAATTGCCGTCGCTACCAGCCAAGTTTGGGTTTGCCATCGACACCGGACCAAATCGCCTGTTGGTCGGGGATTCGGCGGATATCCGGCTGGAGACAGGCCCCGACGGGCTGATCCTACGCGCTGATGGCGCCGAAACAGGGCGTCGCGTGACCGAAAAAATCGCCATCGACCACCTGATCGCGCTGGCCGAATGGTTCGCGGATCACCAAACTCCCGAGGCCCGGCGCATGGCCCGCTTGGTTGCGTCACAGGATTTGCCGTCAGAATGCCAAGGCAGCGCACCGGGTGATGTTGGCGCTCTGCCTGAACCGGGCATCGTGGAGCTGGGTGCGTTTTACGGAGCCGCGTTCGGTCAGTTGCCAGCGCGCGGGCTTGCGGGGCTGATTGAGACCTGCGGTGCCTCTGCGCTGCGGGTCACCCCTTGGCGGCTGTTCCTGATGGAAGGCGGGGCGGCGATACCCGCCCCAGCGTTCGTCACCGATGGCACCGACCCGCTGATGACCACTGACGCCTGCCCCGGCGCCCCGCTCTGCCCGCAGGCGCAGGTGGAGACCCGCGATATCGCCCGCGCGCTGGCCTCGCGTATTCCCGGCCACTTGCATGTCTCGGGCTGTGCTAAAGGATGCGCGCGCATGGGACCAGCTGATGTCACCCTGGTCGGCCACGATGGTCGATTTGATCTTGTCAAACAAGGCCGCGCGGGAGATGAGCCAAACCTGCGCGGGTTAAGCCCCGAAACACTTATGACCATGGACTTCTCCTGATGCCCTATGAATACGAAACCGACGGCGCGGCGATCTACAAACAAAGCTTTGCCACCATCCGTTCCGAGGCCGATCTGGCACGGTTCGACGCCGATGAGGAACAGGTCGCCGTTCGGATGATCCACGCGGCAGGTATGGTGGGGTTGGAAGAGTTCGTGCATTTCTCAACCGGTTTTGTGACCTCGGCCCGTGCCGCGTTGGAAGACGGCGCACCGATCCTGTGCGACGCCCGCATGGTCAGCGAGGGTGTGACCCGGTTCCGCCTGCCCGCCGAAAACGAGGTAATCTGCACCCTGCACGACGAACGTGTGCGTCCGCTGGCTGCCGAGATGAGCAACACCCGGTCCGCCGCTGCGCTGGAGTTGTGGCGCCCGCATCTGCAAGGCGCCGTGGTGGCCATCGGTAATGCGCCCACCGCCCTGTTCCAACTGCTGAACATGCTGGAAGACCCCGACTGCCCGCGCCCTGCGGCCATCATCGGCTGCCCGGTGGGCTTTGTCGGTGCGGTCGAATCTAAAGACGCTCTGTGGGAGGCGCAGCCAGTGCCGTCCTGCATCGTCAAGGGCCGCCTCGGCGGCAGTGCCATCACAGTCGCAGCCATCAACGCCATCGCGAGCCGCGCCGAATGAACGCGGGCAAGATATACGGCGTGGGCCTCGGCCCCGGCGATCCGGACCTTATGAGCGTCCGGGCCGACCGCCTACTGCGCACAGCACGTCACGTGGCCTTTTTCCGCAAACCGGGTCGCAGTGGTCAGGCCCGCAAGATCGTCAATGGCATGATCCCAGAAGGCGCGGTGGAATTCCCGATGGAATACCCCGTGACCACAGAAATTCCATTGAGTGATCCGCGGTACAATGAGCTGCTCTCGGCGTTTTATGAAGATTGTGCCGCGCATCTGAAGACACTGTCGGATCAGGGCGAAGACGTGGTGGTCCTGTGTGAGGGAGATCCGTTTTTCTATGGATCATTCATGCATCTTTACAATCGCCTACGCAGCGGAGCTGAAGTAGAAGTCGTGCCTGCGATCACCGGAATGTCCGGCGCATGGACCGCAACTGGCGATCCGATCACATGGGGCGATGATGTTCTGACCGTGCTGGTAGGCACATTGCCCGAGGATGATCTTGCACATCGGATGGCGCAAACCGACGCGCTGGTAGTGATGAAGATCGGGCGCAATATCGACAAAGTGAAGCGGGCCTTGAAGACGGCCGGTTTGTATGACCGTGCTTGGATCGTGGAATACGCTCAGATGCCCAATCAACGCTTGTGCAAATTGTCGGAAAATTGCGAGGGGATCACTCCGTATTTCTCGATCATCATCGTTCACGGACAAGGGCGGCGGCCATGAGCGGTTGGGTCAAGATCGCAGGACTCGGGCCAGGAAACGAGGCTTTGGTGACGCCCGAAGTGACCGCTGCGCTGGCTGAGGCGACGGATGTCGTCGGCTACATTCCTTACGTCGCGCGCATCGCCGAACGCCCCGGCCTGACGCTGCATGCCAGCGACAACCGGGTTGAGATCGACCGTTCGCAGCATGCGTTGCAAATGGCGGCCGAAGGGAAGCGCGTAGTGGTCGTATCCTCGGGCGATCCGGGTGTATTTGCCATGGCAGCAGCGGTGTTCGAAGCGCTGGAAAACGGCCCCCGTGAATGGCGTGACCTACCGGTTGAGGTGCTGCCCGGGATCACCGCGATGCTTGCGGCCTCAGCACGTGCAGGTGCCCCGCTGGGGCATGATTTCTGCACCATAAACCTGAGTGACAACCTCAAACCTTGGCCTCTGATTGAGAAGCGCCTGCGTCTGGCCGCGCAAGCGGATTTCGCGATGGCGTTTTACAACCCCCGCTCGAAATCCCGCCCCGAAGGCTTTGTCAAAACACTGGAAATTCTGCGTGAGGAATGCGAACCCGAACGGCTGATCCTGTTCGCCCGCGCTGTTTCGCGTGCGGATGAGGCGATCCGGATTTCGACTTTGGCCGAGGCCACGCCCGATATGGCCGATATGCAAACCGTCGTGATCGTCGGCTCATCCCTGACGCGCGTGATCGAACGCGACAGTGACCCGATCGTCTATACGCCGAGGTTCACCCCGGAATGAGCCAGCCAGTCCAGAACCTGCGGAACGCTCGACAGTTCCAGCCGCTGCGGCAGGGCTGGACGGTCGATCATCAGCACCGGTACGCCCAGCGCCCGCGCGGCGTCCAGTTTGGCGCGCGCGCCGGCGCCGCCCGCGTTCTTGGATACCACCAGCTGCGTGCCGTGGCGCTGCATCAACGCCCGGTCATCAGCCTCGGCAAAGGGTCCGCGCGCCACGACAACCTCGCAATTCGGCAAGGGCAGGACATCGGGTTCATCCACCAGCCGCAACAGGTAATGGTGCTGGGGCTGGCTGACGAAATCTTCGAGATGCATGCGCCCGACCGCAAGAAACACGCGCTGCCGATCACCGGACAAGGCGGCCACGGCTGCAGCGATATCCGGGACACGCTGCCAGTTGTCGCCGTGTTGCGTGGTCCATTCGGGCCGTGTCAGCGCCGCCAGCGGAATCTGTGCCTCATGGCAGGCCTCAATCGCGTTACGGCTCATCCCGGCGGCAAAAGGGTGGGTCGCGTCGATCACGTGGCTTATGCTGTGGTCATGGATATATTTCACCAGCCCTTCGTCCCCACCGAACCCGCCAACACGTACCGGCAGAGGTTGCGGGCGCGGGTTGTCCACACGTCCTGCATAGGAATAGGTCGCGGGAATACCCCGCTCAGCTATGGCTTTTGCCAGCGCGTTGGCCTCGGTCGTGCCGCCCAATATCAGGAGGTTGGACATGTCTGAAGCTCCATGGCTGACCGTTTTGGGTTTGGGCGAAGATGGACTGGATGGCTTGCCCCCCGCAAGCCGTCAAGTGCTGGAACGCGCCGAAATCATCATGGGGCCACCGCGACACCTGTTCTTGGTTCCCGATTTCGGGGCCCAGCAGGTGGAATGGCCCATGCCCTTTGCCGATGGTCTGCCGATCCTGACCGGTTTTCGCGGGCGATCAACCGTGGTTCTGGCCTCGGGCGATCCGTTCTGGTTCGGTGCCGGATCCGTGATCGCACGGAATTTCGAGGCCGGGGAATGGACCGCCCTGCCCGGCCAATCGACGTTTTCGCTGGCCGCTGCGCGGTTGGGCTGGCCGCTGGAAAGCACGCAGACATTTGGTCTGCACGCGGCCCCGCTGACCCGGCTGCGCCCGCATCTGGCCCCCGGCCTGCGCGCGATTCTGCTGTTGCGCGATGGTAAGGCCGTGACGGAACTTGCCACCTATCTGACTGACACCGGCTTTGCCGACACACACCTGCATGTGATGGAGGCCCTGGGCGGCCCGCGCGAACGGGCGCGCAGTGTCTCGCTGACCGAGGCGCTGTTGGGTGGGTTCGATCACCCGGTCTGCGTCGGGCTCGAGGTTGCTGGCGGTGGACAAGCCTTTCCGCGCGCCTCTGGCAAACCGGATGAGATTTTTGAGACCGACGGCCAGATCACCAAACGCCCTATCCGTGCGCTGACCCTATCGGCGCTGGCCCCGCAGCGGGACGAGCATCTGTGGGACATTGGCGGCGGCACCGGGTCAATCAGCATCGAATGGCTGATGTGTGACCCAACGCTCAGCGCCACAACGATCGAACCCCGCGAAGACCGCGCCGAGCGCATTCGCCGAAATGCCGACGCGCTGGGTCAGGACCGGCTGCAGGTGGTGCACGGCACCGCCCCGGATGCGCTTGACGGCCTGCCCCTGCCCGATGTGGTGTTCATAGGTGGCGGGCTAAGCGGGGATCTGTTGCAATGGCTGCAAGCGGCTCTGCCATCTGGAACGCGGCTTGTGGCCAATGCTGTGACACTGGAGAGCGAAGCTCTGCTGGCGCAATGGCAGGATAAGCTGGGCGGCGAGCTGCTGCGTATCGAGCTGGCACAAGCCTCAACCCTGGGGCCACGGCGCGGATGGAAATCGGCTTATCCGGTGGTGCAATGGAGCGTGACGCTATGATCGTCGCAGGCATCGGATTTTCCTCGACCGCTACGCTGGACAGCCTGCGCACCGCCTATGATCAGGCCAGTGTTGGGCATTCTGTGGACGCGCTGGCCACGGTTGCCGACAAGGAAGGCCACGCCGCGCTGACAGATTTGGCCTCGGCCATTGCCCTGCCCTTGCATTTCATTGCTCCCGCCGATTTGGCTGGGCAGCGCACCCTCACCTGCTCGACCCGCAGCCGCGCCACCTATGGCACCGGCAGCGTCGCCGAAGCATCCGCCCTTGCCGCCGCCGGACCTGGTGCGCGGCTGATCTCACCCCGACAGATTTCAGACGACCGGCTGGCCACCTGCGCCATCGCCATCGGAGGACAGACATGACCGTTCATTTCATTGGCGCTGGACCGGGCGCCGCCGACCTGCTGACCCTGCGGGGGCGCGATATCATCGCCGCTTGCCCGGTCTGCCTGTATGCGGGTTCGCTGGTGCCAGAGGAAATTCTGGGCCATTGCCCCGACGACGCCAAGATCGTGAACACGGCGGCGATGGATCTGGATCAAATCATGGCCGAGATCGAGACCGCACATCAGGCCGGTCTGGATGTTGCGCGACTGCATTCCGGCGACCTGTCGGTCTGGTCGGCGATGGGCGAACAAATCCGCCGCCTCAAGGAATTGGGCATCCCGGTCAGCGTGACCCCCGGCGTGCCGTCTTTTGCCGCTGCAGCCGCATCTCTGGGCACGGAACTGACCCTGCCCGGACTTGCGCAATCAGTGGTCCTGACTCGGACACCGGGACGCGCATCGTCGATGCCCGAGGGCGAGACGTTGGCGAATTTTGCCCGTACCGGGGCGACGCTGGCCATCCACCTGTCGATCGGCAATCTAGACACTGTGATCGCCGATCTGACCCCGGCCTATGGCGCCGAATGCCCGGTGGCCGTGGTCTATCGTGCCAGCTGGCCCGACGAGCGGATCATCCGTGCGACGCTGGCGACGCTGAAAGACGCGCTGGACGAGAGCATCTCACGCACAGCGCTGATCATGGTGGGTCCAGCACTGGCTGGTGAAGGGTTTGGCGAAAGCTGCCTGTATTCAAAGGATTACGACCGCCGGTATCGCCCGCAAAGCGCGGACAGCCCTTGGTCAAGCTGGAGCCATGGTGATGACTAACCCTCCGGGCATTCTGATTTCGGCACCGTCTTCGGGGACTGGCAAGACCACCGTGATGCTGGGCCTGCTGCGTGCGCTGGCCGAGGATGGCCTGACCGTTCAACCTTTCAAAAGCGGCCCTGACTATATCGACCCGGCCTTTCACCGGGCGGCGGCTGGGCGCGCCTCGTTCAATCTGGACAGCTGGGCGATGGGCGATCCTCTGCTGAACGCAATATCGGCACAGGCTGACGGCGCGGATATCGTCGTAGCCGAAGGATCGATGGGTCTGTTCGACGGTGTCGCCAAACCCGGTGAGATTGGCCATGGATCTAGCGCGGAAACCGCGCAGCGTATGGGCTGGCCTGTGGTGTTGGTTCTGGATGTCGGCGGTCAGGCGCAATCAGCTGCAGCCACGGCGCTGGGGTTTCGGATGTACAACCCCGACCTGCCCTTTGCCGGGGTAATTTTGAACCGCTGCGCCAGCCCGCGCCACGAGCGTCTGACTCGGTTGGGTATGGAACGTGCAGGCCTGCCGGTTCTGGGCGTTCTGCCACGACGCGGAGACCTGACACTTCCCGAGCGGCACTTGGGTTTGATCCAGGCGGTGGAACATCCCGATCTGGAAAGCGCCATTGTCGGCTATGCTGCGTTCCTGCGTGAACATGTCAATCTGGAGGCGATCAAGCGGGCGGCTTCCTCAAGCCCAAATAGGCCATCGTCAGCCGTGCTGCCCCGCCCTCCGGCGCAGCGGATCGCACTGGCCCGGGATGCTGCGTTTTCGTTCACCTATCCGCATTTGCTGGAAGGCTGGCGCGCGGCGGGTGCAGAAATCCTACCGTTTTCACCACTGGCGAATGAAGCCCCTGCCCCGGATGCCGATCTGGTCTGGCTGCCGGGTGGGTATCCCGAGTTGCACGCAGGCACATTGGCCGCCGCCAACACCTTCCAGACTGGGCTGCGCAAACATGCCGAGACAAGACCTGTGCATGGCGAATGCGGGGGCTACATGGCGCTGGGTCAGGCGTTGATCGACAAAGAGGGTGCCCGGCACGAAATGGCGGGACTTCTGGGCCTTGTGACCTCCTATGAAAAGCGCAAGTTCAACCTGGGTTATCGCAAGGCAGAATTACTGGCCTCGATGGCTGGATTTGCCGAAGGCACAGCGCTACGCGGGCATGAGTTCCACTATTGCTCGATCATCGAACAGCCTGACGCGCCGCTGGCACGCGTGTTCGACGCCGAAGGCGCGGAAGGCCCGCAAACCGGATCGGTGCGAGGCAATGTCACCGGGACATTCTTTCATCTGATCGCCGAGGCCTCGGCATGAGTGGTTTTGTGTCCTTCATCGGTTCAGGCCCCGGCGACCCGGAATTGCTGACGCTGAAGGCGGTAGACAGGTTGCAGAAAGCTGATGCGGTGCTGTTTGACGACCTCAGCAGCGGCCCGATCCTGAGCCACGCCCGCGAGGATGCTGATCTGGTTGGTGTCGGCAAACGCGCCGGGCGCCCCTCGCCCAAGCAGGATCACGTCAGCCGCTTGTTGGTCGAATATGCACAAACCGGTCAGCATGTTGTGCGGTTGAAATCCGGTGATGGCGGCATGTTCGGCCGGCTTGAAGAAGAACTGGTGGCCCTGCAAGAGGCCGGGATCGACTATGAAATCATCCCCGGCATCCCCTCGGCGGTAGCGGCGGCGGCAGCGGCAGGCATTCCGCTGACCCGGCGACTGACCGCGCGGCGCGTGCAATTCGTCACCGGCCACGATGTCAGTGGCAAACTGCCCGAAGATCTGAACCTGGCAGCACTGGCTGATCCACAGGCTACGACCGTCGTATTTATGGGCAAGCGCACCTTTCCCCTTTTGGTTGGCGCCCTGCATTCGCACGGCCTACCGCTGGACACGCCTGCATTGATGGCCGAATCCGTCTCGACCCCCGAACAAAAGCTGCAACGCTCGACCATCGGTGCCTTGTCGCAGCAGTTGGAAACCGAGATCGGCACCGCCCCGGCCCTGATCCTGTATGGACCTCTGGCAGAGTTCGAAAATGATTGACCTGACGCTGATCGGTATTGGCACCGGCAACCCGGATCATGTGACATTTCAAGGGGCGCAGGCGATCCGTTCGGCGGACCTGATCCTGATCCCCCGCAAGGGCGAAAACAAGGCCGATCTGGCAGGGCTGCGCGAGCAGATCATCGCTCAGGTCGCGGATACTCCTCCGCAAATCGCGTATTTCGACATTCCCAAACGCCGTGCCGATGATGGCTATTTACGCGGAGTGGACGAATGGCACGACGCGATTGCATTGCGCTGGCAGGAGGCCATCGCAGCCCACCCGAAGGCCCGTCATGTGGCGCTGCTGATCTGGGGGGATCCGTCGCTGTATGACAGTTCGCTGCGAATCGCGGCACGTTTGACCCCTCAGCCAGAAACACGCGTGATTCCCGGCATCACAGCGCTGCAAGCGCTGACGGCGGCCCATGCGATTCCGATCAACGAACTGGGCGCGCCCTATATCGTCACAACTGGTCGTCGCATCCGGGACGAAGGATGGCCGGAAACCGCAGAAAACGTGGCGGTGATGCTGGATGGTGAATGTTCATTCCAAAACCTGGACATGGAAGACTTGGACATTTGGTGGGGCGCATATGTCGGCATGAAAGAGGAAATCCTGATCAAAGGCCCTTTGGCCGAGGTTGCGCAGCAGATTCTGGACCGCCGCGCCCATGCCCGTGCCGACCATGGTTGGATCATGGATATTTATTTGCTGAAAAAGCGCATAATCTGACACAATACGTCGCAAATGATGATTGCACCGCCACAGCTATAGCGGCTAAATGGGGGTGTCTGGTCCTGCCGGAGAAATCCGGATGCTAAGAGGGAATTTGGTGCGACTGCCTCGGTGGTCAACTCCAAAGCCGCCCCCGCGACTGTAAGCGGAGAGCCCCTGTTCAACCAGCCACTCCCGGTTCTCCGGGGGGAAGGCGAACAGAGGCATCGACCCGCAAGCCAGGAGACCTGCCAGGCGCAAAAACGAAACACCGGCCGTCGGGTGCGGCGGCAGAGGAGAATACAAAATGGCAACACAAACGAAAACAGCATCCGCCGCGCGTACAGGCTTTGTTCCGGTCATGTTTGCAGTGGTTCTGGGTCTGGGCCTCATTACGCTGACCGGTCACGTTCAGGCAGCGGCCCTGCATGATGCAGCGCATGACGTGCGTCACGCGACCGGCTTCCCCTGCCACTAAGACCGTGTTCAGTCGTATATTGACCAGCGCGTTGTTCGCTGGTGCTGCAGCGGGGCTGATTGCCGCCTTGCTGCAGTTGGTATTTGTGCAACCAGTATTGTTGCATGCCGAGCTTTATGAATCCGGAGAGCTGGTGCATTTCGGGGCCGAGACCGTATCGGCTCATCCCGAACTGCCGCGCATGTTCTCTGAACTGACGCGTGATGCGCTGAGTGTCATCTTTACCATGCTGACCTATACCGGCTATGCGCTGGTGATGGTTGCGCTGATGTCGGTAGCCGAAGGTCAAGGGCATCAGATTGATGGCCGGACCGGCGTTCTTTGGGGGTTGGCCGGATTTATCGCTTTCCACCTTGCACCAGGTTTCACCCTTGCGCCCGAAGTGCCGGGTGTCGCGGCAGCCGATGTCTATGCGCGTCAGGTCTGGTGGTTCGCAACAGTTGCAGCAGCCCTTGTCGCCATGTGGTTGATCGCCTTTGGAGGTAACCTGATCAGCTATGTGATCGCCGCGGTACTTCTGTTGGTGCCACATCTTATCGGTGCACCCGAGCCCGATGTTTTCACCGGCCCTGTGCCGACTGAAATTGGAGCGTTGTTCGCGGCACGAGCTTTTGGAATCGGTCTGGTTGCATGGGTTCTGGTTGGCGCGTTCGCTGGCTATTTCTGGCAGAAAGAAGCGCAACATTCCGAAGCAACGGCCTGATCGCACTTAGATTGAACGCGCCGGGTGTAAACTTGGCGCGTTTCCCTATGTTTTCAAGGAAATACAATGACCCGTTCACTTGCTCTATTCGTGATCGGTCTGGTCTTTGGCGGCGGTACAGGATTTGTAATTGCTGCTGCAAACGGCGTCACATTTGATGGCCACGACCATTCTGATCCGTCTCTTCACGGAGCCTCACCCACTGAGACCATGGCCCACGATCATTCCACGGCCTTGAACCTACCGGCAGGCACAGATGCACCTACACTGGACATCGCTCTGACACAGGATCCTATGTCTGGCTGGAACCTGCATGTCATGCCAAAAAACTTTACCTTCGCACCGCAGAACGCATCGACCGCAGACATGGCAGGCGAAGGGCACGCGCATGTTTACATCAACGGAGAAAAGCTCGCCCGGCTTTACGGCAGTTGGATGCATATTGATCAGTTGCCCAAAGGCGAGGTCGAGGTTTCGGTTTCGCTGAATTCCAACAGCCATAACCCGCTTTCGGTCGATAACGTGCCGGTTCGTGCTGCGGTTACGGTTCAGGTCGACTAAAGCGCCGGAATACGCGCACGCAAACACATCCGAAGCCGCCCGCAGGGTCGGGCGTCTTCGATCCAGCCCTGCGGGCTGTTCAGGTAAGTACGGCAAGTTTCAGCGATATCCGCAGCATCCGCCACCACATCGACACCCGAAAACACATAAGATGCGCGCCCCAGCGCCTGTATAGCCAGCGCCGTGGGTTCCGCGCAGCCGCTGAAACAGGCGTGTTCGCTCAATTCGACCTGATCCGTCAATCCAGCCCTTTTCAGTGCGTCCTTCACAGCCTGCACCTCGGCCGCCCGATCGCGTGCGGTGCCACAGGTTTTGCAGATCATCAGGCGCATCCGAACCAGCCCTTTCCCTTCGTCCTGCGCCCGTTTCTGCGGCTTTAAGCGACGCGGCGCAATCCCGAATGCACACAAGATTGTGAGTGCGACGTTCTCACATTTCTGGCAGGATTCCTGCAGACACCTTAAAAGGAAGCCTCTGGATGAAACTGCTTTGGACCGTCTTCGCCCTGCTGGCCCTGCCCGCCTGGGCCGACGAACCGCTCTCGGGATGGGCCGTGTATCCAACGGGCAAAAGCTATGATGAATTAGTCTCGGACACCAAATCGGCGGTTAAGGCAAACGGTCTGATCGTGGTCACGCAGGCCGGCCCCACCAAAGCCGCCGCCGCGCGGGGAATTACAATCCCAGGCAATCTGGTGATCGGCGCCTTCAACAATGACTATGCGGTGCGCGTGCTGGAAACCTCGGTGCGCGCAATGATCGAAGCACCGATCCGGTTTTACGTGACCGAAAACGAGGACGGCACCGCCACCCTATCCTATAAAACGCCCAGCTTTGTATTCGCGCCCTATATCTATGAGGGCGGAGACCCCCTGAGGGACATTGCCCAGGAATTGGATGACACCTTTCAGATCGTGGCCGAAGCCGCTGTCAAATAGTCACACTGGCGTGATGCGCCTTGCGTCCGGGTCTGTCCTCCGCAATCTGCGTTGAAACAGTTTTCGGAGCTTTACTGATGCAGGACTCGTCGCCCCGCGCTGCGGACATTCTGGCCCAACGGCTTTATGAGGCTGGCTGCCGCCACGCTTTTGGCATGCCAGGTGGCGAGGTGCTGACCCTAGTGGATGCGTTGGAAAAGGCGGGGATAACCTTTCACCTGACCAAACACGAGAACGCGGCCGGCTTTATGGCCGAGGCGGTGCATCACCGCGACGGCGCCCCGGCCATTCTGGTGGCCACACTCGGCCCAGGCGCGATGAACGGGATCAATGTGGTCGCCAATGCGTTGCAGGACCGGGTGCCAATGATCGTGCTGACCGGCTGTGTCGACGCAGATGAGGCGCTGACATACACCCATCAGGTCATGGATCACGCACGGGTCTATCGCTCGATCACCAAAGGGACGTTCATGCTGACCGCCAAAGGCGCGGATATTATCGCAGACAAAGCGGTGTCGCTGGCCAATCAACCGCGCCCAGGACCGGTGCATATCGACGTGCCGATTTCGGTTGCGGATGCGCCTGTGACCGATGTCAAACGCCGCCGTCTTGTCAAACCTGCCGCCGTCGCGCCCGAGGGGGATTGCGTTGAAAAAGCCCGCCGCTGGGTGGCACAGGCCGAACGGCCCATCGCGATTATCGGCCTGGATGTTCTATATGACGACTCGCGCAATGTGGTGCAGGCGTTCCTTGAACATTTTGGCATTCCTTTTGTGACAACCTACAAGGCCAAGGGCGTGGTTCCCGAGGATCATCCACTGTGCCTTGGCGGCGCGGGCCTGTCGCCGCTTGCTGACACCCATCTGGTGCCGCTGGTTGAACAGGCCGATCTGGTGTTGTGTCTGGGCTATGACCCGATCGAAATGCGCCCAGGCTGGCGCGAGATTTGGGACCCCGAAGAAAAGCGCGTCATCGACATTTCGGCGGTTCCGAACGATCACTACATGCATCAGGCCGGGTTGAACCTGGTGGCTGATACCGGCGCGACCCTCGAGGCCATTGCAAAGGGCAACCCTGCCCGCGCCACCTGGCCCGGCGGCGAACCCGAACAGGTTCGGGCCGCCCTGGCGCGAGCCTTCCCTACTGATGACGTATGGGGTCCCGCCGCGGTAATTGCGGAAACCCGCGCGGTTCTTCCTGCCGAGACATTGGCCACCGCTGACAGTGGCGCGCATCGCATCCTTCTCAGCCAGATGTGGGGATGTTCCGAAGAACGCGGGCTGATCCAATCTTCGGCGCTCTGCACCATGGGCTGCGCTCTGCCAATGGCCATCGGGCTGAAGCTGGCCGAACCCACGCGCCCGGTCATCAGCTTTTCCGGTGATGCCGGGTTCCTGATGGTCGCCGGAGAACTGTCGACCGTTGCCGAGATGGGTGGTAACCCGATTTTCCTGGTGTTCGTCGACGCCAGCCTTGCCCTGATCGAATTGAAACAGCGTCAGCGGCAAATGGGGAACGTAGGCGTCGATTTCGACCGCCACGACTTTGCAGCTTTGGGCCGGGCCTTCGGCGGGAATGGTCACACGGTGCGCACCCGCGCCGAACTGAGGGATGCTCTGGAAGCGGCAACCAAGTCTGATAGGTTCACCGTAATTGCTGCTGAGATTGATCGCGGAGGATATGATGGCCGGATCTGAAGGACCCCTGAAGGGCGTCAAGGTTCTGGACCTGTCCCGCATTCTGGCCGGACCGACCTGCACACAGTTGCTGGGCGATTTGGGTGCCAGCGTTATCAAGATCGAAAACCCTGCCACTAAAGGGGACGACACGCGCCAGTGGGGCCCACCCTATGTCGCAGATGCCGACGGGGTTCCATCGGATCTTAGTGCCTATTTCATGTCAGCCAACCGCAACAAGAAATCAGTCGCCATCGACATAACCACACCCGAAGGTCAGGCGGAAATTCGGCGGCTGGCCTCGTTTGCGGACATCCTGATCGAGAATTTCAAACCCGGCGGGCTAGCGAAATACGGGCTGGATTACAAATCGCTCTCGCAGGAATTCCCTAGCCTCGTCTATTGTTCGATCTCAGGCTATGGGCAGGATGGGCCTAACGCATCAAAGCCCGGATATGACCTGATGGCGCAAGGCTATGGCGGTGTCATGTCTCTGACCGGCGATCCCCAAGGGGCGCCGATGAAAGTTGGAGTTGGTATCGCTGATGTCATGTGCGGTATGTATGCCTGCGTTGGCATTCTGGCAGCATTGCGCCATCGGGAC
Source organism: Ruegeria sp. CDSA236 (assembly GCF_059611285.1). Classification (NCBI taxonomy): domain Bacteria; kingdom Pseudomonadati; phylum Pseudomonadota; class Alphaproteobacteria; order Rhodobacterales; family Roseobacteraceae; genus Ruegeria; species Ruegeria sp. CDSA236. The sequence goes on from NZ_JBXWPG010000001.1 coordinate 727,258, forward strand.
CAGACCGGAGAGGGACAGCAAATTGATCTGGCTCTGGTCGATTCCCAGATTGCGTGGCTGATCAATGAAGGCGTGAATTATCTGACATCCGGCAATGTGCCACAACGCCGTGGGAATGGTCATCCAAATATTGTTCCATATGACGTTTATGAAACCGCCGATGGCCATGTGATCCTTGCTGTAGGTAATGACAGTCAGTTCCGCCGGTTCTGCGAATTCATCGACCAACCTGATCTGGCGGATGACGTCCGCTTTGCGACGAATCCGGCGCGGCTGGAAAACCGGGATGCGTTGAACGCTCTATTGCGCCCTGCGGTTCAGTCATATGACACCACAACCGTCATCGCAGAACTTGAGGCACGCAAAGTACCAGTTGGGCCGGTCCAGACCCTGGATCAGGTTTTTGACACCGAGCAGGTCGCGGCGCGGCAAATGCAGATCGCGATGCAGGCCGCCCCGGCCGAGGTAAAACTGATCGGAAACCCGCTGAAATTGTCGCGGACACCGGTTACCTACCGGACGGCTCCGCCACAGTTCGGAGCGGACACTGCAGCAGTCCTGAACGCTAAGAACCCATTTGAAGATTGAAACACAATGCCTTACTAGGCGGCATATTGCTGAAACATGCCGTTGAATCGGCGGATTTTTTCACGTTTTCCACACACAGCTTTTCACCAATTCGAGAGCAGGGCCGATACTGATACGACCCCGCCTGACTCTCTGCTAAATCGAATAAAGTAATAAATCGCAAATGGATTGGATCCCGCGCATGAAACAAGATGTTTTCGGACAGATGAACACTCTTTGCCATTCGGCCAGTGTCGAGGCGTGGAATGGTGTTCTGCTTGGTTTCATGGCGCATTCAGCTGTCACACCCCAGCATCTGGGCAAAGTGCTAGAGCTTGAGCCCGATTTCGCGCTTGGTCACGCCATCAAAGGCCTGTTCCTGGTCTTGCTGGGTCGGCGCGAGATGATGCCAGTTGCAGCGGAAGCGTTGAATGCTGCCAACACCGCTATGGATCGCCAACCGGTAACTGAGCGCGAGCGGCTTTATGTCGACGCGTTGGCCCTTTACCTGTCCGACCTGCCCTCACATGCAATCCAGAAGTTTGAAGAAATTCTGCGCCTCCACCCACAGGACTCGCTGGCGATGAAACTCAGCCATGCAACACGGTTTGTCTTGGGAGATGCCGCTGGTATGCGACGGTCGATCGAACGTGTCCTGCCTGCTTATGAACCCGACCACGCCGGCCGCGGATATCTTTTGGGGTGCCATTCCTTCGCGCTTGAGGAAACCGGTGCCTATGAAAAAGCCGAAATCGCCGGACGTCAGGCACTGTGGATGGTGTCGGATGATGCCTGGGGTCTGCACGCAGTGGCCCATGTGCACGAGATGACCGGCAATGCGCAGCAAGGTCTTGATTGGCTGGCCGGACGCGAGGATGCCTGGGCGCATTGCAACAACTTTCGCTATCATGTCTGGTGGCACAAGGCGCTGATGCATCTGGACCTGGGCCAGGTCGATCAGGTTATGGAACTGTATGACCAGTATGTCCGGCAGGACAAAACCGACGATTACCGAGACATATCGAATGCCACGTCGCTTTTGTCCCGGCTCGAGCTTGAGGGCGTCAAAGTTGGAAACCGCTGGGAGGAACTGGCCGACCTCAGCGCCGCCCGGACCGAAGATGGCTGCCTGATCTTCGCCGATCTTCACTATCTGCTGGCCCTGACCGGCGACAACCGGACCGAAGCGACCGGCAAAATGCTGCAGCGCATCCAGAAAGATGCCCAGCGCAATCAGGGCGACACTCCGATCCGGATGTCGGATCCCGGTATTGCCGCAGCCAAAGGGCTTGAAGCTTTTGGCGACGGCCTTTACGGCGAAGCATTTGATTTCCTGTCGAATGCACGGGACGGAATGCAACTGGCCGGTGGTAGCCACGCCCAACGTGATGTATTCGAGCGCATCACTATTGATTCCGGCCTGCGTGCCGGCCGTTTGGATGCTGTCGAGCGCATTCTAGACGACCGCCGTGCCAAGCGGGCCGGGGGTGAGGACAATTATGCTATGGCGCGCCGCGCATTGATCGATGCGGCCCGCGATAACCAAGACGCACAAAGCGTTCCGGCAGAATAACAAAACAAAAAGACTGAAGAAGGACAGAACTCGTATGGCGACTCTATCGCCCGCTTCTGATTTTGCACCTGTGGCAGCCACCTCGGCCGCCCCTGTTAGTACGCGCGACCCGCGTCTGGATTTCTATCGCGGAATTGCGATGTTCATCATCCTGATTGCGCATATTCCCAACGACCCCTGGGCCAAGTGGATCCCTGCCCGGTTTGGTTTTTCGGATGCAACCGAGATTTTTGTTTTTTGTTCGGGCATGGCCTCGGCCATCGCCTTTGGCGGCGCGTTCCTGCGCAAGGGCTGGTGGATGGGCACTGCGCGGGTATCATACCGGATCTGGCAGGTTTACTGGGCGCATATCGGCCTGTTCTTCTTTGTCGCGATGACGATGGCTGCGCTGAATCAAACAGGCCTGTTTGAGAAGAACTACATCTCGTCCCTGAACCTGCAGCATTTCTTCAATGATCCTGCGCCGCAGATCGTCGGCCTGTTCACCCTGACCTACGTGCCGAATTATTTCGACATTCTACCCATGTATCTGGTGGTTCTTGCAATGATGCCGCTGTTCATGGGCCTGTCCCGCATCGGATTCTGGGCAGTTGCAGCCACATCCGTTGCTATCTGGCTCGTGGCGCAGACCGACATTCTGGACCTGCCTGCCGAGCCCTGGTCGGATCGTCAGTGGTTCTTTAACCCTTTTGGCTGGCAGTTGCTGTTCTTTACTGGCTTTGCATTCATGCGCGGCTGGATCCCAGCCCCTCCGGTGTCAAAAACGCTGATCTGGGCAGCGGCGCTGTTCCTGATCTTTTCAATGCCCTTCGGGTCGTGGAAAGTGTTCACATGGGTGAATGCCGCAGCCCCGGACTTGGCCGATGAAATCCGCAAAGTCTGGCCCATCACGAAGGAATTCCGCGACAAGACCGATTTCGGTCTGTTTCGCTACATGCATTTCCTGTCGCTGGCCTATCTGGGCTGGGTCGCTGCTGGCGAGCATGGACATCGCCTGATCGCAACCGGTCAGAGCGCAGGTGCCAAAGCCTGGCAATTCGTACTGACCCTGGTCACCAAAGTGGGTCAGCAATCACTTGCCGTATTCGTATTTTCCATGGCAGCAGCACGACTTATCGGCGTTGGGCTCGATTTGTTTGGGCGGGATTTTGCCACTGTCTTTGTCGCTAATATGATTGGCTTTGCCATGATCATCAGCGTGGCCTATTTGGCCGCGTGGTTTAAGTCACAACCCTGGAAATCAAAGAAATGAAATTCACACGTCGCGCATTTCTGGCCACGACTTCGGCGCTTGCCTTCGCCCCGGCCACCTTTGCCGTGGGCGGAGAGGTCCCGTTTGACCGCAGTGACGTGATCTCGCTGGCCCGCGAGTTGGCCGCAAAGCCCTTTGCCGAGCGCGAGATGGTCCCGCAGGAATGGCAGGACCTGACCTATGAGCAATACCGCTCGATCCGGTTCCGCCTGGATCGTGCGCTTTGGTTCGAATCTGAGACGCCTTTCAACGTAGATTTCTTCACCCCTGGGCTTTATTTCCCCCGCACGGTTCAGGTGTCGACTGTAGAAGACGGCATGGCTAAACCCGTAGCCTTCGATCTGTCGATGTTTGACAAGTCGACCGAGGTTCCTCAGTTGCCCGTCGACGACACGCTGGGTTTTTCGGGCCTGCGCCTGCGGACTGAAATGCACCGCCCCGGAAAAACCGATGAGTTCTGTGTGTTTCAGGGCGCCAGTTACTTCCGGGCGATCGGCCTTCACGAGGTCTACGGCCTGTCGGCCCGGGGGCTGGCGCTGAAAACCGGCGATCCGGATGGCGAAGAATTTCCCGAATTCATTCGTTTCTGGCTGGAACGTCCCAAGCCCGGTCAGCGCAATATGGTGGTTCACGCCCTGATGGACAGCCCGAGCGTGACAGGGGCCTATCGGTTCAATGTCACGGCAGGCGCTGATTGCGTGATGGAGGTCGAGGCGACGCTCTTCCCGCGCACCGAGTTGACCCATGTCGGCATTGCGCCCGGCACGTCGATGTTCCTGTTCGATCAGACCAATCACAGCCGTTTCGACGATTTCCGCCCTGCTGTGCATGACAGCGACGGGCTGCTGATCCGCAACGGCGCTGGCGAGGTCCTGTGGCGGCCTCTGGCAAACCCGACCCGCCTGCAGTTCTCGTCCTTTGTCGACATGAACCCGCGCGGGTTTGGCCTGATGCAGCGCAAACGGGCGTTCTCGGATTATGCCGATCTTGAGGCGAGTTACCACAAACGCCCCGGCCTCTGGGTCGAGCCAACTGGCGATTGGGGCAAAGGCGCGGTCACTCTGGTCGAGATCCCTGCCGATCAGGAAATCTACGACAATATCGTCGCCTATTGGCGTCCGATGGAGCCCTATGCGGCCGGGAGCCAGGTGGACCTGTCCTACCGCCTGATCTGGGGTGAAGAACCACAGCGCACCCCGATGCCGCGTGTGATCAACACCGCGATGGGTGACAATACATTTGGCGAGGGCCGTCTGGCTGTGATCGACTTTGAGGCCAGCGAGCTATTCGACGAACCTGAGGCGATGACGATCTTTGTGGACTCGCCCCATGCAGAGACCTCGGTAGGCGTCCTGCAGCGCAACCCCGATACTGGCGGCCTGCGGTTGGCCTTTTCCTTCGAGCCGGGAGACCGGAACCATGTGGAACTGCGTGCGCAGTTGCTGAAAGACAAGCAGCCTGCCTCCGAAGTCTGGCTGTATCGTTGGACATCATGAGCAACGATCTGCATATCATGCCGCCTGAGGCACCCCTGGCGATGCCGGAGCAGAACTTCAGCGCTGGGTTCCGTGACGCTCAGGCGCCCGGCAGCAGGCAGGCATCTGCGGGATTCTGGCGTGCGCTGGCGTTCTCGCCTGCGATGGCGGCTACGCTGGGCATGCTTTGGGTCATGACCGACTGGTTCGGTGCCGAAGGGATCAACCTGATCGAAGCCATTCTGCTGACGCTGATCTCATTCAACTTCTTCTGGATATCCTTCACGGTCTGCACCGTGTTGCTGGGCATGGTTTCGCTGTCACGTCAGGAACAGCCCAAACGTCAGGGCCGCCCTCAGCCATTGCGCGTCGCGCTTCTTATGCCGGTCTATAACGAGGTTCCCTGGAACGTGCTGGGCAACGCCCGCACTATGCTGGAAGACTTGCGTGCGCGGGATGGCCAGCACCACTATGCGATGTTCATCCTCTCGGACACGCGCAACCCCGAGATCGCGGCGCAAGAGCAGGCAAGTGTCGAGGCGTTGCGCACCACCCTCGCCCCTGGGCTTGAGCTGTACTACCGCCGCCGCGAACAGAACACAGACCGCAAGGTCGGCAATATCGCCGATTGGGTCAGCCGCTGGGGCGCGGATTGGGATGCGATGCTGGTGCTGGATGCCGACAGCCTAATGACCGGCCGCGCCATCCTGCGCCTGACGGATTCCTTGGCACGTGACCCGGGCGCAGGCCTGATTCAGAGCTACCCTCAGTTGATCGGCGCGCAGTCAGTCTTTGCCCGGATGCAGCAGTTTGCCAATGGCGTCTATGGCATCGCTTTTGCTGAAGGTCTGGCCCGCTGGTGCGGTCAGGAAGGCAACTATTGGGGCCATAACGCGATTATCCGCACCAAAGCGTTTGCCAACTGCGCCGGGCTGCCGAAACTGCGCGCGATGAATGGTCAGGAAAAGCTGATCATGAGCCATGATTTCGTCGAGGCCGGCCTCATGCGGCGCGCCGGATGGGGCGTGCGGTTCCTGCCGCGTATCCGGGGCTCTTACGAGGAAACCCCGCCCACGCTGATCGACCACGCGTTGCGTGACCGGCGCTGGTGTCAGGGCAATTTGCAACACCTGAAGTTGCTGGGCTCAACCGGATTCCGCGCTGTGTCGAGGTTCCACATGTTCCATGGAGCAGTCGGATATCTGATGTCGCCGCTGTGGTTTGCCTTGCTGGTGATGTGGGCGCTGATCGGTCAGGGCGAGGATGCCTCGGTCCTGCATTATTTCAACCCCGACAATCCGCTGTTCCCGCAATGGCCCGAGATGTCGGAAACCCGCCACGTGCTGATCATTCTGGTCATGTATGCCATGTTGCTGGCCCCCAAGGTACTTGGCGTGCTTGCCCTGCCACTTAGCGGTGTGCGCTATACGGATTTCGGTGGCGCAGGTAAATTCATGACCTCATTCATCTCGGAAGTCATCCTGTCGATCCTCTATGCGCCGATCCTTATGGTGCAACAGATGATCGCCGTCTTCCGGACAATTCTTGGTATTCAAAAAGGCTGGTCTCCTCAGGCGCGGGATGGTGGCAGCTATGGACTGCGGACGCTGATCTTATGTCACACGCTGGAAACCATCAGCGGTATAGCCTTGGGCGCCGGCATCCTATCGGGTCTGGTGTCAATCTGGCTGGCTCCGATTGCCATAAGCCTGGCCTTTGCCATCCCGCTTTCCGCACTCAGCGGCGTTTCAACCTCACCGGCGCGGCGCATGGTCGGAATGAAAGAAGATGTTCTGGAACCGGCAATCACCCGGTCCGCCCGTCTCCACAGGGATGAATTGAAGCGCCTGGTCGAAGGCAAAACCGTCATGACTCCTGCCGAGTGATCAACCACCCGGCAGGCCCTCGTACCACTCTACCATCATATCCGACCATCCCTGCGGCACGTTGTGACCACCTGGGAAAAGTGCGAATTCCAACATCGCGCCATCGGCGCATCCGGTCCATCTGCGGCGCATGAATTGCCCGGTCGTGGAAAATCCGCTGGGTTTGGTATCGGCGCATTCGTTTGCGACCCGCCAAATTTCCAGACCGGCAAAGATATCGCCCTGATGGAATCGACCACCGCCCAAAAGACGCCCTTCCAGCGGGACTACATTGTCGATCCAGCCATGGGTGTGAAACATGCGCACCGGGCCATCGCAGGCCTCGGGATGCGGTCGCCAAAACCCACCTGAAACCGGAGCATAGGCCGAAAACGTATCCGGCGCCGCGCAGGCGAGGTAGTAGACCATGAAGGCCCCCGCAGAAAACCCGCCCAACACGACGCGGTCATCATCGACCCCGAACCGGTCCGACGCATCCTGAACCACCTCGCGCAGAAAAGCCGTTTCGTCACGCCCTTCCCAACCCGGGAAGAAATTCCAGCTTTGGCGGCCGTTACGCTCGGACCCCTCCGGTGCCATAACCGCATATCCGCGCGCAAGCAGAGGATCAACCAAGCTGCGGTTCTTCAGCGTTCTGGTCGCAGTCCCGCCATAACCGTGCAGAAACACCACCAGCGGTGGGTTTTCGGTTTCGGGAAGTTCGATATGGTACCCACCCGACGGCGTTTCGCACATGTCTTCCTGATCGACACAGGCGGCCATTCCTGCCTTACAGATCACGGCCATCCCGACCGACAGAAACAAGCTTCGGATCATTCTGCTTTCCCATCATAGTGTTGAACCGGCAGGCCTGCCCGGACCCAGCCCGGCCCTGCTGCTGAGCCTAACATACCCTCGGGCACGTCGATGATATTTGCGAACCCCGCCTCGGACAGCCGGTTGCTCAGCCGGGCCGAGCGCACACCGCGCGCGCAGATCAGGGCGATTGGGGCATCGAGGTCTCCGCCGACAATCTGCAGCAGCGCCTCATCAAAATCATCGCGACGCATGTCTAGGGGATGCGCGCCTTCGCCCACGCCTGAGGCATCCCATTCGCGTGGGGTACGGATGTCCACCAAAAATATTTCTCCCAGCCTAGCTTGCTGATGCGCATCCCCGACACTGATCCGACCGCCCGCATAGCTCTGCGGGATCAGGCGGTATTCACGGATTGCAAAACCGCCCAGAACAGCAGCCGCACCAAACAGCAGAACCTTTCGCCGTGTCCGGTTTGCCCCAGCAGCCACTGTAATCCCTCCTGATCCGATGCGGTCCTATGTATCACAGCAGCTTATCCAATTCCGTGTCGAAATTAACCTGCCTGTTCAAGTTCGTGTCATCGCCGCTTTACCTGTACCATCCTCTGCCTTGGGGCCCCTGAACAGGCAGAATGGCTTGCAATCGCTGGACACTCCGCGAATTATCCTTACAAAATCAATAGCACTTTTGACCGCCCAGACCGGAGTATCGCAGTTGTCCCTATTCCTCATCGCGGCCCTTCCCTTCCTCGGAGCTGTATTCCCAGCCCTTTTGATCCGGGCTGGACGAAATGCAGCAGCCTCGGCCGCTGGTTTGACCACTTTCCTGGCGCTGATGGGGCTGTTGATTCACATCCCAACCGTGATGCGCGGCGGGGTCGTTACCGCCCGGTTCGACTGGATTCCGGCACTGGGCCTAAACGCCAATTTCATGTTGGACGGCCTTGGGTTTCTGTTCGCGCTGCTGATCCTTGGCATCGGTTTGCTGATCATCCTCTACGCCCGGTTCTATCTCTCGCGCGAAGACCCGATGGGGCAGTTTTACACCTATTTGCTGCTGTTTCAGGGCGCAATGGTAGGAATCGTTCTGTCGAACAATATCCTGCTTTTGCTGATATTCTGGGAACTTACCTCGCTTAGTTCATTCCTTTTGATCGGATATTGGAAACACCTCCCCGAGGGACGACAGGGCGCACGTATGGCGCTGGCTGTGACCGGCTCTGGCGGCTTGGCGATGATTGCGGGGATGCTAATCCTGGGCAATATCGTTGGCTCTTATGACCTAAGCGTCATTCTCCAGAACAAAGAGCTGATCCAGTCTTCACCCTATTACATGCCAGCGCTGATCCTGATTTTGCTGGGGTGTTTCACCAAATCGGCACAGTTCCCCTTCCATTTCTGGCTGCCACACGCGATGGCCGCCCCTACGCCAGTATCGGCCTATCTGCACTCGGCCACGATGGTAAAGGCAGGGTTGTTCCTGATGGCCCGCATGTGGCCCGTTCTGGCGGGTACTGATGCGTGGTTCTACATTGTGGCCACAACCGGCCTGGTAACCATGCTGATCGGGGCCTGCATCGCCCTGTTCAAAGATGATCTCAAGGCGCTGCTGGCGTTTTCGACCGTGTCGCATCTGGGTCTGATAACCATGCTGCTGGGGTTTGGAACCAAGATCGCCGCTGTTGCTGCCATCTTCCACATCATCAACCATGCGACGTTCAAAGCAGCCCTGTTCATGACCGCCGGGATCGTGGATCACGAGGCCGGGACCCGCGACATCAAGCGACTGGGCGGATTGCGCCATTTGATGCCAATCACCTTCACCATCGGGACGATTGCCGCACTTTCCATGGCCGGTCTACCTCCGCTGAACGGGTTTCTGTCCAAGGAGATGATGCTGGAGGAAACGGTCCACACAACCTGGCTGCATTCGCATTATCTTGTGCCCGGACTGGCGCTGCTGGCGGCCTTGTTCTCTGCAGCCTATTCGTTCCGCTTTGTTGGTCACGTGTTCCTTGGTCCAGTACGCGACGATTACCCAACCCATCCACATGACCCACCGGCCGGGCTTTGGCTTGCACCCGCTTTCCTGGTCGTGCTTGTCGTCCTGATCGGTCTTTATTCCAACGCCATCGTAGGTCCGCTGGTGGCAGTTGTTTCAAGTGCGGTAATCGGGGGCGAGAAGCTGCCCTATTATTCGCTGAAACTCTGGCACGGGTTTACGCCTGCCCTGTATATGTCCGCGTTCGCGACACTGGGTGGCCTGGCCTTGCTGACACAGCATCGGCGCGGTGAGTTTATCTGGAATGCGCTGCCCAGACCCGAGGCGAAGACCATTTTTGACGCAGTGATCGCTGCGCTTACGACAACCAGCCGCTGGGTCACAGATACTCTGCATAACGGGGTCCTCAGCCGGTATGCGGCCATCCTGATCGTCTTTACGGTTGGGCTGGGATATTATGCATTCGCCACTGGATCTATTGGCGTTGAAACACGCGCGCCCCTACCCGTTCAGATCATTCCGTTCATTGGCTGGATCTGCCTGATCGCCGCGACGCTGGCCATCATGTGGTTTCACCGCAACCGGCTGTTATCCTTGGTGCTGATCGGGGTCGTGGGCCTGATCGTCTCGATGGCCTTCAACTATCTGTCCGCACCCGACCTTGCCCTGACACAGATTTCTGTCGAGGTAGTGACGATGATCCTGCTGTTGTTGTCACTTAACTTCCTGCCCACGGACACACCCTGGGACAGCAGCGCGGCGCGGCGTTGGCGGGATGCGGCAATTTCGGTCGTGGCAGGCATCGGATCAGGTGCGTTGATCTACGCGTTGATGCTGCGGGATTTCGGTTTCCCGAGCATTTCCGAATTCCATCTGGCCAACTCGTATAAGGGCGGCGGAGGCACCAATGTGGTCAACGTGATCCTGGTGGATTTCCGTGGCTTTGATACCTTCGGCGAAATCATCGTTCTGGGCATTGCCGCCCTGATCATCTTTGCCCTGACCGAGGCGGTTCTGGAAACCAATGTCCGGGGGTATTTGCTGAACCGTAAACCGCACTGGCCGCAATCGGGTGACTCTCATCCGTTGATGATGGTCGTGGCGACAAGAGTGATGATGCCGATCGCGCTGATGGTCGGGGCCTATATCTTTTTCCGCGGCCATAACCAACCAGGAGGAGGGTTCATCGCCGGCCTGGTCGTCGCCATCGCCTATCTGATGCAATATATGGCCAGCGGCTATACCTGGGCCATCGAACGGCAACGGTTCTATTATCACGGCACAATCGGCTGGGGCGTTCTGATCGCCGCAGCAACTGGAATTGGCGCATGGTTCAATGAACGTCCCTTCCTGACCAGCGATTTCGGATATCTGAACTGGCCGCCGCTGGAAGAGTTCGAATGGGCAACCGCCATGCTGTTCGATACCGGCGTGTTCCTTGCGGTTTTGGGCGCGGTGATGCTGGCACTGGATAGCCTGTCCCGCTTGGCCTGGCAGCCCGGCATGGCGCAGGAATTCCCGATGGATATCAACCCGCTGCGGGACGATCCGCCTGAAGAAGAACAAGAAGAAAAGGAGCAGGTCTGATGGAAGCGCTCGTAGCCTCTGCGGTTGGCGTGATGACCGCCGCCGGGATTTTCCTGATCCTGCGTCGCCGGACTTTTCCGGTCATTCTGGGCCTGTCGCTGCTGACCTATGCGGTGAACGTCTTTTTGTTTGCCACCGGGCGGCTGGCTTTGGACGCGCCGCCTGTTCTGAACAAATATGAAGAGGTCGCCTATACCGATCCCTTGCCGCAGGCCCTGGTGCTGACCGCCATCGTGATTTCATTCGGGATGACTGCGGTGATCGTGATGATCTCGCTTTCGGCTTACCTGTCGGCCAAGGATGACCACATCGACATGGCCGCGCATGACAATACGGACGCGCCGGGAGAAGACGCATGAACCATTGGATCGTTGCGCCAGTCGTCCTGCCCGCGATTCTGGCTCCGTTCATCATCATGGTCCTGCGATACCACCTTGATTTGCAGCGCATATTCTCGGTCGCCGGTGTCGTGGCACTGCTTGGCATCGCCCTGACAATCACCGCACAGGCCGCAGGTGGAGACATTCTGGTCTATGAGTTGGGCAACTGGCCAGCGCCCTTTGGAATCGTGCTGGTGCTGGATCGGTTATCTGCCATGATGGTCTTGCTGACCGCGCTTTTAGCCCTTCCGATAGTGCTTTATTCGATTGCCTCCGGATGGGATGCACGCGGCAAGCACTTTCATCCCTTATTCCACTTTCAGCTTATGGGCGTATGCGGTGCCTTTCTGACAGGTGACGCCTTTAACCTGTTCGTGTTCTTCGAGGTATTGCTGATCGCGTCCTACGGTTTGATGACGCACGGCGGTGGAGCCGTTCGGCTCAAGGCAGGCGTGCAATATGTCGCCTACAACCTTTTGGGCTCAACGCTGTTTTTGTTTGCCCTTGGCACGCTCTATTCAGTGACCGGCACGCTGAACATGGCGGATATGGCTGTACGGATTGCCGAGCTTCCGCTCGAAGACACCGCTCTGATAAGAGTGGGTGCTGCCCTGTTGCTGCTGGTATTCTGCATTAAGGCTGCAGTTCTGCCGCTGCATTTCTGGCTACCGGCCAGCTATGCGAATGCTCCTATGCCAGTTGCCGCGCTGTTTGCGATCATGACAAAGGTCGGGGCGTACTCGATCTTGCGCATGTACACGCTTGGCTTTGGCCCCGAGGTTTTGGTTGCGCATGATCTTGTGATCAACTGGCTGCAACCTGCCGCTTTGGTAACTTTGGCGGTTGGTACAATCGGCATATTGGGCTCACGACACATCGCGCGCCTTGTGGCTTTTTGCGCCATCGCGTCAATGGGTACCCTGCTGATCGCAATTTCCCTGTTCACCGAAACGGCCACTGCTGCCGCTTTGTTCTATATTTATCATTCGACACTGGCGACGGCACTGTTGTTCCTGATTGCTGATCTGGTGATCGAGCGGCGCGGAGGCGCAATTGCCCCAAAGCACCCAATGGCACAGACCGGACTGATTTCCGCACTGTTCTTTATTGGTGCGATTGCTTTGGCCGGGATGCCGCCCCTTTCCGGGTTCATTGGCAAACTGCTGGTCCTGGACGCCGCGCGAGATGCACCAGACGCAAATACGGTCTGGGCTGTGGTATTGATCGGCTCATTCGTAACCATAGTAGGGTTGGCCCGCGCCGGAACTTTGATCTTTTGGAAAAGCCATGACGCCAGCTTGACCACCGACCAAGCCGATACAACTGACGGCGAGACCGCCTTTCAGGCAGCCCCGGAACCTTCGCCCGGGTTGGCCTTTACGTCGGTATTTGCTTTGATCATCGGTCTGGTCATGCTGACATTGTTTGCCGGGCCTGCAATGAACTACGCTACCAGCACAGCGGAACAGTTGTTTGCACCCGAAAATTACATCTCGGCCGTGTTAGGGGTGGAAGAATGAAAAAACTGCTTCACCGGATATTCCCGCACCCGCATCTGACTTTCCTGCTGACGGTTGTGTGGATTTTGCTGGCAAACACACCATCGCTGAATTCACTGGTGTTTGGCCTTGTGCTGGGGATTATCATCCCCTTCGTCACACAGCCGTATTGGCCAGACCGGCCCGTTCTTCGGAATTGGCCGATGATCACCGAATACATATTGGTGGTTCTATGGGACATTGTTGTCGCCAATATGACAGTTGCCAGGATCATCCTGTTCAAACGGGATTCCGACCGTGAACCGAACTGGGTCTGCATTCCGCTGGAACTGCGCACACCCGAAGCGATTACGGTTCTGGCCGGGACAATCACCATGACCCCCGGCACCGTCAGTTGCGATCTGTCAGCGCAGGGTCACAACTTACTGGTACACTGCCTCGATGCGCCAAACCCGGACGAAGTACGCGATCAAATCAAGCAACGATACGAGCGCAGGCTAAAGGAGATTTTCGAATGATCGAGCTAGCAATCTACTTTGCCTTTGCCTGTTTCGGCGCAGCCATCATGATGTGCCTGTGGCGGATCATTACGGCCGATGGAGTGGGCACCCGGGTTCTGGCGCTGGACACGATGGTGATCAACACAATCGCCCTTATGGTGCTTTACGGGCTATTTCTGGGGACCGAGATTTTCTTCGAGGCCGCCATGATCATCGCAATGCTCGGCTTTGTCTCAACCGTTGCCTACGCGCGCTTTATGCTGCGCGGCAATATCATCGAGTGAGGGCGACATGTCGGTAATTTTTGAGTTTCTGGTCGCCTTCTTCCTGGTTGTTTCAGGCATATTTGGTTTTGTCGGATCGTACGGAATGATCAAGCTAAAGGACCCGATGTCCAGGCTCCATGCCCCCACCAAAGCGACAACGCTTGGGGTGGGTGGCGTTCTGATCGCCTCAATCATCCATTCCGTATTGATCGAACATCACCTGTCTCTGCACGAGCTGCTGATCACGCTGTTTCTGTTCCTGACTGCTCCGATCACGGCCCTGTTTATTGCCAAATGGCATATTCACCGCCATGAAAAGCCCCAGGATCTGCCGGACGCGGGTGAGGACAGAATCTGGGCCACACATGCGGTCGAACAGGTCGAAGACGTTCCTGATCACAGAAACACCTGATACCTATGTATAGACCTCCGCTGCCCCTGACCCGCGATCTGGTTCTTATCGGCGGCGGTCATACGCACGCGCTGGTGTTGCGAAAATGGGGGATGAACCCTCTGCCTGGCGCGCGCCTGACGGTCATCAACCCCGCGCCTTCAGCCCCCTATTCAGGGATGCTGCCCGGTTTCGTTGCCGGTCATTATCGCCGGGGTGATCTGGATATTGATCTGGTGCGCCTGGCTCGCTTTGCCGGGGCACGGGTGATATTGGGTGCCGTCGAAGGGTTAGACCCTGACCGGCAAGAGGTACATGTGCCCGGCCGACCGCCCGTCGCCTATGATGTAACCTCGGTTAATGTTGGCATTACATCCGACATGCCGGCCCTGCCTGGATTTTCCGACCATGCGGTCCCCGCAAAACCGTTAGGGTCTTTTGCCACCAAATGGGCCGAGTACCAATCTGGCGCAGGCGCCGCCTCGGTTGCCGTGATCGGTGGTGGTGTTGCCGGGGTCGAGTTGATCATGGCGATGGCCCACGCTCTGCGTTCCGCAAACCGCAGCGCCCGGTTGACCCTGATCGACAATACTCGGGCCCTGACCGCGATTGGCGCAAAGGCGGCCTCGGTCATTCGCAATGCGATGGCTGACCTTGGCATCGACGTGATCGAACAGGCCGCCATCGTTGAAATTCATGCGGATCACATCCGGTTGGAGGACGGGCGCCAGATTGCGGCTGAATTCGTGACGGGGGCGGCGGGGGCCAAACCCTATGGTTGGATGGCGCAGTCCGGGCTGGATCTTCACGATGGATATATCACGGTGAATAGCAGGCTGCAGTCCAGCAATCCTTTTGTGTTCGCAGCCGGCGATTGTGCCCATCTGTCAGAAAACCCCAGACCAAAAGCAGGTGTTTATGCCGTCCGAGAAGCCCCGATTCTTTATGACAATCTTCGGGCCTCACTGGGTGTCGGAAAGATGCGCCCCTATCATCCGCAAAAAGATTACCTCAAGCTGATATCGCTGGGTGGGAAATCCGCATTGGCCGAGCGATTGGGAACCTCGCTCAGTGGTCCGTTGATGTGGAAATGGAAGAACCATATCGACCAGAATTTCATGAATAAGTTCCGGAACCTACCGCAGATGAAAGCAGCAGAGTTGCCCCGCGACCACGCTTTGGGCGTGCCCGAAGTCCTGGGTGAAAAGCCCATGTGCGGTGGGTGCGGCGCAAAGATTGGGCGTCGCGCTTTGCGCAGTGTTCTGTCTGATTTACCGCCCCCCGATCGGCAAGACGTAATACCGCTTTCAGGTGACGATGCGGCTTTGCTTCTCACCGGCGGCGCGCGGCAGGTGATGACCTCGGACCATTTGCGCAGCTTTACCAATGATCCGGTTTTGATGACACGGATCACGGCCATTCACGCATTAGGTGATATCTGGGCGATGGGTGCGGCACCGCAGGCCGCCACCGCGACGATTATTCTGCCTCGGATGTCACCCGCACTGCAACAACGTACCATGTCAGAAATCATGGCCACCGCTAGTGACGTCATCCGCGCAACCGGGGCCGAAATCGTCGGAGGCCACAGTTCGATGGGGGATGAGATGACCATCGGGTTCACTCTGACCGGCCTGTGCGAAAACGACCCGATCATCTTGTCCGGAGCCCGCAAGGGCGACGCTTTGATCCTGACCAAGCCGATTGGCAGCGGCGTGATCATGGCCGCCGAAATGGCCGGTTTGGCCAATGGCATCTGGGTCGCAGAGGCGTTCCGCCACATGGTTCAGCCGCAAGGCGAAGCTGCGCGCATTCTGTTCAGTGCCCATGCGATGACCGATGTGACCGGGTTTGGTCTGGCAGGGCATCTGCAAGGTATTTGCGGTGCCTCGGACTGCGGTGCGGTAATTGCTCTGGATGCGGTTCCCGTGATGGCCGGGGCTGTGGAGCTTAGCGCAAGCGGTGTTCGGTCCACGATCTTCGAAGACAACCGCGCCATTGCGCCTGAACTCGCCAACGGACCTAAGGCTGATCTTCTTTTCGACCCTCAAACCGCCGGAGGGCTATTGGCCGCTGTCCAAGCCGATGACGCGCCAGGCCTGTGTGCAGACCTACATGCGGCTGGATATCCGGCAGCAATCATCGGCATGATCGACGATACGCCGGGTTTAAAACTTCAGAGCTGATCCAGGACCTGTTCGACCCGCACAGCGACCTCTTTCAGACCGGTACTTGCCAGCGAGGGCACCTGGATCGAGGCTACAATTTCGGCGCTGTGTACGCGCGCCGACTTGGCATAAGCCGGGTCGTAATGCTGTTCCATAAGTGACCGTGTAAGGGCCAACTTGTTATCCCCATCAATCAGCGCAAACCACCCATCCACCACCTCATGCCCACGGTGAGACCTCAGCGGCGACAGGAGATCTTTCAACCGCTCGGCATCGCTGAGGACATCGTCATATGCCGAGACCAGATATTCCGCGCGCGCTTCTATCGGGGCATCAATCTGAATACGCACGGCCGCACACATGGCGGACCACAGCCTCGGCGGCAGGATCAAAGAGCCGATTTTGGACGATTCCGCTTCGACTACGACGGGACGGGTGGGATCAAAACCACAAAGTTCTGCGGCCAGCGCGGATTCGAATGCCTTTTGACTGGGTTGTCCGCCCGGCATTGCCCCCAGCAACGACCCCCGGTGATTGGCAAGCCCTTCGAGATCCAGAACCTGGACACCACGTTCCTGAATGTGTGTAAGCAGTTCGGTCTTTGCTGTGCCCGTATACCCATCCAGAAGGACGAATTGAAACAGCAACGGATCGTCATACAGATACCGGCTCACCAAGCGGCGATAAGCCCGATAGCCGCCCTCGACAACTTCGGCCCGCCAGCCAATCTGTTGTAGCATCCAGGTAAACGAACCAGATCTCTGCCCACCGCGCCAGCAATATACAAGGGGTTTCCACCCCCCTTCGTGATGGGACAGGCTGTGTTCAATGTGGTTGGCCGCATTCCTGAAAACCAGAGCCGCCCCCAGCTTGCGGGCCAGAAACGGGCTTTCCTGGACATAAATCGTCCCGACGCGCGCCCGTTCGTCGTTATCCAGAACTGGCAGGTTGATAGATCCGGGCAAATGATCCTCGGCAAATTCAGCCGGGCTGCGCACGTCTATGGTTGTGTCGAACTCATGCGCGTATAACTGCTGAAGGCTGGTGATTTTCAGAACCATGTCAACGATCTAACGCGCGTGGGAACGGATGGAAAGCCACGGCGTCAACCGGCGATGGGATCGACAAGCGCCGGCCCGCTGGCCCGATTGGAATTGACGCCCCGATCGACGCGGTGAAAGCCAAGAATATCTTCATGTCCCGGAGACACCAGCCGCGCAGCCCCCTTACCCGCTTCACCCAGCCATAGAGGCCAGTTTTCGGGTTCGACAATCAAGGGCATGCGGTGGTGAATGCGTCCCAGGTTGCGGTTCGCCTGTGTCGTAACTATCGCGCATGTTCCCATCCGGTCGCCCTCAGGGCCCCACTCCTGCCAGACGCCACCAAAGGCAATCGGGGCCGCGTCATTTCTGTATATGTACCAGGGCAGCCGGTCGCCGGTCTCGGTTTTTGTCCATTCATAGAACCCGCTGGCGATAATCAAACATCTCCGTTCCCTGCAGGCCGCCCTGAAAGCCGGTTTTTCAGCTAGCGTTTCGGCGCGGGCATTGATCAACAATGGCCCAGCGGTTTTGGACTTGTACCAGTGTGGTAAAAACCCCCAACGCAAGGCATCCAACTGACGCCCGGTTTCGCCTGCCCTGACCACATGCACCTGACATGTCGGGCAAACGTTGAAATTCGGGACAACAGGCAGAGCATTGGCCGGGCGCGCAGAAAACAACTGGGCCATGGCATCATTTGGAAGGGTTATTGCAAACCGTCCGCACATAGGTAATGAACTTTCAACAATCGTTTTCTACAGGCACAGGTTCTCACGGGGTCATATGCAAAATCAAACGGCGAAAACCTTAAAAGTCAAAGCTGTCGCAGCGCTGGAAGAAGGCAAATTCCAGGCTGCGCTGAAAAAGGCTCAACTTGGCGTAAAAAAGTTTCCGACCGACTCGGATTTTCATGCCATTTCCGGTTTTGTTCTGACCGAGATGAAACAGTATAAAAGGTCGATCCCGCATTTTGTCGAAGCCGCGCGGATGAAACCTGACGATCCGCAATTCGTCGAAAACCTCGCCAATGCTCTTATGCAAACCGGCCAGATGGCCAAAGCCTTGGAATATGCCGAACTCAAGGCCGAAAAATTCCCAGCCAGCAAGGAACTGAACCGGGTCATTGATGAGATTACGCTGAAAGGACAGAATTGGCGCCTGATCATTGATCACGTGACCAAAAAACTTCAAAGCGACCCTGAAAATGTCAGCCTGTTGTCGACTCGTGCCCGCGCCTATGGCCGCATCGGTTATATCGAGCACAACTCACGCGATATAACCAAGGCGTATGAATTGGCACCGGACAACGAAAAGATAGCCTTTCAAAAAGCCGTAAATCTGCACCAGAGTGGCGACAAAAAGGGATGCGCCAATATTCTGCAGGGCATCTACGCCAAAGAACCTTTCCATGTTGCCACCCTTCTTCAGCTTTCGACAATGTCCAGCAAAGAGGACGCCCCGAAACTGATGCAGGCGGTAGAAGCAGCGATATCCGAAAGCGTACACGAGCTGTCGGAACTGGAATTTGCCAAGGCCCACCTGATCCAAAAAGCCGATAGCCTTGGCGCAGCACTGCCGCAATTTGCACGTGCCAATGCCATCCAACACAATGTCAAACCCTATGATTTAGAGGCGGAAGAACAGAAGTTCGAACGTATCACTGGCCTGTTCCCTGTAGGGGGAAGAGTTCCTTGGTCCGAACAAACCGATCAGCCGGTTCCGATCTTCGTTCTGGGCCAGCCGCGCTCTGGCACAACGCTCATGGAAATGATGCTGAGCTCCGCGCCAGACATTGCTGGCTGCGGCGAACTGACGGTTGGGGCCGATCTTTCGCGCGACTACGCACAACATCGCAAGACCTTCGATTCCACTGCCGCAGCGAAATATGCCAAAGAGTTCCGAGAGTTGATGCCGCCGATCCCCGATGGCTCAACCGCTTTTGTTGACAAGATGCCCCACAATTTTCAGCGGGTCGGCTTCCTGTTGTCGGCATTCCCAAACGCCAAGATAATAAACATGCTGCGTGATCCGCGCGATGTTGGTCTTTCGAAATGGATCCGCCGGTTCCCTGCGGGTGGCATGAACTATGCCTCGAATCTTGAGACCATTGCCCATTCTGCCAACCTGTATCGTCGCTATATGGCGCATTGGGATGCTGTTTTTGGCGACAAGATCCTGACCGTTCCATATGAAAAGCTTGTCGCGGACCCCGAAACCTATAGCAAGCAGGTCGCCGCTTTCTGCGACCTCGAATGGACCGAGACGATGATGCATCCGGAAGAGAATACCAAACAGGTCCGGACTGCCAGTATCGACCAGGTTCGCAACAAAATCTCAACCAAATCCATTGGGGGATGGCGATCTGTGTCGGAACATATCCAGCCCATGCTTGCGGGTTTTGATACAGGGCTTTGGCCGGAATACGACATTGATCAAGGCTGAAGGTTAGCTGAATGAAATAGGGCCGCATCCCAAGGTGCGGCCCTTTTCGTTTCGCTCTGGTCGCCTTACTTTTGCTTGATGCGACCGTCCAGATAAGGCTGGTAAGGCGCGTTTTCGGCTAGGTATTCCGCCGTGACATCCGCCAGATCCGGGCCAAAGTCATAGGCATTTTTATCGTCGCCTTCGAACATACTGTACCCGTCACCGCCATTTCTGACGTAGTTATTGGTAACGACAAGATAAGTCGCCGCCGGATCAATCGGGGTAAGCCCATCGCCGTTGGATACCATGACCTCTGATACGCGCCCTTCGTTTGGTGCCACCGATGCGTCCCAAACAAAGGTCAGACCGGCAACCTGCGGAAAGCGGCCCTTGACCTCTTCTACCTGGCTCACGCCGTTTTCAAGCGCGTCAACGATGCCTTGTCCGCTGATCTCAAAGGTTGAAAGCGTATTCTGGAACGGCAGCACGGTCAGAACTTCACCCATGGTCACATCGCCAGGGTCAATCGAAGCACGCAAGCCGCCAGAGTTCGCAATCGCGATATGAACGCCCTGATCAGCAACCCGCGCAAGCATGGCATCAGCGACCAAATTGCCCATCTGACATTCCTGAACACGACAGATCGAACGGTCACCCTCAATCGCCTCAGACGTGCTGGCCACGACCTTATTGCGGATTTCGTCCAAAGGAGCGGCCAGTTCCGCGATACGGTCCAGCGAGGCCTGATCTTCGGCCACGTTGTTGTCCATGATTAGCGGCTCACCAGCCGCCGCGACAACATTTCCGTCGTCATCAAAAGTGACATTCAGCTCGCCCAGGAATTTGCCATAGGCATAGGCCTGAATGATCTGCACGCCATTGACCACCGTCGGATAGGGGCCAACAGCCTTGTCAGAAACGTTGGACAAATATGTATTGGAATGCCCACCTACGATTACGTCAACGCCGGTCGTTTCCTGCGCAACACGCTGGTCGACAGAATATCCCGAATGGCTGAGAACGATGATCTTGTTCACGCCTTCCGCGGTTAGCTTGTCCACTTCGGCCTGAACCGCGGGAACCGGGTCCGAGAATGTGATGTTCGGGCCAGGAGAGGCCAGTTCGTGCGTGTCTTCCGGCGTCAGGCCAACAAGGCCGACTTTTTCTCCGCCGACTTCAATCACTGAAGACTTTTTGATCTTGCCACTCAGCAATTCTTCGCCTGAAAAATCCGCGTTCGACATCAGCACCGGGAAATCAACCGTGTCGATAAAGCCGCGCAGGACTTCCGGGCCATCATCGAATTCGTGGTTGCCCACGGTCATAGCGTTATAGCCCAGTTTGTTCATGAACTCGGCCGCGACCTTGCCCTTGTAATAGGTATAGAACAACGAGCCCTGAAACTGATCGCCGCCATCTACCAGGATCGAGTTTTCGGCACGTCCGCGGGCTTCTTCCACTGCTGTAACGAGACGGGCAGATCCGCCAAAACACTTACCTTCGGCGTTGTCATCTGAACTACAGCCGCTGTCATATTTGTTGATCGGCTCGATACGCGAATGAAAGTCGTTGGTGTGCAGAATGGTCAGTTTATATTCGGCGGCGGCCATTCCTGCAGTCAAACCCAGCACAGCAGCCGAGGCTAGGAAACGGGTGAACATATTTTAACTCCCTTTGTTAATTGCCAAGATGTTGCGCCGCCTTCAGCAAAGAGTCAAAGGGGGAAATCCGGCTTGAATCTAGCCGCAGCGCGGGGCATGACCGTTCTATGCTGATTTACAAGATTTTCCGCGCCAACGAATGGACGGCGCTGCAGACCGATGGCGCCACGGATGGTGCTCCGATTGATGTTTCGGACGGTTTTGTCCACTTTTCGACAGCTGAACAAGCTGCGGAAACCGCTGCCAAGCATTTTGCCGGCGCCGAAGGTTTGACGCTGTTGGCCTGCGATGCTGACGCGATGGGCGAGGAACTGAAGTGGGAGGTTTCGCGCGGGGGCGCTCTGTTTCCGCATCTCTACCGTCAGATCCGCATGACCGACATAGCTTGGTCCTGCCCCCTGCCCTTTGACGGCAACGCGCATCGCTTCCCGGACGACATGAAATGACGGAATATATCGACCCGGATCGCGCCCAGTTCGAAGCCTTCAAGGTGCTGGATCGTGACCACCCGATCGAGATGCTGAACCTGGTGAGGTTCCGCAGCCGGGCCGAATATCCATCGGGGCACGAACTGGCCAAAAGCGGTCTGTCGGGCGCTCAGGCTTATCGAAATTATGGGATCGAAACCGGGCCGATCATTGCCCGCCTTGGGGCAAAGATCATTTGGCGCGGCGCGTTTCAGACTACGTTGATTGGCCCAAAGGATGAGCTATGGGACGCGGTATTTATCGCGCGTTACCCATCGGCCCATGCCTTTCTGGAAATGATATCCGACCCTGATTACAAACAGGCGGTCGTGCATCGTCAGGCTGCGGTGAAGACCTCTCGCCTGATCCGGTGCGCGCCGACCGAAGGCGGAGAAATGTTTGGATGAAACTGACTGAAAAGCTGGGGCTGGCTGCCCTGCACCGGCTGGATCCGGAAACCGCACATACCCTGTCGATCAAGGCCCTGAAAGCGGGGCTTATGCCTGCGCCGGGGCCGGTCACCTCGCCGCGTTTGCGGACCAAAATCGCCGGGCTGGATCTGCCCAATCCGGTTGGTCTGGCCGCAGGGTTCGACAAGAACGGAGAGGTTCTTGGCCCCCTGTCTCGCGCCGGGTTTGGGTTCATCGAAGTCGGTGCCGTTACCCCACGCCCGCAGCCCGGCAATCCCAGGCCGCGCCTATTCCGCCTGACCGAAGACCAGGCTGCCATCAACCGCTTTGGCTTTAACAACGAAGGGATGGAGGCCATGGCCCGTCGTCTGGCGGCGCGCCCCAGGGATGCGGTGATCGGACTGAACCTTGGTGCGAACAAAGACAGCGATGATCGACCCGGCGACTTTGCCAAGGTACTGGCCCATTGTGGGGCGCATCTGGATTTCGCTACGGTCAACGTTTCATCTCCGAACACTGAAAAGCTGCGGGATTTGCAAGGCAAAGCGGCGCTGAGCGCTCTGTTGAGCGGCGTAATCGAAACCCGAAACACCCTGTCGCGCCCTCTACCAGTATTCCTCAAGATCGCCCCCGATCTGACCGAGGATGAGCTGCGGGATATCGCCGAAGTGGCCCATGAATCGGGCGTTGATGCGGTCATCGCCTCGAACACCACTTTGTCGCGCGATGGGTTGCGCAGCGCACACAGAGACGAAGCAGGCGGCCTGTCCGGCGCACCTTTGTTCGAAAAATCCACCCGCGTTCTTGCCCGGTTTAGCCATTTGACCGACGGTCAGATTCCGTTGATCGGTGTTGGTGGCATCAGCACAGCAGAACAGGCCTATGCCAAGATATGCGCCGGTGCTTCGGCCGTGCAATTCTACACCGCGATGGTTTTCGGTGGTATCTCACTTGCGGCGGAAATCGCGCGAGGTTTGGATGACTTGCTGGCGCGCGACGGGTTTGAAACCGTTGCGCAGGCCGTTGGAAGCAAAAGACAGGACTGGATATGATCGAATACTGGCACAATCCCAGATGCTCTAAGTCTCGCGCAGGGCTCGCTTTGCTTGAGGAAAACGGAGCGCAGGTCGAAATTCGCAAATACCTTGAGGATACGCCCTCGGCAGACGAAATCCGGGCCGTACTTACACGCCTTGATATCCCCGCCATCGACCTGATGCGGACTAGCGAAAAGCTGTTCAAGGAACTGGGCCTAACCAAGAATACCGCTCAGGATGACCTGATCACAGCAATGGCGGCCCATCCGATTTTGATCGAGCGTCCGCTTGCAATCAAAGGGGACAACGCAGCCATTGGTCGCCCTACGGAATCCCTTCTGGACCTTCTTTAGGCGACCAAAGCCTCAAGCTTGGGGTATCGCCATCCCAGCGTGCAGGCACGCGCGATGTTCAAGATCATCAGCGCGGCCCAAAGGCCGTGATTGCCGAGCGCAGGCACCAATATGAACAGGGCCAAAACATAAATCGCAACCGAATGGATCATCGCATTGCGCATTGCGCGCGTCCAGGTCGCGCCTATGTAGATGCCGTCAAACATCCAGCTTGCCACACCGATCACCGGCGCCAGCGCCGCCCAGACCAGATACTCGCGTGCGGCTAGTCGCACCTCAGGTGCAGTTGACATCAGGTCGATCAACGCTGGCCCGGCCAGATAGAAAACCGCACCAAGTACAAATGCACCCCCTACCCCCCATTGCGAAGCCATGGCCGCGGCTCGGCGCACCTGATGCCGATCCCGCGCGCCAATGGCGCCGCCGACCAGTGCTTCGGCGGAAAAGGCGAACCCATCCAGTGCAAAGGCGGTAATTTCGAGAAACTGCAGCAAGACCTGATTGGCTGCCAGATTAACATCCCCCAGATCCGACCCGACGAAGAGGAATGTGGTAAAGGCGCCGGTCAGCAATACCGAACGGACCATGATGTCACCATTCACCTGCATCATCCGACGCAGACGCGTGGGATCAAAAATTCGCGGCCAGTCACGCCATTGATTCCCGGTAAAAGCACTGCGGCACAGCCAGAGACCCAGTGCCAGCCCGCTCCACTCGGCGATGAGCGTCGCGATGGCCACCCCCTCGACGCCCCAACCCAGACCAAGCACAAACCACAGATCCAGCAGAATATTCAGCCCGTTCATCCAGACCTGCAGGACAAAGACCCCACGCGTACGTTCAATCGCAATCAACCAGCCAGTGATGGCGAACAGCGCAATCGTTGCCGGCGCACCCCAGATGCGTATCCGCAAATAGTCGCGGGTCAGCGCCTCAACTTCGGGGCTGGCGGGGGAAAGGGCAAAAGCCCCTTTGAACAAAAGGACCTGGGCCAATATGAAAACCATACCTGCCGCACTGCCCAGCAATATGCCCCGCATCAGCAGCGCACCGGTTTCTGCAGTGTCACCTGCCCCGCGCGCCTGCGCCGCCAGGCCGGTGGTCCCCATCCTCAGAAAGCCGAATATCCAGTAGATCGAGGCCAGAATCACGGCCCCCATCCCAACAGCCCCAATCGGCGCAGCCAGACCCATCTGCCCGACTACGCCAGTATCCACGGCCCCAAGGATCGGAACCGTGGCATTCGACAGCACGATGGGCGCTGCAATTTTAAGCACGCGCCTGTGCGTGATGGGTGCCGAGGCGTCTTGCATGGAAATCTACTCAGCTTTCGATTTGGACTGCGGCATCAGAAAATGCCCGCTGGCCTGTGCGAAAGGACGCTGATGATTGTCCTGCCACGCTTCGACACGAACCGACGCATACCGGCGCCCTAATCGGCGAACAAAGGCACGCGCATAGGCATCCCGAGGCAAGCCCGATCGCAGGTAATCAACGGTGAAATCGACTGTTTTTGGAAACATGATGGTTTCATCTTGAAAGACCGTGCTGGCATCCAATTCGCCGTTTTCGATCCGGGGAAAGAAATACTCCCAACTCAGGGTGATAACCGCGGTTACTTCCAGAAAGGCAGCCGTCACACCACCATGAAGCGCCGGAAGCATCGGGTTTCCGATCAGCTTTTGGTCAAAGTTCAGTACCCCGGTCAACTCATTTCCCCGCCGGTCAAATTCGATTCCGAGAAACTGAATATATGGAACACCATCCACGATTGCCTTCAGTGCTGCATCGCGACGCTGTTCGATAAGCTGCATGGCTTCGGGCCGAGGTCGTGACATCATCGGCTCTCCACTGTGAATGAACCGGTGGCGGTTGCCACGGGCAGGTCCTTGTCCTCATCCATCGCAGTTGCGCGGACAAAGGCCACGTTTCTGGTGATGTGATAACAGACAGCATGTGTCGTAATGCTCTGCCCTGGCGTCGCCGGGCGCATGTAGTCTATCCGCAGATCTATTGTCGCGGTGGCGCCGGGCGAAGAAGGATGGCACATGACCGCGGAACCGCAGCAGGTGTCAAGCAGGGCAAAAACCGCCCCGCCATGGATCACACCCGTGCGTGGATCACCGATCAGTTCGGCCTTGTAGGGCATCGAAATCTCGGCCTCGCCATTACCCATTTTGGTGAGTGTCAAACCCAAAGCTTTGGCATGCGGAATGGCCTCAATAAACTGTCGTGCTATAGCAGCTTTGTCGACCATCTACTTGTGTCCTCTCTGTTTCTCCCTTTATGAGCGTCAGGCTAGCAAAAGAGCAAGCCCGCCTGTTGCGCTTGAACTCGCCACGTCCTACGCTGTTTCGAAGGAGACCAGGAATGCCCGACAACCGTTTGTCATTCAAAGAGATGTGCGCCGAGTTTGACGTGACTCCACGTACCCTGCGCTACTATGAATATATCGAACTTCTGCAGCCTGACCGCGAAGGCCGAACTCGCTTTTACGGGCCTAGGGAATGCGCTCGGATGACGCTGATCATGCGGGGACGGAAATACGGATTTCCACTGGAAGATATCCGCCAGTGGCTGCTGATCTACGAAGATCAGGGGAATCAGGCACAGATGAAGGCCTTCATCGAAATGGCCGAACATCAGCTTGTCGAACTGAACAATCAGAAAAAACAGTTGGATGAAGCCATAGATGCCTTGGAACAAATGCGTGACCAGACCGCGAAATTGTTAGACTAGGCATTGCTGCCCAGTTGATCGCGTTTACTATCGGATTTGCCAAAGCCAAAAACAGACCCTTCCTGGGCTCTTTTACCCTTTCAGCATGCTTTCTCGTGTTTGGAAAATTGCATCTGGAAGGTGATCTGACGTGACGTCCTGAAATTCCCTGCAGTAGAAACCTTGACGCGAACGGAAGTTACGTCAACTTATTTGTGACGCAGCGTTCGCGTTACGTGAACGGCATCTACGTGCTGTAAGACGCGCATCAACTGCGCAAATCAGCTTAACGAAGGCCAGTTACAAGAGTGCAGAAACCATGACCGAAGATCTGATGACCATTCGTGAAATGTGCGAGACCTATGATGTCACGCCGCGCACATTACGTTTTTACGAGGCAAAGGAACTTTTGTTTCCGATCCGCGAAGGGCAGAAACGACTGTTCACCAAAAGCGACCGGGCGCGTCTCAAGCTGATCCTGCGAGGCAAACGCTTTGGCTTCAGCCTGGAAGAAATTCGCCAGCTTCTTGATTTGTATCACGTAGGTGATCAGCAGGTTACACAGATGACCCGCACCTATGAGATCGCGTGCGAGCGGCTTGCCGATATGGAATCCCGGCGTGAAGAGCTGACCCAGGCCATTGACGATCTAAAAGAACAGTTGAGATGGGGCGAGAAAGTGATCGCCTCGATCAAGAGCGACAAAAAGGCCGCAGAATAACCCCGGCGGCACCCACCCACCGGACAAGCGAAACTAAGGAAGTTCCCAATGCCCGTATACAATGCACCAACCAAAGACATGCAGTTCGTATTGCACGAAGTGCTCAATGTATCGGGATCGGACATCCCGGGTTATAGCGAGCTTGAACCTGATTTTACCGGCGCTGTTCTAGAAGAAGCCGGTAAGGTGGCGACAAATGTTCTGCACCCGCTGAATACAATCGGTGATACCGAAGGATGTCGTTTGGAAAACGGTGTGGTATATACCCCTACTGGCTTTAAAGACGCATTCGGTCAGATGAAGGAAGGCGGCTGGACCGGCCTGGACATGCCCGAAGAATTCGGCGGCCAGAACATGCCTTATGTCATCGGCTCTGCCGTGGCCGAGATGTTTTCCGCCTCGAACCAGGCGTTCACCATGTATCAAGGTCTGACCCACGGCGCAGCCTCGGCCATTCTGGCGCACGGCACCCAAGAGCAGAAAGAAACCTATCTGCCGAACATGGTTAGCTGCGATTGGACCGGCACCATGAACCTGACCGAACCGCATTGCGGCACCGACCTGGGTCTGATGCGCACCAAGGCTGAACCGCAGGCGGATGGCTCCTACAAGATTTCCGGTCAGAAGATCTTTATCTCGGCTGGTGAACACGACATGGCCGACAACATCATTCACCTGGTGCTGGCCAAGATCGTGGGCGGCCCCGAAGGCATCAAGGGTGTATCCCTGTTCATCGTTCCTAAATTCATGGTGAACGAAGATGGCAGCCTGGGTGAACGCAACGGCGTATCGGTCGGCAACATCGAAGAAAAGATGGGCATCCACGGCAACTCGACCTGCGTCATGAACTATGACGAGGCAACCGGCTATCTTTTGGGCGAAGAGCATAAAGGCATGCGCGCGATGTTCACCATGATGAACGAAGCCCGTATGGGTGTAGCCATGCAGGGTCTGTCCCAGGCCGACGCGGCCTATCAGAACGCGGTGGAATACGCCAAAGACCGCCTGCAGGGCCGCGATGTGACCGGTGCGAAAAACCCGGACGGTCCAGCCGATCCGCTGATCGTGCATCCCGACATCCGCCGCAGCCTGATGGATCAGAAAAGCTTTACCGAGGGTGCCCGTGCCTTTGTTCTGTGGGGAGCGACCATGATCGACAAGGCCCACCGCTCTGGTGACGATGCCGCCGATGGCCTGATCTCACTGCTGACGCCGGTCCTCAAAGGGTTCCTGACCGACGAAGGCTATGACATGACGGTCAAGGCCCAGCAAGTCTATGGCGGCCACGGCTACATCGAAGAATGGGGCATGTCGCAATATACCCGCGACGCCCGGATCGCGATGATCTACGAAGGCGCAAACGGCGTTCAGGCGCTTGACCTTGTGGGCCGTAAACTTGCCCAAGATGGCGGCAAACACGTCATGGCGTTTTTCGAAATGGTCAAAAACTTTTGCAAGGAAAACGCAGGTCAGAACGAAGCCTATGATACGGCGTTTATCGAACCGCTGAAAGCGGCCTCCAAGGATCTGCAGGCCGCTGCCATGTACTTTATGCAAAGCGGCACCAAGAACCCCAACCATGCGCTGGCTGGGTCGAATGACTTCATGCACATGTTCGGTCATGTCTGCCTGGGCCTGATGTGGGCACAGATGGCAAAAGCCTCTTATGCCGCACTTGAAGCCGGGACTTCGGACACCGAGTTCTACGAGACAAAGATTACCACCGGCCAGTTCTACATGGCGCGTCGCTTGCCAGCCACCGGTCTTCATCTGACACGCATCCAGAGCGGTGCGGATACTGTCATGGGCCTGGACGCGGCAAGCTTCTGATCTCTGACCGGCCCCAGACCATCTTGGGGCCGGCCATTCGAAAGGCTCGATATGCCAAAACGATTTCGCCTAACACGCCGTTTCCCGGTCGCCATGACCGAAGACGGCTATCGCAAACTCAGAGGGTTCGCGCGCGAGGCTGGTCTGGACGAAGGTGAGGCACTGTCATTCCTGTTCGAGAACTTCAACAGTGTCATCGACGAAGAGAGCCTGACGCACCGTTTGCGTATCTTCAATTCCGAACTTGAAGAGCGCAAACGATAAGAAAACAGACCCGCCCAAAAAAGGGCGGGCTACATGATACAGCACATCGCACTGACTCATGTGCCAAGGGAGGCAAATGATGACCATCAAACTGCATTGTTTCGGCGTCAGCGGAAACTCGTACAAGGCGGCGCTGGCTCTGGAGTTATCAGGGTTAGAATGGGAAGCCGTCGAAGTCGACTTCTTCAAAGGAGTGACGCGCACTCCCGAATTTCGTGCCACTGTCAACGAAATGGGTGAAGCGCCCGTCATGATTGATGGCGACTTTCGCACCAGTCAGTCCGGGGCCATTCAGACTTATATAACTGAAAAGACAGGTATGTTCGGAGGAAAGACGCAGGAAGAGAAATACGAGGTACTGCGCTGGGTGCTGTGGGACAATCACAAACTCAGCTCGATGGCAGGCCTGACCCGTTTTTTGATCAACTTTCTGCCGGAAGAACATCGCAACCCAGACGTGATCGCATTCAACCAGGGTCGTCTGAAGGCTGCGTATCAAGTCCTGGATGCACATCTGAACGGTCGCGACTGGATCGTTGGGGACGGCGTAACCAATGCTGATCTCAGCTGCTGTGGCTATCTCTACTATCCTGAACCCTTCGGCTTTGACCGCACCGAATGGCCAAATATCGACGCCTGGCTGACACGCTTGTCCCAGCAGCCTGGCTGGAAACACCCCTACGACCTGATGCCCGGCTCTGTGCCGGATCGAGCTTAAGGAGAAAACTATGACCGACGCATATATCTATGACGCCCTGCGTACCCCGCGCGGCAAAGGCCGCAAGGATGGCAGCCTTCACGAGCTGACTTCGGCGCGCCTGTCCTCGCTGACATTGAACGCCGTAAAAGAGCGGAACAATCTAGAGGGCCACGCCGTGGAGGACGTCATCTGGGGCAACGTAACCCAGGTTATGGAACAGGGCGGCTGTCTGGCACGAACCGCAGTGCTGGGTTCTGATCTGGATGAATCGATCCCCGGGCTGGCGATCAACCGGTTCTGCGCCTCGGGCATGGAAGCTGTGAACCTAGCTGCCAACCAGGTCAAAGGCGGCGCGGGCGACGCCTATATCGCAGGCGGGGTCGAGATGATGGGCCGTGTTCCGATGGGCAGCGATGGCGCTGCGATTGCGGCTGACCCTTCACTGGCGATGAACACCTATTTCGTTCCGCAGGGTATCTCGGCTGATATCATTGCGACCGAATACGGGTTCACACGCGATCAGGCTGATGCGCTGGCGATGGAATCGCAGCGCCGTGCAAAAGCTGCGTGGGACGACAACCGGTTCTCGAAATCGGTCATAACCGTTAAGGATCAGAACGGCCTGACCATTCTGGACCATGATGAATACATGCGCCCCGGCACGGACATGCAAAGCCTGGGTGGCTTGAACCCCGCATTCCAGATGATGGGCGAGCAAATGCCCGGCTTCGACAACGTCGCAAAGCTGAAATACCCGCATCTGGAAAAGATCAATCATATCCACCACGCGGGTAACAGCTCGGGCATCGTGGATGGTGCGGCGGCAGTTCTGATCGGCAACAAGGAATTCGGCGAGAAATACGGCCTGAAGCCGCGCGCACGCATCAAGGCCACGGCCAAGATCGGCACCGACCCCACCATTATGCTGACCGGTCCTGTTCCGGTGACCGAGAAAATCCTCGCCGACAACGGCATGAAAATCAGCGATCTCGACCTGTTCGAAGTGAACGAAGCCTTTGCCTCGGTTGTTCTGCGCTTCCAGCAGGCATTCGATGTCGATCCGGCTTTGGTCAACGTCAATGGCGGCTCGATCGCAATGGGCCACCCGCTGGGCGCGACCGGCGCGATGATCATCGGCACCCTGCTGGATGAGCTTGAACGTCAGGACAAGGAAACCGGGCTAGCCACGCTTTGCATCGCATCCGGCATGGGTGCAGCAACGATCATCGAGCGCGTCTGATGCCCAAGCTGGATCTCTCTCAGATTCCGTTTCAGGGCGGCTCGGCCTATCCCGGCAAGCTGGCCGAGGCGACCGCAGGCCGTTTTGTTCAGCGCCTCGGTGATGCGGGCGGGCTAACCCAGTACGGGGTCAACATCGTACGGCTTGAACCGCAAGGCATGTCCTCGCTGCGCCACTACCATATGGAGCAGGACGAGTTTGCAATCATGCTAAGCGGCACCTGTACGCTGATCGACGACGATGGCGAGCATGAAATGCAGCCCGGCGATTGCGCCGCATGGCCCGCAGGTGAAGCCAACGGCCATCACCTTGTGAACAACACCGATGCGCCTGCGACCTTTCTGGTGGTGGGCACACGGACCCCGAACGAGACCGGCTATTACAGCGACTTAGACATGATGGTGAAGGATGATGAGAACGGATTCTCCTTCACCCGGAAAGATGGCAGCCCGCTAACGGCTGACCAGATTGGAGATGACAATGACTGATTTCACTCTGAGCAAAGGCGCGGACGGCGTCGCCATTATCACCTGGGACGTCCTGGGAAAATCCATGAACGTGATGTCTTTTGACGGATTCGCACAGTTGAGCGATTGCATCGATCAGGCACTTGCCGATGACGAGATCAAAGGCATCGTTATCACCAGCGGGAAAGAAGGTTCGTTCGCCGGTGGCATGGACCTGAACCTGCTTGCGGTGATGAAAGAACAGGCGGGTGACAACCCCGCCAAGGGCCTGTTCGAAGGCACCATGAATATGCACGGCGTGCTGCGCAAGATCGAGCTGGCGGGCATGGACCCCAAGACCAAGAAAGGCGGCAAGCCGATTGCAACCGCCCTGCCCGGTACAGCCGCAGGCATTGGCATGGAACTACCGCTGTCGACGCACCGCATCTTTGCAGCCGAGAACCCAAAGGCGAAATACGGCCTGCCTGAAATCATGGTTGGCATCTTCCCCGGCGCTGGTGGCACCACCCGTATGGTCCGCAAGGTCGGTGCGATTGCAGCCGCTCCGCTGTTGCTGGAAGGCAAGATGCTGGACGTCAAAAAGGCGAAAAGTGCAGGCTACATCGATGAGATCGCCGAGGATCCAGTTGCCGCAGCAAAAGATTGGGTGCTGAACGCCAAAGATGCGGACATTGTGAAGCCTTGGGATGCCAAGGGTTACAAAATGCCCGGTGGCGCGCCTTACCACCCTGCCGGTTTCATGAACTTCGTCGGCGCCTCGGCTATGGTGAATAGCAAAACCCAGGGTGCGTTCCCTGCCGCCAAGGCGTTGCTAAGCGCTGTTTACGAAGGTGCACTGGTCGATTTCGACACCGCGCTAAAGATCGAAGCACGCTGGTTCACCTCCGTTCTGATGAACCCGTCTTCGGGTGCCATGATCCGATCACTGTTCCTGAACAAGGAAGCCTTGGAAAAAGGCGCCGTGCGTCCTGCGGGCGTACCGGATCAGTCAGTCAAGAAGATCGGTGTTCTGGGCGCTGGCATGATGGGTGCGGGTATCGCACTTGTATCGGCGCAGGCCGGTATGGAAGTTGTTCTGGTCGACCGCGATCAAGAAGCAGCAGACAAAGGCAAAGCCTATACCGAGACGTACCTGGACAAAGGTATGAAGCGCGGCAAGGTTACGGCTGAAAAGAAAGAGGCCATGCTGGGCCGCATCACCGCGACCCCTGACCTTGATCATCTGAAGGGCTGTGACCTGATCATCGAAGCCGTCTTCGAAGACATGGGCGTCAAGGCCGAGATGACCAAAAAGGTCGAGGCAATCATTCCCGAGGACTGCATCTTTGCCTCGAACACCTCGACCCTGCCGATCAGCGACCTGGCCAAAGCTTCGGTGCGTGCGGATCAGTTCATCGGCATCCACTTCTTCTCGCCCGTCGAGAAGATGTTCTTGGTCGAGATCATCAAAGGCAAGGAAACCGGTGATCGCGCAGTGGCCAAGGCGCTGGACTATGTGCGCCAGATCCGCAAGACGCCGATCGTGGTCAACGATGCCCGCTTCTTCTACGCCAACCGCTGCATCATTCCCTACATCAATGAAGGTGCCCGGATGGTGACCGAAGGCGTCAGCCCGGTTCTGATCGACAACGCGGCACGCCAGTTGGGCTTCCCTGTCGGGCCGATCCAGCTGACTGATGAGACCTCGATTGATCTGGGTGCCAAGATCGCACGCGCGACCAAGGCCGCGATGGGCAACGAATATCCTGAAAGCCCGTCCGATGATCTGATCTTCTGGATGGAAGAACAGGGCCGTCTGGGCCGCAAGGCAAACGCGGGCTTCTTCGACTATGACGAAAAAGGTAAGCGCGTCGAATATTGGAAGGGTCTGCAGGACAAGTATCCGCTGGCAGAGGATCAGCCCGACCTGATCGAAGTGCAGGAACGCCTGATGTTCGCTCAGGTTCTGGAGGCCGTCCGCGCATTGGAAGAAGGCGTTCTGGAAGACATCCGCGAGGGTGACGTCGGCGCAATCTTGGGCTGGGGCTTTGCACCTTGGTCAGGTGGCCCACTGAGCTGGCTGGACATCATCGGCACCCCTTATGCGGCCGAGCGTTGCGATCAGTTGACCGCACAATATGGGGAACGGTTTACCTGCCCGCCGCTGCTGCGTGAGATGGCAGATAAAGGCCAAAGCTTCTACGGGCGGTTCAACCCCGAAGCCAAGGCTGCCTAAACAGTTGGTGCTGGCGTAAGAGACCTTACGCCAGCACCCTGCTTGTCGTGTTTGGTTGGTCTGCCGTTCAGATCACTGGAAGAGGCCGGCCCGGACGACCCGGGCGACGCGCGCCCCTGTTGGGTCTCAAAGGGACAACTTGTTCCAGCGAGATGGGTGCAGGCAGCGCACCCAACGGGTTGGCAAGGGCTGCCACGCGGCCCTCGGTTCGTATATCTTCGACCAATTCCGCCGCTGTTTCGCTTTCGGCAATTTGATAGCCCGCACTTGTGCCGCTGTGGCCGCCGAAACGCCCTGACGGGCAGAAGGCGCGCATGCCGCCTTCCATATAGACCACTTCATCCTCGTCAAAGAACAGTGCGCTGACATCGAATGATGATGCCGGGACGTCCGACTTGATGCGGAACAAACCGCTCAACTTTCGTGCTGCCACAACAGTCAGATCTGCGGTGCCATGCTCCAATGCTATACCCTGTTCAGGCATGATCCAAATCGTACCTGGGCTGTCGACGGCACTTGGGGGTACGCGGACTGGCAAATACTCGATCCGACTTTCTTCAGTAGGAACCGAAATCGTATCGACAGAAATGCGCCTTACTACCTTAAAGCCGTTCTCGACTGTCCGGATCAGATCACCAGGCTGAATGTCTTCAATCGGCGTCCAGCCGTCGACAGTTGCAACCCTGGTCCCGTGGATCAAGCCGCCACGGCGTGCGTTCAGTTCTACTCTGGTTTCGAATTGTGTCCGGCTTTCCGGAACATCTGAAATACCCATGTCACTCACTACTTCAAACACGTGCCTCCCCCCCTGCTGGCACCAAAAACAGTAGATATTCATTAGCATCCAAACCGATCACACGTCCAAATTTTGACACATTTGAGCCTGATTTGGGTCCCAAACCCCGTTGGATAACGCTAAAAACGGAACAACGATCTGTAATCGCCCGGTATTAAGTCCGGCAGGGAAACTATATTTCTGTCATCTAATCAAAAGAGTATCCGAATCTGTCTATATCTTCAGCGCAAGCCTCGGCGACGGCCTCTTGTGATGCGGCTGAATAATAGCTGCGGTAATCTTTCACCCGCTCTGATCGATTCAGATGCGGCAGCGTGATCCGGAACCCCAAATGGTCGAACAGAGGCTCTGCGTCCTGATCAAACGCTTCGAGTCTGATGAAATACTGGCACTGCTCGATACCATCGGCTCGCGTCACGTAGTGCCGCGCCGGATGCTGACGGAGCGATTGTTGCGTCGCAGGGTGGCAGACAAATCCTTCAAACGAATGGGCGCGGGCCAGCGCGATTGCGGGGTGATCAAAGCCTTGCACCTTGAGCCAGTGATAATAGCTGACAAGCCGATCCCAGGGATTTCGGACCAGAGTAAAGACTGTCATCCCCGAAAAGTCATCCGGTGAAAGAACACCTTCGATATCGGCGAGGGTTGAATGTTTCCAAAGGCGGCCACGCGCCGATAGCTGTTTGATCCGCCTATTGCGTTTCTTTGCCTTGGGCGTATCTCCCAGCAAAATATCATCCTTCATCGCGCGCTGTTCCAAAGCCAGCGACAAAGATGTCCCTCCAGTTTTGGGAATGTGGACGAAGATATAAGAGCGACCGCGCGAAATGATCACGATGCGGCCTCTGTAGCGGCGGGACGCGTGGACCGCCAGGCCAGCAGAACTCCGGCCGTTGCGATCAGGCATATGCCGAGGATCTGCAGAACACCGATATTCTGCCCAAAGACCCTCCAGGCGAACAAGGGTCCAAATATCATCACCGAATATTCAAACACCGCCACATAAGAGGTCTCACCGATCTGATAGGATTTGATCAGCATGAATACCGCAATCGTCGACCCTATTGCCTGAACTATAATCCAAGGAATTGCCGGTCCCATTTGCCAGACCCAGCCACGGGTAACGAAGCCCTCCGGCCCAGCGACCGGAACCCCCGGAAACAAGGATAACACGATCAGCCCTACCGCTCCGGCCACTCCCAAGGTTGTCACCATAGCCGCCAGCAATGCCGTTGTGCTTTCCTGCGCGCAGTGGCTTCGGGTGATGACTGAACTGAACGCGTAGAACAGCCCTCCGGCGACCGGCAACAGCGTTTTTGCATCAAACTCGCCGGGATTCGGCTGCAACACGCACAAAATCCCGGCAAACCCTACTGCAACGGCCAGAATACGCCATGGGCCTATCCGTTGCTTCATGGCGACGGTTGTAATCAACAGCACAAAGATCGGCGACGTGAACAAACCCGCCAACGCCTGAGCAATCGGCATCAGCGCAAGCGAGGCAAAATAGAACAACATGGCCAATGTGATGAGAACACTACGCAGGATCACGGGGCCAAGCCTAATCGGGCGCAAGCGGCCCAGCCCAAGCAGTGACAGGCCCATTATCAGCGGTAGCATGAGCAGAGCCCGGCTGAAATGGAACTGCCACAGACCGATCGTTTCGGCCACCAAGATGACCACATTATCAATCACGCCGATGATTGCCATAGCACTGACCATCAGCACCGAGGCCAAAACCGGTGAAGTCTGGGTGTCCGCCTGCATCATTTTCCCCGCGGCATGATGGAGAGCGGTAACAGAATATTCCGCTCGTCTAGGTATCCAGCACATTTCCTGAACGTCGCGCAACAGGTTTGCGCCGGTTGAATTTAGCGTGTTAAGCTGGCTCCAATTAAGAACGAGCAGACATCACCCCGATGACGGCACTGAAACAGTTCCAGCGGATCGAAGCCACCGGTCTGTGGCGCCCCTCGCCCGATGTTCAGCGGCGCGAGGTTGTTGTGTCGATTGGTGAAGCGACGCTGACGATATCGGATTTCAACGACCGGGCCCTGACTCATTGGTCGCTGGCTGCGCTAGAGCGCCAGAACCCCGGTGTTTTCCCTGCAATTTACCACCCGGATGGCGACCCACAAGAGACGTTGGAACTGGCCCAATCCGAAACCACGATGATCGAAGCCATTGACCGTCTGCAGCGTGCCATCGACTGGTCACGCCCCCACCCCGGGCGTTTGCGGTGGTTCAGCGTGGCCGGGGTTGTGGCTGCTGTGGCCGCGCTCATGCTGTTGTGGTTACCGTCAGCGTTACAAAACCATGTCGTATCCGTCGTTCCCGAAATCAAACGTATCGACATCGGCGACACGATCCTGAGGCGCATAGAACGCGTGTCGGGCCGCGCCTGCGTGTCCGAGGGCACTCAGGAAGCACTGGATCATCTGGCGGCAAGAACGGGCGTGCGCGCAATCGTTATCCTACCCGCCGGAGTACAGACCAGCCTGACCCTGCCGGGTGGAATTGTCCTGTTGAACCGATCTCTGGTCGAAGATCACGAGGACCCCTCGGTCGTGGCCGGGTACATCCTTGCGGAACGTGCACGTGTGCAGGCACAGGACCCACTGGATGATCTGCTGGACCGGACCGGCATCAGATCTGCGTTCCGCCTGCTGACAACCGGTGAGCTGACACCTCAGATTGTCGACAGTTATACCGAAGAAGTTCTATCAGAACCCCGTCCTGCTGTACCCGACGAGAACCTGCTGGAAATTTTTGCCGAGGCAGCTTTGCCCTCGGTCCCCTTTGCCTATGCGACGGACGTGACAGGTGAAACCGTGCTGGGCTTGATCGAGGCCGACCCGATGGCGGGCCAGCCCCAGCAACAGATACTGCCAGATCGCGAATGGGTCCGGCTGCAGAATATATGCGGCGGATAAGCCCGCTTATTTGGTCCCGAACATCCGGTCGCCCGCATCGCCCAGACCCGGCATGATATAGCCTTTTGAGTTCAGCTCACGGTCCAGTGCGGCGGTGACGATGTGAACATCCGGATGTGCCTCTTTCATGCGGGCAACACCTTCGGGGGCGGCCAGCAAGCACAGGAACCGGATATCCGTCGCGCCAGCCTCTTTCAGCAAATCAATCGCAGCGGCCGAACTGTTGCCGGTTGCCAGCATCGGGTCGACAGCAATGACCAAACGGTCCTTCAGCCCCTCGGGCGCTTTGAAGTAATATTGGACGGGCTTCAAAGTCTCTTCATCGCGGTACAGGCCAACAAAGCCAACACGGGCCGAGGGGATCAGTTCCAAAACGCCGTCCAGCATTCCGTTACCGGCGCGCAGGATAGAAACCAGCGCCAGTTTCTTACCTGCCAGGATGGGGGCGTCCATCTCTTCCATCGGGGTTTCAATATGCCGGGTGGTCAATGGCATTTCCCGCGTGATCTCATAGGCCAGCAGCAAGGTGATCTCACGCAGCAACTGCCGGAATTCGGCGGTCGAAGTGCCCTTGTCCCGCATGAGCGTCAGTTTGTGCTGCACCAACGGGTGGTCGACGACGGTCAAGTGTTCGCTCATGATATCTCCAGTCTTTTCTTGACCCGCGCACGGGTCGCTTCATCGCAAAAAGCCGCATTCAGGGCGGTTTCATTCAGGGCGGCAAAATCCTCGGCCTCCCAACCGAAAGCTTTGGCCAACATCTCATATTCACGCCGCATTGTGGTATGGAAAAACGGCGGATCGTCGGTGGACACGGTGACCTTGACACCTGCCTCGCGCAACTTGGAAATCGGGTGGCTGGCAAAGTCAGGAAACAGGCCCAGAACCACGTTCGAGCCCGGGCAAACCTCGAGCGTCACACCACGATCAACGATCTCATGCACAAGGTCGGGTTCTTCGATCGCACGCACGCCATGGCCGATGCGTTCAACTCCCAGATCACGGATCGCATCGCGGACACTATCCGGCCCGCCGAACTCTCCGGCATGGGTGGTCAGGCGCAGTCCGGCCTCGCGCGCGCAGTCAAACGCCCACTTATAGTCGCCCTGAACCCCCACGGATTCATTGCCCCCCATACCGAACCCAGTAATCCAGTCGCCAGCTGTTTCAGCGGCACAATATGCACTGAGCTTGGCCTGTTGGGGTCCGAAATGCCGGACACAGGTCACCACGCCGCGCAGAGTGATATCGTATTTCCGCTCGGCTTCATCAGCGGCATCCTGAATGGCACTTAGATAGTCGCGCCAGGCCACCAAATCGCCACCGCCACAGAAATCGGGGCTCAGAAAGCTTTCCGAATACACCACCCCGTTCGCCGCGCTTTCTTCAAGAATAGCCAACGTCAGTCGGCGGAAATCCTCGGGCGATTTCAGCACCTCACAGGCGGCCTCATATACGCTGAGGAAATGGGCGAAATCCCGGAAATCATAAGACCCGTCATGTTTGAAAATCCCGCTCAGGTCGATGCGCTTTTCATGCGCCAGCTGACGGATGAAGGCAGGCGGCGCGGCACCTTCGTGATGCAAGTGCAGTTCGATCTTGGGTAGGTCAGCGACAGTCATAGAAAGCTCCGCCCCGGCCCTTGTGCCGGGATATTCAGGTGATTTGCGATACTGGCGGCAATGTCGGCGAATTTGACCTTACCGATCTGCCCCGCACCCTGCCCTGCAATCAGGACAGGTACTTGCTCACGCGTGTGGTCGGTGCCGATCCAGCTTGGGTCGTTGCCGTGATCAGCGGTCAACAACATCAGGTCATCGGGGCGCAACCGGGTCAGAATTGCACCTATCTCTTGGTCAAACCATTCTAGCGCGCGGGCATAGCCGCTGATGTCGCGCCGATGGCCATAGAGACTGTCGAACTCGACAAAATTAGCGAATGTCAGGCTGCCCTCTTCGGCCTCATCGACCAGATCGGACAGATGACCCATCAAGTCAGCATCCGACCCTTTGCGCAGTGTGTCGATTCCCTGCATGGAAAAGATATCGCCGATCTTGCCCACTGCATGAACACGGCGGCCCGCATCCTGACACCAGTTCGTCAGCACCGGAGCGGGCGGCACGATGGCAAAATCCTTGCGGTTGGTCGTGCGGGTGAACCCTTGTTCAGGCGAGCCGACAAAGGGCCGTGCGATCACACGCCCCACTTTCATCTGGTGCAAACGTGGGGCCAGCGCGCGGCAGAGGTCAAGCAGACGGTCTAGGCCGAAACTTTCTTCATGCGCGGCGATCTGAAAGACACTGTCGGCCGAGGTATAGCAGATCGGCCAACCGGTTCGCATATGCTCGGCCCCCAATTCGGCGATGATCGTGGTGCCCGAGGCGTGGCAATCCCCCAAAACCCCTTCGGTTCCGGCGGCCTCGGCTGCGGCCTTGCTCAGATCAGCCGGAAATGATGGTGTTGTATTTGGAAAGTAATGCCAGTCCCACGGCACAGGCAGCCCTGCTAGCTCCCAATGCCCCGATGGCGTGTCCTTGCCCGGTGAATCCTCACAGGCGCAGCCCCACAGACCTGTCGGCTGGGCCAGCAAACCCGGCGTTTCCGCACCCGAGGCCAGTCGTGCCGCAGCACCCAACCCCAGCGCATCCAAATGCGGTAGATGCAAAGGCCCGGATCGCCCCTCTTCCGCCTGACCTTGTGCACAAGCCTGCGCGATATGGGCCAGAGTGTTTGCCCCAGTATCCGGCATGTCGCCATTAAAGAACTGATCAGCATCGGGCGCACCGCCGATACCCACAGAATCCATCACCACAAGGAAGGCGCGGCTCATGGCGTGATCCTCTCGTGGACAAGGGATGGCACCACTGGTTTACCCGTTCCAAGCGTGATCGCCTTTTGAACAGCATCAGCCGCACGTCGCGCGGCATCCTCGCGGGCGGCATGGACGACAGCCAATGGCGCGCCTTTTTCGACCCGGTCGCCCAGTCGCACCAGATCTGACAGCCCGACCGCAGGGTCGATCACATCGCTTTCAACCTGACGTCCGCCACCCAATTCGACAACCGCAAGGCCCAGAGCCTCTCCGTCTATCGTGGTTACATAGCCCGCAGCGGGAGCGGACACTTCGAGGATCACGCTGGCTTCGGGCAAATAGCGCGACCAATCGTCGACAAAGTGAATGGGTGCCCCAACTGCGGCCATCATGCGGCCAAACCGTTCTGCGGCACGGCCATCGCGGATGACCTTGGCGATTTTGTCCCGGCCTTCTTCCGAAGTGGCAAACATACCGGCGTCAGCCAACAGAACCCCACCCAGTTCGGCAGAGATCACAGCCAACGGCGCGTCAGGCGCTTGGGTCAATACCTTCATGACCTCATCCACCTCAAGTGCATTGCCCAGCGCAGAGGCAAGCGGCTGGTTCATATCGGTTATGACTGCCGAGGTCCGACACCCTGCAGCGTTGGCGGTTTCCGTCAGCGCCCGTGCCAGATTGCGCCCGTCATCAAGGGTTTTCATAAAGGCCCCACTGCCAACCTTAACGTCCAGCACCAGCGCATCCGGGCTGGCCGCAAGCTTTTTCGACAGGATCGACGCGGTGATCAGGTCGAGGCTTTCAACTGTCGCCGTGACATCCCGAATGGCGTAAAGCCGTTTGTCCGCCGGCGCTATTTGCCCGGTGGCCCCGACGATGGCTGCTCCCGTTTCGTTCAGCACCTGCACCAGCCGGTCCTGGCTGATCTGGGTGGTCACACCGGGGATGGATTCGAGCTTGTCCAGCGTGCCGCCCGTATGTCCCAGTCCCCGGCCAGAAATCATTGGCACATAGGCCCCAAGCTCGGCCAGTGCGGGGGCCAGTACCAGGCTGACGCTGTCGCCCACACCCCCGGTCGAGTGTTTGTCGATTACCGGACCTTCCACATCCCAGTTCAGGACATCGCCGCTGTCGCGCATCGCAATGGTCAGATCGGCACGGCCCTGCGCACCCAACCCACCCATGCAAACCGCCATCGCAAAGGCCCCTGCCTGCGCGTCACTGACCCCACCATCGGCAAGCCTCTGGGCAAACCAGTGCAGTTCCTCGGCGGAGGGTATATCCTTGCGGCGCAACTTTGCGATGATCGAGCGGGCGTCCATGGGGTCAGACATCCTCCATATGCGAGGCGTCAAATGCGCCTGGCAGCAGATCCCCGATAGTGGTTTTCAACTCCGCCCCGTCCAAGCTGGCCAATACCACCTTGACGTCACGCTTGCCGAACTCGGCCAGTTTCTGGCGGCACCCCCCGCACGGCGGTACTGGCTGAGGAGACGACGCGACCACGTAAACCTCGGTCAGTTCCTGCTCGCCAGCAGCGACCATGGCGGCAATGGCTCCGGCCTCGGCGCAAGTGCCTT
This sequence comes from Ruegeria sp. CDSA236, assembly GCF_059611285.1. Lineage (NCBI taxonomy): Bacteria > Pseudomonadati > Pseudomonadota > Alphaproteobacteria > Rhodobacterales > Roseobacteraceae > Ruegeria > Ruegeria sp. CDSA236. Next base: position 769,272 of record NZ_JBXWPG010000001.1, read on the forward strand.
CGGGATAGGCCACGTTTTCCACATTGCAACCGGAGTAGATCTGCCCCGACAGGGACCGGATCGCCGCGCCGACCTTGAAATTGGAATAAGGCGCATAGGCGTTTTCCCGCACGGACAAGGCTGCGTCTTTCAAGCTCATGGCGATTCCCCATTTTTTGATCATCTGGTCAGAAAGTCATACCCTAAATGAAAGCCCCCGGGGAATTGAAGCCCCGAGCGCAGAATTCCTGAGCCAAAATGCTTAATCCAGAACCGTATTGAACACGCCAGGCAGCGTGACCTCAAGCAGTTCAACATCATCGGTCGGATCAGACAGGCGTGTCCGCATGCCCGGTGGAATGACAAAGGCATCACCTTGTTCCAGCCGATACGGGTCGCGCCCCTCGCCTTCGAGCGTCAACTCACCGTTCATAACGAAGGTGAAATGAATATCGGTATCATGTGTAGCCCAGGCGGTGTCACCCTGCCCCCGACGCACCACCTGAACGCCTGCGACACCCATCGTGTTCTGGGCAATCGTGGTGTCGCGACAGATGTAGCCCGGCAAACGGAACGGCCCCCATTCTGCCCCCTCGGCCCGGTTGTAGACAAAGCGCTGGCCCTGCCATTCGCGATCCGGGCGGTATTGCGGGGTCGGCAACTGCATTTCGTGGTCGATTTCGGTGACATGTTCGGCAGGAACACCAATTTCGATCACCTGCACATTGTCCGATGCTTCCAACACACGATGACGGATTTCGGGCGGCTGGATAAAGCAATCACCGGCGGTCAGGCGCATCTTGTCGCCCTGATCCTCGTAAACCACATCGACCCAGCCATGGATGCAGAAAATCAACTGAAACCCGACCTTGTGGAAATGCACCATGTCTGGAACCGGACCGCCATCAGGAATGCGGATATGGCTGGCAATGATCGACCCGCCCAAGCGATCGGGTACCAGATCGCGATAATGCATTCCGGCGCGCCCGATGACCCACGGGGCCTGATCCTTGAGTCTGCGCACGACAAAGGAATGCACGGTATCCGGCATCACCATCGGCGGGTTCAGCTCATCAATTTCGACACGCGTCCCGTTCGGCGCGACCAAACTGCGCTGGCCAGCCGCAAACTCATCCGGATTTTCGGTCAGAATGCGCAACATTCCGGGCGCCTCGGGTGCATCCTGTTCGATCCGTAATCGCAATCCATGCCCCGAGAACACGGCGACCCGAGGATCATCAGCCGGATAGATCATATCCATCCGCATCCCCAGTACCTTGGTAAAAAACGGGATGTCGTCACGTAATTCCTGCGTCGGCAGACGAATCTCAGCTTTGGTCTGATTGCTGGTCATTCAAGTTCTCTTCGGTCGTGGCTTTGGGCCATCCGATCAGAACAGAAGCCAAAATGCCAATCGAAAAGAACATCTCAAGCGTTTCTTCCAACACAAACAAACGCATGATCATCTGGTCCGACAGGTCGTCTTTCAGTGCGCCACTGACCTCTTCCAACCCCTGTGCAACCACCGCACACATACCGGCCAGAAAGAACACCATTAGAAACGGGACCCGTTGCTTGAACGCACGCCACCCGTTTGGCACCCCGTGCCAGAGCAAGCCTCCCAGAACCAAAACAGCCAGGATGACGCGAACCGCGTTCATATCAAGCAGCGTGTCCAGCCCATTCAGAATCCCATATGGCAGGCTATCTACGGCATAGATATCCGCAGCTAGTTCGCGCTCTGCCAGCAGCAAACAGACGAGACCGATATAGAGACGGGAAATCCCGCGATACCGGAAAAGCGCAATGCCCCCGGCCAGAACAAGCGCCGCGGCCGAAATGGATTCGAACGGGCCGCCCTCATGGCTGAGGGACATCGCCTGCACTGGCCAGATACAGAGGACCACCAAGATCAGCAACGCAACACCAATCGCTGCACGAAACAGCGGCTGGTCCAGCCCAAAGGACCGCTTGGTATCGGTTGTGACGGGTATCGACTGAGATTGTTTTTCCGGGGTCATCTTGGGCCTTCGATCTCCTGTGGAAGCGGTGCCGAATATGAAGATGCGAGACCGTAACCATATTGGAACAAAATTCAACCTACGGCCGTGTTTGGCAAAAATCCATTTATGAAGTGACGTCACGTAGCCAAGGCGCCAGAAATAGTTTAACCCTTCAACCAAATTCGGAACGGAGATGAATTGCCTATGTCTGACACTCCCAACCTGCGACAGGCCGCGCTTGATTATCACGCTCACCCAAAGCCTGGAAAGCTCGAAATCAGGGCTACGAAACCCATGGCCAACGGTCGGGATCTGGCGCGCGCCTACTCGCCTGGCGTCGCCGAGGCCAGCCTGGAAATCAAGGCCGACCCATCCAACGCCGAGCTTTACACTGCGCGGGGCAATCTTGTTGGCGTGGTCTCGAACGGAACAGCAGTGCTGGGCCTGGGCAATATAGGCGCTCTGGCTTCAAAGCCGGTGATGGAAGGCAAAGCGGTTCTGTTCAAGAAATTCGCAGGGATCGACTGTTTCGACATCGAGGTTGACCAATCCGACCCCGAAAAGCTGGCCGATATCGTTTGCGCGCTGGAACCCACGTTCGGTGCGATCAACCTTGAAGACATCAAGGCACCCGATTGTTTTATTGTCGAAAAACTGTGCCGCGAGCGGATGAACATCCCCGTTTTTCACGATGACCAGCACGGCACCGCAATCGTCGTGGGCGCCGCTGCCAAGAACGCGCTGTACGTTGCCGGGAAAAAGTTCGAGGATATCAAAATCGTCTCGACCGGCGGAGGCGCGGCTGGGATCGCCTGCCTGAACATGCTGGTGAAGCTGGGTGTGAAACGCGAAAACATCTGGCTGTGTGACATTCACGGGCTTGTCTATGAAGGGCGAGCCGAGGACATGAACCCGCACAAGAGCCAATTCGCGCAAAAGACTGATCTGCGCACGCTGGATGACGTGATCGGGGATGCCGATCTGTTTCTGGGGCTTAGCGGACCGAATGTCCTGAAACCCGAAATGGTCGCGAAAATGGCCAACAGACCAATCATCTTCGCGCTGGCCAACCCGACGCCCGAGATTCTGCCGGACGCAGCTCGCGAAGTGGCCCCCGATGCGATCATCGCAACGGGTCGCAGTGATTTTCCCAATCAGGTGAACAACGTTCTGTGCTTTCCTTTCATCTTCCGGGGCGCCCTGGATGTTGGTGCGACCGAAATTAACGACGCTATGCAGATCGCCTGCGTAGACGGTATCGCTGATATGGCCCGGGCAACGACCAGTGCAGAAGCCGCCGCCGCCTATAAGGGCGAGCAACTGACATTCGGACCTGACTATCTGATCCCAAAACCTTTTGACCCGCGCCTCGTCGCTGTTGTGTCCTCGTCAGTGGCCCGGGCGGCTATGGACAGTGGCGTTGCCAGGCGTCCGATTCCAGATATGGAGGCCTATAAAGAGCGCCTGAACCAGACGGTTTTCAAATCCGCCCTGATCATGCGCCCGGTTTTCGAGGCCGCAGCAGCTGCGTCGCGCCGCATTGTATTTGCCGAGGGCGAGGACGAACGTGTGTTGCGCGCCGCTCAGGCCATTCTGGAAGAAACCACGGAAACACCGATCCTGATCGGACGTCCCGAAGTCATCGAAGCGCGATGCGAGCGCCTGGGCCTGACCGTGCGTCCCGGCGAGGATTTTCAGATCGTGAACCCGGAACATGACAATCGCTACTATGATTACTGGACCTCATATCACCAGATCATGCAGCGCCGCGGTGTCACCCCTGATCTGGCCAAGGCCATCATGCGCACCAACAGCACAGCCATTGGGGCGATCATGGTCCAACGTGGCGAGGCCGACAGCCTGATCTGCGGAACCTTTGGCGAATACCGCTGGCACCTAAGCTATGTCGAACAGGTGTTAGCCAATGGCGACCTGCGCGCGCATGGCGCTTTATCTCTGATGGTTCTTGAGGACGGCCCCTTGTTCATTGCCGATACACATGTGCGGCAATTACCAACGCCTGCAGAGCTTGCCGAAACCACCCTGGGCGCGGCCCGTCATGTCCGGCGTTTCGGGTTGGAGCCAAAAATCGCGTTCTGTTCGCAATCTCAATTCGGCAATCAGGCCGAAGGCTCGGGCAAGCGCCTGCGGGCCGCTTTGGAGATTCTGGACTCGGAGCCGCGCGATTTCACATATGAGGGTGAGATGAATCTGGACGTAGCGCTTGACCCGGAACTGCGGTCGCGCATTTTCCCGCATTCACGTCTAGAAGGTGTTGCCAACGTCCTGATATTTGCCCACGCAGATGCCGCCAGCGGTGTGCGAAACATCCTGAAGATGAAGGCCAACGCGCTGGAAGTTGGCCCGATCCTGATGGGTATGGGCAACAAGGCACATATCGTGACCCCCTCGATCACCGCACGCGGGTTACTGAACATGGCGGCGATCGCAGGAACGCCTGTCGCTCATTACGGGTAAAGGGTCACGGATCCCCTCCGGGCACCGAAACAGGTGCCCGGACTGATTCCTTCATATTTGCACCAATACATTTGCAGTTTTGCAAAACTGTGAATTCGGCGCGCAAAATCCATAAATTGCCGACAGGTTTGCAAAAATTTGCAGGGAAATTCTTATACATCTGCAAATATTTTGCGATAAAGTGACGCCCCGTCACTTCGACCGCTTGTCTGCCCCCTATACCCCGCCCTAGACACGGTGCAGGGATTTTTCGGAGGAGACCAAAGTGGCATATCAGGACGTTTACCAGAGCTGGAAATCCGATCCGGAGTCATTCTGGATGGAAGCTGCAAAAGGAATTGATTGGGTTCGGCCACCCAGCAAGGCTTTGTTTGACGACAATGCTCCTCTTTATGAATGGTTCTGTGATGCCAGGGTCAACACCTGCTGGAATGCGGTTGATCGCCATGTCGAGAATGGTCGCGGTGAACAGACGGCCATCATCTATGACAGCCCAATCACCCACACCAAGCGCGAGATCTCATATGTCGAACTGCGCAATCGGGTCGCTACTTTGGCCGGGGCATTGCGGGCAAAAGGTGTCGAAAAGGGCGACAGGGTTATCATCTATATGCCGATGATCCCCGAAGCGCTTGAGGCGATGTTGGCCTGTGCCCGGCTGGGTGCGGTGCACTCGGTTGTGTTTGGTGGCTTTGCAAGCAACGAATTGGCGGTCCGTATTGATGACGCCAAACCAAAAGCAATCATCGCCGCTTCTTGCGGGATGGAGCCGGGCCGTGTGGTGCATTATAAACCGCTGCTTGACGGTGCCATCGAACTTGCCAGCCACAAGCCCGATTTCTGCGTGATATTCCAGCGCGAACAAGAGGTTGCGCATTTGATCGAGGGGCGTGATTTCAACTGGCACGGGTTCCAGTACGGTGTTGAGCCTGCGGAATGTGTTCCTGTCGATGGCAATGATCCAGCTTATATCCTGTATACATCGGGCACGACCGGAGCGCCCAAAGGGGTCGTACGGCCGACGGCCGGCCATCTGGTCGCCCTGAACTGGACGATGAAGAACATCTATAACGTGGATCCCGGCGACGTGTTCTGGGCGGCCTCGGATGTCGGCTGGGTCGTTGGCCACTCATATATCTGCTACGCGCCGCTGATCCACGGCAACACCACGATAGTGTTCGAGGGCAAGCCGGTTGGAACCCCAGACGCGGGCACCTTCTGGCGGGTGATATCCGAGCATAATGTTCGCAGTTTCTTCACTGCTCCCACCGCAATCCGCGCGGTCAAACGTGAAGATCCCAAGGGGGAATTAATCCCTGAATACGACCTCTCCTGCCTGCGAGCCCTGTTTCTGGCCGGAGAGCGGGCGGATCCCGACACGATCGAATGGGCCAAAGACGCGCTGAACGTTCCGGTCATCGACCATTGGTGGCAAACCGAAACCGGTTGGACCATCGCGGGCAATCCGCTGGGGATTGAAGAGCTGCCAACCAAGCTGGGCTCACCTGCCAAGCCGATGCCCGGCTACGACGTGCAGATTCTGGACGAAGGCGGCCACCCGATGAAACCCGGAGAGCTGGGCGCGATTGCGGTAAAGCTGCCCCTGCCCCCTGGCACTCTGCCAACGCTGTGGAACGCCGAAGACCGGTTCAAAAGCTCGTACCTGAATCACTTTCCCGGATATTATGAAACCGGCGATGCGGGCATGGTTGATGAGGACGGGTACCTCTACATCATGGCGCGCACCGATGACGTGATCAACGTCGCGGGCCATCGTCTGTCCACCGGCGGCATGGAAGAGGTTCTGGCCGCGCACCCTGACGTTGCCGAATGCGCCGTGATCGGCGTGTCGGACCAGTTGAAAGGCCAGATGCCGGTTGGTTTCCTGTGTCTGAACGCGGGCTGTGATCGAGACCACGGTGACGTCGTTCAGGATGTCGTCAAGCTGGTGCGCGAAAAGATCGGACCGGTCGCTGCCTTCAAACTGGCCGTGGTTGTTGACCGGCTGCCCAAAACGCGGTCGGGCAAGATCTTGCGCGGGACCATGGTCTCGATTGCGGATGGCAAGGACTACAAGATGCCCGCCACCATCGACGACCCGGCGATTCTGGACGAGATCACCGAGGCGCTGAAATCCATCGGCTACGCCCAGTAGAAAATCGGTGCGCCTGCCGCCTCTTGCAACCTGACACCGGGCCTCTACTGTCTGACCAAGACAGTGAGGCCCCATGACAGAAACCGACATCTGGCGTCTGAACGCCACAGATCTGACCGCGTTGACGCGCAACAGGGAAATCAGCGCGGAAGAGGCCGTCAAAGCCTCCATCGACCGGATGCAACGGGTCAATCCTGCGCTGAATGCGGTTGTCGAAGATCTGAGCCTGCAGGCGCTGGACCGTGCGCGATATCTGGACAAGGCGGTCGGTGGCGGAGAGCAGCCCGGCCCCCTGCATGGTGTGCCGGTCACCATCAAAATCAACGTCGATCAAAAAGGACATGCGACCTCGAATGGGGTCGTTGCCCTGAAAGACGTGATCGCCCCGGATGATGCGCCGGTTGTTTCCAACCTGCAAAAGGCGGGCGCCATCGTCATCGGTCGCACCAACACGCCCGAGTTTTCGTTCCGTGCTGACACAGACAACGAACTGCACGGCCGCACGTATAACCCCTGGGGGCGTCATATCTCGCCCGGGGGATCTTCTGGTGGCGCGGGCGCGGCTGTGATGGCTGGGATCGGTGCGCTGGCCCATGGCAACGATATAGGGGGCAGTCTGCGATTTCCTGCCGCCGCCAATGGGGCGGTCACCGTCAAACCGGGTTTGGGTCGTGTTCCGGCGTGGAATCCCAGCCAATCGGCAGAACGGGGCATACTGGCACAATCGATGTCGGTGCAGGGACTGATCACGCGCTCCGCAGCGGACCTGCACCTGTCCATGCCCAGCTTGATCGCGCCCGATCCGCGCGATCCGTTTCACGTGCCGATGCCGTGGCGGGGTGAGGACCAAACCGGCCCGATCAAGGTCGCCTTCACCAAGCAGACCTTTGGATACGATTTGCATCCCGAAGTCGACAAGGCTCTGGATACGGCACGCGATGCATTGATCGAAGCAGGCTATGTAGTGGAAGAGGTCGCACCACCCGATATCTTTGAAGCTGGTCGTGGCGGGTACCGCGCCCTGATGGGCGAAGTTTTGACCTTGTTGAAAGCCGATATCGAGGCTGCGGGATCAAAAACAATCCGCGACATATTCGAGGTCTACTTTCAGGAATTCCCACCCATAGTTGGCACAGACCTTATCGAAATGCTGGCCAAGCGCAGCCACTATGCGCGCGAGTGGTCTCTGTTCATGCATAACTATCCTCTGGTCCTGTCACCATTCCTGCCACAGCCGTTCTTCAAACCGGACCGAGATACCGAGGGCGCCGAGGGCGTGCATGAAGTTCTGGGCTGTGCGGTCTATTCCTATGCGATGAACTTCATCGGCCTGCCCGCGGCATGTGTTCCGGCGCGGCTGGCCGAGCTGCCGCATGGGCCGCAGCCGATCAACATCCAGATCGCAGCCCGCAGATGGCGCGAGGATATGGCCGTAGACGCCGCCGCGGCGATAGAAGACCGGGTAGGGCAAATGTGCCTGCCATTGTGGAAGAAAATGGGGACGTCCTTCTAAATAGACGTTGTCCAAAAAAAATTGACCCCGGGGTTTTGTACCCGGGGTCCGCTTTCTAAAATATGCCTAGAAATCCGATAACGAGCGTAGCACCACCTACCCTCGCCCGCACATAAACTGCACGTTCATTTCGAAACCGCCGTTGATGGCCACTCACTTCCACCATGGCGTGTTCTCCAGGCAAGTTCACACTACCTTAATGTTAATCGGATTCGTGTGAACTGGTTCACACAAGCGCGATTAATTCGTACCTGGCCTTTCATTTAGGTGAACTGTTCCGAAATCAGACGCTCTTCCAGGCCGTGGCCCGGGTCGAACAGGATACGGTGCCGAATCGCCGGTTCAGATCGAATTTCGACCCAATCAATATCCGGAAATGAATTTGAATCCGCATCCGCCATGACCGGCCGCTTGTCCGCATCCAACACATCGAACCGCACCTGGGCGATTTTGGGCAGCAGTGCGCCCCGCCAGCGTCGCGGACGAAAGGCTGCAATCGCTGTCAGAGCTAGAACATCCGATCCAATCGGCAGGATTGGCCCATGCGCGGAATAGTTATAAGCCGTCGATCCTGCTGGCGTTGACAGCAAAGCGCCATCGCAAACCAATTCATCCATGCGCACGCGACCGTCCACACTGATCCTCAGCCGCGCCGCCTGAGGGCCTGCCCTTAGCAAAGAGACCTCATTGATGGCTAGAGCCTCATGAATCTTGCCGGACTGATCCATCGCGCGCATTGCCAGCGGGTTAATGACCTCTTCTTCGGCGGCGGAAAGACGGTCCATCAGGTCTTCTTCGTGGAACTCGTTCATCAGGAACCCGATTGTTCCACGATTCATGCCATATACGGGCGTATCGAGGTGCTGCATGTTGTGCAAAGTGTGCAGCATAAAGCCGTCCCCACCCAGTGCGACAATTACACCGGCATCACGCGGCGCCGCATTGCCATAGCGCCTGACCAGTTTGTCGCGTGCGGTTTGAGCCACCTTGGCGTCGCTGGCAAGAAAAGCGATTCTTTGAATCATCTATTGTGGTTTCCAGTGCTGCACATTTGGTTCCGAAACAATCATACCTTTCCCCTATAGACCAGACTTGACGCCACCGCTGGCCAAATCGTCGCTTTAAGCCTTTTGCCGATGTCCCGTTTCCGATAGGAAATCCGCAAGAAATCCCAGCATTGTGGAGCCCCCATGAACGCCAATCTACGTGATACCGGTTTTTTCACCCAGTCTCTCTCAGCGCGCGACCCAGAGCTGTTCGGCTCGATCACGTCCGAGCTGGGCCGTCAGCGCGACGAGATCGAATTGATCGCGTCCGAGAACATCGTCTCTGCTGCCGTGATGGAAGCGCAGGGCTCGGTGATGACTAACAAATACGCCGAAGGATACCCCGGCAGGCGTTACTATGGCGGGTGTCAATTTGTTGATATCGCTGAAAATATGGC